>JBKPDP010000035.1:0-52554 GCA_046727935.1 Verrucomicrobiota bacterium | reverse complement strand
TACGGAACGTCAGCTTCCACACGTTACCGACGAGCGAGCCACTCAGCGAGTAGGTATCCGCCGGGTGAGCCAGGCCTTTAGCGGCTACCTCTGGGTCCGCCTCGCCTGTCCACAGGTCTGCCTTTGTGCCAAAACGGATTCCCTTCATGACACCAAGTTTGTACCCGTCAAGTTTGACGAAATCGATTTGGTATTCACCTGGATGGGCGCAACAAGCACATGCCCAAACATGACTCGGTTGTAAAAGCAAGGTTACGATCGCGACGAACATGAAAAACGATTTTGTCATTTGTCAGTGGTGTTCTTTGACTTGGTTCTCGGAGATTAAATGCGGGAAGATCATTCGCGGTGCTTTGAACTTCTGCTGCCAATCTGGCGCCGGGTAGTCTGTTGAACCGATGGCGTAGATGACGACCCGCCATTCCCCTTTCTCTTTCCGCAGCAGAGCAAGAATGCCGTCGTCGAATGCGCCAAAGTCAATGGCGGCCTGGTGTCGGGTGTTCCTGTAGTTAACTGGTTTACCGTCGGGCGCAAATTTGAAGATTGTTCCCCGGGCAGCGACCGCGTTTTTGGGATCGCGCTCGATCGCGCGGTAAAAATCCAAGAGAGCCGCATTCAAGTCTCCCTTCTTCGCTTTTTCGATCCCGCGATTCACGAGGTCCGCTGAAGATCCTTTGGCGGCTGGTGGTGCAGGCGATGGTGAAAGACGGTTGCTCTTTGAATCGGCAGCGGACTTTTCCCTGGCCAATTCCGGATCGAGTTTCTTCGCAGTCTTAAAATCCGCCTCAGCCCCTTTCTTATCGCCTTTGTCCTTCTTCACCGTAGCGCGGTTGTAGTAGGCGCGTGCATAATCGGGTTTCAGTTCGATTGCGCGTGTGTAATCCGCAATCGCGCCATCCCGGTCGTTCTTCTCAGCTCTGGCGTTGCCGCGATTGTTATAAGCAGCCGGGTTCGTAGACCCGAGCTCGATAGCTCGGGTGTAATCCGCAATGGCGCCGGCCGTGTCCTTCTTCAGCCATTTGGCTTGGGCGCGGTTGAAATAGGGGGCGTCATCCTTTGGATCGATTTCGATCGCACGATTGAAATCGGCTATGGCCCCATCTAAGTCGCCGTTCTTAGCTTTTTCGATTCCGCGGTTTACGAGCTCCCCACCAGAGTCTTCTTCTGCTGGTGACGATGGCGGAGGAGACGATTCGGCATCTTTGTTGTCATCGGCTTGGACATAACGCTTCTCCTTTTCGTTCCAAACCATGCGCGTTTCCTGCACCTCAACCGCGACCAGGTGGCTGAAACTGATCTTTACCTGTGCATCATGTCCGCCGAGCCGCATCGGACCGGAAAATTCCGAAAGCAACACATGATCGGTCTTCTCGTTCTTAAATTTTCCGAAACTGACGCGCGGATAGGTACTGGCTCTCGGCTTTTCTTTGGATTCTTCGAAAACAAATTCCTCCCGCTCGCCTTGATCCTCTTTGCCCACAAACTTCATCACGGTTGCACCCTCGCTCGGATCACTGGATGCGGGTTCTCCATTCAATCGGGCGTTGATTAAGCCAACCCAGTTGTTCAATCGCTTGGCTGTTTGTGCGTCCACGGGTTTGCCGGTTTCGCCCCAGTCGCTCGATTTGAGCCAAGTCTTTCCATTCTTCCGAGCGAACTCACCGTCATCGCACTGGATTCGTTCCGGTCCGCCATTCGGGTAACGGTCGTACTTAAATTCCGCCGTTCCTGCCGAGCCCAAAGACAAGTTCGCTATCGCGACGAGATGAACCTTCGAATAAAAATCGCGACTGTATTTCAAGCTCTCCGCCGCAAGCTTCGCGTCCTGTGCTCGCGACATTGGCAGAACCGACACGAGACAGCAGACCGACAGAAAACCGACACTGATGTTCTTTCTCATGAAAATCCTACTCCCTCTATTTTTCTGCCTGAAATTTTTCGCCGTCCCAGGTGAACTTGTGCAAAACCCTTCCACTCTTTCGAGCGCGGACTACCACCGTCCTGCCTTCTCGCGGCAGATCGAATAGCCAGTTGCCTTTTTCTTTCCCGCGGTCGGGGTCGTATCCGCTGTCAGCAATCGGAAAAATCGAGCGCTTGATCTCGTGCATCTTCTTGTCGACGCCCAGTTCAAAAAAGTGCAGATAAACCGAACTAGTAACCGAATCGTCTGCTTCCACTTCGCCGGAGCAAAGAGCGAGCAGTGGTCGTCCATCGCGATGACGAAAGAGCGCCACTTGAAAACCCGGTGCGTCCCAGCCGTCGCATTCCATGTAGCCGTTCTTTTCATCGATAACGTTGGACGGAGGTTTGGTGTCGCAAACGTAATGACTGCCTCCCGTTCGCATATACCCGAGCCAATCCAACGGCGGCCCCTCAAATTCCTCAGGCAAGAGCAAAAAATAATCGATGATCGACGCCTTCTCTTGTTCCACATTGCGAACTGACGATTGATTGTTTTGATCGAACGCAATCGTAGTTTTCGACGCCGGCCGTCCCGACGCTGGATTTAGCAGCTCGCTTTCTAACACGAGGTCGCCGGACTTCAGCCATTGCATCGGCTCGACTCTCTTCGTCGTGTCTGTGCCGGATTCAGTTGCCGCATTCGCCGGAAGTTTGGGCGAGGGGAGCTCAGGCAATTTGATCTCGTTGAAGGACGTGCCATTTCGAAAGAAAACTCGGGTCGAGGAGCCTTTCGCATTCGCTGCCCAGTAGGCAACGCGTTGGGAGTCGCTCGACCACAGTAACTTCAGGTGTCCGATTTCCCAGTTCGAATCCAACGGCAACACGGTTTTGCGCGTCGCCACTTCGATAATGGCGGTATCTCCATTGTATGACTCTCGATCACTGTAAACGTGACGCAGCGCGAATTTTCCATCGGGCGACTGACAGGTGACGGTTTCATCAGCGTTGAGCGAAACGGCTAGGCAATAGCTAGCTAACAAGCCGGCAGCAATCGAAAGCGATTTGAGCTTTGCGTCTCTCTTCAGCATGCTCATCGTGCGCCTCCTTTCGCAGTCAGCAGGGCTTTGATTTTCTCCATATCAGGATGGGTAATACCCGCCGCCTGAAACTCTTTGAAGTCATCCAGCACGGCCTGGCTGAAGGATCGTTTGTCATCTGCAATTTTGGCGTCCTTGTTTTCCAGATAGATGGCTTTGGCTTTGTCGAATTGATTATCGAACAGATAACCGTGCGCGAGGTTAGTCTTAATCACGATGGCGTCGTCCGGCGAGAGCTCCAGAGCTTTGAGAGACGCTGCAATCGCCTCGCGGGGTTTTCGGTTGAAAAGCTGGTACCAGGCCAGGTCCAGGTAGTAGTGTCCATTTTGGGGGTCGAGCTCAATAGCTTTCTGTAGATCTTTGGTGGCGGCATCATACTGCTTCTTTTTGACCCAGACTGGAGCGCGATGATAATAGGCATCGCCATATTTCGGAGCGAGCTCGATGGCACGCGTGTAGTCGGCGATTGCCCCATCCAAGTCGCCTTTTTCATCCTTGGCGTTGCCACGGTTGTGGTAGGCAACCGCGTACTCTGGATCTAGTTCGATGCTGCGATCATAGTCAATGATGGCCCCATCCAGATCTCCCTTTCTCCGTTTGGCGACGCCGCGATCGCAGTACGCTTTCGCAAATTTCGGATCGAGTTCGATGACGCGATTGTAGTCGGAGATAGCTCCGGCGAAGTCGTTCTTTTTCTTTTTGGCGAGGCCGCGGTCGTAGTAGGCATCGGCGTATTTTGGGTCGAGTCGGATGGCGCGATCGTAATCGGCGATAGCTCCGTCAAAGTCGCCCTTACCAGCTTTGGCGTTGCCACGGTTATTGTACGCGAAAGCGTCCTTCGGATTAAGTTGGATGGCGCGACTGTAATCTGCAATCGCGCCGTTTAGATCGCCCTTATCTTCTTTGGCAAGGCCGCGGTTATTGTACGCTGCGCTCTCTTTCGGATTGAGTCGGATGGCGCGATTGTAATCGGCGATAGCACCATCCAGGTCGCCAGCGGCCTTTTTGGCCTTGGCGCTATTAAAAAAATCTTCTGCGGTTGCTGCTGCGCTCGTGTTCTTTTTTTCCCGCAATGTGGGATCGAGCTTCGCGGCATTCTTGAAGTCCTGAGCAGCTCCAGTCCGATCGCCCGTCTCTCCCTTGGCGACACCGCGGTTGTAATAAGCGTAAGCGTAATCAGGCTTTAATTCGATCGCGCGATTGTAATCAGCCATCGCGCCATCCAAATCGTTGCCGTCCGCTTTGACGTTGCCGCGGTTGAAATAGGCTTCGGCGTACTTTGGGTCAAGTTCGATCGCGCGCGTGTAGTCGGCAATCGCGCCAGCTGCGTCTTTCTTCAGCCGTTTCGCGTGAGCGCGGTTAAAATAGGCGACCGCGTCTTTTGGATCGAGCTCGATCGCGCGATTGAAATCTGCAATCGCGCCGTCCAGGTCGCCCTTCTTTCCTTTTTCGTTTCCGCGATTATTCAACTCCGCGGCGGACTCGTTGCTGCGCGGCTGCGACTCTCCTGAATCGGGTCCACCCGCGTGCTTAAAATCTTCGGCTGCGCCGGCGGCGTCGCCTTTGGCGCGCTTTGCTTCGGCGCGGTTTTTATAAGCGACCGTCAGATTCGAATTGATCTCAATCGCCTTCGTAAAATCGGCGATCGCGCCGTCCAGGTCGCCCTTCGCTTTCTTGATGAGGCCGCGGCTGTTGTAGGCGTTCGCGTTCTTCGGGTCCAACTCTATCGCACGATCATAGTCGGCAATCGCACCGTCGGCGTCGGCTTTTTGGTTCCTGGCCAGCGCACGATTGCGGTAGGCGATCTGCGCGGCTTTGGGGTCGAGCTCGATTGCATGTGTGAAATCGGCAATTGCGCCGTCGTTATCACCCTTCCTCAGCTTCGCAAGGCCGCGGTCATTATAGTAATCGGCGGTGTTCGGGCTGAGCTCGATCGCGTGGCTCAGGTCGCTGATTGCTCCATCGAGGTTGCCCTTTTGTATGTTGGTGATCCCGCGGTCGTAGTAAATCGACGTCAATTTCGGATCGAGCTCGAGTGCGCGGCTGAAATCAGCGATCGCGCCGTTCGCGTCACCGTTGAAGCGTCTGGCCTTCGCGCGGTCAACGTACCCTTGCGCGTCTTTCGGCTTCGGACCGATGGTAGGGAATGACGGCGGCGGTTTGCCTTCTTCGGCTCTCGGCGTTTCCAGATTTTCCCATGCGCGTTCCGAAAGCTCGAATCCTTGCGCACTGATCAGGTAACCGAAGCTGAACTTCGCCGGATTGCCCGCGCCAGCGGCAACAACTTTGTCGCCTTCCAGCCGCAGCGATCCCGAAAATTCGTGCAACAATACGCTCTCATTCTTGTCGTAAGTCGGTTTCGCGAATGTCAACCGCGTCGGAAGTCCCTTCGGATTTTGCGACCGCGCTTCGAATACCCATTGGAAGCGGCCGTCCTCTTCAGATTTGCCGGCGAGCTTTACGTGGGGGACTGCAACAGTGAACGCTGCCTCGATTAATTTCACCCAGCCGTCGAATTTTCGAGCGATGTCCTTGGACGCGGGCTTGCCGGTTTCGCCCCAATCATTGGACTTCAGCCACGGCTTTCCGTGTTGGTGCGCAAAAGTGCCGTCATCGCATCGAATGCGTTCGGGTCCGTCGGCCGGATACCGATCGTAGGCAAATGAGCGCGGCAAGGTTGCAATCGCGGAGAAGTGAACGCCAGCGTAAAACTCGCGGCTGTATTCGAGGTTATCAGCAACGATCTTCGCGTCCTGCGCTCGGGAGGTCGACAGAACGAGGAGTGAAATTGCAGCAATTCCGATAAATTTTCGTCTCATAAGGAATCTTTCCCCAGCTAGTTGAAGTCTTTGCTCTTCATGCGCGCAAAAAGGTTACCAGCTGTAGCTCACGCTTCCGTCGGCATCGCGAATGAGTTTCGCGCCGACCGCGACGGCTCTTGCCGCGGGCTTCTCGCCAATTGGAATCACCTCCACGTAAAAGGAGACTGGTGCGCCCTCGGTTCGAGCCAGCGCGCCCATTTTTTCCAGTTCTCCCCAGGCGTGCGCACCGCTCACGATGTTTTTGAGAAACCCAACCTTCACCAACGCATCGTGGGGAAATTCAATTTTGCCGTAAAAGTTTGGCGTTGCCGTGTCCTCGAGAAAGGCACGATAAGTGTCCTCGCCAATCTGTTCCGATTGCAAAAGCTTGGGAGTCACCTCGACGCGAACGATTTTTCCTTTCCAGTCGAACTTGTGTTGCTCGATGTCATTAAAACCATGCACCTTCTCATCAACTGGCGCTCCGAGTGGCGGCGGCGTAATTCCTTCTTTGGCTGGCGCGTAATCGAACGAGCCGTAAATCACTATGTTGAACGCCTGCGAGAAGCCCGGCATCTCGGTGTGGCCGATGTATTGGGGTTGCCCCTGGGAATTGAGGACCAGCCAATATTGCGGCAACTGTTTTGGATCCACTTTCTTCTCCGGAACCTTGAGCCGTATGTGCAGTAAAGTCTGACCATTGCGTTGTTCGGTGCCCACCTTCTCAAAAGTAGGTAACCGGCCGCCCATGATCGGAGTATGCGCCCAATTGTAGAGTAGCCGATCGTCCGGGCTGCCGGCATGCCAGGTCTCCCCATCGGAACACACCCAGGCCTTGTCTTTGATTACGATGCTCCGCATCGGCACGCCCGGTTTCACGCCGGGTTCCATTGTTAAATCAAAATCCTCACCGGAAAGAAGTCCGTGTAACTTGATTGTTTTCTTAAAACTGACAGTGCCGTTCACCGACCACACACCAGCGCTCATGTTTTTGATGGCAGCGGCAAGGAGGGCGTCCGAGTTCGTCTGACTCGATGCCGCTGATTTCTTTTGCACTTCGGCGGAACCTACTGACGCAGCAGTTAGCAAAAGTAAGGCGGTAGCCGCCGGGATCCAGGTTCCGTTGAGATGTATGATTTTTTTCATAAATCTTAGTCCGCTGCGCTGCCGATCGTAATGACAGCCGGATTTTTTCCAGGCCGATACATCGACGCGCCATAGCAGATTGCGGCAGTGTTGTTGCGCGCATAACGCACTTCCGGTTCTCCTGCGCAAATCGGATCTCCGAAGTCGCGCCAGGATTCGTCCTCGAAAAATTCTGCTTTGATGTTCGCAGCCCAACGTTTCTCCAAACAATCTTCTTTGATATTTGCTCCCCAGCGTTCGAGGTACGAGCAAATCGCTGTTTTTGTTGTGCCGGGAATCTGCACGTAACGATTTTCGGTGAGCGTGAGGAACGCGGCTTCCCCGGGAAGCGGAATCGGGGACGCCCAATTCGGTGATAACCGGATAAGCTTTCGCTTGTTGAAATCGAAAGCCATTACTGTGCTGCCCGATTGGCTGTCGAGATGTGTGCTGAAAAATACGAACCGCGCCGAACCGTCGAACAGAAACTGCCCATCTTTGCCTCGGCGAACTTGCAGCGGTTCGAACGAAGGGAATGCTGGCAGGCTCCCGATCTCCTTTTCCTGGCCCGATTTCAAATCACGGAACCACATCACCCAGTTGAGCGACTCCTCCGGCGCTTCATTGTCTTTGCCTTTACGCCAGAAGATTTCGCCCGATCCATCAGGAGCCTTGATGATCTCTGGCGGGCGATCTTCTGCGTCAGAGACAGCATCGAGCGCTGTCGCACTTTGGTGTTGTGCTTGTTCGGCACCTTCAGGTCTCGCGGCAGGCGAAGGGGAAGCTTCCTGCGGCGATGTCGCAGTAGGCTCTTGTGACTCCTCCTCTCCGCTATGAGTGTTCGGTGGCGAGCTTTTGGTTGCGGAATACCAGTCGGGCGCAGCGTCTAGCGTCTTCAGTTTCGTGCCGCGCGGCTCGATGCTCCAGAATTCGCGCGTGTCGTTTGGTTTCTCGCGGGTGAAAACAATCGTTTCTCCGTTGGGCGCGAAAATCGGATCGCTGTCTTGGCCGGAGTTGTCGTTGGTCAACTGTCGCAAGAGCTTTCCGTCTTCACGGTACAGGTAAAGATGAGAATGACTTGTGCCCTTCGGTTGTAGGTAACGGATCGCGACCACAATCTCCGAATCGCCTCGCGAGATCACCGGCGTTAAGGCAACTACTCCGGCGACGAGAAATATACGAAGTACTGATTCTAGGAACACGACGGTCACTACTCCTTCGATGGAACTTTCTTTTTTGAGACGATTTGAAACTTGCCGGTCTTGTCATCAAAGGCAGCTGTGAGCCGATAGGTAGCCTCTCCAGCGTCGGCGTCGCGAAAGATGACCGATTGCTCAAGCAACAGGAGACCGGGTTTTACCCAGCGTATCGGTTTCAGCCACTCCCTGCGCACGTCGCCTTCCACATCGACTTCAAGCGGCGTGGCCCAAGTCTTGCGCCCGCTGCCTTCGACGTCGACTCCCGGTTGCACGCTTTCGCTTACCGGCACCAATTTGTCGTCGCGGAGATGATAAATCCAGGTGAGACCCCACCGCGCGGTGCTAGCGTAAAATGCGCACCAATTCGAGTCCCGAGACCAAGTAAGGCTTGTTTGGTCCGCGCTGCCGTCCCATGGAAGCTCGGCGACGACCAACTTCTCTGGTAACGAAACCAACTCGATCGCTTTGATCGTAGCGGAAAAATACTGCTCCTTAATCCCTCGTTCGAGTGCGGCAGAAGCCTTTCCAGCGTCGCTTTTCGCCGCTGGGAACATTTGACGGTACATTTCGGCATCGTACGAGATCCGCATGGCAAACTTCTTATTCGGGGAAATGTCGCGAATCTTTTCCGCCAGGCCTGCGTTCTGCGTCTCTGGCTGCTGGACGGACTTGGTAGGCTCCTGGGCATCGTTTGGCTGGGGCAAAATCAGCAGGCAAACAAGCACACCCGATAATGTGAGCGCTTTCACCGGACGGATTGCGGAAAAGTTCATCACCATTCGCCTTATGGAAATTGTGGTGTTCTGAGTTTTCATCAGTCTAGGTTCCGTCATTAATAATTCCTTCGTCATTCGCTTGTCATGCTGTAGCCTCGGCGACGACGGGCCATTCGTGCTTCGTCATTGTCCTCTGCCGTTCACCCGTTACTTCCGAAAATTTTGGCTGCCGTTGCAAAAAAACTCTGGGAATCGAGATTTTGTTAACCCGCCTGCGCCAGGCCACCTCTTCTAAAGCTTCCGCTTATGCGCCAGGCTCCGGTGAGACAAGCGGCGGGTGGGGCTGCGGCGTGGCACGCCGCGGATTAGCCGCCTCACTAACGATCAGCTAACCAAGGTTCGGAAACTCGACGCGCTCTTAGACGCCGAACACTAGGCAGTAAGCAGCCAGCGATGCTGCGCAGATTGGAAAAAGTCGTGCATTGCCGATCCTGTGATCGCTAAGATACTACCGTGAACTGGTTTCGAATCGCGACCACGATGTCGATCTTGCTGCCCCTTTTTGTTTATGGGGCAAACTCATTTCTCGATGCGTCGGACGACAAGCCGGTCTCCGCAAAGTTTCGTGGGACTGAGTGGGGCGACGAGATTCAGCACGAAGAAATCCCGCTTACTGCGCGAGTGATTACAACGCGCGTTGCCAAGATGCCCTGGGGCGCGATTTTCAAAATCGAATTTACCGATCTCAAATCGCGGGCGCCGAAGAAGCGTGAAATTCGGCCGGATTATTTCATCGTCACGGACGACAAGATCGTCCTGCTCAACGAAGAAGATAATGACGCTGCCGTTAAGAAAATCTCAGCATTGGACCAGCCGCCGGAATTTGAGCGAAGCGAAATTTACGGAATCACCAGCGGCAGCTTCAATTACGAAGATGGCTTATGGAAAACAACAATTAGTCTCAAAGGGGATCTATGCGTTTACGATGCGAGCCATCCCTCCGGTCATTTCAAAAAAGTCGTTTGGAAAAAAGGAGTTGGATTAGTCGAGTACGCGAGTGGCTACGGCGCGCACGCTGACGGTTTTCGTCTGAAGCAGCAGAAGTGAGCGGTCGTGTTCCCGACCGAGTCGGCTCGCTGCAATGGATTTGGCTGCGACAACAGACGACAGCGAAGAACAAGAACAAATGGATCCAGCCCTGACGTTAAAAACCCATTTCGGGTACGACCAGTTCCGGCCGTTGCAGCGGGAGATAATCAGCGATGCGCTTGCTGGACGCGATGTATTTGTGCTTATGCCAACGGGCGGCGGGAAGTCGCTTTGTTTTCAATTGCCGGCGTTGATACGCGAGGGCCTGACCATTGTAGTTTCGCCACTTATTTCGCTCATGAAAGATCAGGTCGATGCGCTGCAAACCAGCGGGATCTCGGCGACGTTCTTGAATTCGACGCTGGACCGGCAGAACGCAGTCGCCCGCTGGCGCGGGCTGCATCGCGGCGAGTACCGAATGCTTTACGTCGCGCCCGAGCGACTGATGCTCGACACATTTTTAGAGCGCGCGATGAACTGGAACATCGCGCAGTTTGCCATCGATGAGGCGCATTGCATCAGCGAATGGGGCCACGATTTCCGGCCCGAATATCGCGAGCTCAAGAAATTGCGAACGCATTTTCCAGACGTCCCATTGATGGCGCTTACTGCAACGGCTACCGAGCGGGTGCGGGCAGACATCATCAAGCAGCTGAAGCTGCGCGAGGCCCGCTGTTATGTCGCCAGCTTTAACCGCCCAAATCTCACTTATCGTGTTGTTCCAAAAACGGCGCCCTACGAACAATTGCTCGAGTTCATCCGCAGCCGGTCTAATGAGAGCGGCATCGTTTATTGCGCCAGCCGAAAGAGCGCCGACTCACTGGCCCGCAATCTCAACGAAGATGGCGTGAGCGCGAAACCCTATCACGCGGGCCTAACGAGTTCCGAGCGCACAAAAAATCAGGAAGTGTTCTTACGGGACGACGTCCGCGTGATCACAGCAACGATCGCATTCGGGATGGGCATTAATAAACCAAACGTCCGTTTTGTCGTGCATTACGACCTGCCGAAAAATCTGGAGAGCTATTATCAAGAGACAGGGCGCGCCGGCCGGGACGGCTTGCCAAGCGAATGCGTGCTGCTGTTCAGCGCAAGCGACGTGGCCAAGCAGCTTCATTTCATCGATGAAAAGAGCGAGAGCGAAGCGCGGATCGCCCGGGCGCAGCTCCAGCAAATGGTTCATTACGCCGAGACGCGCGAATGCCGGCGCGTGACTTTGCTCCGATATTTCGGCGAAGAATATACAAAGCCGTCGTGTGAAGGCTGCGACAATTGTCTCTCACCGCGCGAGACATTCGATGGCACAATTCCGGCGCAAAAATTTCTCTCTTGCGTCCATCGCATACATGCGAAAAGCGGATTCGGATTTGGGCTGAATCACGTTGTCGATATCCTCCGTGGCGCAGACACAGAAGCGATCCGGCAACGAGGCCACAATGAGTTGTCTACTTACGGTATTGGCCGCGAATTGAAACGCGATGCCTGGCAGGCGATCGGTCGCGAGCTGCTGCGCTTGGGTCTCATCGAATGCGCGCCCGGAAAGTTCGCTACGCTGGCGCTTACACGAACTGGCCGGGAGGCCCTGCGTCACCGGACACCGATCACCCTTACCAAGCAGATCGAAGTTGTCTCGCAATCGCGGGCTCAAAAGACTCGCGTGGGGGCAATCGAATGCGACGAAGCATTGTTCGAGCGCTTGCGCAGTCTGCGCCGTAAGGTGGCGGACGAACGCAACGTTCCGGCATATGTCATTTTCTCCGATGTATCGCTCCGCGAAATGGCGAAAAATTATCCAACGACCGCAACCGAGTTTCGCCGAATTCCCGGAGTGGGCGAGCAAAAGCTGAAGGACTTTGCTGAGGTGTTCCTCAGCGAAATCAAAAATTATCTCGCCGCCAATTCGCGCCGGACATTCTCCAGCGGTCTCGATTCTCTGCGTCCGTTGCGTCGTTCGCGCTTGAATGACAGCCAAAGAGAAACGCTTCGGCGTTTTCGCAGCGGCGAATCGGTGGAGGATATTTCTCGCGCACGCGGATTTGTGCGGAGCACGATCTATGGGCATCTGGCCGCTGCGGTCGAGAGCGGCGAACTCGTCGGACGAGACCGCTTCTTCACTCCCGCGCAGCAAAAGGAGATTGGCGTCGCATTCCAGAAGGTCAGCGATGGAAAACTTGGCGATGTTAGCGCGCTCCTTGGGAACAAATATGATATTGGACTCCTGCGGATCTTCCGTGCATTTGCCGCGCGGGCATTGTCGTAGCCGCTTCGCTGCGCGAAGCGCTGATCGCTGAGGTGTTTTGTAACGCTCCTTGCGCGTCTCACAGAGACGCGGCTACAACAGGCTACGGGAAAATCGCTTCTTTTCTCTCGACAATCGATGCAAATTCTGGCGAGAACCTGAAAAGAGCCCATGCAATTTCTCCTTAATTGGCCAGTACCGCTTTCATTTCTGACCGTCTCCGTGGTTGCGGCGTCCGTCGTCCTGGCAGGCCTTTATCTGGTGCGAAAGAAGTATCCGACGGAAGTACTAAAGGAGAACCACGAGGTAGCAGCAATCATTTTCAATGCCTTCGGCCTCTTTTACGGCGTGATGGTGGCGTTCGTTGTGTTTATTACATGGGGCGGATACGACGACGCCACAAAAAACCTGGAAATGGAAGCTAACGAGATCGCTGATATTTTTCACAGCGCAGAAGCACTTCCCGATCCTGCCAGTAAAACAATAAAGCAGGCGTTAATGGATTACGCCGCTGCCGTCGATGGCGATGAGCTAAAACGGATGTCCCAGGGAGAAATAAGCCTTCATTCCACCGGAGTGCTCCCGAAGCTTATGACGACATTCTATCAGATGGATGAGAAATCGATTTCCAACAGAGAGCTCTACGCCGAGACATTAAGGCGGTTGAACGATCTCGCTCAGTACCGTCGGCTTAGAATATTTGCGGGGAACGACACAGTGCCACAGGCAGTCTGGCTAGTATTACTTGTCGGCGGCGTATTCACGGTGTCGTACACGTTTTTCTTCGGAATGAAAAATATCAGGGCACAATACATCATTGCGACTACACTGACCGTGACGATCACGTTGATTCTATTTTTGATTTATGTCCTCGACCATCCCTTTACGGGGTCCAGCAAAGTGAGCACGCAGCCGCTGAAAGATGTGATGGAGATAATGCAAAAGGACTGAGCATTCCTCCCGCCTCCGAAGCTTCGACTAAATTTTTAACGCCGCTTCTTCTTTGTCGGTTTCCCTTGCGCTTGGTCTTGGCCATTCTGCGCAGCTCCGCTTTGCTCATCGATTTGTACATTCCTCGCGACGCCCCTTTAAGCGATGACTTGGAGCGTTTACCGCGCTTGGCCGCGAGCGCTGCGCCGGCTGCCATTTGCTGTTTCTTTGATTTTGCAGGCATACAAAAAGGTTTCGCGTCTCAAACGCGAACTGGACCTGTTTAAGCCGCAGCAACTTTGCGCCAGAAAAAGTATGCCGGCACGCCGGTTAAGACGATGAGAATCCCGATTCCCGAAGTTTCGGGTGCGAGGAAGCCAAGATCAACAATCAACAATACAGCAAGCAAGATCGAGCTAATCGGCACGATCGGATAACCCCAGGTGCGGTACGGGCGCTTTGCATCGGGTTTCGTGCGTCGCAAGATCATCAAGGCAACAACCATTAGAAGATAAAAGAGCAAATCCGCAGAGATGATGTACTCGAGCAGTTGATTGTAAACATTCCCGTAAACGACCTTATGTGTCGTAGAGTCAGTTGTCACCGTGCGCGGCAAAGTTAGAAGCGCGGTCCAGATACCCTGTGCCACCAACGCCGCCGCTGGAACATGAAAGCGGTTAGTCGTTCCGACTTTTTCGAAGAACAGACGGTCGCGCGCCATCGCGTAGTAAACGCGGGCTCCGGAAAGAATCAGGCCGTTGTTGCAACCGAACGTGGAAATCATGATTGCTGCTGCCATGCACATCGCACCGGGACGACCGAAGATGGCATTCATCATGGCCACGGCCACCCGATTCTGAGGCGCGTGCTCGATTTCCGAAAACGGCAACACAGCGATGTATGCAAGATTGGCCAGCACATAAAGAACGACCACACTGCCGCATCCCACCACCAGAGCGCGCACAAGATTTTTTCCCGGATTGCGAATTTCGCTGCCGATAAACGTGACATTCGTCCAGGCGGTTTGCGCGAAGAGCGGGCCCACCATCGATCCTCCAAACAGCAGGGCGAGAGCGAGGCCGCCGGCCAACGTGAAGCCGGGCTGAGCGATCTGCGGGTTCCAGCCATTTGCCCATGAGTCCCACCAGGCCGATCGCAGCGCGGCAGAGTTCGCGTTCCAGCCTAACGAAAGGCCGATTACGACCACAGCAACGAGCGCGGCCGTTTTTGCGAAAGTGAATGTGTTCTGAACAATTTTGCCGACTTCAAGCCCGCGCGTGTTCGTCCACGTCAGCAACGCAATCAAGCCAATCGCGACCAGTTGTTCGGTGGAAAGACTGATCGCGTACCTGCCGAATGAAATCGGCGTCACAAAATAATTTTCCGGCGAAACTGCCGTGACAAAAACGGCGAGAAATTTTGCAAATGCAATCGCCACTGCCGCGATAGTCCCGGTTTGAATTACCAGAAACAAAGTCCAGCCATACAGGAACCCGATGGATTTTCCGTATGCTTCGCGCAGAAAGATATAAACGCCGCCCGCTCGCGGCATCATGGTTGCGAGCTCCGAGCAACAAAGCGCCCCAGTGATTGTTAACAAACCGGCGACAGCCCAGGCGAGAAGCAGCCAGCCTGGCGCGCCGCTCAGCCGCGACGATTCGGCCGACGTGATGAAAATCCCCGAGCCGATCATGGAACCCATCACGATCATGGTGGCGTCGACCGGTCCAAGCGCGCGTACCAGTCCAGTGTCGCTCCGAGACCGCTCGCTGCGTGGAGACGGCCCGCCCTCGGACCGCGCAAGGCGCACCTCGCCGCCGGTTCCATTGTCGGGACAAGCCGGCTCCATTTAGAACATCAAATCATGTATTGTTCCGCGATACGGCCACGTCTCAGCCTTCTCGACCAACTGCGCCCGCACTACGTTTTGTTCAACGTAATGCCACTTTTCTGAGTAATTCTCGACGGACCGAAGATATCGATCGAAATATTCGCGCTGCCAGATTGGCTGCTTAATCGCAAGCGCTGCCGCTATGCGCCTGGAGCTCACGCTTTTCCACATCTGCACCCAATCCGCCATGCGGCGTGCACCGATTTCAGGTCGTGCAAAAAGATGCAGATGATCGGGCATTAAGATGTAATGTCCCACCCACCAGCCATCGTGATCGGCAGAGCGTTGCCAGATTTCACGCAAAATCTTCTCGCATTGCGGCGAAGCAAGAATTTTGCGTCGCTGATAAGTGCATGCTGTTAAGAAGACAATCGGATTTTCGCGAAACGACGGCACATGTGCCAAATGGCGAAATGCACTCGGTCGCCTTGCAGACGGCCCGCCCTCGGGCCGGACCGCCTGGCCCTCCGGCGCGAGGGCGCGCCGGTTCCATTGTCCCGCGCTAGCTTCAATGTCGATGTTGTCGCTCATAACTGATTTTTCGGCGCGCTGATTTTCACGCCTTCGTGTTCAAGTTGTGAGCGCAATTCACGTGCGAATTCAACTGCTCCGGGGGTATCGCCATGAACGCAAATCGTTTCGCCGCGCACATCGACGTCGCGGTCTTCGACGGAGCGCACTTTGCCTTCGCGTAACATCCGCAGGACACGCTCAGCGGCTTCGTTTGGATTACGGAGCAACGCATCCAGCCGCGTGCGTGGAACCAGCCATCCGTCATTCAAGTAATTACGATCGGCGAAAACTTCGCGTGCGATTTGCAGCCCGTGCGCCTCGCCGGCGCGCGCAAGCTCGCTTTTGTCGGGCGCGAACAGAATTAACTTTGGATCGACCGATTCGATTGCCCGCGCGACGGCATCAGCCAGTTTGTCATCGCGCACGGCCATGTTATAAAGAGCGCCGTGCGGTTTGACGTGGTTCGGTCGCACGCCGACGGCAGAGGCGATCGCTTGAAAAACTCCGAGCTGATAAGCCATAGCGTCGAACACTTCTTGATTACTTACCTGCAGTTCCTTGCGTCCGAAATTTTCTCGATCGAAAAAACTTGGATGCGCTCCGACAGCGACTCCGTGCTTCTTCGCCGCAGAAACTGCAGCGTGCATCGAATCGGAATCGCCAGCGTGAAAACCGGTCGCGATATTTGCCGAGCTGATGAGCTCGAACAGTTCCTCATCGTGACCCGCGCCTTCGCCGAGGTCGGCGTTCAGATCGACAGATAATTTCATGAGCCTTGGAGACTAATACCGACGCGGAAACGCTGAAATTCACGTTCGCGTTCGAGCAAGAGCCGGTGCGCATCGGTGAGAGAAACTTGGGAAAAACGGAGGTGATCGCCAGCGCGAAGTTGTGCTGCAACGCCAAGATCAACAGTGATCACATGTGCTATTTTCGGATAACCGCCGATGGTTTGGCAATCTCCCAAAAGTAAAATCGGCTTCCCCCTCGGCGGAACCTGGATGGTACCGGGTGCCACTGCTTCGGAGATTAGATCACCCTCATCGACTCGCTTCAGTTCTGGACCTTCAAGACGCACGCCCATGCGATCGGAATCCGGTGAAACAGCGAATGCTTCGCTGGCGAAATGTTGAAGCGTCAAAGCTTGAAAGCAGCCCCAACCAGAACCGCGAACGAAACGCAAAATCGGATCGCGCCTTGCTGGCAGGATCCAGTCGTGCGGCGCGGTCCAGGAAGAAATAGTTGTAGCTGGGGTCGATGACCCCGGCCGCGTGCCAAGTGCAATAGCATCTCCATCACGCAATATGCGCCCTTCAAATCCGCCGAACTGTGCACGCAAATCTGTGGAACGACTCCTTAGGACGGCTGGCACATCGATTCCGCCAGAAACGGCCAGCCACGAGCGGCAACCAATTTGAGGCCGGCCGAATTTCATTTCTCCACCGGCTTGCACATGCGCTGCGTGACCGGCCGGCAATGGGGTTGATCCGATTTGCACATCGAAGTCGCCACCGCACCACGCGACGACACGTTCGTCCTCAAAGCGCAAACGCAAACCACCTAGAGTAATCTCAAGCGCAGCCGCGCCTTCATCGTTGCCGACCAGCAGGTTCACCACGCGCAACCCAAAGAGATCCAGCGCGCCGCCTGACGAAACGCCAAACTCGCGAAAACCTGCGCGGCCGAGATCTTGCACGGAGGTAAAAAAGCCGGCGCGCTCAACAACTACGCTCATGAGTGCCGCTTAACGCTTCAACGATTCAAATTCATCGCGCGTGATCATGCGGAAATGCACCCGATCACCGGCGCGCAAAAGTACGGGCGGACTTTTTTCGGGATCGAACAAGCGCAACGGCGTGCGGCCAATCAGATTCCAGCCGCCGGGCGAACGCAGCGGATAAATTCCCGTTTGTGCGCCACCAATCCCAACAGAACCGGGCGGAATTTGTTTTCGCGGTACGTCCCGGCGCGGCGTGGCCAGCTTCTTCGGAAGACCAGCCAGAAATGGAAATCCGGGAACAAATCCTATGCAGGCGACGCGATACTCAGCCGCGCTGTGACGACGGATGACTTCGCTTGGCGAGATATTCGCGCGTCGCGCAACATCATCGACGTCGAGCGCGAATTCCGGATCATAGCAGACCGGGATTTCGACGGTGTGCGGCGCCGATTTAACGCTCCGACCGGGGTCACCGACCCCGGCTACAGCAGCCTGAATGCGCGTCGCCAACCAATTGAAGACTTTGTCCGGTGTTTCAGTCGCTTTGGCGACGGTAATCGGGTCGAAGAAAACTGCGACGCTGGTGTAAGCGGGTGCAAGTTCGATGACTCCCGGAATGGCAGCGGTTCGAAGCTGCTGAAATGCGCGGAGGACTGTGTCCAGCGCTTCCTCAGGGGCGTCTTCGAATCGGTCGCGCAAGCGCATGATCAGCGCGGAATCTCCGAGGGGGACAATTTCCATTGACGGAATTCAATCTAGTCTGCGCGCTTCGCCTCGATCTCGATGTTGATCGCAACCGTTTGGCTGATGCCGGAGACCGTCTCGGTGGCCGGGGCAAACATCAAACCGAAATCACGCCGTGTGATTGGATCGACCGTTATGGCCCAGCGCATTCGGGGCGTCTCGTTGAGTGGTGTAAGTAATTTCACATGAAGCGTGATCGGCCTAGTCACGCCGTGAATGGTAAGGTCGCCGAGAATGTCGCCACTTTGCGGCCCGGTCTGCTTGACGCTCCGGCTCTTGAATGTGATGTGCGGAAATTTTTCGGCATTAAAAAACTCTGCGCTGCGCAAATGATCGTCTCGCTTTTTGATGCGTGTATCGATGCTGCGCACGTCGATCTGCGCGGTAACGGAGGAATTCTCCGGATGCTCGCGGGCGACGTCGACCTTGCCATTGAACTTCGTGAATTTTCCGTGAGTGGTGCCCAGGAATTGATGCACACTGAAACCGATCGTCGAGCCCGACGGATCGAACCTGTACATCTCGTTAGCCAATACGGCGGGACTCAGGCCAGCGATTACGACTGCAGCGATAAGATTGCGTGGTCTCATTTGGAACTGTTCCGGTTTTTCGCCTCTGTCGCCAGCGTTTTCAAGAGCGGCGTGCGCGAAAGCGGCAATCGCCCAAATAAATTTCCCAGGGCAAAGGCCGGGTCGGCTTTTACTTTTTTTATATCATGCACGCCGGCAATCCGCGCCAGCTCGGTCTCGAAGTGCGAAATTGCGCGCGGCGTTGGATCGTTAACATCGAGATAGCCAAACGCCCGGCGCAACAGCGCAAACAATTCCGGCTCGCGATGGTCTCGCTCGGTGCAAATCTCAATTAGCTCGACAAAGTACGCCGCTGTCTGTGTGCGCACATAGTTACGGCGGATTCCGGCGAACGGATTTTTCAGCACGACTTCCGTGAGCGTGTGCAAATCCGATTTCCGGCTGCGCACGATGGAAATTTCAGCCTCAAAAAACAGGTCCAGCTTTCCCGCAAATGGACTTTTAGGGCGGCGCGCTCCTCTAGCGACGGTTTGGATGCAACCGAGCGATTCCGTGCACCATGAAACGATGAGGCTCGTGTCACTGAATTTTCGATTTCGCAACAGGATAGCAGCTGTGGTCTCCACTAAGAGAGTGTTATGCGAATCTTTGCTTGGCGCTACGGGACAGTCCTGCAAAGGCGATGCAAAGACGCGTCGCACTTCAAAAGCACCTCGTGCGAAACCTCAGGAGGCGTGGTCTCTTTCCTGATGCCGACAACGAGTACCGAAACCGCGCGCGTGCCAGAAGATATCAGCGGACGGCCACGTCGCCTGCCTGTCGGTAGCGTCACGTGGCAGCATACGTTCCGCGCCTTACGACATCGCAATTATCGGCTGTTTTTCTGGGGGCAACTCGTCTCGCTCGTTGGCACGTGGATGCAGCAAACCGCGATGAGTTGGTTTGTCTATCAAATTACGAATTCGAAGCTGCTCCTGGGTATCGTCGCTGCCATGGGATCCGCTCCGATGATGTTGTCCTCAATCTGGGGCGGCTCGCTCGCCGACCGTCATCCGAAGCGCTCGATCCTCCTCGCGACCCAGACGGCGCAAATGGTTTGCGCGTTCTTTCTTGCAGCCGGTGTTTGGGCGGGTTTCGCCACGTCGTCGTTTATTATCATTATCGCTGCTTTGAACGGCGTCGCCATGGGCTTCGATATGCCAGCCCGTCAGGCATTCACAGTCGAAATGACAAGCCGCGAAGATTTGCTAAACGCAATATCACTTAACAGGTCAATCGTGAATGGCGCGCGTGTGGTCGGTCCATCGGTTGCTGGTTTACTGATCGGCTGGGTTGGTGTCGGGATGTGTTTTTTTCTGAATGGTCTCACGTTTGTTGCGGTAATTGCCGGTTTGCTAATGATGCGCTTACCGCCCTTTCAGCGGCCGGAACGCGTCGTCTCCGCCGGTGAACACGCCTGGAACGGCATGGTATACTCACTAAGACATCAGCGCGTGCGGACCATTCTACTGCTCTTCCTCGCAGTGGGTGTTTTCGGGTGCTTGTAATTCAGCGACGGGAGGCGGGGAACTCGAGATAATTTTAAGCAATCTGCCTGGTTTCCGCCAGGCGATCACTGCGATCACCGGTTTATAATGTGGAGTGCGCGTTTCTCCACGTTCAGCGCGGCTTCTCTGACTGCTTCGGTCAGGGTTGGGTGTGAATGACACGTGCGGCCGATATCTTCGGAGCTGCCGCCGAATTCAATTACCGAAACGGCCTCGGCAATTAGTTCCGAAGCGGCGTGATGCAGAATGTGCGCGCCGAGAATGCGATCGGTCTTTGCATCGGCGACGAACTTGACCATTCCTTCTACGTCGTCACTGCAAAGCGCGCGGCTATTGGCGCGGAATGGAAATTTGCCGATGCGCACATCGATTCCTTTTTCCTTCGCCTGATCCTCAGTAAGACCAACGCCAGCCAGCTCAGGATTTGTGTAAATGATACCAGCAATGGCGTCGTAGTTCACGTGGCCGGCCTTGCCTGCGATGATCTCTACGCAAGCCATCCCTTCGTCTTCGGCTTTGTGTGCAAGCATCGGCCCTGCGATCACATCCCCGATGGCATAAATGCCTTCGACATTCGTGCGAAAATGTTTGTCCACTTTGATGCGCTTCTTCTCATCAAACTCCACACCAACTTTCTCCGCGCCCAAGCCGTCCGAGAACGGACGACGCCCGACTGATATAAGCACCTTATAGGCTTCGAATTTCAGTTCTTCCTTGTCTTTAGTCGCAATTACGGTCGCGCGACCGTTGTCGACCTTCACAGCGCTAACTTTTGCTTCCAGGTGGAACGTCATGCCCTGAGCGGTAAGCAAACGCTGAAGCAAGTTCGAGAGCTCGAGATCGAAACCGAGCGCGATGCGTGGGAGAAATTCCAATATCGTCACCTCCGAACCCAGCCGGTTCCAAACGGAGCCCAACTCCAGGCCGACCGCGCCCGCGCCGATGACGATGAGCTTCTTTGGAGCTTCGCCGAACGTAAGGGCTTCGGTGCTGCTGACGATTGTTTTCCCGTCAAATTTCGCGAATGGCAGTTCCACCGGCGCGCTGCCAGTGGCGATGACGATATTTTTTGTCTCGATCTCCTGCGTCTCGCCCTTGGAGGATTTGATCGAAACTTTTCCAGGCGCGGTAATGGTGGCCATGCCTTCGAGGACGGTGACCTTGTTTGTCTTCATCAACGAGCGCACTCCGCCGTTAAATGTCTTCACAACCTTGTCCTTGCGCTGCTGCATCCTCGCGAGATCGACATGCGCGCCGTCGATCACGATGCCATGCTTGGCGGCTTCCTTTTTGACGAACATGAAGTGATCGCTCGAGGTCAGGAGCGCTTTACTCGGGATACAACCCACGTTCAGGCAAGTTCCACCCAGTTCCTTGTCCTTTTCGACGAGGGCCGTTTTCAGACCGAGCTGACCGGAGCGGATTGCAGCAATGTACCCGCCGGGTCCCGAACCAATGATAACAACATCAAATTTGTCCATATGTCATTTTGTCATTCCGACCGAAGTGGAGGAATCTCTCGCTGTAAAAAGGAAAAGAGCAAGAGATGTCTCGACTCTGCTCGACATGATAAAGACCGCTTAAAAATTCAACGGCAGTTTTTTCGGATCTTCGATGCAGTCCTTCACTTTGATGAGAAAAGTGACAGCTTCTTTTCCGTCGATTGCGCGGTGATCGTAACTGAGCGCCAGATACATCATCGGCCGAACTTCCACTTTCCCGTCCACGGCAATTGGTCGGGGCATGATCTTGTGCATGCCCAAGATACCGCTTTGGGGCGGATTTAGAATCGGCGTGGCGAACAGCGACCCGTACACTCCGCCGTTTGTGATGGTAAACGTGCCGCCCTGCAAATCTTCAATCTTCAATTTCCCTTCGCGCGCCCTGCTGGCGTAATCGGCGATATCGCGCTCCAAATCCGCAAAGCTTTTTTTGTCCGCGTCGCGCACAACCGGCACGACGAGTCCACGCTCCGTTCCCACCGCTACGCCGATGTCGTAGAAGTTGTTTTGGATGAAATCGTCGTCCTCGATACGACCATTGACTACCGGTACGGCTTTAAGCGCTTCGACACAGGCTTTAACAAAGAACGACATCAAACCCAGTTTGACGCCGTTCTTTTTCGTGAACTCCTCCTGTTTGTTCCGGCGCAATTCCTGGACGGCGCTCATGTCGCATTCGTTAAATGAGGTGAGAATTGCTGCGGTCTGCTGCGCCATCACCAGTTGCTGTGCGATTTTGCGGCGCAGCGGCGACATTTTTTTGCGGACGAACCGCCCGTCATCGGATGGTTCAACTTCGCGAGCTTCAATTTTTTCTTCAGCTTTGCCGCGCTGTTGTGCTGCAGCCAGGACGTCTCCTTTTGTTAGGCGACCTCCTTCACCGGTGCCACGAATTTTTTCCGGCTCAAGCTTTTCTTCTTCGACAATCCGGCGGACTGCGGGGGAAAGCGTTGTAGCCGGGATCGTTGACTCCGGTCTGCCGCGGTCAGCGCCCGCGGTTACAGGCTCAGCCTTCTTGTCTGGCTCGGGTTCTCTTTTCTTTTCCTCAGGCTCTTTCTTTTTTGGTTTCTCTTCCTTTTTTTGTGCCGGCGGCCGTTTTGAATCTTCAATTATGGCGACTACCTCGCCGATCTTCACCTCCTGGCCCTCTGGCACCTTCGTTTCGAGTACGCCCGCCTTTTCAGCGACGATCTCGGTGGAAACCTTGTCGGTCTCGAGCGTAAAGAGGGTTTCGCCTTCGTTTACGAACTCGCCGGATTTCTTGTGCCAGGCAGCGACAATACCGCTGGTGATTGATTCGCCAACGGCGGGAATTTTCACTTCAATGGCCATGAGTGAGAATTACGTAAGCTAATCGAGCGTCGCGGTCGAGGCGCGTTTCGTCAATAGATATGGCGGCATGGTCCCATGGGGCGGAAACGACAGATGGAGCGAATGTGATTGCTCAAACCGCAAACGCGTCAGCCACCAAGCGGCCTTGCTCGCGTTTGTGGCGAGCCAGCGCGCCGACGGCGGGGCTGGCACTAGCTTCGCGGCCTGCGTAGGCAATCTCGGTGCAGAAAATCGTGCGCAATCGTGGTTCAATAAAGGTCCACGCCCCCATGTTTTCCGGTTCTTCCTGACACCAGACGTACTTCGCGCTCTTTGGAAATGGCTTGAGCATTTCGCGCAACTTTTTTTCAGCGAGCGGATAGAGCTGCTCGATGCGAACGACCGCCGCGTCGTCGATCTTACGCTGAGTCCGGTAATTGAGCAGGTCGTAATAAACTTTGCCGGAACAAAAGATGATCCGCTTCACTTTGTCGGGGGAACCCACTTCCGGCGAGCCGAGGATTTCTTCGAAGCGGCCATGGATGAACTCTTCCGCAGGCGAGGAAGCAAAGCTGGCACGCAACAGACTTTTCGGGGTCATGATGATCAAGGGCTTGATGAAGTCGCGCTTCATCTGGCGCCGCAACGCATGAAAATACTGCGCGGCAGTGGTCAAATTGCACACCTGCATGTTGTCCTCGGCGCAGGCTTGCAGAAAGCGCTCCAGCCGGGCGCTGGAATGCTCGGGACCCTGACCTTCATAGCCATGAGGGAGCAGCAAGACAATCCCACTCGGCCGCTGCCATTTCGACTCCGCTGAAACGATAAATTGATCGATGATCGTTTGCGCGCCGTTGGAGAAATCACCGAACTGCGCTTCCCACAAACAAAGCATCTTCGGATAATCGAGCGAGTAACCGTAATCGAACCCGAGCACTGCAGCCTCCGAGAGCGGGCTGTTGTAAATGCAAATGCGCGCTTGTTTTTCGGCGAGATGCATGAGCGGTACGTAGGGCTTGCCCGTCTTTGCGTCGTAAAGGACCGAATGCCGCGTGCTAAACGTGCCACGGGAACTATCCTGACCCGACAATCGGACTGGAATTCCTTCTAACAGGAGCGATCCAAACGCGAGCGCTTCGGCATAATGCCATTCAAACGGACCACCCCCTTCGAAAACTTTGCGCTGGTGATCGAGAACGATGCGTTTGATCTTCGGCTGAACCTCGAAACCTTCCGGAACGTGGGTGAGACCATCGACAATAGTTTTGAGCGTTTTCTCGCTGATCGCAGTCGGCTCAGACTCACTCGAGTATTCCGGTTGAAAAATCGCTGTCGATTCCCTGAATCTGGCTTTCTCGCTCGCCTTCCGTTTTTCGATGGCATCGACTTCATCTCGCGTCATTTCGAGCCGCAAACCGAACTCGGTTTCCAGCGAGGCAGCATCGTCTTCGCTCAGCGTTCCCGCCTCGAGCAATTCGCGCTTGTAGAGCTGCGTAACCGACGGGCGCTTCTCGATTTTTGCGTAAAGATCGGGCTGGGTAAATGAAGGCTCGTCGCCTTCGTTGTGGCCGTAGCGGCGATAGCAATACATGTCGATCACCACATCGCGCCCGAATCGCTGGCGAAAATCGAACGCCATATCGCTAACAAATTTAACCGCCAACGGATCGTCGCCGTTCACATGAAAAATCGGCGCCTCGATCATCTTGGCGATGTCGGTGGAATACGTAGATGACCGCGCATCTTTGGGAAGTGTGGTGAACCCGATCTGGTTGTTCGCGACGATGTGAATGGTGCCGCCAGTGCTGTAACCGGGTAATTGCGACAAATTGAGCGTCTCGGCCACGATTCCCTGCGCGATGAAAGCCGCGTCGCCGTGCACCAATAGCGGTAAAACCTTGCGCCGATGTTCGGTGTCGCCGCGAATTCGCTGTCGAGCGCGCGCTTTTCCTTCGACCACCGGATCGACAGCTTCCAGGTGGCTCGGGTTCGACGAGAGTCGGATCTCAACTTCTGCACCGGAAGCAAGTCTCCGTACCGAGTGATAACCGAGATGATATTTCACGTCGCCATCACCGGCTACCAGCTCGGGAACATAATTTTCGCTAAACTCAGTAAAGATGACCTTGAGCGATTTACGCAAAAAATTTGCAAGGACATTGAGCCGACCGCGATGCGCCATACCCATGCAAATCTCCTCGACGCCTCCTTCCGGACATTTGTGCAGAATGGTGTCGAGAATCACCATGAGCGATTCCGAACCCTGGAGTGAGAACCTTTTCTGCCCCACGTAACGCGTATGCAGGAAAATCTCGAAGGATTCCGCTTCCAGCAGCGCCCGCAACAGCGCCACCTGCACTACTGCTGGAGTCGAATGCTTGTGCGGTCGCGTCTCCAATCGCTTGCGGATCCATTCGCGCACTCGCGGATCCTGGATGTGCATGAACTCCGAACCGATGGAGTCGGCATAAATTCTCTCCAGGCTGGAGACCATCTCGCGCAACGTCATCGGCCGATTGTCGAGGAAGAATTTCGACGAAACACGAAGATCAAGATCTGCGTCGCTGAAGCCGAACTCACGCAGACTCAGCAACGGATTTTGCGGCCGCGTCTCTGCCAGGGGATCGACCCGGGCGATGGTGTGACCAAGCGAGCAATACGCGTAAATGAGACCATCGACGCGCGTCTGTAACGCCGCTTCGCGGTCCTCGATCTCGGCGACCGTGGCCCCGTCGCGCTGCGGCAAATTTCCAAGCTCAAATCCTTCGAAGAAGGCCGACCATCCAGAATCGACTGACTGAGGGTTTCGCTGCCAGCGGCGATAATTCTCTTCGATCAATTCTAGATTTGCGCGAGCAGCAATTGAAGTGCGCATAGCAAATTTAATCTCGGACGATTACGCGGTGCGGCAAGTTGACAGTGCGGAAGCAGCCTCGTTACTTGCGCGTATGACCGCCGCTGAAATCTATGAATCGGTAACAAATGGTGGCGCGAGCGATTTCGCAGAAGTCGTTGCCGTGTTGAACCGCAATAAGCCGTGGTGCTTGATTGGTGGACTGGCCGTGAATTGCTATGTTGAACCAGTTTACACGGTGGACGTCGATCTCGTAGTGCTCACAGCAAATCTCTCCCACATTGAGCGCGAACTGGGAATGCTCGGATTCAAGGTGACGCGATTTGAGCTTTCGACCAATGCCCAACGACCCGGCAGTAAGCTTAACCTCCAATTCAGGACTGATTCTCGCTATCAGGATTTTCTCAAGGACGCAACCGACCGCCAGGTTCTTGGGATGGATGTTCCGCTTGCCAGTTTGGAAAAGATACCCGCGGAAAAATATGGGCATGGCAGGACTCAAGACGGCGTCTCAGCAAGCCAAAGAAAGACGAGCTCGATCTCATTCGTATTGCTGAACCGCATCCAGAAGTGCGCGGCCTGCTTCCAGCAGAAATCGTGAAGCAATTATGAAGACGATTTCCAGAACCGGGATCTGCGCGCTCGTTGTCGCGCTCATGACCCTTGCGAGTCGACTATGTTGTTTTGGCCAGGCCGATCCGGCTTCGGAGCCAGCCGTTCTGGCGGTGGCGAAGGTCTTGCCAGCAGTGGTGAATATTAATACCGAGCGCGTAGTGAGGCGCACGGTGCGCGATCCGTTTGAGGATTTTTACGCGCAATTCTTCGGCTATAATCGCGTTCGGCCGCGCGAAATTCGCCAGACTCTGCAAAGCCTTGGCTCCGGCTTCATTATCGACCCGGCAGGCTACATCATTACCAACCAGCACGTGGTTGAGCGCGCCGCGGACTTGAAGATTCACGTGACGACGAACGACGGTAAGACCTACAATGCGCACTACATTGCCGGCGATGACAAGACCGATCTGGCATTCATCAAAATCGATGCCGAGACCGCATTTCCTTTTATCAGTCTTGATAATATTTCTCCCAACCTGCTGGGCCAGACTGTGATCGTAGTGGGTAACGCGGTTGGATATGGGAGTTCGATCAGTCGCGGAGTGCTTAGTGCGGTCAAGCGCAACATCACCGTAGATGATATCGAGTACAAGGACCTAGTGCAGACCGACGCGGCAATCAACCCCGGTAACAGCGGCGGGCCGGTGATCGATCTCTCGGGGCGGCTGGTCGGCGTCAGCTCGGCAAAAATGGCGTTCACGCCGCAAGGCGTCCCTACTCAGGGACTCGGTTTCGCAATTCCGGCGGAGGTGGTGCGTGATAGCGTGAATCGATTCAAGAAAATCGCGCAGAAACAGCCCAAGCCAAAGAACCAGCCGGCATCTGCCGTCGATACATCCGTATCGAATGCGGAAAAGTTATTCGGAATCCAGCTACAGGATTTGAATCAGGAACTAAGCGAGGCGCTCGGATACATCCGAGGCCGTGGCGTTCTGGTTACCGCAGTCGAACCAGACAGCCCGGCAGATCAAGCTGGGCTCGAGCGCGGGCTGGTGATTTATCGCGTGGGCAACTTCGAAACGAACTCCGTCAAACAAATGGAGGAATTGCTTCGAGGTGTGCAGAGCGGCACGAAACTCGAATTCACGGTTGGTGTAATCCGCGCCGGAGGACAAAACCAGCAACTCGCCACTTTGAGCATGACGGCGCGCTAAAAAAATCGGCAACGCAATCGGAGTTCGGTTGTCTCATGGAAATGTTGCGCAATGATTAAGGTCGAAAATTTGACAAAACGCTACGCTGGCCAGCCTGCCATCCGGGATTTGAATTTCGAAGTTAGCCGGGGCGAAATCATGGGCTTTCTGGGGCCCAACGGTGCGGGCAAAACCACCACGATGCGCATTTTGGCCAGCTTCATGCCGCCTACCTCTGGCCGGGCCACAATCGCGGGATTCGATGTTTTTGAGCAATCGCTCCAGGCGCGAGCGCATCTCGGCTACATGCCGGAAAATGTGCCTCTCTACAGCGACATGCGCGTAACAGAGTACCTGCGTTATCGCGCGGCCCTTAAGGGAGTTCAACATCGTCGCGTTACCGAGCGTGTTGGCGACGTACAAGAACTCTGTGGTCTCAAGGAGGTTGAGAGCAAGCTGATCGGCACTCTTTCCAAAGGGTACCGCCAGAGAGTCGGGCTGGCCGACGCGCTGCTCGCTGAACCGGACTTGCTGATTTTGGATGAGCCGACAATCGGCCTCGATCCAAACCAAATCCGACAGGTGCGCGAACTGATCAAGAACTTGGGCGAGCAGCATACCATTTTGCTTTCGACGCACATCCTGCCGGAGGTGGAGATGACTTGCAGCCGGGTGATCATCATTCACAAAGGACGAATCGAGGCATGCGATACTCCGGAAAATTTACTCGGAAAAATCAGGCAGGCCGGCGGTGTTGTTCTTGAAGCAAAAGTGGGAAAAGACAACGGTGCGGACGAACTAAAAAAGATTTCAGGTGTGCGGGAAGTAATCACCGATGGGGAGGATGATTGGAAGAGATTTTCCCTGCGGGTGGAATCAGGCGTCGATGTGCGCGAAGAGGTTTTCCGCCTCGCCACGGAGCGCCACTGGGTCGTGCGCGAGCTGACTCAGCGTCGAGCGACGCTCGAGGATGTGTTCGTGGAAATCACGCACTCAGACGCAGTGTAGCCATGTCTGGAAAAGCCGCCCGGGCCTCAATGCTCAATGTTTGATCTATGAGAAAATTTTACACTCTCCTTTCGCGCGAAGTACACAGCTATTTCCACTCCCCGATCGCCTACATCGTGCTCATCTTTTTCCTGATAGTCAGCGGGATTGATTTCTATTTCCAAGTCTCTTTCATGAACCAGCGCCAGGTGCAATACACGGTGCAAGAGGCATTTTTTAATTCAATCTTCTTCTGGTTTGCCTTTGTTCTGATTTTTCCTCTCATCACGATGCGTCTGTTTGCCGAAGAATTTAAGCTCGGCACGATTGAGCCACTGACGACTGTCCCAGTGCGTGACTGGCAGGTGGTACTCTCGAAATTTTTCGGCGCGCTGGTCTTCTACGTGATTCTCTGGATCCCGACACTGCTTTATTTTGCTGTTTTCCTCAAGATCACGCACGAGCCGGCTGCACATTCTGCCGGAGCATACGGTGGTTCTTACCTTATGCTCTTATTACTCGGAATGTTTTATGTCTCGATTGGCTGTCTCACCTCTGTTCTGACGCGGAACCAGATCATTGCGGCGGTCATTTCTTTCTGCGCGATTACGCTGCTGTTTTTTCTCGGCCTGGTTCAGTTCATCCTTCTGGATGTGAGCTCCGAAACGCGCGACTTATTGGGCTACTTCTCCGCGATCGAACACATGGGAACGTTCTCGCGTGGCGTGATCGATACACGGCCAATCGTTCTCTATGTGAGCATGACCATCGTGATGCTGACGCTTACACACCAGGCATTTCAATCCCGAAAATGGAGGCTTTGAGCGATGCCTAACGAAACAAACCAGCGCCCAACAGGCTCGAGGAAAAAGATTCGCCGGATTCGAATCGGTCTCAATGTTCTCGTGCAAATCGCGCTCGTCTTATTTCTGGTTGCAATGGTAAATTCGATCGCCTTCAAACACTACGCGCGCTGGGATTTTTCCCGCGACCAAAAATATGCGCTCTCAGATAAAACGAAGCGTTTCCTTGACACGCTCAGGGGCAAGATGCGCATAACGATTTTCTTTCCGCCTAACACGCCGATTACCACGGACGTTCAGAATTTGCTGACCGAATATCAGTATGCCGGTAAAGGAAAGATCGACATCGAGCACATCGATCCCGAGCGCAATCTTTCCCGGGCAAAGGAGTTGTTCGATAAATATAAAGTCGTTACTGACGAGCCTCTCTTAATAGTCGATTACGAAGGACGCAATAAGACGGTCAAGGCGTCCGAGATGGCTGACATCGACCAAAGCGGAATGGCCATCGGCGAGGGTCCGCGTGTGGCTGCATTCAAAGGGGAACAGGCCATCACCAGCGCAATGATCGACCTAACGGAGGGAAAAAAGAAGACCCTTGGCTACGTGCTCGGTCACAAGGAACCGCCACTTTCAGAAGGCAGTGCGATCTCCGTCCTGAAAACATTCATCGAAAACGAAAACATCCAGTTCAAAGAGCTGAACCTTCTCGATCTCCCTGCAATTCCGGACGACGTGAAAACTGTCCTGATTATTGGGCCGCAATACGATTTCTCGGATCGCGAAATGAAATTGCTGCGCGACTTCTGGGATAAACAGGGACGGATACTGCTTCTGCTCGATCCGACAGCGAAAACGCCAAAATTAACTGCATTCGTCAACGAGCTGGGTGTCAAAGTGAACGACGACAGGCTGATGGTATTTTTGCGAACAGGGATTCAGGAACTCGCACTGACACGTGATGTGCAAGCGCGTTTCGTCGGTGACAGCCCAATCACAAAACGACTAGCTGATGTGCGGGCGCTCTTTTTGGGCGGCACTTCCTCGCTCACGCTCGAGCCCGACCGCGTGCGTGCTGCCAACATTCGGGTGGAGCCGTTGATCCAGGCGGAAAAAGGTTATTTTGCCGAGACCGATTACAACACGGACAATCAAGCAAAACTACAGGCTGACGCGAAGCAGAACAGCAATACGCCACTAACAATAGGCGCAGCGATTGAAAAAGGTGGAAGCGCGGATGAGCGGGTCCAGGTGAACTCGCCGCGCCTGGTAGTTGTTAGTAATGCGACTTTCGTTCAAGACAATGCAATTACGCAAGATCAACAGGGGCTGGATTTCATTTCTGGCAGTGTGAACTGGCTGCTGAGCCGCGAACAGCTAATCGGTATCGCACCAAAAGTTTCAAAACCTCTCACCTTCAGTCTCAATGAAGATGCTTTGGCTCAGCTGCGCTGGATCATTCTCGTTTTCATGCCGTTGGTTCCCGCTGTGATCGGAACGGTGGTTTGGTGGCAACGGCGCGTTTAAACCAACAGGATGTCGCGGGAGGGTCGTCATACTATTTGTCGCGCGGAGCGGGTGTGTCGCGTCATCGACAATCGCCAAGGTTCTCGTTCTTTCCCTGCCATCATATGAATTGGAGAACTACACTGATTTTGGCTGCCATTGCGCTCGCCGTTTTCGCCTACGTCAGGTTCTTCGAGATGAAACAGCCGAGCACGGAGGAGGCGAGGCGGCAGGCGCAGAACGTGGTCAATTTCGATCGAAACAAGATCGATGGCGTCATCATTCAAAATGGCGATGAAAAAATAGAAATACGGCGCCGCGACAACAAATGGCGGCTTGAAACGCCAATCAAGGACCAAGCAGACGGTGCTTTGGTTGAGAATTTGTTGTCGGACCTGGAGACCTGGCAGAAGGAGGGAACTATTCCGGCGAAAGATATCGAGATCGATAAGAGCAAGCTGAATGAATACGGCCTCAACCGACCAAAGCTTAAGCTCAAATTGATCGGCTCTGACAGACCACCTGAAATCTTGTTTGGAAAGGACGCTGCGTTGGAAGGAAGGATGTATGTCCGCTTTGAAAATTCCAAGGAGACGTTTCTCGCAAGACAGTCGGTCAAGAAGGACATCGAAAAAAAAGCGGAGGAATTTCGCGACAGAAAATTAACTGACCTGACCACTGCGCAGGTGCGTCGCATCGCGTTAAAGACACCTGCTGGTGAAATGGAGTTGGAGAAGAAGGGTGATCACTGGGACATCGTCAAACCACTTCGCGCGCGGGCGGATGACGAGAAAGTCGGCGACCTGATTGCGCAAACCACAACAGCGCGCATTGAACAATTTGTGGCCGACGATCACGGCGACTTGCGACCCTATGGACTGGCGGAACCACGCGGGTCGATCACGTTGTTTAGCCAGGAAGCGAAAAAAGATCAAAAGGTTGAGATCGCTGACTCGATCAAGGTATTTGGCCAGGAGGACAAAGGTCAAATGCTGCAAATCGGCAGTCCCGCGACTGCGGGAGAGAAAGAAAAGGACCAGATTTATGTGCGGTTTGCTCCTCGCGGCTCTGTTTACACATTGCCGAGGAAGATCGAAGAGGCCCTCAACACTAAGCCAGCCGATCTTCGGGACTATCACTTGGTTCGGATCGACACAAATGTTCTTGATTGGATCACGATCGATGTTGCCGGTAAAGGTAAGACCGTTCTTTCGCGCAAAGATGGAAATTGGACCATCGCCAGCCGAAACAATGCGCCCGCAGATTCAGGCGCGGTTCGCCGCTTAATTGATACACTGCAAAACGAGCGAGTGACAAAGTTCGTGGAAGACGTCGCTTCGAATCTGCCAGAATATGGCCTGGATAAACCGCACCTGCAATTAACGTTCAGTTCATTCGCGTCGGAAAACACTGCCGAGACCAAAGCGGGTGAGCAGCCGTTTGCTACACTCGCCTTTGGAAAGGAAGACGGAGGCGACGTTTACGCGCGACTTATAGATGAGCCATTTGTCGTGGCAGTCCGCCGCGGTATGCTGGACCAGATCTCAACCGATCCCTTGCAATGGCAGGAGTTATCGATTTTTAAGTTTAAACCTGACCAAATTCATCGTCTGAGTATAACCACCGACAAAGAGCTGTCGCTGGAACGCGGTGAAAACAACCAATGGCATTGGCTGATAGGCACTGGTCAGGTCGATGGGACAAATGTGCAGTCGCTGCTAAATACATTGTCGAGCTTGCATGCAGTGCGCTGGCTCGGAGCAACGAAGCCTCAAGATGGTTTCGAAAAACCGCAGCTCATTCTTTCATTCACAACTTCGCCCGACAATAAGGTGACGCATAAGTTGATTATCGGCACCCGGGCCAATGATGGGACATGGTGCGCGCACGTAGACGGACGCGAAGGCACGTTTGTGATCAGCAATTCGGATTTGAATAGCTTGAGGTTACTGCTTGTAGCGCAACCATCGCCAACTCCGGCGCCCACCGGTACGCCCTGATCTTGTAAACAGCTTTCGCTGTCAAAGATCAATCTTCTGTGCGGTGTAAATCGTCGCGATGCCGTAACTCAATGGTTGAAGCGTCGCGTGCCCGAAGCCGCTCGCTTCGATTAAATCGATCATTGCATGACCGCTTGGAAATTCTTCGATCGAGTCCCCGAGATAATCGTAGGCGCTTTTCTTTCTAGTCAAGAAAGAGCCCAGCAGTGGCAGGCAGCGATGCAAATAGAAACGATAGATGGTCCGCACAATCGATATTGTTGGCAGTGAAAACTCAAGCACTAACAAATGACCATTTCTCTTAAGCACCCGCGACATCTCAGCAAGCGCACCTTTCCAATTTTCCATGTTACGCAAACCGAATGCTATGGTAACGCAATCAAATGAAGCATCGGGAAATGGCAGCTTCATGGCATCGGCAAGGATGGTTTGACGCACACCTTTCTTCTTCGCCAGCTCCAGCATTTCAGGCAAGAAATCCACGCCGATGACTTCTGCATCCGGTAGTTTCTTCTGGAGCACAAGTGCCAAATCTCCTGTGCCAGTAGCAAGATCGACAATTTTGTCCGGGCGCCAACTGGCGACTATGTTGGCAGCGCGTTTTCGCCAGTAAAAATCGATCCCGCAGCTAAGCGTGTGGTTAGCCAAGTCGTACCGTCTGGCAATGGCGCCAAACATTGTTCGAACCCGCGCAGCCTCTCCGACACCAGACTTAGTCATTTCGACCTTTGATACAACATCAGCTTACAATTTCACCACACCTTATTTTCTGGTTATCACAACTAAATAACTACTTAGTAACGCCAGGCGACAGAAAGGCTAGGCATAAAGTTTGTTATAAAAAGGGGGTTGCCATCGTCGCCAACCGCCGCTATCTAACAACACATGGACATATCTGTTGAAGCTCTACAAGAAGCGGTCTCAATCCGTCGACAAATCGATAATCTGGAAAAACGTCTTTCCTCAATCCTGGGAGGCGCAGCTCCAAGACCGGGAGGCGCGGCTCCAAGACCCGGAGGCGCAGCTCCAAGGCCCACTAGTCCCACACAGAAAGGGCGTTACTTTTCGCCCTCGACCCGAGCCAAGCTTTCAGCCGCGGCTAGGGCCCGCTGGGCGAGACTACAAGGCGGGACCAAAGCAGCCCCTACCAAGAAAAAAGGCGCACTTACACCTGCTGGTCGGAGAAAACTCTCCGAGCTAATGAAAGCCCGTTGGGCAGCAAGAAGAAAGACCGCAGGAACAAAAACAGCGCCTTCGGCGAAGAAAGGCGGCCTCACGCCTGCTGGGCGAAGAAGGCTCTCGCAGTTGATGAAGGCCCGCTGGGCGGCGCGAAGGAGAGCTGCGGGGCGCAAATAATCGATCAATACAACCGGAATCGGCGGGTTGCCGATGCTTTCCTTTTTCTAGATAAGGACGGTAGGGCGACCCAAGCACTGCTCGCGAGAGGACTCGAACCTCCACGGGTTTCCCCATACGGTCCTGAGCCGTACGCGTCTGCCAATTCCGCCACGCGAGCAAAGACCTAGTGGCCCTTACAATGCGCACGCCGCCAGCCGCCTGCAAGGTCAAACCGAGACAACGCAAAGGAGGAAGGCGAGCGATGTTCGGAAGTTAGCCCGAACGTTTCTTTCGTGCGCGAACTTCTAATTGATGAGCTTTGCGTACCTGGCCAAGCGAGCGCAAAAGGTCGGCATAATTGGATACGACAATCTCGTAATCCTTCAAAGGTTTATCCTTCACCTGCTCCCAAATCTTGAGAGAAGCCTGATAAAGCTCTGCCGCTTTAGCGTAATCGCCGCGCGAATGATAGACGACTGCCAGGTTGCATTTTGACTGCGCAATGTCGGCAAGGGGAGACGGGTTTAAATTCTCGCGGATGGCCAGCGCGCGAAGATGTATTTTCTCGGCTTCAGTGAAACGGCGTTCATTAGTGTAAAAGACGGCGAGGTTATTCAGCACTGACGCGACATCGGCATGGTCCAGACCAAGTTGTTTCTCGTAAATCTGCAATGCGCGCAGATAGCACGGTTCAGCGGCCTTTTGTCGCCCCGACTTGCGCAAAATCAGGGCAACATTGTTTAACATGGTGCCGAGGTCGGAATAATGAATATCTTCGATTTCGGTACCCGCGGCTATTGCTTTCTGATAGAAATTAATGGCCTCTTCAGACTGGCCGAGACTATCGCATAGAAATGCAAGCCGCTTCGCGGAGCGGTAGATGGCACGCTGATCTGGTGGACTGACCTTTTCCAGAATTGCATGCGCCTTGAGCAAATATCCTTTGGCCGCCGCTCGATCTCCCTTTTGATCGAGAAGCTGTCCTAACTTTTCAAAACTGGTCGCCAGCGGAAGTTCGGTGCCGCCGAAGGCACGCTTGGCGATTTCAAGAGCGGTTTCGGCAACACGAATCGCCTGAGGCATTCGATTTGTGGCACGCAGAGTATCGAGTTTGTCGTTGAGGATAGCCCAGAGCTTTTCTTCGCCTTTCATCACTCATCACCAACCCTCGCTTATTTGGGTAACGAGTCGGGTGGCGAGGTCCTCAGTAGCAAGCGGCAAAGCCTGCCGCTCATCACTAGTCACGTCGCCGCTCACAAAGAAGCTAGTCGTTCCGATCACATCATTCGGCGGTACCAGTTGTTTGCCATCCCGTCCGGTCAGCGAGTACTTTACCACTAGTGCCAGGCTAAATTCGGTCGTGGCCAAGACGTTGCCACGCAGCGAGCGCGCCGGTAATCGGGTGATGCGGGATATTTCGCCTGTCAAAGTAGCGTCCGCATTATCCCCACCGGCGATCTGAAACGTCCCGTCTTGTTGTAACTGCTTGATTACGGTATCGGTAACCAAAACGTCAATCCGCGGAACGAGTGTGCGATTCTCAAACGTTGGTACTGCGATGGTGTGAACATCGCGCAGATAATATGGCTTTACAGGACCGACGTGATAGCCAAGGCAACCACCCAGAGCGAAACAGAACAGGGTCGCAAATAAGGCTTTCAAGGCGCCGGTGAGGCGGATGCTCCGGGAGAGGCCGATGCTTCCGGAGTTGGTGACGCATCGGAGCTTGTGCTTGTGCTTGTGCCTGGCGGAGCCAATAAAGGGTCAGGTGCAGTGGTGATATCGGGCGCAAGCGAAGCTGGTGGCGGAAGGGAACCATCGCTCTCCGACGCGGGCAACGGCGCTTCATTGTTTGCCGGGCCTGGTTTCGCAGATCCGCTTGCGGTAGTTCGCGCTACGCGCGTGTCACCCTTTCTCTTGCCAGCCTGTCCCACAGGAAGCGCCGGCTGAAGCGCCGCATCTCCAAATTTTGCGCGCAGCTGATCAATCCGTCTCTTCGCCTCGTTGCTTTCCTGAGAACCTGGCTGCTGCCGGATCACTTCGTTGTAGTAGACAACTGCGGCACGATAATATTTCTGCTTGTCATAAAATTTCGCGACCTTGTATGAGTTGGCCGTTTGCTTGTGCTCGAGAATTTCGAGATTAGCGCGCGCCTGTGCTGCTTTCTCACTCTTAGGATAATGGAAGAGGAAATCTTCGAACGCAGTTTTGGCGTTGGCTGCTGCGGCGGCGTCCTTTGTGCCTAATTGTGCGGCGGTAAACCAAATGTAGCCGATCTGGTATTGCGCGTCCACGGCGACAGGCTCGTTGGGAAACTTGTCCACGACAGCCTGGTAGGCTTGAATGGCCGCATCATTGGCGCCTTGTTTCTCGCGCGCAAGACCAATATCAAACTGCGCTCGTGCGGTATATTTTCCGTAAGGCGCGGTCCGGACGACGTTGGCGAAAATAGTCACAGCACGGTCCAACGCCGACGCGACGGGAATTCCAAGCAACCTCAACTTCTTCCCCTTAAGATAAATTTCGCCGATGCGGAACTGCGCCTCGATTGCTTCGTCGAAGTGCGGACTGGCGGGATATTTTTCCACTAACTGCCCAAATGAATCCGCGGCCGCAAAATACTGGTGCAGTTGTTCCTGCAGTTGAGCGGCTCGATAAAGGGCATCTGCGGCCACCTTATCTCGGGGATGGCGTTTAACGAGACTTTTGTACGCTCTGATCGCGCGCTTGAAGTTGCCTTCCTTTTCGGCAGTCTGCCCGATCTGGAACAGCTCCGCGGCATCGCCGCTCATTTCTTCTTCGCCGCCCGGGCCGATGTACTGCGGCTTTTTGCCTGGCTTAAAGACGACAGAGGCCTTGCTGGATTCGGGCAAAAGAAATGCGGCAACTGCGAAAACTACAAGCGCACGAATAGCGAATTGCATGGGTGTGGCAGGGTAGTTGACTTACGCGCCCAGTCAAGTTTCAGGGGTCGTCAGCGCACTGGCTAGAATATTCACCATATTTCCAGAAGTGAACCCTTTTCCAAGGACACAAGACTGGCTAAGATTGCAATCTCGCTTTGAATCTGACCGATCAGCAGAAGATACGCATCGGCTCGTGCGCTTGGAGCTTTGAAGACTGGCGTGGCGCTTTCTATCCGCCGGATTTGCCGGAGGCTCACTGGTTGGAATTTTATGCCAACTATTTCACTGCGGTTGAAATAGATTCAACTTTTCATGCTGTTCCGTCAGAAAATAGCGTTCGGCGTTGGGTCCAGATGACCCCCACTGACTTCCGTTTCACGTGTAAACTTCCCCGTCAAATCACACACATTTCCCGGCTGCACGATTGCACCGCCGAGCTAAATTCGTTTCTCCGCGCGATCGAACCGCTTGGAGGAAAACTCGACGTTATTCTCATCCAGCTTCCGCCATCCTTCGCGCCAAAGGACGGCAAACTGGCGTTGCGCAATTTTCTCGGCCAACTGCCACGGGATTTCCGTTTCGCGATTGAATTTCGTCACGCTGGATGGCATCGGCCACAGTTTATCCGGCTTCTGGAAAAGCATCGCATCTGTTGGGTGTGGGCGGACACCACTCCACTTAACGAACGAAATCTTGCCCCTTTCGAATTCTTGCCGCGCACTTCCGATTTTCTCTATCTGCGCCTGCTTGGCGATTACGCAACCAAATACGATGTCGATGGCGAGCACGTCCATCGTTACGAAAAGCTGCTATGGAAACGCGAAGCTGCTCTTGAAAGCTGGTCGCTCAAGATTGAGCGACATCTTTCCGAAGTGCGCAATGTCTGGGCATTCGTTGGCAATCATTTTGAAGGGTTTGCGCCTGAAACCTGTCAACGCCTCGCCCGACGTTTGGGGCTTAAGGTGCTCCTGCCTTCGGAAACGGAACAAGCCATCTCAGCACAGAGACCGCCGCAGCTCGATCTTCAGCTATAGCAGTGGTCCGACACAAACAGCGCGCACGATGCGTTGGTGCTTTTCGAAAATGCAGACCTGGCGAATCCCAAAGGTCGCCATCTTTTGCGCGAGCCTTGGAAAATTGTCGCCCAGTTGCGCATGCGAGTGCGCGTCGGAGGCAATCGTAAAAAGAATCCCTTTCTCTATTGCCAGTTCGATGATGCGATCACTCGGATAAAGTTCGTTCACCGGCTTGCGCCATCCAGCGGTGGAGAGTTCGATTGCGAGATTCCGCGCCCGAATAAAATCGAGCGTTTCGTGAACGATGGCGCCGATTTCCGCACTGGGCCGATGACCATGAATCTTAATGAGGTCGAGATGAGCGAGGCAATCGACTAACCCAGTTGCCGCCATTTCGCGAACACGGCGAAAGTAGTCGGCATAAATCGCATCGACGTCACGGCCTGCGAATTGCGCCGCGCCATCTGGCACGCTGTCAAACATTTGATCGGCGCGATCAAGGAAGTGCACCGAGCCAAGGACAAAATCGAGTTTGTCCCAATGCTTCTCAATCCATTTTCGGCCGGCAGCCGAGTGAATGGGATCGTTATCGAGCTCAATGCCGGAGCGGATTGTTAGATCGGGATTTTTCTCTCGCAACTGATCGACTTCATCGAAGTCGATTCCGGTGTGATAACGATCGTGATCGGTAAAAGCGATGTCGGTTAAATCGAACTTACGCGCCGAATCCGCCCAGGGCTGGAGCAATGCCGGCGTGTAACGCTGCACCCGATGCCCCTGTGGATGGGTATGGTAGTCGGAAAAGAGTTGATAGTTCCTAGTTGATAGTTGATTGACCGACACGATTCGACTCTTTCAACTATCAGCTATCGACTATCAACTTTCTCATGGCACAGCCAGGAATTTTTGTCGGACACGCAACTCCGGGTACTGAGGGAAGAAGACCTCGGCGATAAAGACCTTGTTCGGCGTCAGATCGCGCGTTGCGATTGTTTCATTATACTCAATCCTCTCCTGCGGGTTAATCAAAATCGTCGCTGGTTTTTCTGTAATAGCGTGATTGTCGGACCACTTTGTGAGGATGTCTCCTTCTGAGTTCATTAAGTAAATTTCAATCCGTTGGTTCGTCGGAAAATCGAGCGTCACAGGGCGCTTGGATACATTTGCCAGTGTCAGTTTTATCCCAAGCTGGCGGACCTCAGACAGCTTGATAGTCTGCGGGGTGATTTGCAGATCGACGGTAAGCCCGCGCAGTCTTGCATCCTTGTATTGGGGAACCGCCTCGGGAGAAAATGGATGGAGGAGGCGGCCCAGCCAACCGCGCCTGCGCGACGGTGTTGACGTCGGCATGGTATCCTGAGCAAAGATGCCTCCGACAACAAAAAATATTAGAAGATGCAAAATAGCGCGTCGCTTCATAAACGGGTTAAACGGCCCCGAAAGCTTTCGGAGTTGCAAAAATCCTGTCAAACCCTTTATCCAACCGGTATGAAAACTCTCTGTGCATTCGCGTTTTGCCTAGTCTTCGCCGCGGCCGAAGGGGCGGCAAAACAACGACATTGCACGTTCCGGGTACACGCACAAGCGAACCCTCAGGACACGGAGGTATTTGCGACATCCGTTCGCGCCAAACTTTCGGGCAAAGATGTGGCAATCGAAAAGGTCCCGCGAGTTTCAGAGAACGACGTCACCGCATTTTATCCCTATGCGGCCGCGAACGGAACTTATGGTGCGTTGTTCCAGCTCGACGAACACGGACGAGTCGCCCTCGACGCCTTGAGCATTGAACGCAGAGGCAGTTTGCTTTTTGTGTTCATCAATGGCCGACCAATCACCGAACTCGAAATCGACAGGCGCGTTTCTGACGGAAAAATCTATATCCCTTCAGGACTAACCTCGGCTGACATTGAATTAATGAAGAAAGACTGGCGCATGATCGGACAACGGAAACGTAAACACTACTGAGAACTCACCGGCGTTTCTTGTGCAGCGATGGCCTGCCAATTCCCATGACGGTACAGGAAAACATCCGTGAACCGAATTCGCATCACAATCCGACCATTCTTGCCGCTGACCTCATTCAAGCCACGAGCGACCGCTATCGATCCGTAGAGCTGAATTTTGACGTCCCGTAAATGCTGTGAATATGGACGTGGTGCCTCCAACCCTTCCAGCACTTGCCTTTTCGTGTGCAATTCTCCTTTCCAATTTGAATCGACGAAGTCATCCGCAAGGATTCTGTCGAGCGTTGCGCGGTCCCGCTCGACTAACGCTCGCAACCACTCGTGCTCAATACGAAGGACAGTGTGTTCATCCTGGCCTTGAACAGGCATTTCAAGACTGAATGCCGACGGCTGAAAAATTGATAATGCTATCACGAACGGCGCGATGAATCCTTTCAGCAGTCTCATAAAGCTCTCCTCTGAGAACGCACGACACGTGAATCTTCTTTTTAAGATAACATTTTTAACAGTCGCTTTGGTAAGCTCCACGACAATGGGACAGAAGCAGACTGTCGATCTTATCCTGCCAACGGACAATGAGGCACTGTTGGCGGGCGACCGCCCTGCATTTTATCAACACGTCGAACGCAGCTACAAGGGCGTGAAATCAACACCATGGGAAGGTGGCCAATACGGGTTTGTGCGTGATCCCACCGACACAGCAGGTGGCGTTGTTTATACCCGTTTTCACGAAGGGATCGACATTCGTCCCCTGCACCGCGACGCGCACGGTGAGCCGGTCGATGAGGTGCGCGCCATTGGCAATGGAAAAGTGGTCCACGTTAACTCCGTACCCGGTTACTCGAACTATGGAAAATACATCGTCATCGAGCACCGTTGGGGCGGGTCAAATTACTACAGCTTGTACGGACATCTGAGTTCGATTGCAGTGCAATCAGGCGACACAGTGAAACGCGGCCAGCGCATCGCCGTAATGGGTTACACCGGAACAGGACTCAACCGGGAACGCGCGCATCTCCATTTGGAATTGAACCTGATGCTTAGTCATGAATTCGAGTCGTGGTATAACGCATTCTTTAGGAATGATCCCAATCACAACGGTCTTTACAATGGTATGAACCTCGCTGGGCTCGATGTCGCGCGGCTGTATCTTGCGCTACACAAAAATCCCTCACTGACTATTCCCGAATTCCTCGGTCACGAAGAGACATTCTACAAAGTAACTCTTCCTAAATCGCGGCATTTCGACTTGCCACACCTCTATCCGTGGATGCTGCCAACAGGGAGCCGAAACGAAAGTTCCTCCTGGGAAGTCTCGTTTGCACAATCCGGCGTGCCCCTGAGAATAGAATCGAGCGATAAGCGCGTGACGCAGCCCGAGCTGAGTTACGTCAAGAAAGGCTCCGTGGATTATTCTTATCTGACCCGGGACATAGTTTCCGGTCACGGCGCAAACGCGCATCTCACAGATTACGGGCGGCAATTGATGCGGCTGCTAACTTATCCTGACTGAAGCTAGAACTGTGATCAGCACGAAGTAGGCGTGCCTTGCGCGAGCGCGACTCCGTGCGGGATTGCTCCCTGCACAAAGCTGAGACACTCAACGGCGCCGCTCGGCTTTCCCGGAAGCGCGATCACGAGCGAAAGATCGACAATCGCTGCCAAACTGCGCGAGAGAATTGAGTTGGGCGTGATTTTCATGGATTCCGCGCGCATCACTTCGCCAAAGCCGGGCAACTCCACGCGCATAATTGCGCGAATCGCCTCCGGTGTAACATCCCGCGGTCCGACGCCCGTTCCACCGGTCGTGAGGATTAAGCCGCAGCCTTGCTGTGAAAATGAGCGAATCGCCTGCTGAATGCGTCCCGAGTCGTCGGGAACAATCGCTTCCGATAGAACTTGCCATCCTGCCTTGTGCGCTACTTCTCTCAGCGCAGGTCCTCCAAGATCCTCATAATCACCTGCGCTTGCGCGATCCGAGATCGTGATGATTCCAACAACAATTTTGTTCTGATTTGTCATATTCTTCAACAACTCACGTTGCAGGCAAAAAGGTCAAAGCCAGCAATGCAACCGCGTTGTTCAAACCGTGAATCGCAATCGGAAGACCAAGCGAACCGCATCGCCATCGTGTCCACCCTAAGATCACGCCAATGCAAAACAGATACAAAAATTCAACGAGCTGCAGATGGACGCACGCAAACACCAAGGCACTACTTAAGATTGCTCCTCTAATTCCCCACCGTTTTTCGAAAGCCCCATAAAATAAACCGCGGAAAAGAATTTCTTCGACCACTGGAATCACAAGCGGAACAGCCAACCAAGCTATTACTGGATTTGTCTGTAGCGCCTTTTGAATTAGCGGACTGCTGTGTTGCAGCGGCAGCGGCTTATGCGCGAACTCCACATACAGCTGTGAAAATGCCGCGCTCATCAAAAAGAGCACGAGCATGAGAAGGAACGATATCGCCGCTATTTTCCACGTTCCGAAACGTAACGGCCATTGAAATGGCGCTCCCCCAGCGCTGGTGCGAGAAGCCAATTGTTGCTACAACAATAATCGGCAATGCGGCAAGCATCATGCCCGAGAACACACTCTCATTCAGCCGAAGCGGTGGAAATAATGCGAACAAAAGCAAGAATGTGATTTGCCCTTCAAAGAAGAGTGCCAGCCAGGCGAGAGAAAATCGCAATCCGGGAAAAGCAGCGGCGCGTATTGGCAAACTGAAAGGCAGCAGAAGAGCAAAGCCGACAACGTAAACCAATGTGAGCGCGCCGCCCAAAGCGGCTACGAAGAAGGGGAAGATTCGAACGCCTTTTTGAAATTGTTGAGTTGCCAGGTAGCAAGTGAACAGCTCGACTTTAGAAGCTTTGTCTTGCCGTCTTATCTGGCGCGCTTTCTCAAAACTCGGGATCGCTTCGAGAAATTTATGCACGCGAAGCAAACTTATGCCTCGCCAATAGTTGGCGTTGAAGTCCGACGGTCGAATCTCAGCCGCTTTGCTCAACGAATGAGAGGCTTCTTCAAATCGACGCGCGCGCATTAGGCTCAACCGACAGAGCCTGATTAAGTACCTCAAGCGCCTCGTCGTAACGCTGAAGCTTTTCGAGGCAGAACGCGAGATTATCGTAGTAGAAGCTATTTTTTGAGTTGATCGAGATTGCTTTTTCAAACTCGCACGTCGCATCTTCGTACCGCTCCTACTGTATTAACGCTCGGCCCGCTGCGCAATGCTCTGTCTCGCTTCGGGAGTTCACAGGAGAGCCGTTCGCGTTTTGTCCTTCGGGCAGGGTCTCCCCTCGCAAGTAGCTGAATGCGAGGAGCGCTTGAAGACCTGTCAGGAAGAAGACGCGGAATGTAATCTGGGTCACGAACGGATAGAATCAGGCGTGGTCTTCGTCTTTTCGACCAAGCGAATATCAGAAATCTGCATCTCTTTATCGACCGCTTTGCACATATCGTAAATCGTGAGCAACGCGACAGTCACACCGACGAGGGCTTCCATCTCTACGCCGGTCTGGGCGACAGTCTGAGCGAGGCAATTCACCTCTGCTCCGTCGTCCGAACTGACAATATCGATTTTAACTTCACCGAGAGGCAGTGTGTGGCAAAGTGGGATCAGGTGCGCGGTCTGTTTCGCGGCTTGAATACCGGCAATTCGCGCAGTCGCAAAGACGTTGCCTTTCGCGATTTGATCTTCCGCAATCAAATTGACCGTCTCACTGCGAAGCCGGATTTTTCCCGTAGCAACCGCTTTCCGTGCGTGCAACGGCTTCGCAGAGACATCGACCATCTGCGCACGACCGTCCGTGCCGATATGGGTGAGGCGCTTCACAATTCAGCCACCGATGGCGATCATCTTGCGGTTCGGTTGATAATTCTTTCGGAAATCGTGCTGCTCAGGCTTTCGATCGACAACGTCGAGAAAGAATTGCTTAAGCTCCTGATCGCTGGCCCCGGCCCGAAGTGGTTTCATGATGTCGAACTCCAGATAGCTGCCGAGACACGGACGCAATTTTCCGTCGCATGTGAGACGAAGCTTGTTACAGCTCTCGCAGAAATGCAGGTTTGTCATCGCTCCGATAAAGCCTATTCGCTGCTGGCGCCCCGGGATTTGGTAATACGTGGCCGGACCGTTTGTTCGAAACTTGGTTTCAGGAATCAAAGCGCCATAACGCGATTCGATCATTCTCTTCGCCTCGTGGATCGGCATGAAGTTTTTGTCATCGAGCACCTCGGTTGTACTTACCGGCATCATCTCGATGAAACGGAGAATCAAATCGCGCTGCGCTGCGAATTGTATCAGCGGAATTAGCTGGTCCTCATTCCGGCCGCGCATCAAGACTGTATTCAATTTAATCTGCTCGAAACCCGAAGCGATGGCTGCATCGATGCCACGGAGAACCTGTTCGTGGAAATCGCGGCCGGTAATTTGCGAATAGACCGCTCGATCTAATGTATCGAGTGAAATATTAACCGATTCCACACCGGCTGCGCGTAAAGCGCTTGCCATTAGGTTTCCCGGAGCGATTTCACGCGCAAGCAACGTCCCATTCGTGGAAAGACCGATGCTTTTAATGCCGGGGATTTCAGGGATTCGCCTGACAAAATCGATCACGTCGCGCCGCGTCAACGGCTCGCCACCGGTAATGCGCACTTTCGAAACGCCCAATTCTGCGGCAATGCGAATGAGATGTAGCGTTTCTTCAAAAGTCAGAATCTCCTCGCGCGGTAACCACTCCTGTAATTCCTGCGGCATGCAGTAAGTGCAACGCTCATTGCAACGGTCGGTGATCGAGACGCGCAAATACGAAATCCGATGGCCGTAGCGATCTTGCATACAGCGGAACGTTACCGGCAGGGCGATGTTGAATCAAGGAACCGTGCAGTTTGACTCGCAATTCTGTGGAGCTATGATTTTCCCCGCATTATGAGGCGTCGATTGTCTTCTGGCGCATCCGTGCTCGGCATCGGGGCCGTCGCCTTGATCCTCACCAGTTGTTCAACACCACAGACGCGAATTTCCGACCATCCCGACCTTTACCAAAGTCTTTCGCCCCGCGACCAAGCACTGGTAAGCCGGGGGCAAATTCGCTCGGGAATGTTACGAAGCGCCGTCTGGCTGGCATGGGGTTCACCGGATCAAAAAATTGTTGGGAACATGGCGGGACGTCCGACGGAAACTTGGATTTATATTTATTACGCGACCTACCCATACTATCCGTACTATGGTCCTGGGCCTTGGGGTCCCTGGGCTTCTAATGATTCCGGCCCGGGATACAGCTTGGGATATACTAGGGTCGGCGTGGCAGGGGGACGCGCCGGAGTCGGCGTGGCAGGGGGAAATATGCATCACCACGGCGGCCGGACGTTCGTGTTTTTCGGCAGCCCCTTCTACGACCCATTCTATTGGTCGTACATCCCGCCGAGTATCCCCTATCCCGGCAAGGTGGTCACTTTCGCAGGCAGCAGGGTTATGTCCTTCCAATACCTGGCGCCGAACTAGAGGGGATTAAAAAATTCTGCCGCATTCCACCGACGACAAATCAGTATCGCAGCACGCCTAACAATGGCTTACCGGTATTTTCGAAATTTTATCGAGGTTCTTGAACAAGCGGGCGAACTGAAACGCGTCGCGCTAACATTCGGGGTAGCAGCAGCCGCGTTGCTGTTCACGAGTTGTGGAACGCCTGGGACGCGCATTTCCAAACATCCGGAAATCTATCAGGGTCTCTCTCCGGGAGACCAGGCGCTGGTGAGTCAAGGACAGATTCGCCGAGGTATGACTATGGACGCGGTATGGCTGGCCTGGGGTACACCAGAGCAAAAGATCCCAGGCTACGGGCGTGGTCGCCCCACTGAGACGTGGGTCTATCTGCGTTACGAAACACCTCCTAGCTACGGCGGGCCGTACTATTACGGGCCATTCGATTGGTCATACATCCCCCCAAAGTTCCCTTACCCGGGCAAAGGAGTCACTTTTGCTAATGGCAAAGTTGTTTTCTTCCGCCATTTGCCGTCGCCGCCGCCATAAGGGTCGTAAACAATTTCGTTCGCATTCTGTGGCCATACGAATGAGTTTAGCAGCACGTCTTCGCAATGGCTTACCGCTCATTCCGCAGTTTCCTCGACGCTCTTGAGAAAGCGGGCGAGTTGAAACGCGTCGCAATTCCCGTCGATACCGATCTGCTCATCGCAGAGTGGGCGGACCGTGAGATGAAATCGCCCGGTGGCGGAAAAGCCCTTTTGTTCGAGCAGCCGATTGTCGATGGAAAAAAATCAGAATTCCCCGTCGCAATCAACACGATGGGGTCGCGCCGCCGCATGGCACTCGCGCTTCAGGTTGCAGACATCGAAGACGTCGCGCGGGAAATTCAACTCATTCTGAAAGCGAAACCGCCTACCGACCTGCGCGAAGGCTGGAGCTTGCTCAAACAAGGGATCCATCTGCTGCACGCGCGCCCGAAATCCGTACGCGATGCGCCATGCCAGGAAGTCCTGCATCGCATCGAAAACGGAGACAAGCTTTCATTGGAAGATCTGCCGATCCTCAAATGCTGGCCCAAAGATGGCGGCCGTTTCATCACGCTGGCAAATGTGCATACGCGCGATCCCGAGACTGGCGCGCGCAATGTCGGTATTTACCGGATGCAAGTTTATGATGGACACACGACCGGAATGCACTGGCAGCTTCACAAGGTCGGCGCGCGACATGGCAAGCGCTATTACGAGCGTGGGGAGCGCATGCCCGTGGCAGTCACGCTGGGTGGCGATCCCGTATATACCTTCGCTGCAACCGCGCCGCTGCCGGACGGTCTGGACGAACTCTTGTTCGCCGGTTTTCTGCGAAGAAAGTCAATCGAGCTTGTTCGATGCAAGGCTATCGATCTTGAGGTGCCGGCGGACGTTGACTTTGTTCTTGAAGGATATGTCCAGCCTGGTGAAATGCGCCCCGAGGGTCCCTTTGGCGATCACACTGGCTTTTACACCGCGGTCGAGGATTACCCAGTATTCCATTTAAGGGCGATCACGCATCGGCGTGACGCAGTTTACCCAACGACCATAGTCGGCATCCCGCCGATGGAGGATTATTACATCGGCGATGCCTGTGTGCGGATTTTCCTGCCGGTATTCAAAATGAATTTCCCGGAAATTGTGGATATGACGTTGCCGCCCGAAGGCGTATTTCATAACCTCGTCTTCGTCAGCATCCGGAAACAGTATCCTTATCAAGCCTTCAAAGTGATGCACGGCCTATGGGGCATGGGCCAGATGATGTTCAGCAAATACATCGTGGCCGTGGACGAAGATTGCGATGTGCACAACACAACCGAAGTGCTCTTCCGATTGTGCGCGAATACCGATCCCGCGCGGGACACGACTATCATCAAGAATCCAAGCGATTCGCTCGACCACGCGCCCAGCCAACAGAACATCGGCTCGCATATGGGGTTCGACGCAACGCGTAAATTGCCCGGTGAAAACTATCATCGCCCGTGGCCGGAACTATTGAAGATGACTGAGGAAGCGCGAGCGCTCGTGGATGCACTCCGGGCGCAGGCGCGCTGATCGCGGCCTGACTGTGACGCCTGTTGTAGCCACGGCCCTGCGGGCCGTTCCACATGATTGTCTTCGTAGTCGAAAAGACGACCGGTCATAGGTCCGCACACCGGACGGATTCGTCCTGCGGCGAACCGGTGGCTACAGCTTATTCTCGGTTACGGTTTCCGGAAAAGCCGGCCGGTATCGACATCGCGCGTAAGTCCGCCGGGCGGAACTCTTCGAAGGTCATAGACGCGTCCCGTATACGGACTGTAGTAAAAGCCTGGCGTTCCGGCCCAGCGTGCATATGGAAAGCCGCCCGGCGGCGGCGGACCATAACGCGCAGCTTGATTCTCCTGAATAATTGCGCCGGTTAACGCGCCAGCGGCCGCTCCTGCGGCTGCGCCAATAGACGCGGCGCGAATGTGGCCCGTTGCCGCGCCGCCGATGATCGCGCCGGTGGCGGCGCCCCATGCTGCCCTTTGGCCAACCGGGGTGTCACATGAAGTGAGAATACAAAAACTCAGAGCGACGCCCGAGGTAAACACAACAATTCCTCTTTTCATGATGCAGATCTTCTTGCCGCATTAAACCGCAAACCGCAGCGGGGGTTGCGGACAGCGTTCCCCCAAGCTAGCCCTCTGTCAGAGACGCCGACGTTGCTATGGCCTTACGAATACTTTTTTTGCGCGTATGTCGAGGACTAGTCCGCCGTGCGCAATTTTTGCGCAGTCATACTTCTGATATGGCGGATACGGGCTAGTAACCAGTCCCGAAGCATCATGCGGATCTCGGCTTCCAGGAGGATACCCTGCCTTTGGCGGCGGATATTTTTTCTCGGCATCTGCTTTCGTGATCGCAGTCGCTCCCATAACCGCGTGGGTTGTGCGTGTGTCGATGCCTTGCGCGTAAAGGCTCGTGGCTAGTACAAAGAGTCCAGCTATAACGGCTGAGAGAATTTTGAGAGAGTTTGGTTTCATATTCGTTAGTAAGGTTTCGCAAACCGGAGGTCAGACGGACGTCCGCCGCGGTGGATTCAAAAAAGATTTGAAAAGTTGGGCAGCGATCCGGACTGCCTTCTCCAGCTTGCTTAACTGGTATTCTTTTTCGAAAACCCGAAACTTGTCCAGCTCAATTCGTCGAAGCAAACCGCGATAGACCGAGCCCATAATCTCCGCCGGCGCCATGGCCCTGCAGTCTTCAGCGGGTAAAGCTGCCGCCGCATTGGCGAAAAACTGCCGTGCCCGCTTCGCCTGGAACTCCATCAGTTGAACAAAACGCTCATTATACTGCCGCTGTGTCAGGTCTGTTTCAGAATAATCGAACCGCGCCAGATCTTCCTGCGGCAGATAGATGCGGCCATTCTGCAAATCTTTCCCGACATCCCGGATGATATTGGTCATTTGCAAAGCCAGCCCCAGCTCTATCGCGTATTGTTTGCAGCGCGAATTGCGATAGCCAAAAATCTCGATACTTACCAAGCCGACGGCGCTGGCGACTCGATAACAATAAACCCGGAGCTCTTCGAAGGTGGGATATCGTAGCGTGCTCAGGTCCATTTCTACGCCCGCAATAATTTCCTCCAGCATATCGAGCTGCAGCGAGTATTTGGCGATCAACTGTCTTACGTCGCGGGCAAGAAGCGGCTCGTCCTGGGCTGCGGCGTGAAGCACGTGGCGCCATTTCGCCAGACGCACTCGCTTTTCGACCACGCTCAGCTGTGAGGAATCAGCAATGTCGTCGATGACACGGCAGAACGCGTAGAAAACAGTGATATCGCGTTTTCGCTCGCGCCCTAACGAAATGAACGCAAGGGCGAGATTCGATTTGCTCTGGCGAGTAATCGTCGCCGCATTCACGTTTGCCCTTCTGCAGGCCAATTTTCTAATACTGAATCCATTTCTCACCGCTAATGCGGCCGGTTTCACACTGGCGAAATAAACAGACCCACGAAGCCAAAAGCCAGCCGGTGATTACTCCCCGAAAAAAAGCAAAACTCAATTTCCAAAGGAACAATGCGCCCAATCGATCGGCGATTGCGCTACGTACGATGGCGTCGCAGACCATAATGCAAAAAAAATGGATGCCGCAGATAATCAAAAACCACCCAAGACGAACCGCGTTATTTCGAATGAACCGGCCGTGGGCGCGCATCGCGTCGATCAAGGTTTCGTTATGGAGCGCCAGGGAAATTTGGACCGAACAAAAGGCAATGATCAAAATGCTCATCAGCACCCGCGCAATCGGCAGGTAATCGAGGGCGCTGGGAATGTTCGTGAAATAGGCGAGGAGAAGAGGCAATCGGACGATTAACATGCTTACCGCGACGACAATCCCGGCCCATTCTAAAACATAACTGAAGCGCCGCATGGCGAAGCGAAAGAGTTCTCCTTCTTCGAAGCTCACGCCTTTTATCCAGGCCAGGCAGACCGTAATGAGATACACCTGGATGTAGACTCCGAGGAGGTATTCGAAAATGAACGCAGTCGCATCGACCGTGGCCGAGATTCGCAGGAGCCCGGCGGCCGGAACCAGACCACTCCACTCTGGTAATCGCCAGAACACAATTGGCTTCAGGAGCGACGCCAGCGCGCTCAGCAGTAGAATCAAATAGATAAGATGACCCCAGAAGCGGTAACGCTTCCACAGTGCTCGAAGCAAGGCGCCGTGCAATCCCCGCCAGTTGGCGAGCATGAACACGGCGGCCACCACGGAGAGCGGATAAGTAGTCGTCGCGTTATCAAAAATTCCTGCAACCCCTTCCAGGGCAGGCAACGGCGTTTCGCGCCATACGTCCACGAATCGCGGCCAATACCAGTGTGGCAACGAGATAATCTGATTTAAATCAAGATCGCCCCAGTTTCGGATCGGAGTGAAGGTGACAAACTGGAAAAAGAAATAGCCAAACCCAAGGAGCGCAAAGGTAACCCAGATGCGTTTATAGCGCCGCACGCAACGAAAACCGTCCCCCAGTGCCTGCCGCACCGGATTGAAGATCATTACAATCGCGTACCCACCGCAAAGTCCAAGTAGCGGGTACACGCGCGGCAAATGTCGCCACATCTCAGAAAAGAATGTTTTGGTAGGGCGCGACCAGAGCCTGCCCGCTGCACCGGAGGCTCGCCGAACATGAACGCGTGATCCGGCGCTCCGTCCCTACCACTTGTAGAATCATCTAGCGAATCAGTCCCCAGTGCCGATCGAAGGGCCAATAAACCAGCAAGCCACGCCCCACGAGGTTTGCTTCGGGAACTGCTCCCCAGTAACGGCTATCGTAGCTGCTGTAACTGTTATCACCCAAGGCGAAGTAGCCATCCTGTGGCACGGTAAACGTACGATCTGGTTGCGACAGATATTCGTGGCCCAAGGCATAGCCGCGATAAGGAGGTTTCGCTGCCATAACCCGGGCAAAACCGTAAGCTTCTGCTTTTTTGTCGTTCACATAAAGAAATGGTGGGTCGATTCTCAAACGATCGCCGGGCAGACCGGCCAGCCGCTTAATATAAAATGGCGCGCCTGCCTCAGGATCCTCCCGAATGCCTGGAATATGATCTGTCCGGAAGACAAAAACATCGCCCCGATGCGGCTTAACAAAGTTGTAACTAAACTTATCGACAAACACCTGGTCGCCCGTATCGATTGCGCCTCTGGCAATAATGTCGCCGCGATGATAAATGCGGCCCGGGAAAACGTTGAAATCATGGCTGAGCGTCTCGGGCGGCGCATAGACAAGATATTTTTGCCGCTGGCAGATCAGCTGCGAAAAAGTAAAGAAAAAGAACATTTTCTTTGGCTGAATTTCAAGAAGCTGATCATCCTCGCGAGAAACAACGTTGACGTAGTTGCGACCCAGAACGATGAACTCTCCGATCTGCCGCAGGATGTTTGGCGCGGGGGTCGTGCTCGGATAGCCAATGATTCCATTCAAGGTCGGCTGCATCGAGCCTGTGGGAATTTTGAACGGTTGTAAGAAGTAAGAGCGAATGCCCACGGCCACAACGATGGCCACCAAAATCACCTCGCAATTCTCTCGCCAATGCGACTCCCAGGTCACCGGAGTGAGCCTGTGAAGTGTTTTATCGAGCGCATCGGCCGTGCTGTGAATTCTTTCGCGGTCTTTCTGACGTAACGCTTCGCGGAGATCCTGCATGCCCGCATCGATTTGGTCGCGATCCACGCTACTGAGCTGGTCGTCCTTGTAGCGCAGGTACTTTCGGGCGTGCCGCAGGAGCAGGCGGCTATGTTTCACGTGGCGCGATGTAAACATGGCTAGAAAAGAACAAAGCTCGAATGACGAATGACGAAACAATGACCAAGCACGAATGACGAAGGCAACAAGGTTACGCCGCATCGCCTGGCTAATTCGTAATTATTCATTCGGATTTCCTTCGTCATTCGTCATTAGGATTTCGTCATTTCAAAGCGCAGTGGGAGGGGACTCTGTTAACCGAGATGTTTCGAGGTAGCTCAACATGACAAAATAAAAAGCTCACTGCGCTTTAAGCACCTCAATGAACGCCTCCTGAGGAATGTTGATCTTCCCAATGCTTTTCATCCGTTTTTTTCCTTCCTTTTGTTTCTCCAGCAGCTTGCGTTTGCGCGTGATATCGCCGCCGTAGCATTTCGCAGTTACATTTTTTCGCAATGCTGAAACGCTTTCGCGCGCAATAATTTTCCCGCCAATAGCTGCCTGGATGGCCACCTGGTAGAGCTGCCTTGGGATCACTTCCTTTAGTTTGGCTGCCAGCTGGCGTCCCCGCGCCTCCGCGCGATCTTTGTGCACGATCGTGGAGAACGCATCGACCGGCTCACCATTAACAAGCAGGTCCAGTTTCACCAATTTCGCCGGGCGATAGCCGGCGTGTTCGTAATCCATCGAGCCGTAGCCGCGTGTAATGCTCTTAATCTTGTCATTAAAATCGACGAGAATTTCGTTGAGCGGCAATTCGCAATGCAACATCACCCGGCGCGTATCGAGCGACTCGGTGCGCTCCATCTGGCCGCGTTTCTCCAGAATCAATTGCAGGATGTCG
>JBKPDP010000034.1:0-26482 GCA_046727935.1 Verrucomicrobiota bacterium | reverse complement strand
ATTTGCAGGAGGCGCTCCCCTGGAGACCAGGTACGCGTTGAGGAACTGGTGATGAGTGATCTCATCATCGGTGTTGTCATGGATGTAGTCTCTCATTTCATCCTCAATAACCTCCAAGGCCTCGGTATAGGCTGGATTGCCATGGCCGCCTGGGACTTCATCGTCCTGGATGCCGCCGAGTTCGTTGTATTGAATCCAAAAGTCGGCCTCGAGTATCTCCAGAGCCGCTGGGAAGCGAAGTAGTGCCGCGTCTCCCTGTGAAAGACTGGAACTTGCCTCTGCGGCTCGGATACTGCTCAACAGTCCTGCGCCGACAGTTCCTGCTCCCAGGGCGATCGTTTTACTCAAGAAAGAACGACGGCTGATGAATCGTTTCCGGGGTTTTCTGTTCTCCAAGTTATCCTCTAGAGGGCGATTCTCGTCCCTACTAGAGCCATTTGCTGTACGATCGATTCTTGTTTTCATGCCGGTAGAATCGCAGCGGTTCGCGCTGCGCGCTGCACGGGAAAAGTTACATGTTCGTTACCGCGCAAGGCACGATAGCCGATTGGGCAAAAAGAAAATGGAGCCTACGGGATTCGAATCCGAAGCCAGCGGATAACAGTGGCGTCGTCCATTCTGAGTCAGTTCTCTGCCGACTCTTTTTACTACCGAACGCGCTGGCCCCACAAGCCGAAAGATCGATCAGTAAATCACCCGAGTTGAGGTGCTCGACCTGCCGCAGTCGTTGTCCCGCTATTTTATCCGGCAAGCAGGATTTTGTCAGATCATGAGGGATTACGTCGGAACACAAGCCCGCCAATTTTACCTATGAAAACGCGCGTCAGATCAAATCAGGTCAAATGAGAATACTCGTTAGGCAGCAATGCCATTGAGGCGCTCGACCTCGCGACTTTTATATTGCCGACGGTCGCGACCCTAGTTGGGGCTTCATCGGGAATAGCTGGTTCGATAACGCGGCAACTTCACGATCTAGTCTCTTCAGCTGATATGAGCATAACTCCTCAAATGGCAATAATCCTTTAGCTCGGAACCAGCGTGTGCTGACGCCCGTGCCGTGTCGCGCTACAGTAAACATCGCGCCGTCTCTTCGGCGAAACTGAGTACCCTTTGGTAAGATCTGCACCTTGACGTCTCTGGCATCGCAGTGCGCTACAAACTTGTTGCGAAACGAAATTATCTCGTCGTGAAAGGTCTGGAAAGCTCGATCCTCGAACTTCTGGAACTTCGGCGGAATACCAGGATACGCTCGTGCCACGATGAAGGGGCGCGCGTAGGCTATGACAGCCGCCGCGAACAATCTCTCATATAACTCACCGCCCTCAGGCGCGTGGTGCTTGCTGATAAGCTGAATCGCTCGCCGCGCCTCACCAATGTCACGCTGCGCGACAACTAGGCGGGAAAATAGTCGATGCTTCGGGTCTTGCTCGTCCAGCGTGATCATTTAGCCTAACTAGCTCATCGAAACTTTAAGTTTTACTTTAACTTTCGGTGCTTAGCCCGAAAACAACGATGGATCCGGTGAGGGAGGGATTCGAACCCTCGGTAGCCTTTGGGCTACGGCGCTTTAGCAAAGCGCTGCTTTCAACCACTCAGCCACCTCACCAAAAACAGCTCGAGAATATCGCGGAGAATTTCCAATTGCCAACACCGACGTTCGTCGCGTGCTCGCGATTTCATCGGAGTTGCCAATTCCCGATTGCTAATTGATTAGATCCGGGATGATCACCGAAGAAGAAGCCCGCAGCCGAATCTTGGAGAAAGTCAGTCCGCTGGGCGAGCGAACAATTCCGCTTGCAGGCGCGCTGGGCCGCTTTAGCGCACGTGATGTCGCAGCGCGGCTACCGCTGCCGATGTTCGATAATTCGGCCATGGACGGCTATGCCGTCGTGGTGACCTCAACTGGAAAAGGCGCGCGATTGCAAGTGATCGGCGAGCAGCCGGCTGGTGCTGATCGGCAGCTCCGGATTTCTCCCGGCGAAGCAGTCCGAATTTTTACCGGCGCGCCGATACCTGCCGGCGCAGACGCGGTTGTCATGCAGGAGGACACGACGCGCGAAGGCGACGAGATCGTGGTGACTGTGGATGTCGATCCAGGCGAATTCGTTCGGCGGCGCGGCTGCGATCTTGCCGAAGGTCAAAAGATTCTGGCAAAAGGCGATCGGATTGACGCGGCGATGCTTGGCCTGCTCGCTTCGCAAGGGATCGTCGATGTGGTCGTAGGCGGCGAAGTGAGCGCTGCGGTGGTTTCGACCGGCGATGAGCTGGCCAAGCCTGGAACAAAACTTCAGCCCGGGCAAATTTACGAGAGCAATTCCACCCTTTTGCAGGCGCTGCTGCAAAAATGCGGTGCAGTTGTTAAGCCGACAGAAACGTGCCGCGATAACGTGGAAGCGTTGGGCCGAACCTTTCGAACCGCAATTAAAAATGAAATTTTGGTTGTGAGCGGCGGCGTTTCAGTAGGCGAACACGATCTGGTGCAATCGGTCTTGCGTTCGCTTGGAGCGAGGATCGACATCTGGCGAGTCGCAATCAAGCCCGGTAAACCATTTTTATTCGGCAAAATTGGGAAGTGCGCCGTCTTTGGATTGCCCGGCAATCCCGTATCAGCCTTCGTCACATTCTTGCAATTCGTCCGTCCCGCGATTTTGAAAATGATGGGCGCGAACGATCTCGATCTGCCAGGGGTGCCGGCAAAATTGACGGTCGATCTCACAAATGAAGGCGATCGCCCGCATTACGTTCGCGGCAGAATCGAGAACGGAACATTCACGCCGATCGGGCGCCAGGAATCGCATGCGCTCTTCGGGTTGAGCCAATCGAATGCACTGCTGCGCGTTGCTGTAGGCGAGTCGCTAAGAGCAGGTGAGAATATTGATGTTCAACTTTGGTAAAAGCGAATTCTCACGGTTGGAGCGGTTTGACAGGCCGTGCACGCATTTTTAGCTTAGTCGCCTTGAGTACGGAAGCCTTGACCGTGTTTGCACGAAGCCCGACCGATCAAATTCGTGCGGATGCAGAACGGCTTTCCCACATCGTTCTGGAAATGCAGCGCTGCTTCGTGTTGCGTCTGTGCAAAGAGCTGGCGCCCGGCAACGTTTCGTTCCCCCAATTTTTTCTTCTCGCGTATCTCGATCAAAAAGAAGTTCTCACCATGTCTGCCATTGCGCAGAAGATGGGGCACACGACCGCGGCGGCGAGCGGTTTGGTAGCGCGCCTTGAAAATCTCGGTTATGTGGTGCGCTCAGTTGCGCGGGATGACCGGCGTAAGGTAATGGTTTGCATTAGCCCGAAGGGTTCAGCGCTGGTGAGGCGAATCCGCGAGGAGATCGTCGGCAATCTTGTGAAAATTCTGGATCACCTCACGCCAGACGAACAAAAGGCCTGGCTGCAGATTTACGGTAAGATTTACGATTACTGCCAATCGAAATGATTTTCATTTATCTGGCGGCGGTGCTATCAGACTGCGGTAAAACGGCGAATGTTAAATTCGCGTCGCGGCCTTCGCGCATCTAATCGCTAAACCTGTATGAGAGAATTTTTTCTTTTGCTGGGGATTTTTGCAACGTTCGGCATCCTTGGTCAGCCGGTTTTTGGCGGCAGCGAAACAAGGTCCGGCGAAACAAGATCTGTCGGTAAGGTGCCGACTTTTACTCTGGATCAGGCCATCCTGACGGCGCTGCAACAGAATCCGGCCCTTCTCAACGCAGAGCAGGAGATCAAGCGAACCAGAGGCGTAATCATCCAGGTCCGCGCGCAGGCGCTGCCACAGATCACAGCCGCTGCGGATTTTACATGGACTGATCCGAACTTGCAAGGCGCCCGCATATTTGGAACGACAGGCACGACTGGAGCGACGGGCACTACGACTGGAACCGGTACAACGCTAGGAGCGACGAGCGGGGCCGCATCCCTTGTTGACTCGCCGCGATCGCAGGTAGCGGATCCATCGCCCACACCATCCGTCACGGCCACTGAGCTAAGCGATGTGTCCTACACCATCTCCGTTCTCGGGAAGCAACTGATTTTCAACGGCACAACCTACCCCCAAATCCGCGGGAGCTTCTTTCAGCGGGATAGCGCCTACTTCGCCTTTCGGAATATTCTGGACCAGCTTATCGCGATCGTGAAAACGCAGTTCTACCAAATCGTGGTCAATCGAGAGCTGGTCACTGTGAATGAGCAATCAGTGCATCTTTTAGAAGCTCAACTAAAGGACCAGCAGAACCGTTTTGAAGCCGGAACGGTTCCGCGCTTCAACGTGTTGCAAGCCGAGGTAGCGCTGTACAATCAGCTTCCGCTACTCATCACTGCGCAAAACAACTTACGCATAGCGAAGTTGCAGCTGGCCAAGACACTCGGCTTGGATTTTCAGCCAAGGCGCGGTGAAAATCCGCCATTGGAAGTGGTGGGTGAAATGCCATACATCCCGCGCTCCATCGCGTTAGCTGATGCGATCGAGCTGGGAAAAGAACGGCGTCCATTTCTTAAACAGGCCCGCGCAAATGTGCTGAATCAGAAAGAGCAACTGCACGCGGCGGCGGGCCAGTGGCTCCCCAATATCACCACGACGGGCGGCGGCGAATGGGTGAGCTCGCCGACGAATTCCAGTTGGCATGATATCTCAAAAGGTTGGATCGCGATGGTCCAGGGCAGCATGCCAATTTGGGACAGCGGCGCGATCGCTGGCCAGGTGATACAACAGCGGGCCCTGCTTTCCGAAGCCAAGATCACCTACGACGATGACGTTCGGCAGGTGGAACTCGAGATACAACAGGCCTACTCAAATTTACAGCAGAATCGTGAACTGATTCAAAGTCAGGAAAAAAATGTGGAGCAAGCTGAGGAAGCATTGCGACTGGCCAAGGCGCGCTTGGACGCAGGGGCGGGAACGCAGTTAGATGTGCTAAACGCACAGGTGCAACTGCTCACAGCGCAATCGACACGTTTACAAGCTCTCTTCGGATACAACTCCTCGTTGGCAGAGTTCGATCGGGCCACCGGCGCGCAGAGCACCTATCACGAGATGTTCGCCGACCTCACGCCGCACGCAACGAAGTCCAAAACCTACGACACCAGCAGTGGCGTGGACGCGGAAGGAAAACGAAAAAAACGGTCACGGTAACGCGCTGCGAATTCGCCGATTCCAAGCGGCAAACTTCGAATGCCGTTTTGCAACGACAATGCGTTGAGGAGAACGCGTTCCACCTTGGGTGGATCGGCTTCTCCGAAGACGATGCTACATAAATCGTCGCAGACGCAAATTAAGCAATGAAAGCGATGCGAGGACACATCGCACTACCAAAGCACCGCGGGCGAAAATTCACTCAAGATGTTCTTTTGTTTCGCGACAGCTCGCCACTGGACGAGTCCGTCCGGCGGCAGACTTTCGGCGTGCGGACGCGTCCCCGCGTCGCTTTGGCCAAGTGCGCCTGCATAAATGCGAGTATAGATAAATGATGGAGCTGCCCTTCGAGCAATTTCCCGCGCTGAGCGCGATCGGAATCTGTCGTCACGCTTTCACGCACAGAATCCCGGGCATCGATGTTTCGCACGATAAGGCCGAAGTGTTGAAGAGGCTTGATGTCGCGCATCGCGGAATTCGCAACGCAATCGGCGTGGGCGATTGGCCGCTGTTCACCGCTCAGCAAATTCACGGAAACAAAATCGCAGTTGTCGATCGTTGTAGCCGCGGCCCTGTGGGCCGCCAATTCCCCGGATGCGACGGCATCATCACCAATCAACGTGGCGTCGTCCTAGGCGTTTACGTAGCGGACTGCTGCGCGGTTTACATTGTCGATTCAAAAACGCCGGCTATCGGTCTGGTACATTCCGGGCGCAAAGGCACCGAGCTCGGCGTCCTCACCAACGCGATTACGCAAATGATCGATCGTTTCGGATCAGATCCTGCAGATTTAGTTGTTCAGGTCAGCCCCTGCATTCGCCCGCCACACTACGAAGTCGATTTCGCTGCTGCGATTATCCGACAATGCCGCGCGCTTGGCGTGAAAACAATTCATGATTCCGGTGTATGCACCGCATGCGATCTCGAGCGTTACTATTCCTATCGCGCCGAAAAAGGAAAAACCGGCCGCATGCTTGCGCTGCTCGGACTCAATCCGACGATTGCGAACTAGGCGAAAAAATGTTCGCCATTAGCTACGAAATTTCCTCTAATTCTCGTTAGACCCCTGTGTACGCGCAGTATTATTACATCAGATTGCTCGTTCTCGCCCTTTTAATCTTGCTTGATGTGTACTCAGCCGGCCTGTGGTCATTTGCTTATGTTCGCACGGCGTTGCCATTTTGCTTGGTTTTGGCTTTGGCTAGCTTTGGAGCTCTATTCGGTGCCGTCATCGCCACTGCTTTTGCCTATGACCTCGCCGGCATGAAACGCTTCGACCCAGCGAACATTATTTACGGATTTTCGTTCTTCGTAGTCCAGCCCTTTGTTGCACTGGTTGCTGTCGTTGGGCAAAGCTGGCTTGTTATTTGGCTAATTCGGGCAAAGGCCAGTAAATCGCATGGGATTAACCATGCGCTCTAGCTTGTGTCTTTAAACGGACCGCTCGTCAATTGGCAACATCGAACTGTGCCTGTTGTTAAATCGAGATTTCTTCCTTGGCGCCGCGTTTGAGAGGACAAATGGCGCGTTTTTTTGCGTTCGCCACGAAGTCCAGGAATTCGCGCGCTGGAGCTCTAAACTTCATCGTTGCCGCTTTTTCAATCGCCTGGCCGATGTTCAGTCCGCTCATGTAAACAAGCTTGAATGCTGCTTTGATTTCTTCTCGATCTTGGGCACTGAATCCGGCGCGACGCAGTCCAACGATGTTTATTCCAAAGACACAATTGCGTTCTGCTGCGACGACGAAGGGCGGCAGATCCTTCCCGAATGCGGAGCTGCCTTGTACCATCACCAGTCGCCCGATGTGCATGAACTGGTGAAAGGTCGATCCGCCACCGAGGAATGCGCCGTCATCCACGCGCACGTAACCAGCCAGTAAACAATTGTTCGCAATAACAACGTTGTTTCCGATCAAGCAATTGTGGCCTATATGCGCTCCGGCCATCAGAAAATTCCTATCACCGATTCTCGTCGAGCTTCCTTCGGCCGTGCCGCGATGAATGGTGCAATATTCGCGGATAACGTTGTCGTTTCCGATCTCGACCTTCGTTTTTCGTTCGGGCGAGAATGAAACATCCTGCGGCGGGGCGCCGATGATTGCACCGTGACCAACAAAATTGCCAGCACCAATTTCGACTTCTCCTTCAATCACTACGTGCGATTGCACGATTGTTCTCTCATGGATCGTCGCCTGCCGTCCGATGATGGAGAACGGCCCGATCTCTACCTCGGCACCGATTTGTGCGGCCGCATCGACAATCGCTGTCGGATCAATTTTTGCACTGCGCATCTGTTTTCGGATTTCGATATTCGGATTTTTCTATCCTACAACACGCCCGCTTCCTTGAAGCTGAAATATCCGGGATTCTCTTCCGTTGGCGCGCCGATGATGATGTGATCCAGCAGTTTGATTTGCAATAATTCAGCGGCTTCTGCCAGACGCCTTGTCAGGCTATGGTCCGTCTGGCTGGGGGACGCATCACCGGAAGGATGGTTATGCACGACGATCACCGCATAGGCGGAAGCGACAAGGGCGGGCCGAAAGACATCGCGTGGATGCGCGATGCTCTCGTTTACGCTTCCTATCGAGACTTCCTCGACTCGAATTAAATGATAACGCGTATCGAGCAGGATTACGCGCAGCGATTCTTTCCGAAGTCGCCGCATCTCGGGCCCGACGAGTTCGTTGACTAATTCGGGCGAATCGATTTTTTGTTTTGATAATGTTTCGCGCGCGAGACGCTGGCCGAGTCCAAAGGCGGCAACCAGCTGTACTGCTTTGGCAAAACCAACGCCGCGCATCTTGGATAGCTCGTCGACCGTGCAACGGCTTAATCCGCTGAGCGAGCCGTAATCCTTCAACAATTTGCGCGCGACTTCGATCGCATTGGCGCCCGGAATTCCAGTGCGCAACAAAATCGCGATTAATTCTGGATCGGTTAAGACTGCCGCTCCGTGAGCGGCAAGTTTTTCCCGCGGCCGCTCATCCTGCGGCATTTCGCGGATTTTCAGCTGCGACATTTAAGTAGGAGCGAGCGGCATTAGTGCCGCGACATCAGACGCGAAGTCGATCGAACATTTCGCACAACGCGTCGCCGAGGGAGGACAGTGCCTCGGCGTAGGGATTCAACTTCAATCCATCTAATGTGGTTTGCGCCTCGCGGATCAAGTCGCTCCCAGCGGCGATCGATTCGTTTAGCGCTCCGTTGGTCGCGCCATTCTTCAAGAGCTCAATCATTTCTTCGACTTGTTCTTCGAGGACAAGCTGGCAACAGCGCTCCCGCTCAAACTCCGACGCAGACCGGAGGAAAATCAAAACCGGCAGTGTAAACTTGCCTTTGCGGAGGTCGGTTCCGAGTGTTTTGCCGGTTGCTCTTTCGCTTCCGGCGAGATCAACACAATCGTCATAGATCTGATAAGCCGTCCCAATTTGGAACCCGAAGTTCTTGAATGTTTCGATCACGTTGGGGTCCGCTTCACTGATTACTGCAGCTAATTCCGCCGCCGCGGAGAACAACGATCCGGTCTTCATTTCGACGATTCGCAAGTAATCCTGAACGCCGAGGTTGAGATCAAACCTACGCTGAGTCTGAATCATCTCCCCGGAGCAAACAGTTGCAGCCGTACGCGCAATTGCACGGCCAATCTCCGCGTTCTCGAAATTTGTCGACAACGTGAGCGCATGCGCGAAGAGGCAATCGCCCAGCAAAACGCTCAGCGAATTTCCCCAGCGCGCATTGGCAGTGGGCTGTGCGCGACGACGCTCCGCTTCATCCATGACGTCGTCATGCACGAGCGTGGCGATATGGATGAGTTCCACAATGACGGCAAGATCGACATGTCCTGGGTTAATCTCACCCGTTGCGCCACCGGCCAGAAGCGTTAGCAGCGGCCGCAAACGTTTGCCGCGACTACCAACTGCGTACACGACGTAGCCTTCGATTGCCGGATCGAAAGCCGCCGCTTGTTGCGCAATGCGCGTCTCGACTTCGTCGAGATGTGGCCGAACCAACTTCGCCACTTTAGCCAGCGAACTGGCAGAAGAGGCGGCCGTCGTCGCAGTCCCAGTCCGGCTTGGCCGTGAGCGCGCGAAGAGTTCCACGAGCCGAGAATAGCGGGGCGGGTTGTGTGTTGTCAAAGCAACACGAGCGTAAATTTTATAGGGCGTTTCTGTGAAACGCCAGGGAAAGAGGAGGCGTCTGACACAGACGCCCTACAATCCTCAACGCTTCCGCAGCCAATTTTGGGTTCCGTATTTTTGCTGAACGAGTACTCCTGCCCGATTCAAAATCGCGTCATCGACTTCGCGTTCACTACAATTCGTGGACAAGGCCTCGGCAAATCGTTCTGCCAAACCATTTCCAACATCGACTCCTTGGATGCTGCCTTGGTGCAGCAATCCGTGGCGCACTCGGCGTTGGGCCGCACCCGCAACTTTGCAGCCGTCAAGCATCACGTCTACACGGACGGGGTTTTCGAAACAATTGTAGTCGGGGGCGTTGACCCCAGTAATTCCGCCGCGTTCACCGCCCGCGGCTACAACTGCATGTTGTCCGGCTTTTTCTAGTGCGTCGACCAAAGCGCGATGAATATCTTCATAGATCGACATCGATGATTCAGTGAAGGCTGCATCGCTCGCGGGAATTACAATTGAATAAGTGAGATCTTCTCCGTGAAACACAACTCCGCCGCCTGTCCAACGCCGGACCAAATCGCACTCGTCCTGGTAGCGAGCGACATCGGCAAATCGACCAAAGTATCCAAATGAGAGAGCAGGGGACCGCCAGCGATAGAAGCGAATGGAGGGAACCGTGACTTGCTCGAGCAATGCTTCGTCAATTGCCATGTTCATCGCGGCCGAGTCCGCGCCACCTTGGTGATAAACGTCCAGTGCAGAGAAGATTGGCATTTCGTATCAGTCCGCCAGTTCTTGTAGGATTTTCGCAACAGCTTCGCGCGGATTTGGATGCGCTGTAATCGGGCGGCCTATGCCAATATAATCTGCGCCAGCTTCAAGTGCCTGGCGTGGCGTCATGAATCGCTTTTGATCGCCGGGCTCCGCCCAAGTCGGACGAATTCCTTGAACCGCTATTTTGATTTTGTTGCCGAATTCACGACGAAGCGTTTTGATTTCGTGCGGACTGGCCACAATTCCCTCGATTCCCGCTTCGACACCTAATTTCGCCAGGCGCAGGACCTGATCGTCCACCTTGCCCGCGATTCCAATTTCACGCAGTGTCTCTTCAGTCGAACTCGTTAGAACAGTTACACCAAGGAGCAACATATTATTGTTTGCCCGAGCCGCAGTCGCAGCGCGGATCATTTGGCTGCCGCCGCTCAAGTGAATAGAAAGCATCTGCACACCAAGGCGGCTCGCGGATTCGACCGCTCTGGCGACCGTGTTCGGAATATCGAACAGCTTGAGATCGAGCCAAACCTTGGCGTCGGCGGACAAAACGGCCCGCACGATTTCAGGGCCTTCAGCCGTGTAAAGTTGCAGGCCGATTTTGAAAAACGAGATTTGGTCGCGCAGCTTCTCAACGAGCTCAAGCGTTTCGCCTTTTGTCGGCACATCTAGCGCGACGATGATTTTGTCAGCTGCTTTTGTCATTCCGAGTTCGTATTTGTCATGTCGAGCGAGGTGGGGACGTCTCTCGATATTTCCGCCGAACGATAAGAGATTCCTCGACTTCGCTCGGAATGACAGAACAAATTGCCAGGAACTATGCAAGTCCTGGCTCCCGCGAAGATCAATCTTTCGCTGAAAGTTCTCGGACAGCGGAACGATGGCTTCCACGAACTAGACACGCTCATCGCGCCGATCTCGCTTTACGACGAGATCAGGGTCGATAAAGGAGGCCCCAAAAAGGGAATCAAGTTTCGCTGCGATGATCCATCAGTCCCGCAGGGCGATGACAATCTGGCTGTTCGCGCGGCAGAGGCGTTCTTTGAAACAACAGAGATCGAGCCGGCGGTTTCGATCGAACTCGAAAAGAAAATTCCGCATGGCGCCGGATTGGGCGGCGGAAGTAGCGACGCCGCTTCGGTGTTGCTTGCGCTCAACGAACTCTTCGACGCGAAATTATCGCGGGAAGCGCTTGCGGAAATGGCGCAGCCGATCGGGTCGGACGTCCCATTTTTTGTTTTTCGATCTGCAGCACAATGCAAGGGGCGCGGCGAAATCGTCACGCCCGTGAAATTACAGAAGCAGTTATCGATCCTATTGTTGAAACCGGCCTTTGCCATCTCAACAGCATGGGCATACTCCCGCTGGCAACATTCTCGAGAGATCCCAGGTGTTCGTTATGAAGCGCAGGAATTCGCTGATCAGACTTTCGTGAATGACCTTGAACGTCCGGTCTTCGAAAAATTTGTTTTTCTCGCGCAATTGAAAATGTGGTTGCTTAGTCAACCGGAAGTCGGCGCGGCGCTTATGTCGGGTTCCGGTTCGACAATGTTTGCCGTGATGCGCGAAAATGCAGACGCGCATTCTGTGGCGAAGCGCACCAAAGAAGCACTCGATCCGGAGCTGTGGACCTGCGCGTGCGAAACAGTGTGACTCAAACCCTCGACCGTCGGCGACCGGTCCCGCGGCTGCGGGACGAATACTTCACGGGTCTTCGTTTTGGCTCGATTTTCGAAATACCGGTGCCGCTTTTCACTTCCATGATTTGGTCGCGCAAAAGCGCTGCGCGTTCGAATTCGAGGTTCGCGGAGGCTTCTTGCATCTCCTGTTCCAATTCTCGCAGCAATTCGGTGACGCTGAAATCCCCGCCGGCCTCCTGAATAACCGACGCGGCGATTTCGCGCCCGCGAAGTATGGTATGCAGACTCTCCTGCACGGCGCGCCGTACCGTCTGCGGGGTGATGCCGTGCTCTTCGTTGTATTGCATTTGCTTCGCGCGCCGGTATTCCGAAATCGATATGAGCGCTTCCATGCTTTGCGTAACCTGATCTGCAAAGAGCACTACTTCGCCATTCACATGTCGCGCGGCGCGACCCGCCGTTTGAATCAGAGAAGTCTGGCTTCGCAAGAAACCTTCCTTGTCCGCATCCAGAATGCACACCAGTGAAACTTCGGGAAGATCGAGGCCTTCGCGGAGCAAATTGATGCCCACGAGAATGTCGAAATCTGCCGCTCGTAATCCGCGCAAGATCTCAACTCGCTCAATTGCATCGATGTCGCTATGCAGATATCGCACCTTCAATCCGACATCGCGGAGATAATCGGCCAAATCTTCCGCTGTCCGCTTGGTCAGCGTTGTCACCAGGACTCGCTCACTCTTTTCCACGCGCTGACGGCAGAGCTCAATCGTTTCGTCGATCTGATCTTTGAGCGGTTTAAGCGTGATTTTGGGATCGAGAAGTCCAGTAGGACGGATGATCTGCTCGACAACGAGCGGCGCACCCGGTGTGTGCACATCAAATTTTTCCGGTGGTTCATCAGTACGTGAAACGCGGGCTTCTGAATTGGACGATGAACGTTGTGCGCGGGCTCGCGGTTTATCGGGATTTAGCGCTGAGCGTTTTTCGCCAGGCAACACAAATGGAACAAGTTCTTCTTCTCCGATTCGCTGCCGTCTATGCGGGATGTATCCCTTATTTCCAACCACGCTGTTTTGAATTTCAAATTCTGCCGGCGTCGCGCTGACGTAAATTGTCTGGTTCGTCAACTTCATGAACTCGTCGAAATTGAGCGGGCGATTATCGAGCGCGCTGGGCAAGCGAAAGCCGTAATTTACGAGCACAGTCTTGCGCGAGCGGTCGCCTTCGTACATACCGCCGATTTGTGGGATCGTGGCGTGCGATTCATCGATGACAACCAGAAAATCTTTTGGGAAAAAGTCGATGATCGTGTACGGCTTGGAACCCGGCGGGCGCCCGGATAAATGGCGGGAATAATTCTCGATCCCGTTGCAGAACCCCATTTCTTGCAACATTTCGAGATCATATTCGGTGCGCATCCGCAGCCGCTGCGCTTCCAGGAGTTTGTTTTGCGACTCCAGTTCGACAATACGTTGCTCCAGCTCTTCACGGATCGTGCGCAATGCGCGATTGAGTTTGTCTGCCGGTGTCACGAATTGTTTCGCCGGAAAAAACGTGATGACACTTAGCGACTCGTGCGCGTGCCCGGTTAAAGGATCAAACCGCGTGATCGCCTCAATTTCGTCGCCGAAGAACTCAATCCGGATGCCTTCTTCATCGGCGGAACCAGGATAAACTTCGACGACGTCACCGCGCACGCGAAATCTGCCGCGGGAGAAATTCATATCGTTGCGCTCATATAACATGTCGATCAAGCGGCCGAGCACGGCTTCGCGTGAAATGTGCTGGCCACGTTTCACAGTTAGTAGCATCTGTAAATAATCTTCTGGCGACGTGATGCCGTAAATGCAGGAGACACTGGCTACCACAATGGTGTCGCGGCGCGAGAGCAACGCGCTCGTCGCCGCAAGCCGCAATCGCTCGATCTCTTCGTTGATAGAAGAATCCTTCTCGATGTAGGTGTCGGAGCGCGGAATATAAGCTTCCGGCTGGTAGTAATCGAAGTAGCTAACGAAGTATTCGACTGCATTCCGAGGGAAGAATTGCTTAAACTCGGAATAAAGCTGAGCGGCTAGCGTTTTATTGTGCGAAATGACAAGCGTCGGCCGATCCAACTCGCGGATCACGTTGGCGATTGTGAAAGTCTTGCCCGAGCCGGTGACACCGAGCAATGTCTGGTGACGATTGCCAGCTTCGACAGACTTAATCAGCTTGGCTATTGCCTGCCCCTGGTCGCCTTTAGGTTTGTACTTCGATTCGAGCTGAAAGGGCATCCATCAAAATAGCATCGCGTTGTCGTGATCGAAAGAACGCCTTCCGATTTGGCACAGATTTACACAGGTAGCGGATCCTCGCAGTTTGACAGAAAACCAGCTTTCTGGACATATGGCTCGGTGAAGACAACCCTCGATTTGCCCGACGACCTGATGCGCGCAGTAAAGATGCGCGCCGTGCATGACCACAAAAAACTGCGCGGCGGGCCGATTACGACAGCGAAATTGAGGCGGCGATTAACTGGGGCCGCGATTAATCGTGGTCCTGATCGATACTAACATCATTGCTTACCTTTTGATCGAATGCGACCACGCTGCGGCCGCGCAGGAGTTGCGGCGCTTTCGCTGAACTGAAGTGATATGGCCGCTGATGCTAAGCCAGACGTTCGGTTGGAGATTGGTCATGTCCTCTTCATGGACGTGGTGGGTTACTCGAAATTGTTGCTGGACGAACAGCGTGAGATTCTGGAACAACTGACGCAGATCGTCCGGAATACAGAGCAGGTGCGTGCTGCGGAAGCGGCAGATAAACTGATTCGTGTTCCCGCCGGGGATGGGATAGCGCTCGTTTTTTTCAACAGTCCCGAGGCGCCTGTTCAATGTGCGATCGAGATCAGTAAAAAGCTAAAGCAATATCCTAAGCTGAAGCTTCGGATGGGGATTCACAGCGGTCCGGTCAATGAGGTTCGCGATGTCAATGACAGGACAAATGTTGCCGGCGCAGGAATTAATATTGCGCAGCGGGTGATGGATTGCGGCGATGCAGGTCACATTCTTCTTTCTCACCGCGTGGCGCAAGATCTGGCCCACTCTCGCCAATGGCGCACATATCTACATGATCTGGGCGAGTGCGCCGTCAAGCACGGCGTTCCAATCTTCATAGTGAATCTTTACACGGATGAAATTGGGAACGCCCACTTGCCGGAGAAGTTTAAACAATGGCAAGCGGAGCAAGCCGGGCAGGCGGCAAGTGGTTCTTCGTCGGTCCCTCTGCGCAAATCTGTCTTGATAGCGTCCGGCATTCTCTTGACCGCCGCGGTCTGCTTCAGTGTTTGGCTTTATTCCCGGCAAGCAGCAGTAACGGCGCTAGCGCCGGAGAAAAGCATCGCGGTATTGCCGTTCCAAAATTTCAGCGTCGACAAGGAAAATGCATTTTTCGCCGATGGCGTCCAAGATGACATCCTCACCAGCCTCGCGAAGATCAAAGACCTCAAAGTCATTAGCCGCTCTTCAGTCATGCAATTTCGCGACGCCGCCGCGCAAAATCTGCGCGGGATAGCAAAGAGCCTTGGAGTAGCAAACGTGCTGGAAGGAAGTGTCCGCCGGGAAGGCGACCGGGTTGTGGTGAATGTGCAATTGATCGACGCGCGCAATGACCGGCATATTTGGGCAAATCGTTACGATCGCACCCTGGCTGATTCGCTGGGATTGCAAGGCGAGTTGGCCAGTGAAATCGCCGACGCTCTGCGCGCTACGCTGAGTTCGGATGAGCAAGCGCGAGTAACAGCCAAGCCAACGCAGAATCCGGATGCATATGTCTTTTATTTGCGAGCGAACCAAATCTCCCGAAATCCCGACACGCTGCTGGAGGATTACAAAACCGCAGAGCAACTTTACATGCAGGCAATCGCGCTCGACCCGGATTTTGCGCTTGCCCACGCGCGGCTTGCGTCCGTTTGCGCTGAGGTTTTCCATTACTACGAGCCGACCGAGGATTGGAGCACCAAAGCTCGCACCGAGGCGCAAATTGCTCTGCGTCTCCAACCGAACCTGGCAGAAGCGCATCTTGCCCTCGGTCAATGTATCTACTGGATGGATCAGGATTACGAGCGGGCCCTCGAGCAATTCGATACCGCTTCTCGTTTATCGCCGAGCAACGGAGATATTGGTCGCTTGATCGCGGCAATAAAACGCCGACAGGGCAAATGGCAGGAAGCGCTCGAAGGATACGAAAGAGTTGCGAGGCTGGATCCGCAAAATCCAAATACCGTCCGCGAACTTATCTTTACAAACACGGCGATGCGCCGTTGGCCGGAAGCGGCGCGGTGGGTAGAGCAACTGCGCGCGATGGCGCCTGCCTCCACCGTTGCGAAAATTCAACGTGGGTATGTGGATTTTTGGTGGGAAGGAGACACGCATTTGTTGAAGTCCCTGCTGGATCAAGTTCCCACCGGGGTCGACCCTGATGGCGGGGTTACCGCGGTTCGGTGGGAGGTCGCGATGCTGGATCGAGATTACGCAGCAGCCAAGCGTGCGATCGATAGTTCAAGCGCCAAAGAACTCTCATATACGGGTGAGGGGAGGACACCGCGGAGTTTCTTTGAGGGTTCTATCGCCCTGGCTCAAGGCGATATTGATGGAGCACAAAAATATTTTCGAGACGCGCAGTCTATTCTTGAGGACGCTGTGAAAGAGGCGCCGTTAAGCGCTATACGACACGCTAATCTGGGCTGGCTCTACGCTTTTATGGGGCGCAAAGACGATGCGATCCGGGAGGGCCGCCGCGCGGTCGAACTCAAGAAGGAATCCAAAGATGCGGTTGACGGTGTGATCGTGAATTGCTACCTCGCGTTGATCTACGCTCGCGTCGGTGAAAAGGATCTGGCATTTCCGCTGATCGAGCGACTGCTCAAGACACCGGGCGCAGTGGACAGCGTTGATTACAGCATCACAATTAACGATCTGAAATATCGCTGGGAATGGGACCCGATTCGAAGCGATCCGCGCTTTCAGAAACTGATCGCGCAACCCAGTCCGTGATCGTGGTCACGCGACTGGATCGATTACCTTTACAAAAGGGAAACGATGAAAATCCACGTCTCGTGTGTAAATGTCGCGAATTCCATGTTCACGCATGAGGACGGCAGTATGAAGATCATGCAGAATATTGCCGCGCAGGTGCGGGATTTCGCTGATAACCTCGGTCAAAACCGCTTCATGTCGCGGTGTCGCCGATAGAAGGTGAGCACTAGGGCAATCGATCAAGGGTTCCAGAAACCGCCATCCACTTGTAAGGGTCCATGGCTTCGCCACGGTCGCGGGATGAGTGATAACGCGCAGGAATTCATAGCAAATCGGCCAAGACAAATACCATGGCGAACTGCCTTCACGACGCTTGTCGAGACATTCCTTACACGCTTTGTGAAATTCCGAAGTTCGGTTCGCCGCGTAGAGCAAGATGCTTGTATCGATGACAATCATTCAGCGACGGTCCTCCATCCCATTGTACAGAGCGTTGCGATCGGAGATGTCCATGAGGAATCCTCCGCCGTCGAAAGTCGGCAATGGCGGCAGTTTTTTCTTCTTTAGTTTCCGCGACGTCTCGAAAAACAGCCGCAATGCGGCTTCGACCAATTCAGACATGGTTTTGTTCTGGTGCGCCGCCTCACGTCGGAGCTGCGCCATCACCGGATCGGCGATGTTCAAGGTGGTCTTCATATGGTTTTCCATATGCAAGATATGGATAGATGTCAATCGGCCCGGTTGTGCCGATGCCGGTGCACAGTTACTTTGTTTCCTATTATTGCCGATCTAAGTCGCCGTGGATCTGAAGAAATTCTTTGCCGAGCTTAAGCGCAGGAAAGTTTACAGCGTTGCCATCGCGTATGTGGTGGCGGGCTGGGCGTTGGCGCAGGGAATCGCGCAGGTCCTTCCCGTATTCGACATCCCGAATTGGGTCGTACGCCTCATCGTGCTTCTGATTGTGCTCGGATTTCCAATTGCGCTGATACTTTCGTGGTTTTTCGATCTGACGCGATACGGAATTGTGCGGACGCCCGATCTGGACGGCCACCGCATCGACATTGTTCAAGCCGCGCCCGGTTCTAGCCCAGGAGGATCCACTGAAAAATCTATCGCCGTTTTGCCTTTCAACGATTTAAGCCCGGCCAAAGACCATGCCTACTTCGGTGAGGGCATTGCGGAAGAGCTTCTGGGAGCACTGGCGAGAGTTGATGGCCTGCGCGTAGCGGCGCGGCGGTCTTCTTTCTGGTTCAAAAATAAAGAAGCCGAGCTGGCCGAAATCGCATCAAAGTTAAATGTCGGGCATGTGCTGGAAGGTAGCGTTCGGCGCGATGGCAATCGAGTGCGGATCACTGCGGAACTGATCGATGCGTCCGACGGGTTTACCATTTGGTCAGAAACATATGAGCGCGAAATGCATGGAATTTTCGCGCTACAGGATGAGATCACGCGCTCCATCGTCGATACTCTCAAACTCAAGCTCGCGATCTTGCCGTCACGTCCATCTCGCAGCACGGATGCGTACGATGCGTATTTGGAGGGCCTCGTTTATTCCGATAAGAACACTGAGCCCGAATTGCGCAAGAGCCTTGAATTTTTCCAGCGCGCGCTGGAGCGAGATCCAAAGTTCAGTCGTGCGTGGACGGGGATCGCAAAGGCGTGGTTGTGGCTGGCTGATGCCTTTGTGCCTCCGCTCGAAGCCTACCCGAAAGTTCGCGACGCCGCGGTGCATGCGTTACAACTGAACGACCAAGAGGCCGAAGCGCACGTCTATCTCGCCGAGAGCAAACGCATACTGGACTGGGACCTCGACGGCGCGGAAGCGGAATTCAAGCGCGCGGTCGAGATCGAACCAAATTCGACGCCGTCGAATTATTTCATTGCTGCATTCTATGCGGCGCGCGGCGATCGCGACAAAGCCCTGACTTATTTGCAACGCACATCGAAAATCGACCCGGCATCACTTTGGGTGAACAACTTTGCCTGTGAGCTCTATCGTTACTTCGGTCTTTACGACGAAGCGACCGCGGCCGGAGAGCGCGCACTCCAGCTCGACCCGACGTTTGCCCACTATGGCGAGCCGGCGCTCGCAGCGCTGTATCGAGAGATGGGGCGCTTCGATGATGCAATTACACTCTACGAAAAGGCACGAGAATTCACCGGGAGGCCGGGGTTTGGTCTGGCGATCACTTACGCTCGAATGAACAGGCGCAAGGAGGCATTGGAAACTCTCAATGCAGCCGTTGCAGGCTGGGGCTACCGACCGGGTGACGCCATTGCGCACGTGCATGTGACACTTGGCGCGCATGACGACGCAATTCGCGAACTCGAACGCGCGTGCGAGCAGCGCTCGTCATCCTTGCACGGCGTTGGAATCGCTCCGGAATTCGTGCCGCTTCGCTCGGACAAACGTTTCACGTCAATTCTCCAAAGAATCGGACTCGAACCGGAGAAAGTTTTTGCGGCGACAGCGTCTTGATTACTGGACGATCGCATCCCGTCCGTGGCCGTGGGAGCGCACTCCGTATTTGTTTAGATCCCGCTGCGCCACGTGCATTCCGAAAAGCAGAACCGCAATCAGACCGAAGTATAATATCGACATCGTCCAGCGCTGGGACGGTGTGACTTCAAAATAACGCTGTTCTTCCTCGGTTCGTTTGCGGAAAAGCGAATAGATCCGCGGTAGTGACAAGAGCACAATCAACCAGATGATAAAATTTGGAAATTTCCACCCGAACCAGAGGAGCATTGCGAATCCTGGCAACCAAAGCCAGCGCGAGAGAGCGGTCACGATGCGTCCGCCGTCGAGCATTCCGACCGGAGTCAGATTAAAAAGGTTGAGAAAATACCCAAACCAGGCGAGCGCGATGAAAAGCGGTGCGGCAAAGAATTCGCCCAAGATGTTGCAGACCAATGCGCCAATGCTACCCAGCATCGGCCCGCCAATGCCGACGCATGCTTCCATCCACGCATTACGCGGCGCCTCCTTTAATGCGATGAACGCACCCATGAATGGAATAAAGACGGGTGCGCCGACCTTGAGTCCAAATTTTTTGGCGACAAGCAAATGGCCCGTTTCGTGCACGAATAAGAGCAGGACAAATCCGAGTGCGAACTGCCAGCCCCATGTCTGCGTATAGACCCAGATCATCAGCAGCATGGTGCCGCCGGATTTCAGCAGGATGGGGAGAAATTTCAGGAGTGGAAGCAGAACGAACTTTAGCTTCGCGAAAAACTTTGCGATCAGCACGCCAACAACTGCGAGCGGGCCGAGCGCTTTCTTCACTCGGCTCCAGGCTGTCTCCTCGGACGGCGCCTTGTACTCCTCGGCTTTTTCGGTTTGAAGATTCACTGTATGGATTCGACAAACTGTAGGGCGTTTCTGTGAAACGCCAATTTTCCGGCGTCTGACACAGACGCCCTACAATTCATTGAATGCCTGGCCCAGATGGTCTAGGACGTCGCGCGGCAATAAGGATTGCTCGCTTTGGCTGCCATTAAAAATCGCCATTTCCGCGGCGCGCCCGCATACCCACGCGCCGAGTCGCGCCGCATCGTAAAGAGACAGCCCTTGTCCCGCCAAACCAGCGCAGACTCCAGTGAGAATGTCGCCCATCCCGCCGGTGGCCATTCCCGGATTGCCCGTCGTGTTATAGCTCAGCGGGCGCTCACGCTCCGCTACAATCGTTCGACTGCCTTTCAACAAGAGCGTCACCGAAAAACGATGGCAGAATTTCATCGCTGTTTTGGCGCGCGTCTCTTTTTTGTCCGAGGAAAGCCGTTTCATCTCGCCGGGATGCGGCGTGAGCAATCGTTTGCCTTTGCAATGTTTGAGCGTCGAGGTTTTTTCCGCCAAAATATTCAGGCCGTCGGCGTCAATCACCATTGGTTGCTTCGCCTTTTCGATCAGCTCGAGAATTTCCACGGCGCAGGATTTTCCAAGACCAGGTCCTACTGCCCAGACGTCGGCTTTTTCCTTGAGCAAATCGCGGTAAGAGTGGAGTGGCTTGACCATTGATTCCATCGGCGCAGCGCCGGCGACAATCTCGTAGATTTCTTCTGGAACGAAAACTTCCACTAGACCTGCGCCTGCACGCAACGCGCCCCGCGACGTCATCAGTGCTGCGCCGATGAATCCCCTGGAACCCGCAACAACACCAATGCGGCCACATTGGTTCTTGTATGTACTGAATTTGCGTCTCGGCAGTAATTCACGAAAAGCTGGCAGGGCGGCGACAACGTCTTTCGCTTTTTGCTCTGGAGAGCGCAGTTCATCCAACTGCACAACTTCCAGCCTGCCCACGAAGTTCAGCGCGTCGTCCCCCAGCAATCCCGGCTTTGCGAATCCGATCGTGACCGTAAAATCCGCGATGACACAGTCGCGATCGGTCTTGCCCGAATCGCCATCGAGACCGGTCGGAAGATCGACTGCGAAAACGTAAGCGCCTTTTTTTGCCCGCAACTGATTAATAAAGCGGCAGGCTGCGCGAATCGGGTCGCGTAGCGGCGGCTTCGCTCCCAGTCCAAGTAAACCGTCGAGAATTATCAGCGGAGCTGCGGTACCCAAGTACGCCTCTGCCCCAATCGCTTCTTGCGCTGCGGACAACTGGTCAGCGACTTCGGCCAAAAGTTCGACAAGAGTGACGCCGAGATCTGTCCCGCCGCCGCGCGATGGCGTTGCACCCAAGATCTCGGCCGGTCTACGGCGCAGACTCTCAAGTTTCTTGCGCATCAGTTCGCTGCAATCGCCTTCCTGAAAAGCAAGACGTACTTCAATTTTCCATCCCAGGCGCCGTAAACATTCAGCGGCAACCAAAGCATCACCGGCGTTATGACCTTTTCCGGCGAACACAATGCACTTGCCAGGTCTTCGAAAAAATTTAGTGACCGCTTGCGCAACGCCGGCGCCTGCCTTGTTCATTAGCGCTTCAACTTCTACTCCCCGCGCGAAAGCAGCTTCTTCCGCGGCTCGCATCTGCGCCGAAGTCAGGATCGGTAGGTCCAATTATCCCTCCTGATCTTTTGACCCCGCTTTTGCCTCTGACCCGGCCGGTTTCGATGACCTCTTCTTCTTCCGCGCGCTTTTCTTGTGTGAACGTTTGGACTTGTGACGTTCAGATTTCGCCACTCTGGTTTGATCGATGTAGGGTTGCAGCGGAATGCTTTCGCCCGTCGCCACTCGCGTCGTCGTTAACGCGCTCGTGACGGAATTGCGACCGCGGACGCCGGTTGCAATTTCTTCTGCGAGCTTTTGACGATAAGAAGCGGTTTGGGCGTACGCGGCTTCGGTTGGGTTGGTTAAGAAGCCGCATTCCACCAGCACTGCCGGGATCCTCGTCTTTCGCAAGACATAGTAACCACGGCGTCGGACCCCGCGGTTGGACGAAGGCGCGCCGCCCGCGACGAAATAATGGACTGCTGAGGCGAGCGGCAGGCTCTCGCGGCTGTAAAAATATGTTTCTATCCCACCCGCGCCCATCCGTTTTGCCGAGTTGAAATGGATACATACGAAAAGGGCGTTAGAGTAGGAGTTGGCGATTGCTACCCGCCCCCCCAGCGAGACGAATACATCGCTGTCCCGGGTCATCACAACCCGATAGCCGCTGGCAGCGAGAACACGTTTAAGCCGTTGCGCGACATCCAGAGTCATCTCCTTTTCTGCAATCCGCTGGCCTGGAATTCCGCCACGGTCATAGCCGCCATGACCCGCATCGATCACTACAGTAGTGCCCGATCCGCTATCTTGAGAAGCGCGCCTCGCCTCAGCGGTGGAGAAAGTCGTGCACTCCAGAGATGCGATTAGCAAACTGGCGGCAAACAGACGGAGGGGGTAGGGATTTTTCGGCATCACTGATCGTCTTTCGGCAGTTCCGGCGGGCGAGCCGATAGTTTCGGTGCCGTGCCACGCGAGCGTTGCGCGGCCGGCGATTCGACCGTGCCGCCGCGCACTGCTACGTCGCCGTTTGCGGCACGGGCGAGGCGTGGTCGGGTTTTGGTTTCCATGAAGGAGGAGTGCGCCAGCAATTCACCATTCAAGCCGATGCGAGAATACGCCCAGGCACGCGGGGCGGAGCAGTGCAGAACGTGCAATTGATTTGCATGATCGATCTCCGCCTGTGGTTCTTCAAAGGCGATGGCCCGGCCTAACGAATAAGTCGCATAGACAATTCCACTGTCCCTGTCCTGCACGCGCACGTACAAAGAAGTATGGTCCGGAAAGCGGTTGGTGAGAAGCGAGTACGTGCGCACGTTCCCAGGCGCTGCAACGCCGTCCGGGATACCGACTGTTTGCTGCCAGATTGGTCGCGCGTCGGTTACTTCAAAAACTCGCGTTGTGGAATAAAAAAACTTTCCCAGGTCGGCAAAATAAACATGCGTCCGCACATGATAGGTGCCGAAATCGTGCACAGGATACAGCGGAGTGAGATTGATCTGATGCGTGACTCTCTGTCCAGTTTCGACTTTCAAGGGCGGCTGGCCGTTTTCGGCGCTGATCGGCGCGATGGGCTGACCTTCGTTTCCAGTTATCTCAAATCCAAGCCATGATTGTCCGTCGGCATCGTGAAGGTCGATGTCGCGTCCGGCCAGATTGGTGATGCTGAGTGTCGCTACGACCGGTTCGTAAGCGATGTACTGCAATCGCTTGAATTTCAGGTCCACTTGGATTTGTGCTTCAGCGCCGACGGCAAAGACGAAAAGGCAGGCAATCCCAAGGACGTATCTGATCATACTGTTTAATGGCGAAATCCGAATGACGAATAACGAAGGAATGACAAGATCCAAGGTGGCGGAATAAGTTTGACTAGGCGTTTTGAAGGATCGGAAAAAACGAATGACGGACGCGAAAGAAAAGATGTTCATGTCAGCGTTTTGTCTCGACATTTGTGCTTCCACATTATTTCGTCATTCGTCATTTGGATTTGTCATTTGAAGAGCCGCTTGGGCGTTACATCCGTTGATTCCGCTTAATCGCGCGCAGCACATCCCCCAAAGCCATCACCGTCATGGTCCCGAGGTACTCTCGGACGCAGGAAAAAGCTGTAAAAGCCGCGAAGGTTCGGCCTGAACGGCCTGCAATTTATCGTCGTAGTAAATTCGGATCCTGTATCCCAGATATTTCCGCTTTCCGCTATCCGCTGCGGAACCTTTGGCGCCTCGACCTTTTTGCCCCGGTCGGACCGTCGCCGCCGCCTCAGAAAGCGATGACTCTGGTGACACGACTCGTGTTTTCGGCCGGAGATAACTCACCGACAGCACCTCGGGATTTGTGTCCGTCCAATCGTGCTTTGGTGTCAGCCATTCGTAATTCACGTCCGCGTCGGTGAGCTTGATATCCTTGTCACCGACAGTGTCATAGAATTCCACCAAAATTTTCACCTTGGTGTGATCGATCGTTGCACCTGGCTGTTTTTTTATACCGATCCGCAGTGCGAGGTTAGTCTCGGCGTCTGGATCTGGCGTTTCGGCGGCCTTGACTTCCGTGATACCCATAACGGAGCCTTCCGGATTGCCGCCAATATCCTTGTGCGATGCGGCGTCGGGTGGTGCGCTCACCGTGCCAGCGTCTGCAGTGGCCGGCGTTGGCACTCCCAGCTTCAAGCGCTGATCAGCCAACTCATATGCCGCCCCAGCCGAAGGGCCCATATCGTGTAGCCTGCGCCACACTTCATTCGACTTGTCATAAAGCTGCATGGAATCATACGTCTTGGCTGTTTCCTCAAGCACGGCGGCGTTGTTGGGCTCGCTCTCTAAAGCTTCGTCGAAACGCTTAAGTGCGGTTGTTGTATCGCCCCGGTCACGCAATTCGATGCCTTCTCGCAACAGTTGATCAACCAGAGACGGAGGAGATGCCTCGGCCGCCGCTTCGGGTGAAGGAGCTGTCTGCGCCACGGACGGTGCTGGTGCCGCTGTTGAAACGGGAGGAGCCACGGGCCGCGCCATGGTCGCCGCGACCGCCTGTGCCGACGTCCTCGCAGCGCGACCTCGGCCGACATAATAGGAGGTCGCGGCAAAGATTTCCGCCACCGCCAGAATCACAACCAAGCCGAGCCCCACGTTAAAGCTTGGATCGACCTGCGTAGCCCGTGAAAGAAGAGTCCGCATGCAGCAATAAACCCCATTTCTGTAAGCGCGCCCTCGCCAAGCTGTCAACTCGCGAAGGCATTCGGAGTCAACTGGGGCTTCGCCGCGTTAGATCGTTGAAGCGTTAAATTGTTAATCGGATATCTCTTGTAACGATGGTAACGATGTAACCTTTTAACGAAAGACGAACGCTCTATCGCGAGATGTCGTCCTGGCTCAGCATTTTGAATCCTTCGCCCATCAGCACCGAGGAGGCGCATTCGGTATCGTCCACGTGCAGAGCAATCGCGGCAAAGCCACGCGGCCGGATGAGCAGGGGATAAGCGAAATGGACATTCACCTCCGCCATGACGAGTGCGGCGAGCAGTTTCACCAGTTGTGTGGCGACTTCTCGCACTTCCACGACCACGACTTCACAAACGCCGAATGGTACGTTTTTTTCCCGGAACAGTTTCTCCACGCGCGCCGGATCACTCGCGATGATCCGAGCAATGGCCGAGTCGGTCGATTCTGACACGCTCAACGCCACCACATGAGTGCTCTGTGTGCTGAGCAGTTTCACGACGTCCAGCATCGCCCCCACCTTGTTTGGCAGGAAAACGGAGAACTGCTTCACCAGCGGTCCGTCCATTTTCGATGTCGTTTCAGGTAAATTCGCAGTCATTTCGATAGCGACACCCTGCTGGAACATTCCACAAGGCGTGCCAGGCAAACTATCTCATTTTCGGTCTTTCATTGGCAAACCAATATATTCCAACGCTTCAACGCGTTATTGAGGCTGTTCATTTCACGCGACGTCACTATACTGTCGCAATGATTGCGGGAGCGCATTTTCTTCTCTACAGCAAGGACCCGGAAGCCGATCGTGCGTTCTTTAAAACCGTACTGGAATTCCCGTCGGTTGATCTCGGCGAAGGCTGGCTGCTATTCGCGTTGCCGCCTGCAGAGTTGGCCGTTCATCCTGGTGACGGCGAATTTATGCAACTGCACGCGGAACATCCCATGTTGGGAGCTGTCCTCTATCTGATGTGTGATGATTTGGGCGGCGTGATTGCATTGTTGAAGAGTAAGGGTGTCGCCTGTGCAAATCCGGTGGAAGCGGAGTGGGGAATCAGCACGAGTGTTCGGCTGCCGAGCGGAGGCGAGATCGGCCTTTATCAACCGACTCATCCCACGATGGCTAAAGCGCGTTCAACTTGAAAAAGGCGAGGCTTTAGTCCCGAGCTTCGCAACACTTACATTCGCCCTCGATGGATGAAGAAAATGAGTTAATCGCGCTGCGGCGCAAAAAGCTCGACGCGCTTCGTGCGAAAGGCGTCGAGCCATTCGGCGGCGGCTTTGAGGTAACCGGATCGATTGCGGAGGTACGCGAAAAGTTTAAGGAAGGCGAGACCCTCCGTGTAGCGGGCCGGATTACCGCGCATCGCGACATGGGCAAAAGTCATTTCCTCGATCTGCGCGACGCGACCGAACGCATTCAAATCTACATTCACGCGAAAGAAGTTGGCCCGGAGCTAATCGATCTTTTTCGTTTGCTCGACATTGGCGATTTCATCGGAGTTGAAGGAATCTGTTTTGTCACCAAAAGCGGGGAACCGACATTGAAAATGCGCACGTTTCAGTTACTGGCGAAAGCCTTACGGCCGCTCCCGGAGAAATGGCATGGATTACAGGACATCGAGGCGCGGTATCGACAACGTTATCTCGATCTTCT
>JBKPDP010000033.1:0-42957 GCA_046727935.1 Verrucomicrobiota bacterium | reverse complement strand
GGGCAGGCGCGGATCACACTAACCGACGCTCTCGATCTGTTGATCGCAAGCAGCTCCAGCGAGGATCTCGCACCTGCCGCCCTTTTGCACCAAATCAGGGTGCCTTTAAAGAAGATAGAAGCTCCAGCGATTGGTTAGATGCAACACCGCACGCCTCAGCCAAACTGGCCACTCTCAATATCTGAAAGCAGTTCCTTAGCCTTCTCGTATCCGGCATCAGCAGATTCTCTTAGGAGTGTTATTGCGTTGTTGCGATCCTCGCTGACACCTCTGCCCATGAGGTACATCTGCGCGAGGAAATATTTCGCTTTGACATGCCCTCGATCGATGGCCTTTTGGTACAACCAAGCAGCTTTTGCGTAGTTCTGTCGAAGAGTTTCTTCGCGCAGGCCTAGCTGGAAATCAGTTTCGGGATCGGGTGTCAGGAAGTCTTTTATACCACTGAATATGCTCATATGGGCGGTTTACACTGCATCTAACGACCCAAGCTCAGCGACGGCGGCCACAGGACGCGCCGATTGCAACCGCGACGGCCCGCCGCCGTTCGCTGCAGCGCATGGTTAGGCCGCGTTGGTAATCTCATACAAACTCCTCAAAAATGTATCCGCGTCACTGAAATCAGGGAAGACACAAACAGCACCTTCCGCGGATAATCGTGTCGCTCGACTCCCCGTGCCAATACCAATGAACGGAACGCCAACACTTCGACATGCACGAGCATCCCAAACTCCGTCACCAATATGCACGGTGCAGGCAAATGACTCACCGTACTGATCGGCTGCTCTCTGCTTGGAAAGCCTCATAATGGACTCCCTGTCGAGTGCGTCATCCGCCGATGCCGCCGGATGGTCGTCAAAGCACATCCCGGCACTGGCCATTTTGAGGCGGGCGGAATCACGCCAACCTCCGGTGGCAAGCGACACGCGATGCGAGCCGCCCTGTGCGAGCCGGGACAACAACCTGTCAGCCCCAGCAATCGGTGCAAATGGAGACTGTGATGAAGCGGCAGCGAGCAATTGGGTGAAATGCTGGCGAAATCGCGAAACCTCCTGCGCCGTCGGTGACCGGCCGATGCGTGACGTGAAAACATCGTGAAAGATGCCCGAATCCGTCGTGCGTGGATACTGTGACCAATCGGTGTCGATGTCGGCGAAACCAAACACGTCCTTGAATGAGCGAACGAAGCACTCCTCGTCGACCTTCATGGTCTCGATAAGCGTGCCGTCGATGTCGAACATGACAAGGTGCATGGGGAAGCGGCCTAACTACGATTCGACGAAAGGTTGTTTCGTCTATTTCGGCATTTTACCGGGAGACACGGTGTGGAAAGAGAAACCATGGCTTCTCCTTTTAACGGCGCGTCCAACGAGCACAAGCCCAAATTGCCCGATCAGGCTCGCGATTTTGCAGGCGACACGCCTGCCACCACAGGCCGTGAAAATTATTTTTTTCTGTGGCCAACCATTTCGCCGCGCACCGTGCGTCGATCCACGCAGGTGAGTTTCTTTTCCATTGTCGGTGTAAGCAATGAAATGTGCGGGATTTCGCAGAGATATTCGGCGATGAACCAGATCGGTTTTTCCGTGGTCATCCAGTTCAGATGATCGAATCGCGCCAGGTTGACCGGACGCGAATAGCGCCGAAGCGTGCGTTCGCGGCGAAGGTTGAAGTAAATGTTGAAATAACTCATGGCCAGCTCCCGCAGGCTGCGATACACCGGCTCGCGATAACGGCAGCCGGTGAAATTGGATTTTGCTACTGCGCCCCAATGCCCTCGCACTTTGAAAATGGCGACGACATGATCGGTGTCCTGTTCCGCTTCCAAATCGAAAATCAATGGCGGAAGTCCCAAAATGCGGAGCGCAGCCGCACCAAAAATTCCGCCCTCGAGACATGACGCGGTGCGATCGTGCAGAACTTTTTCCGGTGACCGCGCCGTGTAACTCAGATTGTAAGGCAGGTCATCCAGAAACTTCTGAACACCAGCCGGCGTTTTCAAACTGCGCAACTGCCGCAAGTCCGATGACGTGAAACCGAAATTCTCAGTGCTTCGCACGACCGAAGCTCCAATATAGCGGGCTTCTTTTCACTTCTTTTCCTTAACGCGCGTGAAGGTTCCCAAAGCTTCGGTTTCAAAACTGTCGGCGGTGCCATCCTCACCAATCATAAAAGTTGTGATGGACGGAGCCTGGGTCGCGCCAGGGAACAGCATGAGAAAGGCGCCGTTATTCCAGTGTCTTAACGTTGCCGGATATTTTGCGGGACCGCATTGAACTTTGAGCGCATCGCCATCCGGTAAGATTTGGCACGGGCCCGTAATAATCGTTCTCGTAAACTCCGACGAGCGACTGCAGAGTACCGTTGAATTTGCCCGGATTCGCGGGCGCTGGTGGCGGCGCGAGCAATTTTTCAGTTGCTCGTTACGTGCGTGGATTTCCTTTTGATCCGCTTCGGGATCGATGCCCAACAATTGATTTACATAATAGGCGCGCACGGCTTCGGGAAACGCAGTGAGGTTGAGGTTCGCGAGAATGACGATGCCGGCGTTCTTATCAGGCACGAGTGTGATTACCGTCCGCACACCTGCGAGCGCGCCGCCTTTTTCGATGATGTGGTGCCCTGCGTAATCGAAGCTATCCACACCGAGTCCATAATAAAAACCCGTCGTCTCGCTGATCGGCGGCAAATCGGAGAACTCGATTTTGCTGACCATGCTGCGCTTGAAGATTTCCTCAACCGTTTCGGGTTTCAAAATCCGTTTGTCTTTGTACGTTCCTTTATTCAGGAACATCAGCATCAATTTCGACATATCCGACGCGGTGGATGTGGCAGAACTTGCCGCGCCAGTCGTGTCAAGCTTTGACGGTTCGACGACGACAATTTTGTCCCCGATCAGTGCATGAGCAGCGGTGGCGTTGCTGTCTTGTAAACCTTTTATCACCGTTCCAGATCGCGACATCTCCAAGGGCCTGAACAACTGCTTTTCAACGAGATCGTTCCACGATTGTTTTGCCACGCGTGCCGCAACCCCACCGGCGACAAAAAAACCTGGATTGGAATACTGAGCCACCTCGCGCAAGCTGTAGCGCGGCTTGAAAAATTGCAGCCGCCGCAATGTTTCCGCTCGTTCGTACCCAAAACTGTCGAGCTGGTCTCCGGTGTACGCGGGCCAGCCCGTGCGCTGCGCGAGCAAATCGCGTTCGGTCAGGTAACGCGTCATGTACGGGTCGTAGCCGACAAATTCGGGCAAGTAATTAAAGATCGGCTTGTCCCAATCTAGTTTGCCTTCATCAACAACAGTTGCCGCGGCCGTGCCCGTCAATGTTTTGGTAACCGATGCAAGCTGGAAGATCGTATTTTCATCCACCGCGCCCGGTTTGCTCACATCGCGGACGCCGTATCCCTTGAGCAAAGCCACCTTGCCATCTTGCACGACAGCGAGCGCCGCACCCGGCACCTGATATTCTTTCAACGCTCGCGTAATGAACGCGTCGAGATTTGCGATCGGATCATTCCCGGACGCCGCGGGAGCGGACTGTTTGGGCACTAGCAAGGTTAGCGTCAAAAAACCAACGAGAGCGAATCGGCGCATGACGTTCATGTTTATCTTCCTACCTGCTGAAACGCAACCGCAGCACCCGCCCGTACGAAGGCAGCTACTTTTGAACGCGCTTGAAGGTTCCTTCGCCGCGCACATTGAGATTTTCCACGACCATCTGTGCGGCATTGCCATCCGGCCCGATCGTAAAGGTGATGCCGCTTTTGCCAACCGCGTTCTCGCCCTCCGTCTCGTAGGTGAACGTGTCGCGATCGTAATGTTTCATTGGGAAAGTCTTGTTTTTCGGACCCTGCAGAATTGCTAGTCCGCCGTCCGTTTCGATGATTGAGATCTCGCCAAAGTAATCGTTCGCGTATCGTCCAACGTAGGCGCTATTTTTCAGTGCCGGCGACGGCGAAGTCGGAGGTTTGGAATAATCAAAGCCAAGGAACGTACCGATGGCAGCAGGGTCAGAAAATACTTTCTTAAATAACACCATCCAGTCCTGGGTCGGTTTTCCGTACAGCGCCGTGTCCACAAACATCGTTCCCACTGCTTCCGCTATCCCAAGGGGATACGCATTAGTAAGAACGACGATGCCCAGTCGCTCGACTGGCACCAGATTCACGTAAGTGGCAGCACCCAACGCAAACGCGCCTGAATGATTCAAGCGCAAGCGCCCCTCCGGATCATAGCTCACGTTCCATCCCAATCCGTAAAAACCCGGCAGCCCAGTGAAGGGATTCAAACCGGTCAGTATTTGCGGGTGGTGCGTCTCGGCCAATGCCTTTTCGTCAACGATTTGTTTGCCGTCAAATTTGCCGTTCGCGAGCTGCAGCCGCATCCATTTTGTCAAATCATTCACCGAAGAACTCACGCCGCCCGCCGGCGACTCTGTGTCCGGATCGCGTTTGAACTTTTGCACCCACTTGCCGTCCACGAGCACATGCCCGAGCGCTTTGTCCCGGCGGGCGACAAAATCGGCATAACGCGAACTGGTCGAAGTCATGCCGAGCGGTTTGTACAATTTCTGCTCAGCTGCCTCTTCCCATTCCAACCCATATGCCTTCGCCGCCGCGATGCCGCCCTCGGTCATCCCAAAATTCGTATAGGCATAATGCGAACGAAAACTGGTATCGGGATGTTGAAAGCGGAGGCGATATAGAATTTCCGCGCGGGTAAAGTCCAGATCTTCGAGCAGGTCGCCCGCATGCGCGGGCAGGCCGCTTCGGTGCGCATACATGTCGCGGATGGTAATTTCGCGCGTAACCCACGGATCGAACATAGCAAATGTCGGATCAAGGATGCTGAGTTTTGAATCCCACGTGATTTTTCCCTTGCCGACCAGCTCGGCGACCACCGTCGAGCCAATCGATTTGGAAAGAGATGCCAGTTGGAAAACCGTGTCGGCGTCAACCGGTGCCTTTGTGTTTACATCGCGGACGCCGAATCCCTTCGCGTACACGACCTTGTCCTGAAACACCACCGCGATGGCAAGTCCCGGCAGCGCGTTTTCTTGAATTTGTTTTTGCGCAAGTTTTTCGAGCTCCTGAATGGCGTGAGTTACTTGCTCGGAAGCGAGGTGAGATTTTTCCCGCGCCTTCGCGCAAAACGGCGCTGCCAGAATCAGCGCCAATATTTTAGTTAAGAAAACCAAACGAATGATTTGCATATTAATCCGTTAGTTGCGTCGCATGAATCGCGGAACGTTGCTCAAATAAGTGCCAAAGGCCAATTCGCGGGAGACCAATCTGGATGTAGCACGCTGTCCTCAGCGCATTGTCCTTCGCGCGGCGAAGCGGCGGTCCGCTCAGGACAGCAGACGCTACAGCGTTAGTGAAATCACAACCCGACGGGATGCCTTGCGTCAAAACCGCGCGGCGGCCGGTAAATGATTTGCCAGCGGGGCGCCCATTTGCCGGTGTAACGGTCGTATGGCGTCATGTCGAGTCGCAGCCCGGCAATCACAGCGAACGTGTGACCCTCCCGTGCGTAGATGGTGATCCATTTGCCGGGGCCGCGGTCACCGTAGCTGCGAAACTCCGTTGAGCTCATCGGCGAACTGATCAAGCCTGCCGCGCCCAGCACGTAAGAGATCGTTCCGGAACAATCGTAGCCGCGATCATCAAACGATTTGTGCCCGCCACCGTAGCGGTATGGCTTGTGGCGAAGTTGATTGGCTGGCCAGATTGCGCGTTTCACTGCGAGTGGCGCATTCTTTGGTGCAGCTGCTTTGCTAAAACGAAGACGCGCGGTCTTGCCAGACGCAACAGGTCCAGAAGCGGGAAACAGATCGGCTATTGCCGGTGGAACGATCAATATCAAAACAGCGATGCCGAACAGGACTCGATGACTAACCGGACAGATAAAGTTCCTCCGGGATCGCGTCCTATGCCAAAAATCTGCGGATGAAAAGAAAAAAATACGGGAGATTTGCTTTGACGAAGGGCAGAAGAATCGGCGCGCTCCTTCGCCCATTGCGAATATGGGCGACCGGCGGTTCGCCCTTTGCGCCCTCGCGAATTCCGCCGGTCAACCAACCGAAAGACTAGCAACTGGCCCGCGATGAATCAGCGGGCCGAAGTGCATCAGCCTGTATAACCGTGATCCTCCTCGTAAGCTCGAATTGCCCGCCGCGTTTGCGGTCCCAAGACTCCGTCGATTGACCCGCGGTAATAGCCAGCGCGGGCGAGTCGGCGCTGTAGCTCGGCCACTCTCGACCGAGTGGCAGAGCCATATCGACTGCCATTCCCGTAGCCATATCCATAACCGTTACCGTACCCGTAGTTACCGTACCCGTAGTTACCGTAGCCGTAGTCACCGTATCCGTAGCCAGGATATCCTCCGTAGCCGTAACCCCCGTAGTAACCATATGGGTAGCCGCCGTAATACGGGTAGCCCCAGGAAGGACCCCAGCCCCAGCCCCACCACCATGGAAACCCGAAGCCACCAATAAAGATGACATCATTGTGACCATGATTATGACGCCAATTGCCGTTCCAGTTGTTCCAATTGCGACCACTCCAGTTTCGGCCATTCCAGTTTCGGCCACTCCAGTTGCCTCCGCGCTGGCCGCTCCACGCACCCATTCCGGGGCGTCCAGGCGAGGCGAAATTACGACCCCCACTAAAGTGGCCGCCACCGCCACGCGGCGCAGCTGTGAGTAATGGGGAAGCCAGGGTTACGGCAACAAAGCAAGTCAAGGAAAGTACAAATTTTGAATTATTCATATTAGGTTGGGGTTTCTAATTAATTAGACACCACACGCGCCGGAAAGTCTCGGTTTTTTTACGCTGATAAGAAATAAATGCGACCAGCGGTTTCGCCCTTTTCACCCTTCGAACTCCGCCGGTCAGAGACCGAAAACCCAACTCGCGGGTCTCGGATTAAGAGAGGCCCATTCGATCCAGAAGCCGCGAACTGATCATTCCGTCCACGACCAGATTATGTGTGCTTTCGTAGGCGCTTATCGCTGCGTGCGTCACCGGTCCCATGATTCCGTCAATCACGCCACCGTAATAGCCCAAGTCGGCCAGGCGAGTCTGCACCTCCGCAACCACTGCCGCGTCGTAGCTGTACGCTGGCTCGCTGTAATATGAGCAGGCGTAGGGATAATCCTCATAGTACGAATATGGGTAATACCCATAGTACGCATACGGCCGGTTTGAGTAATAGCTATAGTACGGATAGCCATATCCGCCACCCATAATAGCGGCTTCCGCCGTAATATCAGTTCCCACCATAGTAGCGAGTGCCGCCATAATGACTGGTTCCGCCATAACGCCAATTACGTTCGTGACGATATGTCGGTGTCACCTGCGAGGTACGGGGAACCATCCGCTGTGACCTCGACGTTGAAGTAATTGCCGATTTCTTTTGCGGCTGACTCAACGCGGGCGACGCGATCAACGCAGCCGCGGCGAAGCAGCCTATGAAAACTAAGCGTTTGGCCTTCACTACTGATTTCCTCCTTTCCTTGTATGGATAGATCTCACAATCGCTACACCGAAACCGTCCAGGGGTTCGCTGCGAGGAATACTGCGGGCCATCCAAACGGGTTGGAAGAGACGAGCATTCGCATGGCAGCGCCTGCGCTGGGTGCAACGCACCGCTTTTATGAGATAAGTCTAATAATTAAAAACCGGGGCAGGAGCAGAGTTTCGCACTGATTCTTGCTCGCCAGCACTCGACCACAGGCGTTATCATGCCCGCATGGAGATGATGAGGCGTGCTGCGATCCTCGTATTATCGATCTGCGCCTGGGAACCGCTTCGCGCCGCTTTGCCGGCACACAGCGTAAGTCCGTCGCGACAATTCGTCATTTACGGCGCTGATGCGGCGTTGCGTGGGACCATTTCCGAACTGGCAGAACAGACCAAAGCCAATCTCCTCGCGCTTTTGCGCCACCGCGACGAATGGAGAACTACCGTTGTAATCAATTTGCAACAGCAACAGGCGAACCTGCCCGAGATTCCACCGGCCGACTTACGAGTCAGCCAGACCGGCTTTGGCATGAAGCTGCAACTCGATTTGATCGTCGGCCAAAATCTCGACGGTCCGTTGATCGAGCGCCAGTTGCTGCGCGCGATTCTGCTGGAGATGATTTATCGAGACGAGGCCGATGTCGTACCTGGTACGACTCTTGTCGAACCGCCGGATTGGCTGGTGGAAGGTGTGCTGGCGCTGACGCCTGGACGAGAGCGGGACGCTCTGTTGAATGTGCTTTCAACAACCGATAAAGGAGAGTCGCTAGAGGAATTTCTCGGTCAACGCCTGGAGCTTCTCGATTCCGCCGGACGCATGCTTTATCGCGCGTATTCCGTCGCGCTTGTGCAATTGCTGGTTGATGAGGGTGGCCGCGCGCGTCTGGCTCGCTATATCGCCAATCTTTCGCATGCGTCGAACGATCCGGTTGCTGATTTGAAGGCGTGGTTTCCGCAATTGCGCGATGACTTGGTAAAGAAATGGCGCTCGACAGTGGCTCGACTCGGCGAGCATCAAACTTACCAGTTGCTGACCTTTGCCGAGAGCGAACGACGCCTTGATGAATTGTTACAGATCAAGATTTCAGATGGCTCGCGCAATCACGGAAAGCAAAAGACGGTGAATCTTGACGACCTCGCGCGCCGCAAAGCGTCGCCAGATGAAAAAGCCGCGATCAACCAAATGAGCCAGGCGTTGCTGTTGCTTGTTGGGACGGCGCATCCAGTTTTGCGTCCAGTCGCGCGCGAGTATCAGCAAATTGCAGCGCTGCTGGCGCGCGGGAAGCGAAGAGGAATCGCAAAGCGCCTGTCGCGTCTGGATGTTACTTGCAAGGAACTCGCCGCTCGAATGGGCGACATCGATGATTACATGAACTGGTTCGAAGCCACGCAGATGGAAAGTCAGAGCGGTGCTTTCAACGATTATCTCAAGGCGGCCAATCAATCGCAGGTCTCCGCACCAAGGCGACGCGATCCGCTGTCGGTCTATCTTGATGCAGTGGCCGACCATTTTGAGAATTAATAGACAAAACGAAGTAAAGGGAGAAAAAGGCGTTCCTGATTTCAGCAGACGCCGAATCTTTGTTTCTTCATAATCTCCTGTCTCGAATAATTTGACATCTTATCATCAGTTGCCGGTTCCGAGTTTGGCGATTATGCTTAAAAGCGCGTTCAAGACGCGCCTTTTTCATCCCATGCAAAAAATTGGATTTGCTGAAACGCTTGATTCCATTGTGAGGAGCGACCCGCGGTACCAGCGGGACGCATATGTTTTTCTGCGCGACGCGCTCGATTTCACGACAAAGCAGCAGAAGAAAGCAAAAGGTACCACCGTCCGTCATGTGACCGGGCCGGAGCTACTGGAAGGCTTGCGGCAGTATGCGCTGAAGGAGTTCGGGCCGATGGTCATGACGGTTTTCGATAACTGGGGCGTTCATTCATGTGAGGACATTGGAAACATGGTTTTTAATCTGATCGGCGCCGGGATATTCGGAAAGACCGAGAAGGATTCGATGGAAGATTTCAAGGATGTTTATGATTTCGAAGAGGTTTTCGTGACGCCCTTTGCGCCGGAAAAACAACCGGCGACGAAGGCACGGGCGAAATTGCCGGCGCCTAAGCCTGCTGCATCGAGAAAGTGATCAGCAACCACTGATCACTGAGGACGACGCCGCTGTCACATCAATGGCTCGCATACCACTAGCAAAGTTTTCCTCAGCGGTTCTATTATTTATGATGGTCAATCTCAAAGCTGCTACGACTGAACCCTCGCCCGTCATCACGTTTCCGCCGAGTTCGGCGCACAAATGGATTTTGCCGAAAGGGCTGACGATCATTGTGCAGGAAGATCACAGTGCCCCCGTGGCCAGCGTCCAGGCGTGGTGCGCCACGGGAAGCGTCGACGAGGACCAACATCTCGGAGCGGGCTTGTCCCACATTCTCGAGCACATGCTCTTCAAGGGAACGAAAACCCGAGGGAAAAACGAGATCGCGCAAAAAATCCAGGACGTAGGCGGTTACATCAACGCTTACACCTCCTTTGATCGCACGGTTTTTTGGATTGACGTGCCAAAAGATGGCGTCGCTACCGCGCTCGATATTCTGGCTGATGCGATGATGAATTCGACTTTACCGCCGGAGGAATACCAGAAAGAACAGGAAGTGATCCGGCGCGAGTTCGCCATGGGAATGGACGATCCCGATCGCATGGCCGGACTGCTCCTTTTTTCAACCGCGTATCAGCGGCATCCCTATCGTTACCCGGTAATCGGCGAGATCGAAATCTATAACCAGCTCACCCAGGAACAGGTGATGCAATATTACAAAACGCGATACGTCCCGAACAATCTCACCTTCATTATAGTCGGAGATGTAGATGCAGAAAAAGCGCGGCAACAACTTGTCGAGTTGTTCAAGCCGTATCCGGAGAAATCACTCCAGCCGGTATTCATTCCGGCAGAACCACCGCAGCTTGGCAGGCGCGAAGCTCATCAGGAATTTGCCACCGAGCTGACGCATCTCACGCTGGCATGGCACATCCCCGCGGTCACGAATCCAGACGTGCCCGCGCTTGATCTTCTCTCAACGATTCTCGGTGAGGGACGCAGCTCGCGTCTGTATCGGCGCATTCGCGAGGAGGCAGGTCTGGCGTTTCGCATATCTGCATTTTCTTACACGCCGGGTGATCCGGGTTTGTTTGGCATTGATGCCACTCTTGATCCAAAGAAGCGCGAAGCCGCGGAGCAGTTGGCATTGCGCATTGTTGACGAGGTGAAACAGACGGGCGTTTCTGCAGATGAACTGGCCAAGGCAAAAAAAATCACGCTCAGTCATCATCTGGGCGCGCTTACGACCATGCGTGGCCAGGCGTCGGACATTGGCTCTAACTGGTTGCTCACACGCGATCTGAATTTCAGCCGGGATTATCTCGATGCTGTCCAGAAAGTGACGCTCGACGATATCAAGCGCGTCGCCGCAACTTATCTGACAGACCAAAACCTGACAGTCATCTCGTTGAATCCAAAGGGTTCGCTGGCTGTCAAAACCGAGGGTCCGAAGGTCGTTGCTGCCGGTGAGATTCAGAAACTTGAATTATCGAACGGATTGCGTCTTCTGGTGCGCGAAGATCCGCGGCTGCCACTCGTCGCGATGGGCGCGGTTTTTCGCGGCGGTCTTCTCGCGGAGAATCCGCAGGACAACGGCGCTACGCATTTGATGGCAAAAGTGCTGCTGAAAGGAACCAAAACGCGCACCGCTGAGCAAATCGCCAATAAGATTGAGGCGGTAGGCGGTTCCATTTCGAGTGAGTCGGGCAACAACAGCTTCGGTGTGTCGGTCGATGTGATGAAACCCGACTTGAAACTCGGTGTGGACTTGCTTTCGGACGTTTTGCTCAACGGCACCATGCCGGAGAAGGCCATCGCGCGTGAAAGGGAAATCCAGATCGCCGCGATCCAACAAGAAGAAGAGCAGCTAACGGCGGTCGCGCGCAACATCATGCGACAGGCGCTTTTTCCACAGCATCCTTACGCGCTGCGCGGCAATGGTTCCGTCGAATCCGTTAAGGGTCTAACGCAAAAAGATCTCATTGATTTCCGTGATCGTTACGTGGTCGCGAAAAACGGCGTGATCTACGTCTTTGGAGACGTTAAAGCGGCGGAGGTCAAGCAGCTTGTCGAGCAGGCGTTAGGCAAGATGAAGCCTGGCGCGCTCGCCCTGACCGACGCAAAGCCGTCCACGCCGCTTGGCAAGCCGGAGACCGTGGAAAGCCGCAAAGACAAAGCGCAAGGCGTGATCATGGTTGGATTTCGCGGCGCGAGCCTGTCGAGTCCTGATCGCTACGCCCTCGAATTGATCGACGAGGCGAGCAGCGATCTCGGGTCGCGTTTCTTTATTCGTATTCGCGAGCAAATGGGTCTGGCCTATTACGTGGGCGCAAGCCAGATGCAGGGGCTGGTGCCGGGACTTTTTGCATTTTATCTGGGAACCGATCCACAGAAAATCGAGCCGGTCAAAAGCGCTTTGCTCGATGAAATTCACAAGCTCGCTAACGAGGGACTCACACCTGAAGAATTAGCGCGAGCGAAAAAGAAGCTGATCGGCCAGCAAGAGATCGCCAATCAAAGCAACGACGCTTTTGGTTATCATTGCGCGTTGGACGAGTTATACGGACTCGGCTTTAATTATTACAAGCGACTCGAACACGATGTGAACGCAGTGACGCTCGATGATATTAAAAAGGTGGCTGCGAAATATTTTCGCGATCAACCGTATGTTTTGGCAACGGTGCGACCCCCAGAAGGTTCGGCAGCTGCGAAACAGAAATGAACCATGGCTGAAGTCCAGAAAACCACACTGAGCGGCGAGCTTTCACAACGCTTCATCGAATTCGTCGTGATGCATGCGCAAAACGCCGCGCTATTTCTTGGCCAGATCCCAAATCCAAAAACCGGCGAGGCCGAAGTGAACCTGGACCTGGCCAGAATGTTCATCGATCAGCTGGCCATGATTCAGGAGAAAACACGCGGCAACCTCACGAGCGAAGAGGGAAAAGTGTTGAGCAACGCTCTTGCCAATTTGCAGATGGCGTTTGTAGAAGCATCTGGTAGCACGCGAACAGAGCCTGCTGGCCGTGGCGAGGGCTCGCCGCAGCCTGAAGAGCCAGGGACCCCGCCACCACCAAAACCGGCCGAGCAGCCATCGGCAGCCACGCCCGAGCCTTCAGCGCCGGTCACTTCGACCGAGCCCGAGAGCGAATCGCGAAAGAAATTCACCAAAAGTTACGGGCCATAATCGGTATGGGCGCGGCGGCTGTAGGGGGCCGTGATCTCCGCCATCTCTCTGGCAAACCATCCGCACCGCGCATTCCGTCGCTCGACCCAACTGCTAGCCGGGCGATAAGACGATAAGAAAAGTTCACAACGCGCCTCGATCAACAGCACGCTTGCTAGCCTACCGTTGGCTCGTCCGGGAGGTGGGAGTCGCGCGCGGGCGTGGTTTTGCCTTCGCGGTTTTCCGCACGGTGATTGTTCCCTGACCAGGAGCGGGAGTTGGTGATGCTTCGGCGTACTTTTTCGTCGTCGGCCAAATCAAACGCCACGGCTGCGTCTTAATTGTCTCGCTGAATTGCTTGATATTTTCACCAGCAGGCCCGAGGTCGGTAACCGCAACCTTTAGTTTCTCTGACGAACTCCGCAGGTTCCGCAGCGTGACCTCGATATTGTCGTTGTCTGTCAGACTGGTGCTGATTTTTTCGATGTTGGCCAGCGAATGCGAGAGCGCGCTGTCGGGCGCGGTGAGATCGACAAGATGTTCGCCGAATGTTTTGAACTGGCCGAGCGCGAGGTGTAACTCTGAATTTTCGTCGGTAAGACGATTGATGTTTTGCGCCGTTTGCTGAAGGTCTTTCATCGTATTGGTGGCTTCGGCTGCGACCGGTTTGATCACTTCCAGCATCCGTGCCGCGGCTTCGCCCAGATCCGGGGTCCGTTCCCCAGCGAACATCTCGCCATCTTTTGCGCGGCCGGAGCTTTCGATTCCCGAAGTGAAATCGATTGCCATATCGCCCAACAAGCCAAGCTGAATCAGCTGCGCTCGGGCGTCGCGATAGACCCTAGCACTCTTGTCCACTTGGACATCGACGCGCACTTCGAACCTCGGTTTGCTTTCCGGCATAGCCGGGCGTGGACCCGGCTCGGGCGGATGAATGGCCGCCGCAGCTTCTTGCGCCCGCTTTTCTTCTTCAGGTGACACGGGCGAAAATAGTTTCTGAACCTGTCCGATTTTGCGACCTGCCAGCATCACCGGAGCACCCTGCTTAATTCCGACCGCGTTATCGAAGTAAATCTTGTAGCTCACAAGCGGCCGGAACAACCCGGGCGCGCCGAGCAAAACCAGAAGGAACGCGACTACCGCGATCGTCCCGATCACGAGCAGGCCAGTCATGATTTCATTTCTTTGTAATTGCATCGAGGCTGCCTTCCAAAATTGGACCTTCTGTGCTCCCGCTCACGAACTGCGCGACCACGGGGTTTTTGGATCGTTTGAATTCTTCAGGTTCTGCTTCTTCAATGATTTTTCCCTGATACAACATAGCCATTCGCGTGGCGATGCGAAAGGCACTGTCCATCTCGTGCGTTGCGGTGATGGACGTAACCTTCGATTTTTCGCTGAGGCTGATAATCAATTCGTCGATCACCGACGCAATGACCGGGTCGAGTCCGGCCGAGGGCTCGTCCAGTAGAAGCAATTCAGGATCAAGCACGAGCGCGCGCGCCAGGGCGACCCGTTTTCGCATGCCGCCACTCAGCTCCTCCGGTAATAGCTCTTTGGAATCCTCCATGCCAACGAGCTCGAGTTTTTCATCAACAATCTTGTCAATCTCGCTCTGCGATTTATCCGTAAGCTCCTCCAGCGGCAGCGCAACATTGTCGCGCACATTGCGCGAGCTCAGCAGCGCCGAATACTGATACACCATTCCAATATGCTGCCGCACCAGCTGAAGTTTCCGACGCCTGAGCCGCGTGATTTCAAAGCGCTTGAAGAAAATCGAGCCGGAATCGGGACGAAGCGTCCCAAGAATTAATCGCAAAATGGTGCTCTTGCCACTGCCGCTCTGGCCCATGATCACCAGACGTTCCTGCGGCTCAACCGTGAGCGAAACACCGTCGAGCACTTTCTTTTCCTCGAACCGCATGTGCACATCGCGCAGTTCGACCATGTGCAGCGGCGTGGTCACGTGGGGAAGAATACCGTGTAAACGACATTGTAGAGTGTATCGAAGCCGATCACGGTCGTGATTGCGGTGACGACGCTGGAGGTTGTCGATGCACCAACCCCGGCCGCGCCGCCTTTCACTGTCAGGCCCCGATAGCAAGCGATCGCGGCGATAAGCAGGCCGAACAAAAAGCTTTTCAAAATGCCGGTGATAATGTCGCGGATGAGCAATGAATCTTTAACCAGATCGAGAAAATAAGGAAACGCGATGCTGAAATAGGCTTTGCAGACAAGGCTGCTCGCGAATACCGCCGCGATATTTGAAACCGTGGACAAGCACGGCATCAGCAGAAACAACGCAAGCATCCGCGGCGCGACCAGGAAACGTAGCGGGCCAATGCCCATGGCTTCAATCGCCTCGACTTCTTCGGAAACCTGCATGGTACCCAGTTCCGCCGTGAACGCTGCGCCGATTCGTGCTGCGAGCATGATCCCGGTGATCAAAGGCCCAAGCTCGCGCGTAAAAGCGATCGCAACCAGACCCGGTATCAGTCGCTCAGTCCCGAAGCGTTGCAGCTGGTAGCCAGTCAACAGCGCCATGGTCAGGCCAAGAAAAAAGGAAACCAGCCCGACGAGTGGCACCGAGTCGACGCCCGCGCGTTCGGTATGGCGAAAGAAACTCGCGGCACGAAACGGAAAGCGTCCATGCTGAATCCGTTCGAACGTCTCTTCGAACGTGTTTACAATGAACCAGAACACGCTGCCTACTTCGCGAAGAAAATTGCGAGCAAGGTGCCCTATCCCTTCGGCAACCAAAACGGGCGGCTGAGCGTTCGCCATGAGGGAGAAGTTGCCTTACTTCCCGCTGGGGAAAAGAGCAAACTTTGCCGGAATGTTACCTGTTATGCGGTTGAAGCGTTAACCTGGATTTTACATTGAGCGTGAGCGCGGTTGTGAGCTGCGGACGTCGACCCCGGCGTCCTGCGGTGGCACGAACCGTGCATTACCGAGGTCAGCGCCCTCGGCTACAAAGTCGCGGCAAAGCGGCTGATGCTTCATCCTTGCGTGAAACCCTTCGACATCGTTAAGGGCAAGCCATTACATTCGTTCGATGAAACTCGCGGGAGCTTTTGCAGCCAATTGCTTCTTTGCTTTCATGCTCTTTAGTGCAATCCCGAAAGCTTTCGGGACGCTCGCCCAGGAACCAGCCCGGTTCCTTGTAGCTGCTGCGGAAAAGCACCTCGAAAATCAGCCAAACATGGAAACACAAAGAATCAGACTCGCGATCCACGGCGGCGCTGGAACTATCGAACGAAGCGAGATGACCCCGGAGCGCGAGCGCGAATATCGCGCCGGATTGGAGCGCGCACTCACAGCTGGTTACGAAATTCTTAAGCGCGGCGGCTCGAGTCTCGACGCAACCGAAGCCGCCGTGCGCGTGCTCGAAGACGACCCGCATTTTAACGCAGGCAAAGGCTCAGTGTTTACAAGCGCTGGAACGAACGAGATGGACGCAGCAATCATGGATGGGAAAACGCTCGCTGCCGGCGCGGTCGCTTCTCTGAAGCACATCAAAAATCCTATCGCCCTTGCCCGGTTGGTCATGGAAAAATCCGGACACGTCATGATGGATAGCGAAGGCGCAGAAGCATTCGCGAAGGAAAACGGGATTGAACTGGTGGACCAGAAATATTTTTTCACGCAGGAGCGTTGGGATGCCTTGGAGAAAATTAAGGCGGCGGAAAAAAATCGAACGGGAAAGGCATTTTTCATTACCGATCAAGATAGGCATGGCACGGTGGGCGCAGTGGCGCTGGATCAAAACGGGACTCTCGCTGCAGCGACTTCAACCGGCGGTACAACTAACAAGCGACCGGGACGCGTTGGCGATACGCCGGTGATTGGCGCGGGTACTTATGCGAACAACGCGACATGCGCGGTTTCTGCGACAGGCGACGGCGAATATTTTATCCGCGCAACGGTTGGGCGTGATGTTGCGGCGCTGATGGAATACCGCGGGATGTCTGTCAAGGATGCTGCGCAGGCCGCTTTGGACAAGGTCGCGAAGCTTGGCGGTACCGGTGGACTGATCGCAATCGATCATCAAGGCAACATCACATTGCCGTTCAACACCGCTGGAATGTATCGCGGCTATGTCGATCCAAACGGCAAGTTTGTTATCGAAATTTACAAATAGAGGTGTAGAGGCGGCTGTGTCAGCCGCCTGCTCTTATAAAATGTGAATCCACTTCCAGTTCCTCGAGCCGCTGAAATCAGCATCGATTCCACTGAGGTTCTGCGACTGTGGAAAGTGCCAGAAGTTGGTCAGCAGGTGATTTTGCGTCACGACGCTTGGGAAGATCCTGCCGCTTGGGGGCTCATGCTCGTAGACATCGCGCGACATGTAGCCCGTGCATACTCCCAAGAAGGATAAGACGAAGAAGAAATATTTCAACGGATCCTCGCGGGATTTTGCGTCGAAATCGAATCGCCAACCGACATGCCACGCGGAGAATTGCATGAAGAATAAAGAAAGCATCTCCTGAGGCTCAGGCGTTTGACACAAACGCCTCTACAAAAAATGCTTCCACCTTTTTCCGTCGTTATTCCGTGTTTCAACGAAGCAGCGCGCATTGGCGAAACGCTCCGCCTCACGCTCGATTATCTCACCGCGAACGCGCCGGAGAGTGAATTGATCGTGGTGAATGATGGATCAACTGATACGACTGCGGTAATTGCGCGTGAAAGATTGCAGTCCGCAAAAATTGAGACGCGCTTGCTCGAAAATTTTCCGAATCGCGGCAAAGGCGCCGCCGTTCGCTCCGGACTATTGGCAGCGCGAAAACCAATCGGCCTTTTCTTCGACGCCGATCTTTCCACACCGCTGGGAGAGACGCCGAAACTGATCGAGCCGATGGCAAAAGGCGCGATCGACATCGCATTTGGCTCGCGCGCGCTGGATCGCAATTTGATTGGCGTCCATCAGCCGTGGCGGCGCGAGCAGGCTGGTCGCGTGTTCAACTTACTCGTGCGCCTCGCGACCGGCCTGCCATTTTGGGATACGCAATGCGGCTTCAAGGCGTTTCGCCTCGACGTTTGCCGCCCGATCCTGGAAGCCGCGCGCCTCGATGGCTTCGCTTTCGATGTCGAACTACTTTATCTCGCGCAGCGTGCCGGCTTGCGAATCCGTGAAATTCCGGTGCGCTGGAATCACGCCGAGGGCAGCAAAGTTCGATTTTTCCATGACAGCCTGCGGATGTTGTGCGAGGTGATCGCGCTAAGAGCGCAAACGTAACCTCTTCGCTGTACGGGCCGCGTTCCAAAGGTGGAACGCGTTGTCCTCAACGCATTGGCAAACAAATGCGGCTTTGCCGCCTGATTTTTTTGACGCGTGCGCGGATGAACAGATTACCGCGCCTTCGGCGATCGACATCGTCTTCGGGAGAAGCCGATCCACCTGGGAACGGCTGGAAGTGCATATTGCGTGCACGGTGGTTTGGAATGCGTAAATTACACGTTCCGCGTCTCGCGGTTTTGTTGTCATGCAGTCGTTCCGATTTCATTCTGCGGTGTCGCGGTGGTTCGAGCAGACATTTGGATCACCTACAGAGCCGCAGCTGCGCGGTTGGCCGGCAATAGAATCCGGCCGGCACGTGCTGATTTCTGCGCCGACGGGTTCCGGCAAAACGCTGGCTGCGTTCCTTGCTTCGCTCGATGCGCTGTTCCGGCAAGGCGCACAGACTGATTTGACGGACGAAACAGAAGTCGTTTACGTCTCCCCGCTCAAAGCGTTGAGCAACGATATCCGAAAAAATCTTCAAGAGCCGCTTGCTGGGATTCGCGCGTTGTTTCGCGAAACAAACGGACGCGAGATCGATGTGCGCGCCGAAGTTCGCACTGGCGATACGACTGCCGCGCAACGGCAGGCACTTGTTAAAAAGCCGCCGCACATTCTGGTTACCACGCCGGAATCCCTTTACCTGCTGCTTACTTCCGATTCCGGGCGACGCATGCTAACCACGACGCGGACGCTCATCGTGGATGAGATTCATGCTGTTGTGGATGACCGGCGCGGCGCGCACCTCGTCCTGAGCGTCGAGCGTTTAGCCGCGCTGACGAAAAATTCGCTCCAGCGAATCGGACTTTCGGCGACGCAGAAGCCGATTGAGGAAGTGGCGCGTTTTTTAGTTGGCGCGCATGCGATGGATGCCGCCGGCAATCCGGATTGCGAAATCATCGACATCGGTCATCGCCGCAAATTGGATCTAATGATCGAATTGCCCAAGTCACCGCTCGAAGCGGTGATGTCGAATGAAGTTTGGGAGGAGATCTATCATCGGTTGGCAGAGTTGATTCAGACGCACCGGACCACTTTGGTTTTCGTGAACACGCGCCGAATGGCCGAACGCGTGACGCATCATTTGAGCGAACTGCTCGGCGCGGACGCAGTGACATCGCATCACGGAAGTCTTTCTGCGAAGCTGCGCCTGGACGCGGAAGATCGATTGAAACGAGGTGAACTGAGAGCACTCGTTGCCACAGCTTCGCTGGAGTTGGGCATTGATATCGGTTCGGTTGATCTCGTCTGCCAGCTCGGCACGACGCGATCCATCGCCAGCCTGCTGCAGCGCGTGGGACGCGCCGAGCATAAGCGCGCTGGTTTGCCGAAAGGGCGGATCTTCCCATTGAGCCGCGATGAGTTGGTCGAATGCGCGGCATTATTGCGTTGTGTTCATCGTGGCGAGCTTGATCGGCTCAGCATTCCTGAAAAACCGCTGGATGTCCTGGCCCAGCAAATTGTCGCCGCGGCCTCCGCCGAGGATTGGGATGAAAATGAGTTCTTCGATCTTGTTCGTTCGGCATGGCCGTATCGCAATCTCACTCGCGGAGAATTCGACAGCGTGGTGAAAATGCTCGCAGAAGGTTTCAGCACCAAGCGCGGCCGGCGCTCGGCGTTGATTCACCACGATGGAGTCAATCATCGTTTGCGTGGACGACGCGGTGCACGGCTCGTCGCTCTCACGTCCGGCGGCGCAATCCCCGACAATGCTGATTATCGTGTGGTCCTCGATCCGTCAGAAACGTTCCTCGGCACAGTGAACGAGGATTTCGCGGTCGAAAGTTTGGCTGGCGACATTTTTCAACTTGGCAATGCCTCATGGCGGATTCTGCGAATCAATTCTGGCGTCGTCCGTGTCGAAGATGCAAAAGGTCAGCCCCCCGGAATTCCATTCTGGCTCGGCGAAGCACCGGCGCGCACATCGGAGTTGTCGCAAGCTGTGTCCGATCTGCGGATTGAAATCGAGACACTGCTGACCGCTGGAAAGGATCCTGCAGAATGGCTCGCCTGGGAAATGGGCTTGCCGCCCGAGGCTGCAGACCAGGTTGGTGAGTATTTCACGGATGCTCATCGGTCGCTTGGGGCAATTCCTTCACAGCAAACTCTGGTGATGGAGCGCTTCTTCGATGAATCGGGCGGGATGCAACTCGTTCTTCACTCGCCGTTCGGCAATCGGATTAATCGCGCCTGGGGACTCGCGCTGCGAAAGCGTTTCTGTCGTTCGTTCAATTTCGAGCTTCAGGCAGCCGCGACGGACGACGCCATCGTGATTTCGCTCGGCACGCAACATTCGTTTCCGCTGGAAGAAGTTTTTCGTTATCTCAACTCGAAAACGGTTCGCGACCTGCTGATCCAAGCTTTGCTCGACGCGCCGATGTTTACTATTCGCTGGCGGTGGAATGCGACGCGTTCGCTTGCGGTTCCCCGGTTTCGTGGCGGCGCAAAAATCGCCGCGCCGCTGCAGCGCATGGAGTCGGAAAATCTTTTGGCCGCAGTTTTCCCGGACCAGCTCGCCTGTCTGGAACACATTGTGGGCGACCGCGAAATTCCGGATCATCCACTGGTGAAGCAGACAATTGACGATTGTTTGACCGAAGCAATGGACATTGAGGGGTTGGAAGAAGTGTTGCGCAAGATCGAACACGGCCAGATCCGCTGCATCGCGCGCGATCTGCCGGAGCCATCACCGCTCGCTTCTGAGATTCTCAACGCGCGGCCGTATGCATTTCTGGATAATGCGCCTTTGGAAGAACGCCGCACCCAGGCCGTGTACATGCGTCGGGCCTCCGAGCGTAATGGAAGCGATGAGTTGGGAATTCTCGACGCGGCGGCGATTGAGAAGGTGCAGAAGGAAGCATGGCCTGAAGCCACAAACGCGGATGAATTGCATGACGCATTGATGTTGCTCGGGCTGATGACCGAAGAAGAAGCGGCAGTTTCGGTGCATCATGAAGGAAACGGTGCGTCTGCGGAATATTTACTAAAAGAACTCGTCGCCTCCAATCGAGCAACGAAAGTCCGATTCGGAGAAAAAACTTTTTGGGCCGCTGCCGAACGACTTCCGACGGTTCAGGCGATCTACGCTAACGCAGCCATTGATCCGCAATTGGTCGCACCCGAATCCGCGCCGCGAAATTGGGAACGCGCAGAGGCCATTCGCGAACTGGTTCGCGGGAGAATGGAAGTTTGCGGACCAATTACTGTTGGTGAGCTGTCGGATCTGTTGATTTTGCCGCGTCAGGATATCGATGCGGCATTGCTGGCACTCGAAGCGGAAGGTTTTATTTTACGTGGCAAATTTCGCCCGAGCGCTACCGATCAGGAGTGGTGCGATCGGCGATTGCTGGCGCGAATTCATCGGCTCACGATCGATCGATTGCGCGCGGAGATTCAGCCGGTGTCACCGCAGGATTTTTATCGCTTTCTCTTCGCATGGCAGCGCGCCGATCGGGAACATCGCCTCGAAGGCCCTGAAGGTTTGCAATCTGTTCTCGAGCAGCTCGACGGATGCGAGCTGCCATTGGCGGCCTGGGAATCCGCGGTCCTGGCCGCACGCGTTGCCGATTACGATCCCGAATGGCTCGATCGCTTTTGCTTTTCCGGACGCATTGGCTGGGCGCGTTTGAGCACGCCGCAAAATCCAAACGCGCGCACGAGCGCTCCGTTGCGAACCAGCCCCATCGCGCTTTATCAACGCGAGAATCTCCGGCACTGGCTGCTCCTGACCCGGGCGAATTCGGCCGCGGAACTTTCCGGCGCCGGCCGAACTCTGTTCGATACGCTCGCAAATGGCGGGGCCCTTTTCTTCACCGAGCTGGTGCGCCGCAGCGGACTGCTTCCTTCTCAAGTTGAAGAAGCTTTGTCCCAACTTGCGGCGATCGGTCTAGTGACTTCGGATAGTTTCGATGGATTGCGAGCTCTTCTGGTGCCTTCAAATAAACGTCCCACGTTTGGCCGGAACATCGGGAAACGAGGGCGCAAAACAAATCTTGCCAGCATCGAGTTTGCAGGACGTTGGTCATTGCTGAGAACAGATGTCATCTCGCAACAACAGGGAAATGGAGCCGAAAGCTCGACGCGCGATGCAGCCGTCGAGAAATTTGCACGGGTGTTGCTGCATCGGTACGGCGTGGTGTTTCGCCGTTTGCTCGAACGCGAGACTTTCCCAGTTACTTGGTATGAGTTGGGGCGAATTTACCGTCGCTGGGAGGCGCGCGGCGAGATTCGCGGCGGCTATTTTGTAGCGGGAATCAGCGGCGAACAATTTGCCCTGCCTGAGGCCATCGGCCTGTTGCGTTCCATTCGCAAGGCGTCGCCAAACGGCGAGCTAATCGCGTTGAGCGCCGCGGATCCGCTAAATTTACAAGGCATTCTGACGCCGGGACCGCGAATCGCTGCGCTGACTGCAAATCGGATTTTGTTTGTCGACGGATTACCGATCGCGGCGCTCGAGGCAGGCGAGATTCGCAAACTCGCTTCCGCGCCGATTTCCGATTCGCAAATTGAAACGGCCCTTAAGATCGGAAAACTTCGGCCATCATTGCGGCCCTATTACAAGTAGCACAGACTCGCCGCAGCGAGTCCGTCCCGTGGCGGACTGCAAGCCTGTGTTTCGAACTATTTCTTAACGATCTCGGCGTTTTCAATCATGGCGATGCCGCCACGTTCGGCCAGCTTGCCTTTCACAGTGATGCTTTTACCACAGTATTCAGCGAGCTGATCGTTGATTGGCTTGTGTTCTCCAACCACGAGATACGCTTTGCCCTCGCTGACAATACCGACTGGCCCACCACTCTTAATGCACTTGGCTCCGCAGGACTGGCCATGTTTTTCGCCGACCGCGTTATGATCGACGTAACACATCATATCGACCACTTCGCCGGTCACTTCTTTCGAAGCGGCCGCGTCGCTGCCATGCTCATGTTCCTGTGCCATCGCCAACGGCGCGCAAGCCAGAGCTGCAATGAAGGTCGCAGTCACTGCAACTCTCCAGACAGTAGGTTTATTGTTTGTTGAATTAAACATAGGACAAATGTGGGCTGTGGGCTCCGCTGGTCAACAGCGCGCATCGATCGAGAGGACGTTCGTTTCGGCGCGCTCGGCGATTGCGCCCTACCGTTGCTTCTCGATCAAATCGGCGAACTGATCGAAGAAGTACGATGCGTCGTGCGGGCCAGGCGCAGCCTCGGGATGATATTGCACGCTAAAGATCGGCAGCTCCTTGTGCCGCATTCCTTCCACGGTGCCGTCGTTTAAGTTTATGTGCGTGACTTCCACGTTTGACGCTAGCGACTCCGGATCAACAGCAAAACCGTGATTTTGCGCCGTGATCGCCACTTTGCCGCTGCTCAAATCTTTTACCGGCTGGTTCGCGCCGTGGTGTCCAAATTTTAATTTGTAGGTCGAGCCACCGAAAGCGAACCCGAGAATCTGATGGCCGAGGCAAATTCCGAAAATCGGTTTCTTGTCCATCAAATCGCGCGTTGCCTTATGCGCATACGGGAGAGCTGCAGGATCTCCAGGTCCGTTGGAGAGAAAAACGCCATCCGGATTTAGCGCTAGCACTTCTTCGGCGGTTGTGGTTGCCGGCACGACGGTGACGCGAAAGCCTTTCTGCCGCAGAAGCCGCAGAATATTTTGTTTGATTCCATAATCGTAGGCGACGATGCGAAACCGGACGGGCGGAAGCTTGGGTTTGATTCCTCCGTTACTGGATCTGATTGACCACGGCTCACTCAGCCTGTCCTCAGGGTCCCATTGATAAATTTCGCGCGCTGAAACTTCGCGAACGTAATCCATGCCAATGACGCCCTCACCTTTGATCGCTTCCTGGGTTGCTTCCTCGGGCGACATCTTTTCGGTAGTCAAACAAGCTTTCATCGCGCCGCGGCTGCGCAGATGTCGAGTCAGCGCACGGGTATCAATTCCCTGTGCACCCGGGATGTTCCATTTTTTCAAGTATTCATCGAGCGACGTTTCCGAGCGCCAGTTGCTCGGGATTTCGCTTAACTCTTCGATGATAAAGCCGCGCACCTGCGGTGAGCGGCTTTCCTGGTCAAGCGAGTTCGTGCCGTAATTGCCGATCAACGGATAAGTCATCGCCACGATCTGCCCGCGGTAGGAAGGATCGGTCAACACTTCCTGATACCCGGTCATGGCCGTGTTGAAACAAACTTCGCCAACGCGGGTGCCGGTTGCACCAAACGATTCGCCCTCGAAAAATCGACCGTCTTCCAGGGCTAGCAGTGCGCGCATGTCACTGCGCACTGTCGATCTTCACGCGCCATTTTCAAATCAGTTAAAACGTTGAATCGTTAGAGCGTTCTTCGTTTCCGCTTCATCGTTTCGGCCGTTGAACGCTTAAAAACGAAAAACCCGGATCGATATCTCGATCCGGGTTTTGAAGTGTTACCCCGCTGATGCCGTTTAGGCGGATCACCCGTTCCCTTTTCGTAACGGGCGGATGACCGTCGCCGCAGCGTCTGACTTCCAATTAAGGCCTGCCATCTTCTCCGAGCGACCCAGCCTCCTCAAGTTAACCAAATATCGGTTCGGGAATCCCACCTGTAATCTCGAACATCGCAGGGTAAAGTTTGCATCACCAAACCACTGGCGACTGATGAGAGCCGCTGGTAGAGAGTTGAGAGAAAAGCACTGGTTTTCTTCCCAACCCTCAACAAACGACTCTCGCACTTTCAAAGAACTATTCCCGCAGGCCAACGCCCAGTTCGCGTTTCAATCTCTCGCGAATCCTGGCGTGTGCCGCGGTCACTTCTTCATTTGTGAGTGTGCGATTTCTGTCGCGGTATGTCAATCTATATGCGACTGACTTTTTTCCTGGGCCAAACAGTTGTTCGGCCTCCTTGCCCACGACGCGATCGAAAAACGCGACTTTTTCCAGCAAAGCATCCTTTGGCTGCTCGATTACGCTCAATATTTTCTCGTGACTCAGCGTGTCAGGTACAATCATCGCAATGTCGCGCGTAATTGCCGGAAATTTTCCAAATTCGCGGAAAGTTGCGTGCCACCCTCGGCTGCGGGCCGGAAAATCAAGCGATACTTCTGCAACGAAAACCGCACCTGAAGCGTCGAGTTTCGAGGAGAGCGAATTGGATAACTGTCCCGCTACACCAATCAAGTCGTTGTTTGCAACGATCTTCACCGCGAGCGCCATGTTCCTCTTTTGATCGCGTTCGAATAATGAATCGCGTTCGAAAGATAATTTGTCATTCCTCGTTAATTCAATCGCGCCTTTGAGGTCGAAGAAGTCGAGCGGGCGTTTTTCGCCTCTCCAATGAAGCTGGCTAGCGATGTTGCCCCAAAGAAGGATAGCAGCGCGTCTTTTTTCTACGACATTTGGCGGCTCGAGCGGCTCGAATACGCGACCTATCTCAAAGATGGCTACTCGTTCCGCACCCGCCCGGATGTTGCGATCGAGCACGTCAAGCAGCCCTACCAGCAAAGTTGGTCGCAGCGCGACATGGTCCTCGCTCAGCGGATTGCGCAGATTGATCGCGTTTTCAGCGAATGCGATTGCGGTTCGCGGAATGAGTTTTGAAGTCCGCACCTCCGAAAGTCCATAAGCGAGCAATCGTTCGCGTAACCGCGATTCCAAGTCGTGCGAATGGTCGGCCGCGCTTGAAGCGGTGAATCGGCTTCGGTCAGTTCCGGGGACTTTGTCTACGCCGTAACCGCGTACGATTTCTTCGATGAGATCGACATCGCGTTGCAAATCCCGCCGGTAACTCGGAATTTTCCACCTTGAGATCGTGTTGACGCTTTTGTTCTTCTCCTGTCCGAACCGCGTGAGAATTTCATCGACTGTTTTTGGTTGAATCGACACACCAATGAGTCGATCGCATTTTTCGTAACTCAACGAAACGTCGGCCGGATTCACTGGAACTTCTCCAGCAGTTCCGATGTCTCTTGCTGGAGTTCCGCCGGCAATGTCACGGATCAACTCAGTCGCGCGGTTCGAAGCGCGCAAAACCATCTCTGGATCGACTCCGCGTTCAAACCGGTAACTCGCGTCCGTTGGTAAATTCAAATCGCGTGCCGTGCGTCGAACGCTCGCAGGCAAAAAGTACGCGCTCTCAAGCAAGATACGCTTCGTCGATTCAGTTACGCCGGTCTCTTCGCCGCCCATTACTCCTGCGATTCCAACCGCGCGTTCTTGATCGGCGACGACGAGATTCTCGGGCTTTAGCGAGTAGGTCTTTTCATCGAGCGCGAGAAATTTCTCGCCGTTCCGGGCCAGTCGTACGTTTATGACGCCCTTTAGTTTATCGGCGTCGAAGGCATGCGTCGGCTGGCCAAGCTCGAGCATCACGAAGTTCGAGATATCGACGATATTGTTTATTGAGCGAATACCCACGCTCTCGATCTTCGCGCGCAGCCATTGCGGACTCGGTCCCACTTTCACATTGTCGATCTTGCGCGCGGAGAAGAACGGACATTCGGTGGGCGCGCTAATCGTCACGCCGGACTCCTTGATGTCGATCTTGGCCTTGAGCGGCGCTGATTTGAGTTTCTTGCCGGTCAGCGCCGCGATTTCACGTCCGAGACCGAAATGACTTAGTAAATCGCCGCGGTTAGGTGTGATCTCGACGTCGAGAATGGTGTCGGTTGGAAAAAGATCGGCAATCGGTTCGCCCATCTTTGCATCAGGCGATAAAATCAAAAGGCCGGATGCATCTTCGCCGAGGCCGAGCTCGATTGGACTGCAAAGCATTCCCTCCGATTCGATGCCGCGCAGTTTGCTTTTCCGAATCTCAAGTCCGTTAGGCAGTTTGGCGCCGGGCAGCGCCAGCGGAACTTTGTCCCCAACTTTGTAATTGGTAGCACCGCAAACGATCTGCCGTTTCGTTCCACTGCCGTCATCGACTTCGCAAACCGTCAGTCGATCAGCATTTGGATGACGCGACGACGCGGTGATTTGCGAAACAATTACGTTATCGATTTTCGCACCACGCGTCTCAATGTTTTCGGTCTCGACGCCGGCGCGCGTGAGTAAGCCTGCGACCTCTTCCGCGCTCTCAGGAAGTTCGACAAATTCGCTCAGCCAGTTAACGGAGAACTTCATGCGAATTGGCGAAGGAACCGCAGATCGTTCTGTGCAAAAAGCCGGATGTCAGGGATATCGAACAAAATCATGGCGAGCCGATCCATCCCGAGCCCGAATGCATAGCCGGTCCATATTTCCGGATCGTAGGCTTTGTCGCCGCGCGCTTTGTTGACGGCTTCGAAAACAGCCGGATGCACCATGCCTGAGCCAGCGACCTCGATCCATTGTTCGCCCTTTTTAAGGGCCTTGGATTTCACATAAATTTCCAAACTCGGTTCAGTGAACGGAAAATAATGTGGCCGAAATTGAACCTCCGTTTCCGAGCCAAACAATTCACGCATGAAAAATTCGAGGGTGCCTTTGAGATCCGCGACGCTCACGTTTTTATCGACGTAGAGCCCTTCAATTTGATGGAATTGCGCGCTGTGCGTCGCGTCCACTTCATCACGGCGATAGGCGGCGCCGGGTGCGATCACGCGAATGGGCGGCGGTGCCGCTTGCATCGTGCGGATTTGCACGGTCGAAGTGTGTGTGCGGAGCAATCGGCCGTTGGGTAAATAAAATGTGTCCTGTTCATTGCGCGCGGGATGGTCCGGTGGCGTGTTGAGCGCATCGAAACAACGCCATTCATCTTCAATATCAGGCCCGTCGGCGAGGGCGAAACCCATCCGACGAAAAATTTGGATCGAGCGTTCGAGAATTTGTGTGAGCGGATGAAGCGAGCCAATCTCGTGAGATGTTCCCGGAAGTGAGATATCGATTTTGGCGAGTGCTTCGGTTTCTTTTTGCGTGCGAAAATTGGCCGCGCGCGCTTCGACGCCAGCCGTGACCGCGTTGCGAACTTCATTGAGCAATTTTCCAACGATCGGCTTTTCATCTTTGCCGAGCGTTTTCATCCGCTCGCCCCACGCGGAGATGCTGCCGCTTTTGCCGAGATATTTTACGCGCGCCGCCTCAAGCGCCTGTTTGTCAGGCGCGGCTTCGATCTCGCGCAAGGCATCGTCGCGAAGCTGTTCGAGTGGATGCATGATAGAAGTAAAAATGTTCCAAAGTTACATAGTTACAAAACGAGATGCGCCGTTCGTTTCTGATTTTGTAACGTTGTAACTCTTGTAACTTTTTAACTCGCGTGCCCTACGCCGCTTTCTTGCTTTTCTTTTGCAGCGCGTCCTGCGCTTGATCGATAATCGACTTGAACGCGGCTTCGTCCGTAACGGCCAGATCCGCGAGAATTTTGCGGTCCATGCCGATGCCTGCGGCTTTCAATCCTTCCGCAAATCGGCTGTAGGTCATTCCATTTGCGCGTGCGGCCGCGTTTAGTCGTTGAATCCAGAGATAACGAAACGTGCGTTTACGCGTCTTGCGGTCGCGATAGGCCCAATACTGGCCTTTCATGATGGCGTCTTTCGCGTAGCGGAAAAGTTTTGAACGGCGTCCGCGATAGCCCTTAGCTTTTTTTAAGATTCGTTTGCGTCGCGCCCGGCTTGCCGGGGCGTTAGTAGCTCTTGGCATGGTTGCTTGCCCTGAATCGCTTCAGGGCTCCTCGTTCAGCGAGCTGTTTGTTTTCACTATCGATCTTCGCGACCTCACTCGCCGATGCGGTCCCGTTGCGCGGAACCAGGTGCGCAGATCGTCACGACGCGGCAGCGCCGAGCGACGAACAATAGGTAGTGAGTCGAGAATGACAACTGCTTTTCGCAAGGCCAGAGGTTGCAGCGGCCCAAGCCGACGCTTTAACGGTTCAACGTTTTAGTGCTAGATTTCGTCCGCATGCACTGGCTTGGGCGTCACCGATTGCTGGTCCTGGCTTCGATCTGCTTTTTTTGGACTGGCGTGATCTTTCTTGGTCATTTTTTCCCGGATGCTCCGTTTCTCTCGGCGCCGTGGCGCGGTGAGCAGAGCTTTGAGGACTTGCTTCGGCGCGAGGGCCGGAAGACGCCTGCGCCGTCGGATTTCGTTTTTCTCGGAATCGATCAAAGCACATTGCAACTGCCACCGCTGACAGCGGAAGAAATTGCGGGCAACCGCGCGTTTCAACTGATGACCGAAAGGCCATACCCATGGTCACGGGAAGTATGGGCACTTCTGCTCGATCGGTTGTTCGGCGCGGGCGCGCGCCTGGTGATGTTCGACGTGATTTTCAGTCCGCCTAACGATGGCGATCCGGCGTTTCACAGCGCGCTCGATCGTTACCACGATAAGGTAGTGGTCGGCGCTAATTTCGACATGGCGAACGCTGCCCAGGCCGTCACGCCAAACGATACGCTGGTCCCGCCACCGCAACTACTGGATGATCGGGTCGGGTTCGTGAATTTCTGGTCCGATCCAATCGACGGAAAAATCCGCGCTGTCACTTACCGCGTGACTGATCGGCAACTCGCCGATTTACCGCCCGATCCAAGCGAAGAAGTTTATCAATCTCTGTCAGCCCGCGCACTGGCAAAGATCGATCACGCGAATGATGTGCCGCATGATTTTCACGGCCATATGATTCGTTTCACCTCGCCGGAGGCGTTTGCGCCCCGCCCCCTCTACGAAGTTTTCGATCCGAAGTTTTGGCATGCTAATTACGCAGACGGCGCTTTTTTTAAGGACAAGATCGTAATCGTCGGGTCCTCCGCGCAGGTGATGCACGACGTTTTCGATACGCCGATGAGCCCAACCACATCGGGTCCGACGCTTCATTTGCAGGCAATGGCTGCGGCGATGAATCACGAATTTTTGCGGCCCACGCCGCGGAACATTGGCTTGGCGCTTGTTTGCGCAGCAGGGCTGGCCGCATGGTCGCTGATCGGCTTCGTTCGCCGTCCGGTGTTTCGCATTAGCGGACTCATTGTAACTAGCGGCGGCTATCTAGGAGCATCACGTTTTCTTTACGATTGGACGGGGTTGCTGCTTCTCACGGTTCCGGTCCTCTCTGCGTTTCTATCAAGCGGATCATTTTCCCTTGGATTCGAATATATCCTCGAACGCCGCGAGAAATTGCGCACTCGGCGCACGCTCGAACGTTACGTCTCGAAAAATTTGGTCAGGGAAGTTCTCGACAATCCGGACAGCTACTACAGCTCGCTTCGCGGAGTCCGCGTCCCTGCGACGATACTGTTCTCGGATTTGATCGGTTTCACCACGTTAGCAGAAAAAGCCGATCCCGAAGTGTTGGTCTCGCAACTTAATGAATATCTTAGCCGCATGACTTCCGTTGTTTTTAGCAATGGCGGCACGCTCGACAAGTTTATCGGCGACGCGATCATGGCCGTATGGGGGAACGTGCGCAGTTTTGGCATGGCGCAGGACGCGAAAAATTGCGTGCACGCGGCGCTGGCGATGCGGCGAGAATTGCGCCAGCTCAATCAGAAGTGGCGCGACGAAGGCCGTATGGGACTAGGCATGGGCATCGGCATCAATCAAGGCGAAGTGATCGTCGGCAATATTGGCTCGCACGAGCGGATGGATCCCACGGTCATCGGCGACTCTGTTAATCTGGCGTCACGACTCGAGGGTCTCACCCGAATTTATGGCGTGGATATTCTCGTTGGCGCCTCAGCAGCCGAGCTGGCTCGAGACGAGGTTTACCTTCGCTCGGTTGCTCGGGTACAGGTGAAAGGCAAGAGCAAACCGGTGGATGTTGTTACTTTCATTGGCGCACGAAACGAAGGGGTTGATCCAGAATTCCTGAAGTGGATTGATACGTACGAGGAGGGATTGGAGAGATTCCGCGCACGCGATTTTACTGAGGCCAAGATTCTGTTTTCTCGGTTCCTGGAATTTTATCCGGACGATTTCCTGGCGAAAATGTATCTGGACCGCGCGCTCGAATACGAAAAGGCCCCGCCGGATGAAGCGTGGGAGGCGGTGGAAGTGTTCGAGAAAAAGTAAGAACCGCGGATTACGCGGATGAAGCGGATAATTTTTATCAAGGATTCTTATCCATGAAATTCGCGCAATCGGCGGTTTCCTTTTCCATCTACGCGGCGTAAAGAATCCGCGTGAAGGAAGCGCCGAAGAAGTTTCATTTCCTCGGGATTTGCGGCACTGCCATGGCATCAGTGGCGGCAGCGCTAAAGGAGCGCGGCTTTAAACTCACTGGATCGGACGAAAATGTTTATCCGCCGATGTCGACCTTTCTCCGAGAAAAGCGCATCTCATTAAAAGAGGGGTATCACGCGGGAAATATCCCGGCGGATGCGGATGTGGTCGTGATCGGCAACGCGATAAAGCGGGGTAATCCGGAAGTGGAAGCCGTGCTGAACAGAAAGCTGCTTTACCTTTCGTTGCCGGAAGTGCTGAAAAATTATTTTTTGCGCGGCCGTCATAATCTCGTTGTTACCGGGACGCACGGTAAAACCACGATAACGGCGCTGCTCACTTGGATCATGGAAAAAGCCGGACGCAAGCCCGGTTACGTCATTGGCGGACTTCCGAAAAATCTTGGCCAGGGCGCGCGCCTGAATGACTCGAAGTATTTCGTGATCGAAGGCGACGAGTACGATTCGGCGTTTTTCGACAAGCGCTCAAAATTTGTTCATTACTTGCCGGAGCTGCTGATCATAAACAACATCGAGTTTGATCATGCGGATATCTTCAACAACCTCGATGAAATCAAGCTGAGCTTCTGGCGTTTGCTCAACATCGTTCCTCGGAACGGTATGGTCCTGGTGAATGGCGACGACGCCAATTGTGTCGAGGTGGCAAGAGATTGTCTTGCGCAGATGATTGAGGTGGGTTTCTCGAAGAATTGCGCGCAGCGAATCCGCGACGTCGCTTACTCGCCCGAAGGCTCCAGATTTAAGCTGGGAGATGAGACGTTCGAGATTCCGCTCGTAGGCGAATTCAACGTGCGCAACGCCGCGATGGCGGCGATGGCAGCGCGGTTCTATGATGTGCCAAAGGCAAAAATCGACAGTGCGTTCAAGAGTTTTGCCGGGATCGCGCGGCGGCTGGAAGTCCGCGGGGAAGCACGAGGCGTGAAGGTGATCGATGATTTCGGTCACCATCCGACAGCGATCGCACACACCTTGGAAGCGCTGCGCTATCGGTATCGCGGGAATCGCTTGTGGGCCGTCTTCGAACCGCGTTCCAACACAACCCGGCGCGCAGTTTTTCAGCAGCAGCTTCCTGAGGCGCTAAAGTTGGCAGATGGGGTTTTCATCGCGCAGGTCGCCAAGCTGGAACAGATCCCCGAAAAAGAGCGATTAAATCCCGAAAGAGTTGTGGCCGCGATTGCGGCGACTGGTCGTCCCGCATTTTATGAGCAAAACGCCGATGCGATTGTGGATCGGATCGTTCCGATGCTGCGGCCAAACGACGTCGTCGCGGTTTTTAGCAATGGCGGATTTGATAATATCCACGAGAAGCTACTAACGAGGTTAAAAGTTAAGAGTGTTACAAAGTTAAAAAGGACGTCGTTTTAACGTTGTAAACGAATTACTTCCGCGGCGGAGCCGCGGACGTATGATCGTGCACAATTCGCCAGCCTTCGGGCAGGCGTTTAAGAATGAGCGTGAATCTTCCATGCGGCTGGTCGTTTGTCCGCTTCAGTTTCCAATGCCCGGATGCCACAGCCGAATCAGATGACAACGGCGTGATTTCTAGGTCTGAAAACATAAGCGTCCCCATCTTCGCCCGATTGGAATATTTTTTCCTGTAACGATCGCGCACAGTTTGCCAACCCCGCCTGACTGTGTCTTCCGAAATAAAAACGGTCGATGCCAAGCGAGCGTATCCGTTCATAAACCCATCGATATCGCCCCGGTTCCAAGCGTCCTGCTGTGCCTGAAGGACAGATCGAATCTCTGTAAGCGCATTTGCGGTTTGTTCGGGCGCGGCGGAGACAGTGATCGCCATCAAGATACAAGAGATAATTGCGATCCAGTGCGCCCTTCCCAGACTTACAGGACTGATCATTTGCAGCGACGGCAATCTCTTGTAAGCTACGTGTCCTGCTCCGTCCAGCTCGAGCACCAAAGGATTGTTTCAACTGAGGGAAATACTTTGACGGGTCTCATAAATGCACTAGGGTCGCCCATCCATCTAGATAAGGCTGTGCACCGCTTTTTTTGCATCGCGATGCTCGTGCTTACCGGCGCGACCGCAGTTTCGGCTCAACGCAAGCCGGGACGTCCCGAACCGTCTCCTGCTCCGCAGATAGCGAATACGCCCGCGGCTGAAGCGCCTGCCCCGCCGAGTGCCCCAGGGCCGACAGTTAGGCTCCAATTCCCAAACAGCGATGTCGTCGATGTGCTGCATCTCTACGAGCAGCTCACCGGCAAGAAGCTGGTGATGGATAATTTTGTGCAGGGGAAGGTAAACATTTTCATCGCCAAAGATGTGTCTCGCGAGGAAGCCATCAAAATCATTGAGATGAGCATGGGCCTGAATGGAATTTCGCTGGTTCCAGCCGGCCGCGACCTGGTGGACGTTGTTGGGGCCGGCCAAAATCCTCGGAAAGCGCCAGTGCCCATTGTTTCCGATCTGGCGGATATCCCGACCGGCAACCCAGTGATTAGCTTTTTGTTCCATCTGCAGTACGCGGATCCACAGGAGCTTCAACAAGTGTTGATGGCATATTTTCAGGGAAGCTCAGGCACGATCAACATTCTGGCGTTGCCGAAATCATCAGCCCTTCTGGTGACGCAGAACGCCGACATCATTCGGCAGCTTGCCAGTGTGATCGAACAGGTGGACGTGGCGCCGGCGGAAGTGGTCAGTGAGTTTATTAAGCTTGATCGCGCAGATGCAAGCAAGGTTTGCGACATGCTTAAGGACATTTTTGAAAAGGGCACCGAATCGCCCACTCAGCCGGGTGTCCGCAGTGTGAAAGTGCCAGGGGCGGTTCCACAACCGGTGCAGGCCGAAGGCGTGGGATTGGGTGTGCTGTCGGAGGAAGCCATTATCGTGGGCAAAATCAAACTTACTCCCGATGTGCGCACTAACCGCATTCACGTCGTGACGCGGCCGATCAACATGCCTTTCATTCGGCAACTGATTCAAGAATTTGATGCCAACGTTGAATTTGCAAAACCGGTCACGCGCTATTTGAAATATATTTCGGCCGGTGATGTTTTGCCGGTGCTGGTTCAGGCGTTGACCGAGCCGGGCACGGAGGGCGCTGGTGCGGTGCCTGGTGGCGGGCTACCTGGTGCGAGTCCGCAACCGCAGCAGCAACAACAACGAGGAGGGCTGGGAACCACAGGTGCCTATAGTACGCCTTCAACGACCGGTATCTCGGGCACGCCATCAAGCGGCAGCACGCTAAACATTTCTGAGGAGCTGTCCACGCAGCCAGTAAATACCACTCCACAAGCGGTCACGGTCGGAAACTCCAAACTCATCGCTGATCAGCGCGCCAACTCCATCATCGTCCTCGGAAATCGCGAGGTAGTGGTAAAGGTGGAAAAGATTCTGGATGAAATGGACGTCCAGGCCCCGCAGGTGGCGCTGAGCACAGTTGTCGGGCAATTGACACTCAGCAACAACGAGGAATTCGGCGCTGATTACTTCGCCAAGTACCACAATAGGTTCATCGGCACCTCAACCAACAACGGGGTATTTGGCGACAACAATCCAGGAATTCCCGGTGGCTCACCTGCCGCTAGTAGCATTGTCGATCCTTCCAACCTGATCAATTTCACCCGAATCATTAAGAATGTGGGTACCGGCACCAATATTTATGTGGCAGCAGGCGACGCCTTTGCAGCCATAGTGCACCTGCTTGAGCAGACGGGTAAGTTCAAAATCATTTCGCGGCCGACGGTCTTCACAAGCAACAACAAGAAAGCTATCATCGCCTCAGGCCAGGAGGTTCCCGTGCCGGTGAGCACTCTGACCAATGCCACGACCGTGGCCAACGTTGCCTCTATCCAATCAAGTATCGAATACAAGAAAGTTGCGCTTCAGCTTGAGGTAGTGCCGCTCATTAATGCCGAGAAAGAAGTGTCGCTTGATATTCTTCAGAAGATCGACGCTTTGGGCGACAACAGAGTAATTAGTGGAAACGTCGTGCCCGTAATCCAGACGCGTTATATCCGCACGAATGTATCTGCTCCGAATGGATCAACGATTGTCCTCGGCGGATTGATTGAAGAGAACAAGCAGAGGAATTACAATGGTATTCCCTATCTTTCTCGCATCCCGTACATCGGCGCTGTGTTCCGCAGCACGAAGGATAGTCGGACCCGTACGGAATTGATCGTTTTAATGCGCCCCGAGGTGACGCTGACTAAACTGGATGCTTATCGGGTCCGCCAAAAACAAGAGGATAGGACACACTTTGGACCTGAGCTCGAGCAGGATGATTGCCCGGAATGTCCTAAACTAAGGGAGGGAAAACAATTAACGTTACCGCCGCCCGATATTCCCGCAGCGAAAGATATTAAGTAAAGTCGCATTTTATGAAACGAATAATTCTTGCCTTAATTCTTGGCTTCGGCGCGACCATCGCCCGGGCTGACGATTACTCGATTATCGATGATATTTTTCGTTCCACCGATCCGTTGGCTCAGCGAGATGAGTGGGGTTTGCTCCACCAGGGGAAGCGTGTAAATGACACCGACTTCGCGCCACGCTACAAGTGGCGTTGGGTTTATTACTTCAAGGCTTCCGAACAACTGGTTGTGCAGCCGGCGTATGTCGGTTCGATGCAAACTGCGCTGCGGCGATTGGGGTATTATTGCGGTCCCATCGATGGAGTATTTACCCCCGAGGTAAGCGACGCCATCGCGCGCCTACAAAAGAATTCTTCCATGCGCGTCACAGGGACGCTTACCGAGCCGGTGCGGCGAGCACTACACATGCCCTAATTGTGTTCTGTGTTAGGGACGGCGCGCTGTGCGGACATCTCAACGCGATGTCCGACCATTATGCGTTATGCGTGAAAGCGCTTGCGAAACGGCACAAATGGGCTTCATTCGAACGCTTCCGATTCTGCGTTGTCGATTCTACTGAACACCGCGCCTCATGAGCTCACCTGCCAGTCAATCGCTGATTAATTTGCTGCTGGAAAGCGGCGTTCCTTCGACCGAAGAAGCGGCACAACTGGCCGTGAACCTGAACGGCGGTTCCTGGGTGAGCCAGGTGCTCGATTCCGGCAAGGTGGACGAGCAACGTTTCCTCGGCGCCATCGGGAATTTCTTCCGCGTGCCGGTTGTTTCCATCGATGCGAAAAAGATCGATCGCGCGACACTATCGATCCTACCGAGCCGTTTTGTTTTTCAACATCACATTCTGCCCATCGAGGTAAAAGAAAATTCGGTGGTGCTGGCGACATACGATCTTTTCAATTCCATTGGCCGCCAGCTCGCGGGGCAGCTCTTGAAAAAGCCGGTCGAATGGGTGCTGGTGCCGCGCGCGCAACTTTTGCGCGCAATGAAAACTCTGTACGGCATCGGCGCGGAAACGTTCGACGAAATTCTTAAGACAAACCGCGCCTTCGAGGTATTGCAAGACACCGAGAGCGCCATCGAATTGAATGCCGACGATCCCGAAGCGTCCGTAGTGAAATTCGTGAACCAGATCATTCGGGAAGCGATCATCGAGCGTGCGACCGATATTCACGTTGAACCGCTGGAAAACGATTTGCGGATTCGCTACCGGATCGACGGAATCTTGCACGAAGTCGCTGTGCCGCCGCAATTGCGTGTCTTGCAGTCGGCCATTATTTCGCGTCTGAAAGTGATGTCGCACATGGATATCGCGGAGCGTCGATTGCCTCAGGACGGCCGGATGAATTTGCACGCTAACAATCAGGAGATCGACGTACGCGTTTCGACTATTCCCACAGTCAACGGCGAATCGATCAGTCTGCGTTTGCTCAGTCGCAGCGCACAGCAGTTCGGGTTTGATCGGCTCGATCTTAGCGAAAAGCAGGAGAAGATCATCCGCCATCTATTGGCGCAACCCAACGGAATCATTCTTCTCACCGGCCCGACCGGCTGCGGGAAATCGACGTCGCTTTATTGCTTCTTGAGCACCATCAATTCAGTGCAACGCCGCATCATCACCATCGAAGAACCAGTCGAATATCGGATTGCCGGCGTTTCGCAAATCGACGTGAAACCGGAGATTGATCTGACCTTTGCCAAGGGTCTCCGTCACATTTTGCGACAGGATCCCAATGTGGTCATGGTCGGTGAGATTCGCGACATTGAAACCGCGGACATCGCGATCCGTGCGGCGATGACGGGTCACCTTGTTTTCAGCACGCTGCACACGAACGATGCCGTAGGCGGCATCACGCGTTTGCTCGACATGGACGTCGAACCGTTTCTCCTCTCCTCGGTAGTGAAATCATTCATCGCACAGCGGCTGGTGCGTACGATTTGTCCGGACTGCGTGCAATTGGTTGACTATCCGCGCGAATATCTTGCCGAGATCAGTTTTCCTGTGAAAGAACTTGGCACTCGTTTCCAGCGCGGTGCCGGTTGCGATCAATGCCGTCAGACCGGCTATCAGGGTCGCGCAGCGATCTATGAGGTTTGCCTCATCACTGAGCCGCTGAGAAAGCTGATAATGCAGAAGCGCGATGGCGGCGAGCTCAAGCAATGTGCCATTGCCGAAGGCATGGAAACTTTGCGGCATGACGGCTGGCGCCGCGTCGCCCAAGGCAAGACAACGATCGAAGAAGTCGTCCGCGTTACGCAGACCGATGAAGTGATGGCGGAAACGACCGAAGAAGCCGAGCCGGTGGTAGCGGCTGAATCGTCCGTCCTCGCGACCCAATCTCCCGCGAGAAAGAAATCAAAGGTTGGCGTCGAGAAAGGAAGAATGAACTAGTGCGGACGCCGGATCCGAAGCGGGAAGACTTGGGGAAACAGTTATTCGGGAATCGTAGGTGAGATTCCTCGCTCCGCTCGGGATGAATGTGCTACGCCCCGCGCAATCCGCGAATCGCTTTTGCGTAATCTTTCGCGTGAAAAATTGAGGTGCCGGCGACGAGCACGTTTGCGCCGTTTTCGATCGATACTCGTGCAGTCTCGGCATTGATCCCGCCGTCGACTTCGATATCGATCTTGCTGTTCAACGATCTCGCACGTCTAACTTTTTGCATTTGATCAGCGCGAAACGATTGGCCTCCAAAACCCGGATGCACGGTCATCACCAGTAGCAGGTCGATTTTGTCCAGGAACGGCTCAACCGAATCGAATGAGGTTTCCGGATTTAGAGTGAGACCCGCGCGGCAACCGGCGTCTCGAATTTGCTGCAATGTTTTCGCGACGCCGTGTTTCGCCTCCGGTTCTACGTGAACCGTGATCGAGTTTGCGCCGGCTTTGATAAATCGCGGAATGTAATGATCGGCGTGTTCGATCATAAGATGGACATCCAACGGAAGACTTGTTAGGCCGCGCACTCGTCCGACAATCTCCGGACCGAAGGAAATGTTATCAACGAAATGTCCATCCATGATGTCACAGTGGATCCAGTCGGCGCCCGCTGCCTCCACGCGACGGATTTCATCACCGAGTCGCGAGAAATCGGCGGCCAGAATGGATGGGGCGACGATGATCCTTTCCATCGATGTTGGACTAAAGGAGTAAAGGACTAATGGGAAAATTCCACTTCATTACTCCACAATATGCTCTTGACGCCGTGCTGCTCTGTTTCATGTTACGGCGTTTCAGCCGGCCGAATCGCGCTCGTGGGGAGGGTCCTGTGAAGATAGGCCGCCTCAGGCGGATGAACGCGCTTCTTCTCGAGCTGGAAAGTTGCTGCTAATAAATAATTCATGTTCAATGGACTTTTCGGCTGGTTATCCAGCGATATCGGGATCGATCTGGGTACGGCAAACACACTTGTTTACGTAAAAGATCAGGGGATCGTTTTGCGCGAGCCATCGGTGGTGGCCGTGCAGGCCGGCACCAACAGAGTGCTTGCAGTAGGCGACGAAGCCAAGCGCATGCTCGGCCGTACACCGGCAAACATCGTCGCGGTGCGTCCGCTTAAAGATGGCGTCATTGCCGACTTCGAAGTGACGGAAGCGATGCTGCGGCATTTCATCACTAAAGTGCATAATCGCCGTGTACGGGCGAGACCACGTGTCGTCATCGCCGTGCCATCCGGGATTACGGAAGTGGAAAAGCGCGCCGTCCGCGAGTCAGCGACCCATGCCGGAGCACGCGAAGTTTATCTAATCGAAGAACCGATGGCCGCAGCGATCGGAGTGGGACTTCCGGTGCAGGATCCAGCCGGCAACATGATCATCGATATCGGCGGAGGCACGACCGAGGTCGCACTTATTTCGCTGTCTGGTATTGTGTTTAGCCGCAGCGTGCGCGTCGCCGGCGATGAACTGGATGAAGCGATCGTGCAATATATGAAGCGCGCCTACAATTTGATGGTCGGCGAACGCACGGCCGAGGAGATAAAGATTAAGATTGGCTCGGCTTATCCGAGCGAAAAGGAGACGAGCGTAGAAGTTAAGGGACGCGATCTGGTCGCCGGTTTGCCTAAAACGCTCATGATCACTTCCCAGGAAGTGCGCGAAGCGTTGCTTGAACCGATCTCGACAATTGTCGACTCCGTGCGGATCACTTTGGAGCGCTGTCCGCCCGAGCTTTCGGCAGACCTCGTCGATCGCGGACTGGTACTGGCAGGCGGTGGCGCGTTGCTGCGGGGCTTTGACAAGCTTTTGAGCGAGGAAACAGGTTTGCCTGTCCATGTTGCTGAAGATCCGCTCAGTGCAGTGGCGGAAGGGACTGGCAAATGCCTCAATGAACTTAAATTCTTGCGTCAGGTGGCCTCGGCAGACCGCCAGTGGCGGTAAACAACGTGCGGCGGTTTTACAACCGTCGCTGGGGCGCTTTGCGAAGTGGCCCTGTTCGAAATGAGCCGCACGAATATCATCGCGCTGCTGATTTTCGGCGCAATTCTAGGATATTTTCTCAGCTTCGGCCCGGCGACGACGCAGAAGTTCAAGGCTAGCGTCTATCAGTTGCTGGCACCGTTTTTGAGCAGTGGCTACGGATTAAAAAAGCAGATTACATCGGTACGTACAGGGTTGAAGTCGCTCGAACAATTGGAGCGCGAAAATTCTGCCTTAGAGGTGGCAAATCGAGAGCTGAGGGCGACTAACCAGGGGTTGCGCGATGCGGAGAATGAGGTAAATCGCTTGCGTCATGCGCTCAATTATCGCGAGCGCTCGGTTTTTAAGTTAATCGCTGCGGAAATTGTCGCGCGTGATTCCTCCACCTGGTGGCGAACGGTTACCATTAACCGTGGGAAGAGAGATGCCATCGAAATCGACATGCCGGTCGCAACGGACGAGGGATTAGTAGGAAAAATAACCAGCGTAAGCGACAGCGTCTCGGTTGTATTGCTGGTTTCCGATGAAAACTGCCGGGTCGCCGCAAAAGTCGAAGGAAGCCGAGAACAGGGGATCGTGTCTGGCGAGCGCGTGACAGCAGGACTCACCCCGCTTTTGAACCTGAATTTTTTGTCGAAACAGGCCGGCCTGAAGCCTGGCCCAAAAGTTTACACTTCGGGAGTTGGCGGTGTGTTCCCGTCGGGTTTGCTGATTGGCAGTGTGAAAACTTTCCGTGTGCGAGAACTGGATGGACAAGCGCAGCTCACGCCCGCAGTCGATCTGTCGCATCTGGAGGACGTGTTTGTAGTGACTGGCCGAAAATGATTTTCTTTTTTCTTTTGCTTCTACTTGTGCTGATGGCGCAGATTGCGGAGTTTTTTATTCCAGCGCTGCCGTGGCTCTACAACGCGCACGTGTATATTGTGCCCGTGATTGTCTTCTATGGCGCTATGGCCCTGCCGTTTCCTCTCATGCTGGCGCTTGCCATGTTCGCGGGGGTTTTGCTGGATGCCCTGACTGTACAGGTGATCGGGGGAAAAGTTGAAATTTCAACTGGATCATCGATACTGATTTACGGTGTGCTGGCAGGATTAATGCATGGCCTGAGACCGCTCTTTGTGCGCGGCCGCTGGGAAGTGCATTGCATCCTGAGCGGCGTCTTCACCTCGTTGATAGTTCTGGCGCAATATTTGATGATCACATTCCGTCGCGGCTCTTTTCTTTTCACCCGCGAAATTTGGTGGCAAATCGGCGGGCCTGGTCTCGTTGCCATGGCGATGGCCCCGATCCTGTTTTGGTTCTTACAATGGATGGGACGGATTACCGCCTATTCCTATCAACCTGAAAGGGGGCGGCTCGAATGAACAGGCGCCGTTTGACTTCGCGTGTGCGGATTCAATTCCTCGGGCTCTTAATGGTGATGGGCATAGGCACTCTGGGCCTCAAGCTTTGGTGGATCCAGGTGGCGCACGGCCAGGAATGGACTTCCCAGCTCCGCGGTAGCTCCCAAGCAACGGTGCGTATTCCTTCGGTGCGCGGCGAGATCAAAGACCGCAACGGAGTGACTCTCGTCCAAAACCGAGCGAGTTATGAGGTCGATTTTTATTTGCCGGAAATGGTCAAAGGTTATCGCGAACGCTTTGGTCAGCCGCCCTTGACCGAGTATCGAGCAACTATCAGTGGAATGCCGAAAGACCTGAAGGAACCAGACATCATCAAGATCGTCAATAACGGCATCGTACCACGGCTCAACGACCTCGATCTTGCGCGCGATTACAATGCGGGTCGGCTGCAGAAACACTATCGCAACGATACCGAAGTTCCGTTTTCCTACGTCAAAGACATCGATTTTCCAACTTTGGCGAAATTTTCCGAGCACGATGTCGGATTGCCGGGAGTGGAGCTCGCGCTCAAACCCGTGCGTTCTTACGTTTATGGCGCGCTTGCCGCGCATCTTCTGGGTTACGTCGGCATGCCGGATGACGTGGATAAAGAGGACGCAAAGAAATTCACGTTTTACCAGGGAGACGTGGAAGGGAAATCGAACATCGAAAAAATCATGGACGAGTATCTGCGCGGGAAACCTGGGGTGCGTTATTTACGGCGCAATGCAAAGGGCACGATTGATGGCGTCCTGCGCGAAGATCCCCCGGAGCAGGGCGCCAATGTTTATCTGACGATCGACGCGCGCATCCAGGCGATCGCGGAGGAAGCGCTGCGCGTTGCGGGCCGGGCAGGAGCGGTAGTTGTCGATCCAAAGAATGGGAACATTTTGGCGATGGCCACTGTGCCATCATTCGATCCCAATACTTTTATCCCGAGCATCAAAGCGAAGGATTGGACAGCGCTGCAGAAAGACGAGGGCGATCCATTGGTGAACCGCGCGATTAGCGCGTTGCCTCCAGGATCCACATTCAAGCTCATCACGTCGCTCGCCGGTCTGCGGGGCACGAAAAATCTCGCCGGCGCGAAATACAGCTGCGGCGGCGGCGTCAGCTACGGCGATCACTTCTTTCAATGCTGGGTGGCCGAAAAACATTACACGCACGGCACGCTTGGGTTGGCTGATGCGATCAAGGTTTCGTGCGACTCCTTTTTCTATCAGTATGGCAATGCAGCGGGGATTCAGTCGATTGACCACATTGGTAAGATGTTGGGCATTGGCGAGGAATCAGGCCTGCAACTGACAGGAGAACAAAGCGGCAATATGCCGGGGCCTGAGTGGATGCAAATTCACCATCCCCAGGAGAGGTGGTCACAAGCTCAAACCGCCAATGTTTCAATCGGTCAGGGATACACGCTTGTTTCGCCCTTGCAATTGGCAATGGCCTACGTGGCGATCGCAAATGGCGGCATATGCTACTACCCACGTCTGGTCGATAAAGTTTTGAAGCAAGACGGCTCTCCGGTGTTAGATGAGCAAGGCAATCCAGCAGCGCCACCGCCGCGCGTGCGATCGGATTTACGGCAGGAAATCTCGCCCGACCAGATCGAGCTGGTCCGCAAAGGCCTTTGGAAGGT
>JBKPDP010000032.1:0-7128 GCA_046727935.1 Verrucomicrobiota bacterium | reverse complement strand
TTCGGCGCTCGGGGTGGCTAACGTGCTGGAAGGTAGTGTTCGCAAATCGGGAGATCGACTCCGCATTACGGCGCAGCTGATTCGAACGCAGGATGGTTACCGTCTCTGGTCGCAAGCCTTTGATCGCAAGCTGGACGACGTCTTCGCCATTCAAGAGGAAATTGCACGCGCGATCGCCAGGGCGCTGTCAGTGCAACTAAACCTCAGTGTGTCCGAGAAAGCTCAAAAGCCGACTCAGGACATGGAGGCCTACGATAGTTATCTCGAGGCAAGGACGTTAATCACGCGCAGGGATACTGAAAATCTACGCCGGGCAATTACACTTCTGGAAAGCGCGGTGCAACGGGATCCCGAATTCGCTAAGGCGTGGGCTGCTCTTGCGCAAGCGCAAGCTTTATCCTTCTACTACTATGTCTCTCCGAGAAAGGAATCCCTCGAAGCTGCGGAAAGCGCCGCGCGCAAGGCTTTGAGCATCGACGAAGGAACGGACCTAGCCCATGCTGCATTAGCGAACGTTCTGCGCGACCGCTTCGATTGGCTGGCGGCAGAAGCCGAATTCCGTCGTGCGCTGGAACTTAATCCCGGGGAGGCCGAAACCCATAACCAGTATGGGCAGCTCCTGTTGAGGGTCGGTCACCTTGAGGAGGCGTTCCAGCACATGAGTCGCGCTCGGGAGCTTGAACCTTTAGGCTGGGTCCCAGTTTCCATGATGGGACTTCTCTATCTCATTCGTGGTGACCTGCCGAAAAGCGCCGAGATGCTCGACCGCGCACAAAAATTGGTTGAACCGTCGCCGCCTTACCTCCTGGAGTTACAACTATTTCTCGCCCTGACAAACCATGACACTCTTGGGGCGCGACGTGTTCTGTCCCGGGCACGCTCATCCCCGGGAATATGGTCGCTTTCGGCCAATCAACAGGCGATACAAGCAATGGACGCAGCGCTTGTTTCTTTTCGACCCGGATCGGGAACGCCGGCCGACTTGAACAAAGTGATTCTGGAAAGCGACGCGTTTTACATGGCATCGCTGGCGTCGGTCGCAATATACACTGAGCAGAAGGAAGTCGCACTTGACACGTTGGTCGCTAACTCGCGCTCTCGTCATTTCGATTGGACACTGATGTGGACGCCGATTGTTCATCCGTTGCGAAATGAATCCCGCTTCCTCGAAATTGTGCGAGCTCTTAAGCTGCCGGATTATTGGCGCGTGGCTGGCTGGGGCGAGTTTTGCCGGCCCAAAGGCGCAAACGATTTCGAGTGCGCCGTACCATGAAACACTTTTTCGCTGAAGTGAAGCGGCGTAATCATCATTCAATCGATTCCGATCTCCCAATTCGCCGGTCAGCACGTGCAATGCAGGATGGCGTACGCCTGGCCTTTTTTCACTTCCTCCAGCAGTTCACAGACTTCCGATGTGGGCGCCGCAATGACTTCGATGCCGCGCCGTTTTGGCTCCGCTAGAACTTCGTCCATCACAGGAAGCGCGCAATGGACGCGCGTGGAATCAGCTATTGCCAGTGCCTAACAAGTTGGCGCTTGTGTCGCGAGCGCCGGTTTCGGCCGAAAACGGATCACCGCAAGGAGTCCGAGCAAAACGAAAATCACCAAAACAACAAGTTGGGTGAATTTAAATGGCTGCTCGGTCTGTGTCGGAGCGAGGACATGCAACGCCGGGATTTTTTCGAACGCCTGTACGACTAGAACAAAGACATTGAAGTACAGAGCGATGACGGCAGCGACGACATATATCCAACGCCAGTGCCCTCCGAGATGCCGCGAGTAGCGCGCGAAAATCGCAATCGCGAGTACGATTAGCGACATGATTCCTAGCACGATCGCCGGCGTGAAACCATGGAACGGAAAGAAGAAGCCGGTCACGCTCGTCAACACGGTGGTGATCAGGAAGCATTTGGTCCAGCCGTCGAGCCGACTATCCCCGAGCATCCCGAACAAAACAATCAACCCGGTAAAAATTCCCGCCAGGCTTATCAGCACGTGAATGATTGTGTAGATGTGCAGTATCGTATCGTTACTCCTTCTGTTTCGTGCTAACCGACAACTGGCTCCGTTGCTAGAGTCGGTGCGGGCGGTGTTGAAGCAGCCGCTCGTTTTGTCTCGCGGCGTTCCTTGAACCACATGATGACAACGTAGAACACGGGCGTGAGAAACAGACCGAAGCCGGTTACTCCAAGCATCCCGAAGAAGACAGCGGTGCCGAGCGCTTGGCGCATTTCTGCGCCGGCGCCTTTGCTGAGAACTAGCGGGAGAACGCCGAAAATGAAGGCAAAGGATGTCATGAGGATCGGACGTAATCGGAGACGACAGGCTTCGACTGCCGCGGCGAAGCGATCTTTATGGTCGCGATCCTGAATCTGTTTCGCGAATTCGACAATCAGGATGGCATTCTTGCAAGCGAGCCCAACAAGCACGACAAAACCGATCTGGGTGAAAATGTTGTTCTCCATCGAGCGCAGCCAAACACCGTAGATCGAGCTGAACAGACACATCGGGACGATGAGAATGATCGCGAGCGGCAGCGCCCAGCTTTCGTAAAGTGCCGACAAAAGCAGGAAGACAAACAGGACGCAGAGCGGGAAAATGTAGATCGCGCTGTTGCCTGCGAGCTTTTGTTGGAGCGCGATCTCGGTCCATTCGGTCGTGAAACTGGTGGGTAGAATTTGTTTGGCGAGACGTTCAATGGCTGTGAGCGCGTCGCCAGTGCTTGCGCCGGGTGCGGGCTGGCCGCTGAGGTCTGCCGCAGTAAACATGTTGTAGCGAGTAATCTTGTCGGCGCCGCTGACTTCCTGCACGGTCGCCACCGAACCGAGCGGAACAATTCCGCCTGAATTATTGCGCGTTTTCAGCAAACGAATGTCGTCGGGACTCAAACGAAATTGCGAATCGGCTTGCGCGGTGACGCGATAGGTGCGTCCGAAAAGCGTAAGATCGTTCACATACGTCGATCCAAGATAAGTCTGGAGCGTGCCGAAGATATTGCTAAGCGGCACATTCATGCTTTTTGCTTTGACGCGATCGACTTCGAGCCAGAGTTGCGGAACGTTGGCGCGAAAGGTGGTGAGGTTGTTTGCCAGGCCAGGCGTTTGATTTGCCTTCACCATCATCGCGAAAGCTTGCGTTTGCAGTTCATCGAGACCTGCGTTGCCCCGATCCTGAATGAAGAGCTTATAGCCTCCGGCGTTGCCAATGCCTGCCACAGGCGGTGGCGGAAAGGCAATGACAAGAGCTTCGGGAATTTCGGCGCGAACGCGCGCGTTTATCTTTGCCAGAATCGCCGGCATTCCCTGGTCGCGAGTGTTTCGCTCCGAGAATTCCTTGAAAGGCAGGAACACGGCCGCGGTGTTTGGTTGATTGCCCCCGAAGAGATTGAATCCAGCGAATTCGACCGTGTTGAGTACCCCAGGCGTTTCGTGCGCGATCTTCGAAATCTTGTCGACGACCGCTTGCGTGCGGTCGAGGGAAGCCGCATCTGGTAATTGCGCAAAAACGACAGCGTAGCCGCGGTCTTGTGTCGGGAGAAAACCGCCCGGCACAACTTTGAAACCGAGACCCGTCAGAAAAAGTAAACCTGTGTAGATAAACAAAATGATAACGGCAAGCCGGACAAGACGCGCGACGGAGTTGCCATATGCATTCGAGCTCCACGCAAAAGCCTTGTTGAAACCCTTGAAGAACCAGCCCAGCAGGCCATCGAGCACGCGCTGAAAGGAATCCTTCTTCGCACCCCGCGGCCGAAGGAGTAGGGAAGCGAGCGCGGGTGAAAGCGTAAGGGCGGTAAGTGCGGAGATCGCGGTCGAGACCGCAATCGTCAACGCAAATTGTCGAAAGAATTGACCAGTGATCCCGCTGATGAACGCGGTCGGGATGAACACCGAGCAAAGTACGAGTGCGATCGCGACTAGCGCGCCGCCAACTTCGGTCATGGCTTTGCGGGCTGCGTCGCGCGGGCTCAAACCATCTTCGATGTGATGCTCGATTGCTTCGACAACCACGATCGCGTCATCGACTACGATGCCGATGGCGAGGACGATGCCGAAAAGCGAGAGATTGTTGATCGAGAACCCGAAGCCTTTCATCGCCGCGAATGTGCCGATCAACGAAACGGGGATCGCGATCAGCGGAATGATGGCGGCGCGCCAGGTCTGGAGAAAGATCAGTACGACGAGAACGACAAGCCCGATTGCTTCGAACAGCGTTTTCTGCACTTCGTGGATCGATTCGCGAACAGAAACTGTCGGATCGTAAACGATCGTGTAGTCGAGGCCGCTCGGGAAACGCTGCTTGAGTTCAGCCATCTTCTTCCGGACAGCGTCAGAAGTCGCGAGAGCATTCGAGCCCGGCAATTGATAGATAGCAATTGCAGTCGCCGGTTTTCCGCCAAGCTGGCTGTTAACGGTGTAATCGCGAGCGGCCAGCTCGACCCGCGCGATATCGCGCACGCGAGTCACTTGTCCGTTGGCGCCAGTTTTAACGATAATATCACCGAACTGCTTTTCGTCAGCGAGTCGGCCTTGCGTACTAACCGTGTACTGAAATGCGGTTGCGCCCTTCGGCACCGGCGGCGCGCCGATGATTCCAGCTGCAACCTGCACGTTCTGCTCCTGGACCGCTGCCACGACGTCCTGCGCCGTCAGTCCACGCGCAGAAAGTTGGTGGGGATCGAGCCAGAGACGCATCGAATATTCGCGCGCGCCGAAGACATTGATGTCACCTACGCCGTCGAGACGCGCGAGCTCATCCCGAATCTGGAGTAGTGCGTAATTGCTGGTGAACAGCTGATCGAGCGATCCGTCTGGTGAGACCAAGTGCACGACCATCGTGATGTCGGGCGATTGCTTTTTTGTCGTCACGCCGATCCGCTGCACATCTGGCGGAAGCACAGGAATCGCGATGGCGACACGATTCTGAACCAACACCTGCGCGGTATCTAGATTGGTGCCGAGTTTGAAAGTGATACTCAGGGTCATGTTGCCGTCGCTTGTGCTTTGCGAGGACATGTAGAGCATGTTCTCGACGCCATTGACTTGTTGCTCAATTGGCGTGGCTACGGTTTCGGATACGACCTTCGCGTTCGCGCCCGGATAGTTAGTCGTGACCTGAATCGTTGGCGGCGCGATTTCCGGATATTGTGCAATAGGAAGCGTCGAAAGCGCGATGACGCCCACGAGCGTGATGACAATGCTGATCACGCCGGCAAAAATTGGCCGGTCGATGAAGAAATGCGGAAAATTCATGCCGACCGCCGTTGCACCTGCGCCGTCATTTTCCGTTTTGCGATTGAGTGACGCTTTTCTTTGTGTTCGCTTCCCCCGCGGGCGACTCCTCGGGAACGGGCGTGACTTTCATTCCGGCTTGTAATAACTGCAGACGCGTCGAGACCACTTTTTCGCCATCCTTCAGTCCGCTTCTCACAATCCGTTTCCCTTCAAAAATGCTTCCGGTCTCAAGATTGCGCCGTTCGATCGTGTTATCAGGTTTCACCACGAACGCGTATTTCAGGCCTTGTTGTGAGCTGATTACGTTGTCGGCAACGAGCGCAGCTCGATACGGCGTCGCGCCGGCAACGCGCACGCGCACAAAGAAACCCGGCGTGATGAAGTTAGGGTTCCAGTTTTTGAGAACCACGCGCGCGCGAATTGTTCCGGTCCCAGGATCAAGGCGATTATCGACGAAATCGATAGAGCCTTCATGAGGGAAGTCCGTCTCGTTGCCGAGCTCGATGAAAGCCGGGATCTTCGCGGTGCGCGCGCTCACGCGTTTCCCTTCTTCGCTGAGCTTTACATATTTTAAGACCGCATTTTCGTCAGCATCGACCTTTGCGTAAATCGGATCGACCGAGATCACGGTCGTAAGCACGCTTTCCGGCCCCGCGCCCGGCTGAACGAGGTTACCCAGCGTGATGCGCGCGTCGCTGACCCGGCCGTCGATTGGGGATTTGATTTGTGTGAATTCCAAATTCAGCGCGGCAGCATTCTTGGCCGCTTCGGCGGAACTCTTGGCGGCAGCGGCACCCTGATAGGTTGCAGCTTTCTGGTCAAACTCACTCGCCGAGATCGTGTTTTTGTCTCTCAGCTCCTTCGCCCGGTTCAGCTCAATCTGGGCAAGCTTGAGTTGTGCGTCCAGGCGATCAACTTCCGCCGCAGCACGATCGAAATCCGCCTGATAGGGACGCGGATCGATTACATAGAGCAGAGCGCCTTTTTTAACGATCGCCCCAGCTTCAAAATGAATCTCAGTAATGTATCCGGACACGCGAGGTCGGATCTCGACGAACTCGACTGCGTCCAAACGCCCGGTGAATTCGTCCCATTCGTTTACCTCTTTCTCGACCGCGGTAACGACATTGACGGGTAGCGGAGGTTGCGACGGTGCAGACGCTTTTCTACACCCACTCGCGGCGAGCAACACGAGCAAAAAACCAACGCTGAGAAAAGTGTTTTTCATCAACGATCGGGTTCAAGCAATTTCATAGATTCGCATCGCGTTTGTCACGTCCCGTTTTGTGTTGATTTGAAGTACGGGTCCTAGTGCCATCTCTATAACAGCCTAGACTTGTGCGAAACCGCCATCCACAAACAATTCCGTTTTTGTGATGTAGCTGCCCTTGCGAATTCACGGCACGTTGCGCGTGGCTTGTATCGCCTCTCCCCTTTCATGAGGGGAGAGGACTAAGGTGAGGGGTCTCGTACTCGCCGCGCACAGCTGCGCTGCTTACCTGCATTTTTTCCGTTCGTTTTCGTTTATTCAGAGGTCAGCTTATTGCGCGATCCAGCCTCCATCGACGACCAGCGAAGTCCCCACGGTAAACTTTGCGTCGTCGGAGCAGAGATAGAGAACCGCCGCAGCGATCTCCTTGCTGACGCCTCTCCGCCCGACAGGAATCATCGACGTAATCTGATCGCCCAATTCATCTCCGGCAAAACGAGCGAACATGTCGGTTTCGATCACACCGGGAGCGACCGCATTAACGCGAATGTTTTGTCTAGCGACTTCGAGCGCGACAGACTTGGTCAGGCCTTCGACAGCGTGTTTGGAAGCGATGTAAATGCTGACCTCACCCAGGCCAACGTGCCCGGCCACGCTGGAATTGTTGACGATGGCGCCGCCTCC
>JBKPDP010000031.1:0-32627 GCA_046727935.1 Verrucomicrobiota bacterium | reverse complement strand
AAACGCCGTGAGTGCCAAGAAAAGCGAACAAAGTTACTTCAAGTATTTATCGAACCATCCGACGGTCTGATCCAATCGATCGGCCTGGTGCTTAGGGTCTAGAAAGAGATGGCCTTCGCCGGGATAAATGATGAGTTGTGTTGGCATACCAAGCGTGTTCAAGGTGTGCCACATCCGCCCGCCGTGCCAGCTTGCGTTTCGCATGCTCTTGGGCTTAGTATCCAGCCGCCCGAACAGGGACTCGTTCTTGCGTTTCCGTGCTTCGCTGCATTTAATGAGAGAGGTTCGACTATTCCTTGCCCTTGACGAACGATGACGATGAAACGGCACGACCACTTCACAAACAACGACTCCTCGCGACTCGATCCTAGTTCGCGTGCCACAAGGCTCGCCGAATTCACCCGCGCGAAATATCAAAAGTACAACAAAACCGGTCTAGAATGTTTCGCCTGCCATTGCAAATATTCGACAAACCGGCAGTCGGCGTGGATCGACAATGAGACGCATGAGTATTAGACTTCGGCCCGATTTCGGGAAATGACAGCCAACGATAAACTGAAAGACGGCGGAACAGAAACGATCTCCCCGTCATTGGTAACGGGTTCCCGTCGATCTTCACTTCCTGTAGCAACAGGTATTTTCTGCTTTGTTCTCGCGCTTCTTTTTTACTGGGGTGCCGTTCTTCGAATTGATTTTACGCGGACGGACTTCCTTGATCTTAATCCTTATCCGGATGCGGTGGAATATTTCGCGCAGGCTAAGTCGATCTTGAAAGAAGGCGCGCCGACGATTCAGATTGGCCACGACAAATTACCCTCCCGCTACCCGCCAGGCTACGCAGTCTTGATGATCCCTTGGTTGAGATGTCTGCCTCATAACGGCATCCTGGCGCCGTTTAGAACAAATCAGAGCATCGGCGCATTGCTGTTAACAGGTAGTTTCATTTTTTATCTTGCGATTGGAAGGCCGCTCGCCGGGGGATTAGCGGCAATGTTAATCGCGACTCAACCTGCCTTCATTACCTTTAGCCGATCCTCCACGAGCGATCTCAGCGGTGGGGCTTTCATAATGCTGGCCTTCGCGCTGGTCTACTTGGGCCTCGCTTGGCGCCGCCGGTTGCTGATTTACTGCGCCGCCTTTGTTCTCGGGCTGTCTCTGTGTATCCGGCTACAGTTAGTATTCTTTGCGCCCCTGTTAGTAGCCATGGCTCTGTTTCCCGCTAACGTATCTTGGACGAGGTGGTTCATTCATTGCTGCCTTGCCGTTGCTGTATTCGCGCTGGCCGCGAGCCCGTACTTTATTCTGAACACTTTGGAGTTCGGCCACCCGTTAAAGACTGGTTACGAATTCTGGGTACCCATCTTGGCGGACAAGCAGGCTGCTTTTTCGTTGCACAATGTCCCTCGCCAGGTGAGCATGATCTGGTCTGAGATTACCGTCAGCTGGGATCAATTTACGGCAGCGAACTTATTTGGCACGGGCACTTACATGGTGCCAGCTTTCATTTTTCTCTCTGCCGTTGGTCTGGCGTTCCTCCGGGTGCGACGGTTCGAGATCAGCGCATTCCTCGCGGGAATTGTGTACGTTATGGCGACCGTAGCGTTTAGCTATGTTGAGGCACGGTTCTACATCCCCGTTTTTTTTCTTTTGGTTGCGCTCGCCGTTCTGCCTGCCGAATTGGCACTGAATGAAGCTCTCAAGATGCGCTTTTCGATCTTGGTCGTTGGAGTGCTGGCGGTATTCCTCCTTAGCTGTATCGGTTATCCATCGCAATCAGGCTTTAAGCCTAAGGGCGGTCGATCCCAAGCCTGGGACGCTCTTCATTACGCAAACCGCAACGGGAAATCACTCTGGTACGTGGCGCAGAAGGAATTCAGTCGCAGCTTCCGAGACGCACCTGGCATTGTTTTATCCGACATCGACCCCGCGTATTTGAATGCCCTACTGCCGAAGCCATTTGTAGCTGCCCCTATCGACGATAGCCATGAGTACGGCTATAGTCGGCTCTGGCATTATGGGAAAATCGAGGCTGTTCAACTAGTCGCAAATGGCGTCAGCCGCGCGACTCCTGTCTACGCTCTTCTATTATCCTCAAAAGATGTCCCGATCAGCGGTCGAATCGTCCATCAAGACATCAAACGCTTGCCCGTGATCCAAGGTTATAGTTGGAAGCGAAGCAACAGGACGGATACAGCTGTAATTATGACATTGATAAAGGATCCCCCTTAGAAACCGCTTTAGCTCAATAGTAGTGACGATGAAGCTATCCGTGTTATCGCTTGTTACAATGAGCGAACGAAGAATCTTTACACATTTACGGAATGCCTTTTCTTTTGCAGTTGAGTTTCTCCAAGAGCAAAAGCTTCAGCGTGAGATAAGAATCTTGCGCCGCATTTTATTGCAGCCTCAACCTATTTATTCGGCAAGCCGAAACGGGAACACCGCCCGCCTTTTTACTGCCGGGCACATTCCAGATTTAAAGGGTGAAGTGCGCAAAGTCTTAACCAAAGGTTGGCATGAAGCCGATTTGCGAAGCAGTCAGTTATGCATTTGCGCTTGGCTCTGGAGAATAGGCCCATTAATGCGATTTCTCTGCGACAACAAAAATATTTGGGATTATTTATTTTCGTTCTTTGACTTCTTTTCAACTAATCCAAGGCCAGCACCGCCTGCCCGCGCGGCTCAGGTTTATCAATGTGATCTGATGGAGCGGTCAATAAGTCGGGTTATAGCCAGAAATCCGATTTGCGCGAGCAACGGCTTGAATCCAGTGCTACCTCCACGCGCGGAAAACTGCTCCGGACTGAATCCCAGCGTACAGTAAGAGTTGCAGGTGCCCGGCGCTTGCGACTACAGTTCTCAAGTGGCAAAGCGTGTCTGCTATATCCACATCGGCCCGCATAAGTCAGGCACGACGTCGATCCAGTGGTTCCTGAAAGAAAACCGCGCAGAGTTGCTGAAGGACGGCTATCTCGTGCCGGAGAGCGAAGATTTTCGTGGTGGACATTACCAGCTTGTTACACAGCTCTGTGGGCGAGCGGTGCCGCAGCATCAGCGGGAGGCGGCGGCTAGGTTCGCCAGCGCGATCAAAGATACGAAATGCGAAGCAGTTGTTATTTCTTCGGAAACTTTAGATGACCTTCTAGTGAATGAAGACTGTGCCAAGGAATTCTTTGGTCGAATAGAAGAACTCAACCTCGAACCGAAGCTTGTCTTCTTTCCCCGCAACCAATCGCAGCTACTGAATTCTCGCTATACGGAGGTGGTCAAGTGCCTCCACCGAAGCGAACCATTCGAGGCCTTCGTACAGGCAGAAATTCGGCACCCAAATTTCCGATACGCTCACTGGATCGCCTTGGCGAACGCTTTCTGTTCGAAACTAATTGCTCAACCGTTCACGGAAGAGACGATTACTCGCGGTGTGGTACCCGAGTTCCTTAGAGCCATCGACATCGATCCATCGCATTTCCATGATGTGAATGTTCGGCGCAACCGAGGAGTAGGGCCATTTACTATTAGCGTTGCTCGCGATGTATTGCGCTCGCTTGCTAGCGAAGGCCGAGAACTCACATGGTTGCAAGTTTCGCGATGCGGACTGGAACTTGCTGCGTATCTCGGCGAAAAGGGCTTGGCGGATAGCGGGTACTGTGGATTGACGACCGCATTGGCTCGGCACATCGAAACAGAATGGCGATCGGACAACGATGCGTTTGCACAAGAGGCTTGGGGCAGATCTTGGGCGGAGGTTTTTGCGGTCGATGTTGGTCGAGAGTTTAAGCCTAACGACTTTGACATATGCCCGCCTGGCTGGGCCGTCAGGCGACGGCTCCGGCGTGCCGTTCGCGAGATGAAGGCTATGGTGCAAGAGGTCCTGCTGGACCCGACACTCGCCATCAAGGCGTGGTGGAACGATTTGCGGAAACGGAATAATGGATTTCCCGAGAACAAATCATCGGGATAAACCAAATAGATCGAAACTGTGGTAGAATTTTTTTCAGGAGCCCCTTTCGTGTTGGATTAGCCGGGCAAGCGTATTTTTTCAAATCCACGTTCCTGTATAAGGTGCAATCAATTGCTATGAGCGGTTTTCTTTCTTGCCCAAAACAGATGGACGCGAGTGCGAGCGATATCATTAGTGCGATTTTTTTGGTTTTGATGGACTAATTCGGTGATTCTGGCCATTCGTATCATTTCGTCATTGCTATGTGGAGCGAAAAACAGGCAGAATTCGCCCACGTGAAGTACTGGGAAATAATCACCAACCGTCTCATGAAAGCTGGGTGGAGCTTGGGCTGGGTTTCAGCCGTTGATTCTGAGGAACGAACGATCGGGATTGTTGACGCGCATCGCGACGACGGAAAGCACTTTATTATGCATGCCGACAACAAGCCCAGCACGTTTGTTGAACTTGAACGTCAGGTCCTCACCGTAACGTTTTATCTCGAATCTATTCATGCTGCTATACCGCAGTTGAGTTCCTTCCATTGTTGCGCGCAGAGGCTGAGTAGTTCTGGCAGACGCATGAACCCACAAGGCAACGAAACGCCTAACGAGGCGATGCAGCAAACGCCTGCATTACAGAAGGCGCTCAGCAGCCTATGACCAAATGTCACGACTGTGCGCGTCGATCCGACCTTCTGCAGGCGCGCGACCGCATTGGTGGCTGGTTATGTGAGGCGCCATTGCGGCATGCGCCCAACCTTGAGCTGGGCGGCGTGGCCGGTCGGCTTTTGGCGTCGGGCGAGGCTGAATTCCACTACGGCGAAATCGCTGGATATTGGTTGAGTTGGGCAGCGCTCTACGCGCCAAATTCGAATCTAATGACGGCAGTCGTGAACTGGCTGGACCGTCAGTGGTCGGGTCCGTATCCCGCCGCAACGCGCATCGGAGTGCGCTCCGACTGGCGCAATCAAGGCGTCTCCTCTTTCGATCTGGCCATGATCGTGCGGGGCCTTGCGGATGCTGCGCCCGTTGTCGGCGACGCGGCGTGTGGGAGGGTCGCCGCACGGATTGCTGACTGGCTGGACCGCATGGTCGGTGTGGACGGCCGACTTAATCCCTGGCTTGTGTTGGACTCAGTCGGATTTCCAGATCGCTGGTCGACTCGGCGCGGCCCTTATCAGATCAAGACTTCAGCGGCGCTCCTCGGTGCGCCCAACGGTTGGGTTCCGAACCGCATCCTACGAGCGGCTGAAGAAACAATTGACGCCTGGTCTGCGCGAGTGGACGAGCAAATGGAGTGGCACGCACGGCTCTACGCCATCGAAGGTCTCGCATGGGTCCGTCGCGACCAGTGCGCGAAAATCGGTTTTGAACACGCCGTGGGATATCTCCCCGAACAGGTTGGATCGTCCAGGGGCCGATCGCGCGCTGACATCCAAGCCCAGGCGTTGCGACTGCTTTGCCTTGATCCATGCGCATCGGACACTATCCGCTTGCAGTTTGCTGACATTGTTCTTGCACACGTCTCGCTTCAGGGCGCCGTTAGATTCTGGCCCAATGACGAAACGGCAAATGTGTGGTGCGCTATTTTTGCCCATCAAGCACTGGACTGGTGCACCTATCGGCAAGGTGTCGGCGGCATTCGGAAACCGGCTTCGCGCGAATTGATCTAACTTTGATCTGATGAGCAGCAATCTGATCCCACCCCCGCTTTGGTGCCGTCCCCGGCACAGCGCGATCCCGCACGGCCCCACCCCCCGCGTGCTCTGGATCGAGTTAACCTCCAAATGTCCGTTCGACTGCGTCTTCTGCTCAAGACGATTGCGCCGCGGCAATGGCGTACACATGGAGATGCGCCTGTTCGAGCGGATCATCGGCGAGCTCGCGGATCCCGAGATAATCCGCCTGAACTACTCGGGCGAATCCACCCATCACCCCGGCATCATCAAAGCGATCCAGCTGGCGTCGGCGACCGGAGCCACCGTTGAGATTGTAACGGCGCTGAGCTCGCTGCCGGACCGGATGGTCGAACGGATACCCGACAGCGGACTCGACCGACTAACGCTTTCGTTGCACACGCTGGATCCGGATCAGTACCATGAAATCTACGGTTTTGGCTCGGTCGATGCCTTGCGTCGGAAGGTTGATGCGCTGCTTTCCGCCCGAGAACGATCGGGTCTGGCGACGCCCACGCTCGACATTGCCTTTGTCGCGATGGACCGCAACCTCGCCCAACTGCATCAGGTCGCGGCCTATGCCTCCCAACTCGGCGCCACCTGCCTCTCTATACATCCGGTCATCCGCCGGGACCCGATCACGGAAACCTTTGAGAGCGAACTCGAGAATGGCGTCCTGCGTCCGGATTTTCTCAACCGTCTTGCCCAGGCCGTCGATCGCGTTCGAGGCGCCCATCCCGACCTCCCCGTGGCGGTGTCAACGCCGGAATTGGGTGACGCAACTCCAGTCAGCCACCAGCCGACCGCCTTCCCAGGCAAACTGCCACGCGGCGCCCGCATTCATTCGTGCGAACAGAACCCCTGGGAGACAATCCACATCCTCGCCGACGGAACGGTGGTCACGTGCGAAGTGCGCGATCGTATCCCGCTTGGCCGTATCTCGGCAGACAATCAGGGAACCAGCCTCAAGGACATCTGGGCAGGGCCCGCCTACACCGCCTTTCGGGAGTCGTTCCAAGCTGGCGCGGCGATCGAGTGTAAGACCTGTCCCTACAAGACAGCGTACCTCCCGGCGCGGCCAACGAGTTCGATCGATGCATCCATGGGTGCCCACGCCCAGCTCTTGCTCGGCTGGAATGCGCCGGATGGCTCCGGGTTGCTCTGGAGCAAGCGCTCCGGCGTGCTCGAACTCGCGAAAGCCGGCGGTGAGGAGATACTTCACGTAGAAGGCCTTGTCCCGGGAGAGGCCGGTCGGGTTGAAGTTCGAGCCAACGGAGTCTTGCTCGGCCAGTTAGGCGGGGACACCCAGGAGGGCTTCTGGATTGACACCGAATTCAACGTAGCGAACGCCGGCGGCCGGATTCTGGTCGAGTTGAAGGCCAATCGTTCCTTCGTCCCCGCCAAAGCTGGCGTCGGCCAGGACGTGCGCGAGCTGGGCTTCGGCCTCAAACGCATCATGCTGCGATAGGACATGCAGGTCAGGCGTGAGCTCAGTTTCCGCCGGATCCTTCCCCGAAGGATCAGGCGTAAGCTCTTTTTCCGCCGCATCCTTCGGGCCATCCAGCTGAGTGCGTCCACCGACGGTCTAGCTTCAGGGCCCTTGAGCGCAGACTGGACCGGCGGTGTGAGTGTCGTCATTCCCGAACGCGCAACGCCCAATCTGCTCGCCCGGGCGCTGGCGTGTCTGATGGCGGCTCTGAATAGAACGCCCGAACCCAGCGAGATCATCGTTGTCGTAAATGGCGCGCCGATCGAGGACTATGTCCATCTCGCTGCTGAGTATCCATGCGTGCGCTGGGACCACAGTGAAGAACCGTTGGGCTTTACAGGCGCCATTTCGCGCGGCATCGCGGTCGCTCGGCATGGCGGCATTTACCTCCACAACAGCGACATGGCGGTCGAACCGGACGCGATCGCGACTATGCTTCCCTGGCGGTCGCCAAACGTCTTCGCCATCGCCTCGCAGATCTTCCTTGACGACCCCGCGAAGCGACGCGAAGAAACCGGCTGGGGCGACCTTCGGGTCAATGATGGCCGGTTCCACCTTTTCGACCGCATACCTGAATCCGATAGCGAAGTTCGAAGTGGGCTTTATGCCGGCGGCGGATCCTCGCTCTTCGACGCAAAGCTGTTGAGGTTATTCGCCTCCGACTCCCACGCATACGCGCCTTTCTACTGGGAAGACGTTGAGTGGGGCTTGCGCGCATGGCGTAATGGACTACAGACATTGTTCCACCCGGGGTCCATCGCTTGGCACCGCCATCGAGCGACAGTGTCGAAATTCTACACTCCGAAAGCGATCGGCCGGGTTGTGGCAAGAAATGCCCTTCTCTTTGAACTGCGGAACAGGCCCGAAGTGCTCGGCGTTCGTACACGTCTAGAAGCGCTCGACTGGACGTCGCTGAACGAACTCGCGACGCCTCCCGTCTGCCGCGAACTGTCTCGTATTCGCAGTTCAAACCACCAAGCCGTCTTTCCCAATCTACAGCCTGACGGCCGAACAGACGCCATCTACACCCGTCCTCCAGCGGCGGACGGTCGGCCGTTGGTTTTGGTGGTTAGCCCCTTTCACGTGCTGCCACCGCGCCACGGCGCAGCATGGCGCATCTGGCATATGTGCGAGGCGCTGTCAGCCGGCTGGCGATTTGCTTTGTTGAGTGACGAGATCACGGAGTACAACACGTCCTCTTGGAAGCAACCGAATCCCTTCGAGTCAGTGCATCTTGTGGGTGGGCGTCCAGACGGTCCGACAGACAGGATTGGCCGGATTCGGTCGCACTCCCATGCGAACCTCCAGAGGGAACTTGACCTCGCGGTGCACACCCTGCATCCCGATCTCGTCCAGTTTGAGCATATCGAAGTGTCGGGGCTGGAGGCGCCTCCCGGTCCCCGATCGCTCCTCGTGGCGCACGACGTTCTCATTTCAGGGGAGAACATCGAAGCCGATCAGGACGAACTGAAGCGCCTCGACGCATTCGACGCCGTTGTCGTCTGCTGCGAAGAAGATGCGCGGCTCGTTCCGTCCCGACATGTCGACATCGTGAGAAACGGGGCAATGTTCGACGTTCCGTGCGAACCGTCCCGCAGCGGCCGCACGCTGCTGTTTGCCGGCCCGTTCCGCTATCCGCCAAATCTTGAAGGAATCCGCAGGTTTCTCGCGCACGTCTTTCCGCGCCTGCGAGACTGCCTGCCTGATCTGGAGCTAGCTGTGCTTGGGGGAGACGATGCGATCGCGATCGCGTCCGGCGATCCGCTGTTTGGTCAAGTGGGCGTTCGGGTAGCGAATTCGGTCGGCAACGTTTCCACGTGGCTCGAGCAATGCGCCCTGACCATCAACCCGCTGACAGGGACCCGAGGGTCTAGCGTGAAGCTGATCGAGTCGCTTGCGGCCGGTCGTGTGTGCGTGAGCACCAGCGACGGCGCACGCGGCTTTCGCGAAGCGACCCTATCGCAGCTGATCGTTGTTGACAGCGTCGAGAACATGTTCGAGCCGATTCTGGAACTCATTCGGGACGAACCACTGCGCCTCGGCCTCGAGACTATTCGGCCACTTGAACTGGAACCCTATTCGTGGACACAGTCTGCTCTGGCTCAGGAACGGGTCTATCGTCGGCTGCTCGGACGCGACGTATGATGTGGCCTTACGATCTGGCAGCCGAGTTCTACGATGAGGACATGGGGCGCAACACAAGCGGTCTGGATATATCGTGGTATGTGTCGCTAGCCGCAAAAGCGCACGCGACGCTCGGCGGACCGGTGCTTGAGCTGGGCGCAGGCACGGGTCGCATCACGCTGCCTCTTGCAGCAACCGGGCTGACTGTCTGGGCTGTAGACCGCTCCCGACCTATGCTTGCAGAACTTTTGAAAAAGGGCCGCGCCGCGAAGCTAGAGCCGCGACTTCGTCTCATAATGGCCGACATCGGCCTGCTTAAACTAAACCAGGCTTTCGCCGCCATCCTGTGCCCGTTTGCAACCTTTTGCTACCTAATTGAGGATCACGAACGGGCGCACTTGTTTTCCCTCGTGCGGCAGCAACTGATGCGAGGCGGCGTGTTCGCACTCGACGCTTTCATTCCTAATCCGGCGGCAGAGGCGGCCGCGGCGTTCCTCAAACTGGACTATCGACGGGCCCTAGACGCTCGAGAGTGGGCTCCAGCCGTGATGCTCGAACGCTTCAAGACTGTCACCCGAGAGTCGGCCTCGATCAACCGCATAGATCGCATCTATCGATTCCTGGATGCGGCGGGACACTTGCTTCGACAGGTCAGAACCACAAGTCGACAACGACGCTGGTTGCCAGACGATCTTGTTCGGATCCTTGAAGCCGCCGGGTTCAACATCATCGAAAGCTGCGGCGATTTCAATCCAGCGGTTCCTGCCGCTCTCCCGGCGAAGATGGCAAGCATTGTCGCCATGTCCCGTTGCCCATGAACCGGCAAACCCGTATCGCGATCGTATTCGGTACTCGGCCTGAAGTCATCAAGCTCACGCCGGTGGTGCGCGAACTGCGGCGACATGGCTGGTGCAACGTTGTCCTCGTTGCGAGCGGCCAGCATCGCGAACTGCTCGTCCAACCGATGGCGGAGTGTGGACTTACGTCTGATGCCTTACCTGCCCCTCCTATGTCGGCGACGAACCTCGCACAGATGTTGTCCAAACTGACGTCACGCTTGGCATCCGAACTCTCCCGTTGCCAGCCAGATCTCGTCCTCGTTCACGGTGATACAATGACGGCGCTGGCCGGCGCACGGGCCGCCAGCCGGCTTGGAGTCGCACTTGGTCAAGTGGAGGCCGGCCTGCGCACTTTCGATCTCAAGCACCCGTTTCCAGAAGAGTTCATCCGCCAGGCGATCACGCCACTTGCTCAACTGCATTTCGCTCCGACACCAACCGCCGCCGCGAACCTCGTCCAAGCCGGTGCGCCCCCTTGGTCCGTTTTCCTGACGGGGAACACCATCGTTGACCACCTGAAGCACGTCTTGAGTGACGAACCCGGCATGGCGGCAAAACCCCTCATTCTGGTGACGCTTCACCGGCGCGAGCTTGCCCCTTACATCGACTATGTCGTCTCAGGACTGCTCGCCGCGTTCGAAGCGAACGCAGTGCTAAGCGCCACAGTGGTGCTCCACCCCAATCCATTGATTTCGACTCCGCTCCGCGAACGGCTACGCGGCCGCCCGAACATCGAGCTGATCGGTCCCCTGCCAAGTAGACAGTTCCTTGAAGTCGTTCGCGCAGCATCTGTTGTGGTGACCGATTCCGGCGGCGTGCAAGAAGAAGCCGCAATACTTGGGACGCCGCTTGTCGTCGTCCGCAAGGTGACCGAGCGACCCGAGATCATGCTGGGCAACCGGGCCGTTCTCGCCGGCTTCGACCCGGCCGCGATCAAGGAAGCGATCGACTGGGCGATCGGCCTTCCAGCAGTACGCGGCCTGCAGAGATGGTTCGGCGACGGTCACGCAGCGGAGCGAATTGTCGACGCCGCTCGCCAATTTCTTTCCGCACGACAGTCCAAGGAAAATGATTGATGGCGATCACTGCAAGAATGCTTGTGAGCATATTATCTCCTTTTGGTTGTTAGTTCGAGTGCGGTAGCTGGGGTCGCGGTTGCACCAGAAGCGCTATTCCGCCTAAGACCGCGAAGATTAAATCCAGACGGAAAATGCCTAACCCGCCTTCGCCGCCGTGTTTTTCGCCCGGGGCGGGGAGATGGCCGAAGAGGCCGTCAATGACGAAGAAAGTAACATCGTTACTTCAAATATTTGTCGAACCAGGCGATCGTCTGCTCCATTCGATCGGCCTGGTGCTTAGGTTCGATGAAGAGATGGCCTTCACCAGCATAGACGATCAGTTTCGTCGGCACACCAAGCGTCTTGAGGGCGTGCCAGAATTCGTACGACTGCGACGCAGGACATTCTGCGTCGCGCTCACCGACAATCACCAGTGTTGGTGTCTTCACGTTTTTGATGAAGTGAATGGAAGAACTTTTCTCGTAAACGCCGGGATCATCGTAAACTGATGCGCCGAAGAACGGGATCATCCATTGGCTTATCAAGTTCTGGCCATAGTAACTTTGCCAGTTGGCAATTCCGGCACCCGCAACAGCAGCATGGAAACGGTTTGTCTGCGTGACTGTCCACATAGTCATGAAGCCGCCATAACTCCAGCCAGTCACACCGAGGCGGTCAGGATCGATTGGATATTTTTTTATCGCCGCATCGACGCTCGCGAGGACGTCGCGCAGATCGCCGCCGCCGAAATCTTTCACGTTGGCGCGCGTGAACTCTTCGCCTTGACCGTAACTTCCGCGAGGGTTCGGCATCAGCACGTAGTAGCCGCGTGACGAGAGAGCTGCGATGATTGCTCGCGACATTCCAAAGCCGGCGGGCCAGTCTGGTGTGACTGCGCTTGCAGGTCCGCCGTGGATGAGAACAACCATCGGATATTTCTTGCCAGACTCCACTTTCGCCGGTGGTAGAAGCCAGCCCTGGATGTTGAAGCCTTCGTTGGTCCACTCAAGGTTCTCGGTTTTACCCCACGTCGCTGATAGTGCGGAGTTGTTATTCGTTACCTGTTGCCATTCACCGATCGGTCCAGCCCAGATTTCGGGCGGCGTTTCAAAGCTGCTGCGTTCTGCGGCCGCGAATTTGCCATCCTTGGAAACGGCAAAGTCCGGGAAATTACCGAAGGCGTGAAGAGCCTCTGCGCCTTTCCAGATTGTGCGCACCGAATTATTAGCGAGAGTCAGTTCAGAAATTGCGCCGCCGCCACCGACGTACTCGGTGAAAAGGATGCGCTCCGGCGTTAGCCAAAAAAGTGAACTTACGGAGCTTTTGCGATCTTGCGTGCGATTGTGCGCATCGCCGCCGCTTACTGGGATAGTGAACAGGCCGCCGCCATGAAATCCTTCGTCGCTCATCAAGCCTTCGATGAATGCGATCGACTTGCCATCGGGTGACCAGCGCGGAACGGCAACTTGAAAAGACGGTTTGTAGATCGATGTGGCGTTACCCTTTGCGATATCGATTGTGTAAATCTGCGCGATCCACCAATTGTTATCGCCCGGTCCCGGTGCCGCCGTTGCGACGAACGTCTTGTCATCGGGCGACCAATCGTAATCGTAGACGTGGAGATTCTCCGGAGAAACCTGGCGCAGCTGCCCACTGGCAACATCAAGAACAGCAATCCGCTGATTATGAATAGCGGTGTCGATCACGCCGGTCGTGGCGGGAGCGGCCATTAATGGACCGCCGCCACCCGCACCTTCAATGTAGAGAAAGGCAATCTGCTTCCCGTCGTGCGACCAACGCGGGCGCGCAGCGTATCCTTTTAGGTCGGTAACTTTTTTAGGCTCGGAACCATCAGCGTTCACCGTCCAGAGTTGCCGTTGCTCTTTCTCGCCGGCGCTGGCAAAAACTGCGAGCGTGTCGGAATCGGGAGACCAGGCGGGATCGAAATCGGTCCTTTCGCCGCTGATAGGAATTTTAACCAATGTCGCTGGGGCGTTTCCAGATGTTTCGCGGATATAGGTTTGCTTTGATGTTGATGCAGCCGTGGATTGCACCCACGCGACATACGTGCCCTCGGGCGAAAGCGCGATGTCACCGTACAGGACAGTTTTACCCAACTGTTCGGTCAGCTGCTGCATGGTCTGAGCGGTTAACGTCATCGGGAAGAGACAAGCCAGGAGAAGATGCTTCATCCTGCGATCCTGACAAAGGTGCAATAAAGCGGCAAGTAAGCGATGAGAGAACAAGGATCAGAGGTCAGCGGTCCAAGCACGTGCTTACGGGTAGCGATCGATCACTCAATCACGTAGGATCACCGATGGCTCGAGTGCGGATCCGCTTGGCAACGTCAGGTGATTCTCGTGCCCTAGCCGAGCTCCGCTATCGATTCCGTACTGAAACCGAATCGGCCACCGAAACCAAACCGCGGTTTGTGCGAAGATGTGCGTGGTGGATGAAGAAGCGTTTTCGCTCCCGCTCTTGCCCGTGGCACTGCTGGGTGCTCGACGATGGCAAACAGTTGCTCGGCCACGTTTGCGTGCAGTTGTTTGAGAAGATCCCCAATCCAGTTAACGACGAACCGGAGCTTCATGCTTATGTGACCAACTTTTATGTTGTTCCGGAAATGCGGAGTCAGGGTCTCGGGAAGAGATTGTTGAACAAAGCACTATCATGGTGCCGCGCTCAAGAGACCGACGCGATCATTCTGTGGGCGACCCCTGGAAGCAGGTCTCTTTATCGTCGATGTGGTTTGGTTGAGCCTTCGGATATTTTCGAGCTACGGCATGACGCTCTTCGATCGCACTGAATTCGATGTTGTCTTTGTCGTTCCTCGCAGCGAGTTGTACAAGATGCAAAACGCCGAACTGCGGCGGTGATAGATAAAAAAACGGCGGGAGTCGCCTCCCGCCGCTGGTTAAATTCACAATACAGGGCTTATCGTCCGCCGCCTTGCTGACCGCTGCCCTGTTGGCCTCCACCCTGCTGGCCGCCACCACCCTGTTTCTCACGTTCCTTTTCTTTGTCGCGATCCCCCTGTTGGCCACCTTGTCCAGGAGCCGTAGGTTTGATCGGTTCATTTGGATTACGTTCTGTTTCCATATTACCTTTCTGTAGTTTGTGGATTGGTCGTTCGCGCTTCGCGCAGAGACCGTTCCTCTCTTTGAAATCGTGTTGGAGTTGTCTTCCGGACTGGAAAACTTACCACTAACAGTCGCGCCGTGGTCGTTAGGATTTGGCTGTGGTGGTCTTGAGCAAGCAAAAGCGTTACAGGTCGGAGGACGTTGTCCCAGTCGGATAAACGGGCAGCAAACCGCGACGACTACCCGGGGCTGTTGCCCTGCGCTCGATTCTTCCGACGTTAGCCCGATGTTCATACGTTTTTGGAACCGATTACCAGCTGTTGTTCGCGGAATCCTTGTCGCTGAACTGGTGGTGTCAATTGGTGGGATCCCACCGAGCATTGCAGTGATCCTGAATTTGCGAATGTCGCCTTCGATTCCGTGGATGATTGTTGTAACTGCTGCATGGCTCTGGTTTTTCTGGTGGTATCTGAGTGGACACGGGTGGCCGCGGAGCACGCAGGAAGCCCGACGGCGCGATGTGCGCGCACCATCGCTGTCGAAGTCTGCATGGACATGGGCGCTCATTGCCGGATTCCTTGGAATTACGGGCACGATCGCGATGGCCTTCGCGACGGCGCGTGTGGCCCATCTGCTGCGTGAGGCGTTTGCCGCACCAGTCGACTTCTCAAAGTACGAGGCGCTGAGCGTGATCTGCGCGCTTGCGTGTATTAGCGCAACCGCAGGCGTTGTAGAAGAGGCAGGCTTTCGCGGTTTTCTAATCTCGCCGATCCAGCGGCGACATGGCTGGACAATCGCGATCCTGGTCAGCGGGATCATGTTTTTTCTCGATCATCACCTGAGTCATGCTTACGCGACGTTGGTCTTCCTGCCATTCTTCCTCGCGATTAGTACAGTACACGGCTTGCTCGTGAAATATAGCGGATCAATTCGACCGTCGATGCTGCTGCATGCACTGGCTGATTTTATTGTTATCCCGGTAAGCTATGGTTTAGTCGGATCCTTTTCTGTTGAGTCGCTCTCGGTAACGGGTATCGATCGGCAGTTCGTGATTTCAGTCGCTGTAATGGTGATATGTCTTACGGCGTTCGCGCCAGCGCTCAGAGCGTTAGGTGAGCGAAGTCAGTCGCTGAAAGCAGCCCGGCTGTAGTCGGATTCAATCCTGCCAGTTGCGCGATCGCAAGGCAGAGGACAGACACAGATATCAAGAAAAACCTAGTCGCGAAGCGCTTTGGTGAAGCGAACGAGTTCGTCAGCAACTTGCTTGATTCGCTGTGTGATTTTTTTGTCGCTGATGCGCTCGCGGTTGAAAGCGTCGGATGTGGCAAATGCAAACCGCGGAATAATCACGCAACGAAAATCCAGCATCAAGCTGTTGGCATAGGCCATAACTGACATGTAACTGCCTCTGCCCCCGGCCGCGCACAAAAAGCCGACAATCTTGTCTTCCCACGCGCTGCCGGTGAGCTCGATCATGTTCTTCGTCGCTGCGGCAACATCGTAATTGTACACCGGCGCTGCAACCAGGACCCCATCTGCGCGTTCAACCGCCGTCCTCAATTTTTTCGAGCCGGCTAACCCATAACATTTGTCCCCGTCGCAGAGTGGCAGATCCATTTCACGGATGTCGATCCAATCGCATGCGACCTTTCGCTTCTGCAGATGTGCGAATGCGACGCGCCCCATCCGACGACTATTGCTGTCGGGGTTACCGCTCGTGCTAATCACAAGATGTTTTGGCATGGAGCAACCCTAGAAGTTAACCCCGAACACTCAATGTCGAACGCCCGATGTCGAATTCAGACTCCGGACGCTGATCTGCGGTCATATGGAATAATGTTGTCCCACTCGTTGGCGGATGAGCGCGCGACAAAAGCGACCACGGGTTCGGTCTTGCTCATGTTAAAGACTTCGTGAGGCACCCCGGGTTTGATGTAAATGAAATCCCCGGCTTCATTTTCGATCACCTGCTTGAGATCGGGGCCAAATTCATGCCGCACTTTTCCTTCGATGATGTAAAGGATCACTTCAAAATCGACATGAATGTGCGCGTATGCGACGCCGCCCGGAGGGATGGTGGCGATGTTTGCGGATAAATTCTTCGTGCCGACATTCTTTGCGGACATGCCTTGTTTATAGTGAATGCCATTCCAATTCCTTTGAGCACCACCACCACGAATGGTCAATATCCCATCATGATTTTCCACCGCACTGAGTTCGATCTTGTTTTTGTCGTCGTTCATTTATTCAGATTCATTCGGTAATATTGAGTCCGGCGCAGACTTTTCCAGAGTGAAATGGACTGCTGGAAAAGGTTACGAGTTCTTCCTTGCGTAGTATGGGGACTCGACTCCTAACCGGATCGGGAGGTTCGCTTTCCTTCCGGATTTTGCCGATACGCGACGATGACAATAACAGCCCGATTAGACTTGTGCAGCCGTCTCGCGAAGCTTTTAAAAGTCGGACCTTATGTTTGACGAGCACGATCAAAACGATTCGTTGAAACGATGACCGATTGAAGCGATGAACATTGGGACGTAGCAAAAGTTACATCGCCACAAAGGAAGAGGAACCCTACTAACTCTTTTTGACTTTTAACTGTCAACCTAAGCTATGAAACCTTTCGAGATCGCTGGATTGCCGCCTGACGAAGTGAACTCCTTCGTCGGCGGGGCGCATTCCGATCCCTTTCGAGTGTTGGGTCCGCACCGGGTTGGGGACGATTTGGAGATTCGTGTCTTTCGTCCCGATGCACGCAAGATTGAGATCGTGCTGGATCAGCATCCGGAAGAGCCGATCACAGCGCAAAAAATCCAGCAGGACGGTTTCTTTTGCGCGACGGTCCGGGACGCAACGCGGGATCTTCCATACCATCTACGAGTCACTGCGTGGGACGGATCCCATTACCTGACACGCGATCCCTATCAGTACGGGCCAATCATGGGCGAGGTCGATCTGCATCTCTTCGCCGAGGGACAACACTGGAAGATTTATGAAAAGTTCGGCGCGCATGTGCGCACCATCGGCAATGCCAGTGGTGTTTATTTCGCGGTATGGGCGCCTAACGCGCAACGCGTCAGCGTGGTTGGCGATTTCAATGGTTGGGATGGCCGGGTCAATCCCATGCGCAAACTCATCGGCAGCGGCGTATGGGAATTATTTTTGCCCGGGATTAAGCAAGGTGCGCACTATAAGTTTGAAATCCGGGCTCAAACCAGCGCAGTGCTTCTCAAAAGCGATCCGTTTGCATTCTTCAATCAGCACGGAAAATCGACCGCATCACTGGTGTACGATCTGGAACGCTACACCTGGGACGATGGCGCTTGGATGGAATCGCGCCGGACGCGGAATTGGCCAAGAAGCCCCCTCAGCATTTACGAAGTCCACCTGGGCTCTTGGCGACGCAAAGCTGAGGAAGGAAATCGCCACCTCAGTTATCTCGAGCTTGCCGAGACCTTGCTGCCGTACGTGCTGGAGATGGGTTATACACATATCGAGTTGTTGCCGATCGCTGAGCATCCCTTCGAAGGTTCTTGGGGTTATCAGGTCACAAATTATTACGCGCCCACGAGTCGGTTCGGCACGCCTGATGAGTTCCGCTATTTCATCGACAAATGTCATCAGGCCGGCATCGGCGTGATCATGGATTGGGTGCCCGCGCATTTTCCAAAGGATGCCCACGCATTGGCCGAGTTCGATGGCACTGATCTTTACGAGCATATGGATCCGCGCCAGGGCGAGCACCAGGATTGGGGCACGCTGATTTTCAATTTTGGCCGCAACGAAGTGCGCAATTTTCTCATCGGCAACGCGCTCTTCTGGCTGGACAAATATCACATCGACGGTCTGCGCGTGGACGCTGTGGCGTCCATGCTTTACCTCGATTACTCCAGGAAACCCGGCCAATGGATCCCGAATGTTTACGGCGGCCGTGAGAACCTCGACGCCATCTATTTCCTGAAACGTTTCAACGAGGTCTGTTACGAGCGTTTCCCTGGAATCATGACCATCGCCGAGGAATCAACGGCGTGGCCCGGTGTATCGCGTCCAACTTATCTCGGTGGGCTCGGATTTGGGTTCAAATGGAACATGGGCTGGATGCACGACTTCCTGCAATACATGAGCATCGACCCGATTTACCGGCGATTTCATCACGGTAACATCACCTTCTCGCTGCTCTACGCCTTCCACGAGAATTTCGTCCTGGTGCTCAGCCACGATGAAGTGGTGTACGGCAAGCGCTCGTTGTTATCCAAAATGCCGGGCGACGAATGGCAGAAGTTTGCCAATCTCCGGATGTTTCTGGCATGGATGTATGGTCAGCCCGGCAAGAAGCTCCTTTTCATGGGCGGCGAATTCGGCCAGTGGAACGAATGGAACCACGACACGAGCCTTGACTGGCAACTGGTTAGTCGTCCCCGCCACGATGGCCTGCGCCGGCTAGTGCAACATCTGAATTACGTCTACAAGAGCGAACCGGCGCTTTGGCAGCTCGATGACACGTATGGAGGGTTTGATTGGATCGATCTTCACGATGCTGACAACAGCGTCGTTTCCTTCCTGAGAAAATCGCGCGAGGGCGACATGGTCGCCTTTGTCGTGAATGCAACGCCCGTTGTGCGCTATGATTACCGCCTGGGCGTCCCGGAGTCTGGCTTCTATCGCGAGCTCATCAACTCTGATGCAGAAACGTACGGCGGCAGCAATGTAGGAAATTTCGGCGGCGTCCAAACCGAGGACGTCCCTTGGATGGGCCGCGAACATTCGATCCTCATTCATTTACCACCGCTGGCGACGCTGGCGTTTAAGCTGCAAAGGTGATTCGCCAGTGCCTTAGTCTTCACCCGCGTTTGTCGAAAGGGAGGACTGGACTTGAAGATGCCATCTACCCTGACGGCGAATCATCTTGACTAGCAGGCGAGATTTTTCCAAAACTCGGCGTCGTTAAAACGGATCTGAATCAGGCGGAAGACTTCTCCCCGCTGGCTTCTTCGTCTCTTCCAGACCCGCAACTACCCGAATCAACCAGTGGGGAAAGACAAAGGAAGAACCATATGAATCCACTAATCCTCCAATTCAAAAAAATAACTCCACTATGTCTCATCGTCTTTGCGCTCGGCTGTGTCGGGCTTTTGCCCAGAGCGCAAGCGGTCAGCCCGCCACCGGACGGAGGCTATCCCGGAGGCAACACCGCAGAAGGAAACCTCGCCCTTTTGAGCCTCACCACCGGTATTTACAACAACGCTGTTGGCATCTATTCGCTTCTGAGCCTCACTACAGGCAACTTCAATACGGCAGACGGCGCTGGCGCACTCCTTAGCAACACCGCCGACGAAAACACTGCCACTGGCGCTGGGGCGCTTTTTGACAGCACCACAGGCGAGAGCAACACGGCCACCGGTTTTACCGCACTGTTTAGCAACAACACCGGCGGCGGCAACACGGCCACGGGGGCTGACGCGCTCTTTAGCAACACTGCCGGCGCCTTAAACACGGCCACCGGTGGCGCTGCGCTTGCCAGCAATATCGCCGGCATTGGCAACACGGCCGACGGTATTTTTGCGCTTCAAGACAACACCATCGGTAACACCAACACCGCCCTGGGTGGCGGTGCGCTCCAAAACAACACCACCGGCAACAACAACATCGCCTTGGGTGTTAGCGCCGGGAGCGCTCTTACCACCGGCGATAACAATATTGACATCGGCAACTCGGGAGTCGCCGCGGAGGCCAACACGATCCGTATCGGTGACTCGGCAATACACACGGCCACTTATATTGCCGGTGCCTTCGGTGTGGTCGACGCCGCTAGCATTCCTCTTCGCATCGCCCCGGATGGCCATCTTGCCACCGCTGTCTCCTCCGCGCGATTCAAGAAGGACATCAAACCCATGGATAAAGCCAGCGAATCGATCCTCGCGCTCAAACCCGTCACCTTCCACTATAAGAACGACGCTAAGGGAATCCCGCAGTTCGGATTGGTGGCCGAAGAAGTCGCGAAAGTGAATCCTGAGCTGGTGGTTCTCGACCACGATGGCAAACCATACACGGTGCGCTATGAAGAAGTGAACGCGATGTTGCTAAACGAGTTCCTTAAGGAACACCGCAAGAACGAGGAACAGGGGGCGACGATCGCGGAGTTAGAATCTACAGTGGCAAAACACGAAGCGAATTGCGCGAAGCGAGAAGCGACCATCGCGGAGTTAAAGTCCGGAATGGAGGCTCTCACTGCAACGGTGAAAGAACAGGCGTCGCAAATCCAGAAAGTCAGCACCCAGCTTGAGCTAAGCAAAGCCGTACCGCGAACCGCCCTGAATAATCATTAAGCAGCAACGCCGCTTGGAGCTTGGATTACGTGTCAGGCTCGGATTCCAACGGGCGAACAATTTGGATTGCTGGCGCGCATCGCGGCGACGGAAAAGCGTTTCGTTGTGCGCGTCCGATGAAAAAGCTGACTGCTTTTACGGAACTCGAGGGCTGCGTACCTGCGCTTCAAAGGTGCCTCGCTTGATTCTTGTCTCATGCTAAGCTATGCAACAATGAGGAATCAAACGATGAAGGTTCGTCTGCTGCTCGGCTTACTCCTATCCGGACTGATTTGCGGTTGCGCTGCCAACGCTCCTTATTCCGAAATAGTGACTGACACCAGCACGCAGACTCAACAAAGAGTCCTGCCTCAAGCACCTCGGCAGGCGCCGCTGACGTATCAGCCCGGGCTCGATTCGGGGCCGGGGCAATTCTAGGAAGCCCCAAGTCAGCCAATTGTTCAGCTGTCAATGGTCAGGGACGCCTGTCAGGCCTTGGCGCACTTCCCCGATAATTGTTTGCTTCGGACGAGTTCATACAAAAGCGGCTGGCAAGAAAACTTTGGAAACAATCCCGGAGTTGGCCCGCAGCAGAAACTCCGAAAGCGTTCGCGAGCGAGCGGGCTGCCTCTACAGAATCTCGGAGCTGAATTCGCCATCGCTGACGCAGGTCCGAATTTTCATCTTTGGCTGGACTCCCACGATCGTCCGAATGATTTTTCCGCGCTCGTTCGTCGTGATGCTGTATCCGCGACGCAAGGTCGCGTCCGGCCCGAGCACACGGAGAATTCCTTCCATGCGCTGGAAGCGGTGCTTGGCTGTTTCGAGTAGTCGTCCGGGACACGCAACGAGTCGCCGATGTAAATCGGCAAAACGATTCCGGCGTAGCATGAGTTCCCGCGCAGGACTGCGCGCCTGTAACGCACGCGTGATGTGAAGCAGGCCGCGTTTGTAACTTTCGAGCTTGTGCGCCAGACAACGCTGCAAAGTCTCGTGTGCATGATCCAGACGCTGTTGTGCGTCGCGGGCGCGGTTAAGCAACTGGCGCGAGAGCGTGCGAGCGCAACCGTCGATCCGCCGTTGCACATCGATCATATCGGGCACGACCAGTTCGGCCGCAGCGCTCGGGGTGGGCGCGCGCAAATCGGCGACGAAATCGCAGATGGTGAAATCGATTTCATGGCCGACCGCTGAGACGATTGGCACCGTCGAATTGAATATCGCTCGCGCGACAATCTCTTCGTTGAATTCCCATAAGTCTTCGATGCTCCCGCCGCCGCGGGTAACCACGATCAGATCGAGAGGCGCAAACACCTCGTTAGGTAGTGCGAGTTCGCGGATGGCGACAGCGATCTCTTGTGCGGCTCCGGTTCCCTGGACGCGGACGGGGTTGATCAGAATCTGCAACCACGGCGCACGGCGTCGCAGCACATTCAGCATATCGCGAATCGCTGCGCCAGTCGGAGACGTTACGATTCCGATTCGCCGCGGAAATTTCGGCAACGGCCGTTTGCGTTCCGGCGCGAACAATCCTTCAGTTTCGAGCTTGCGCTTGAGCGCTTCGAATTTTGCCTGGAGCAGGCCGACTCCGCGCGGCTGAAGAATCTGGACATTGAGCTGATATTGTCCGCGCGCTTCGAAAACGGTAACGGTGCCGTAAACCTGCACCTGGGTTCCATCGGCAAGAGCCTGCCCCGAGAGTTTTCGGGGTAAAGTGTCGCGCCAGATCACGCACGCGATCTGGGCTCGCTGGTCTTTCAGCGTGAAATATTGGTGACCGCTCGGATGCAGTTTGTAATTCGAGATTTCGCCCTGGACCCAGACCGCGCTAAATTTTGTCTCGAGTGTGCCGCGGATTTGTCGCGTCAACTCGCCGACGGTGAAAACCTTCGAGGTTTGCGGGAAGAGATTGCTTGTGAGCTGCATCGTTTAAATCCTCAACGCTCAACGCTCAACGTTCAACGTCTGAATTGTAGGGCGTCTGTGTCAGACGTCCATGCCGTTTCACAGGAACGGCCTAAAGTAATTCTGCTTGCATGCCGCCTGGCGGTTTCAATCCGAGTTTGCGATAGGCATTCGCGGTGGCGACGCGACCTTGCGGAGTGCGTTTGATGTAGCCTTCCATTATCAAATATGGCTCGTTCACTTCTTCGATCGTGCCGGCTTCTTCGCCAATTGCGACGGCGAGCGAGTTCAAGCCCACAGGACCGCCATTAAATTTGTGAATCAATGTTTCGATGATCCGCTTGTCCCATTGATCGAACCCATCGCGATCGATCTCGAGCATCGTCAGTGCGCGATCGGCCAGGTCTGCAGTGATTTTGCCTTCAGCTTTTACCTGCACATAGTCGCGCACCCAGCGCAGCAAATTGTTTGCCGTGCGCGGCGTGCCGCGCGTGCGTGTGGCGATCTCGGCCGCGCCGGCGGAATCAATCTCGACGCCAAGCAAGCGCGCGCTGCGCATGATGATCTTCTGCATTTCTTCTGCATGGTAATAATCGAGCCGGGCCGTCATTCCAAAACGTGACCGCAGCGGTGCGCTCACCATTCCTGCGCGCGTAGTGGCGCCGACCAATGTAAACTTCGGTAGATTCAGACGGAGACTGCGCGCCTGCGGTCCCTGGTCGATGATAATGTCGAGCCGGTAATCTTCCATCGCCGGATAAAGATATTCCTCAATCGTCGGTTGCAGGCGATGGATCTCGTCGATGAAAAGGACATCGCCTTTTTCGAGGCTGGTGAGAAGCCCCGCAAGCTCGCCAGCTTTTTCAATGACGGGGCCACTGGTGTTTTTGATGTTCACATTCATCGCGTTCGCGATGATGTAAGCCAGCGTGGTCTTCCCCAGACCGGATGGGCCGCTTAGCAAAATGTGTTCAAGCACGTCACCGCGTTTTTTTGCAGCTTCTACCATCAACTCCAGCCGCTCGCGTACTTTCATCTGGCCGGTGAACTCGCTGAACGCTGGCGGTCGCAGCGAAATTTCAAACGCGGCGTCTGGCTCTGGCGGTTTCATGGCAGTGCGCTACCCCGAAGGTGTGCGATTGCGCACGTGATTGTCCAAATTTTTCGTTAGCACCAGCTCGGTGCCGTGGCGTTTATGTATGTAATCAACTTCGTCAAAGGCATTGCGAATGAGAAACAAACCGAGACCGCCCGGTTTAATCATATCATGAGAGCGCCCTTTCATTTGGTTGGGTAAAACCTTTTCGCCATAGTCACGCAGCCGCATCCGTACGCATTTGCGCAGCCCTTCCATATGCAATGAGATGAGTTGATCGTCCCGCAGACGGTAGGCATACCGAATAACGTTCGTGCATGCTTCATCAACACCGAGCACCATTAGCAGGCGTTCTTTTTCGGAGAACGGATAACCGTTGAGAAACTTGCGCACGCAATTGCGCATTAAGGCCAGGTTGGCTGTATGGCTACTGAACTCGACTGTCTGTTTCTTCATTAGCCGCTCTGGAATCTGAGCAGATTCGCGGAGTTCATTCAACTCCCAAAGCTTTCGCGGTCACGCGCAGAGAGCACAATTTTGTTTGTCTTCAGCTCACATGCGCCACGCGCCCGTGTAAAAACATAATGGACACTCGCCCAAACCGCTGTTCAATTTTGAGCAGTATGTTGCGATGGTTTGTTGTGCTTTTGCTCTTAGCTACGCCCGCACTCGCCCAAGAGAACGCTACCGCGTACGAGGCGTTACGCGTGGTCGGCGCTGAATTGGGCCGTGGTGCACTGAATCACGTTGTGGCGATTACTGGCGTGAAAGGCGATCCGCAGCCAGAAAAATGGAAAATTGTTTTGGAAGACCCGGATGGCCGCGGCGTACGCGAAGTCGAAGTCGCCGACGGGAAGATTGATTCCGAACGCCGACCGGGCCGGTCGGTAACAGGTTCCACCGAAGGCGCAACGATCGACACCTCGCGTTTGAACCTGGATTCGAGTGGCGCGTATGAAGTAGCGAGCCACACGGCGGATGTGTCGCACGCCAATTTTGCAACGGTCGATTATACCTTGCGCACAGATGAGCGTAGCGAACCGATCTGGATCGTCACCCTTTTGAGCAGATCGTCCCGTCCAGTCGGCACGATCCATATCGGAGCGATGCGCGGCACAGTGAAGCGAACAGAAGGAATGTTTGCCGGAGCGACAATGGAAGATGTGGAGAACGATTATGACAGCGACGAGGAAAGCGGGCCTTTTCGCGGTGTCAAACGACAGATCAAGCACGCTTTTCACAGAACGCAGGAGGAAGCGCGAGGTATGTTTGAAAGGGTGAAGCGCTCCTTCTCCGATTTCATTAACCGCGAGTAGCGGCAGTTAAAGTGAATAGCACATCTGATTCGTGGCCAGCGCTGCCTTTTGCAGAGTGGAAAGACACGGCAATCACTTTGCACATGTGGACGCAGATCGTTGGGAAGATTCGGCTGACACTCAGTCCATGGACGAACCATTCCTGGCACGTTACCCTTTACGTCACTTCACGTGGCCTAACGACTTCGCCTATCCCGCACGGTTCTCACATCTTCGAGATGGAATTTGATTTCATCGATCACCAACTGCTCATCGACAAGAGCGATGGCGCGCGGCGAACCATTCAACTGAAGCCGCAATCAGTTGCCGAGTTTTATCGGATCGTGATGAAGACATTGAGCGATCTCGAACTACCTGTGACCATCAACACCACGCCTAACGAGATTGAGAATCCGATCCCGTTTGATCAAGATGAAGAGCACCGCTCTTATGACCGCGAACATGCCAACCGGTTCTGGCGCGTGCTCTTGCAAACCGATCGCGTATTTAAGGAGTTCCGCTCGCGTTTCTGTGGCAAATGCAGTCCGGTGCATTTTTTCTGGGGCAGTTTTGATCTGGCAGTGACGCGTTTTTCAGGCCGCCCAGCGCCACCGCATCCGGGCGGAGTCCCACACTTGCCGGACGAGATTACGCGCGAGGCCTATTCGCAGGAAGTAAGCAGCTTGGGTTTTTGGCCCGGCAACGCAGCTGCGCCGACGCCAGTCTTCTATTCCTATGCATATCCGGAACCGCCGGGATTCGCAGAGGCGAAAATTCAGCCAGACGCGGCTTTCTACGAGGCCAAGCTGCGCGAGTTCATTCTCCCTTACGATGCGGTCCGCACCGCTGAAAAACCCGATGATGTTCTTCTCGACTTTGCGCAGAGCACCTACGACGCGGCGTCGCGACTCGGCAAGTGGGATCGTGCCGCACTGGAGGAGAAGAAGCCAGCCTTGCATTCGGCTCGGCAACATTCGTAATTAGGCGAGATGAATCCTGGTTGCGCAGCCGAGCAACATGCCTGGCGTGAAGTGAAAGATGGATGGCGCCCCTTGTACGGCGACGTGGACAAAATCGGGGTCGCCGTTGAGTGGCACGACTTTCGCACCGAGCATTCCTTTAACTGGGGACGTACCTTCCATCCGAATAGCCTGGAATTCTGTTTGAATCTCGCTGGCCGCGGAGCGGTAGGCACTGAAGGTCGCGCGCGGAGCGATTATGTTCCGGGCAACTGTGGCTATTATGCGATCGCAGATCAACCGCTGCCGGCGTCGCGGCGCGCACACGATCGTCATCAATTCGTAACGCTGGAATTCTCGCGGGAACATTTGCAAAAACAATTTGTGCGGAATGAAGCCGACCTCGAGCCGGAGATTCGCCGGATTGTCTTTGGAGACACAGAGGAAAACGTGGTCGCGCCCGCGCGTCCGATGACGATGCAACAACGCAGCGTGGTCGCTAGTTTGGCGGAGCCTCCCGTGGCAAAATCAGCGCAGATCCTCTGGTATCAAGGCAAGGCACTGGAGCTCATGGCGCATTTTCTTTTCGCGCCAAAAGATCCGGAATTTTTCTGTATGCGGCAAAAACGGGTCGCGCGCGAACGCGTGGAGCGCACGAAGGAGCTTCTGGTTCGCGATCTTGCTAATCCGCCTACACTGGAAATGATCGGTCAGGAGGTGGGCTGCAGCCCATTCTATCTGAGCAGGATTTTTTCGCGCGAAGTGGGTCTGACCATTCCGCAATATTTGCGCAACCTGCGAATGGAACGCGCAGCTGAATTATTGCGAACAGGCCGCTACAATGTCACTGAAGCCGCCACAGAAGTTGGATACTCGAGCCTCAGTCATTTTAGCAAAGCGTTTTGCGAAACGATCGGTTGCTGCCCGGTGCTTTATCCGGCGGCGAAGAATGTGATTCTGGATCGTTGAACTGTCATCCTGAGCGAAGCGAAGGACCTCACAACAACGGTGTTGATCACGCTATCTAGTTTGTGTGTTCCAGCGCGAAATTGTGAGGTCCCTCGCCGTCTGCGCGGCTCGGGATGACACCGCGAGTGTGGATGTTGCATCGAGATGAAAATCACCCGCGCTCTCATTTCTGTTTCTGACAAAACAGGTATCGCCGGGTTTGCCCGCGCGCTGGAGCGCCAGGGCGTGGACATCATTTCCACCGGCGGAACAGCCGACCTGCTGAGGAAGGAAAAAATTCCGGTGCGCGAAATCTCAAGCTTCACAGCGTTTCCAGAAGTGCTGGAAGGACGTGTGAAGACTTTGCATCCTCGCGTGCATGGCGGTCTTCTGTACAAGCGCGGTAACGAGAAACACGAGGCGGAAGCACGCGAATGCGGTTTCGAGCCGATCGATCTGGTCGTGGTCAACCTTTACCCATTTGAAGCGACCATTGCCAAACCGGACGTAACGCTGGGCGAAGCGATTGAGAACATCGACATCGGCGGGCCTTCGATGATTCGCAGCGCAGCAAAAAACTACGAATCGGTCACGGTAGTGGTCGATCCGTCAGATTACGACGCGGTTCTGGAAAACATCCGTGATAACAACGGAGAAACGACACTCAAATTGCGGGAGCGCCTGGCGATCAAAGCCTTCATCAGAACCGCTGAATATGATCGCGCAATTGGTAATTTCCTGAACAAGGAGCAAACAACGGATGCGTCGTTTTCACTTTCGCTTCCCCTGGTGACGCGGTTGCGTTATGGAGAAAATCCACATCAAGGCGCCGCGCTCTACGGCGAATTCGACAAGTACTTTGAGAAACTCCACGGGAAAGAACTTTCCTTTAACAACATTCTCGACATCAGTGCGGCGACGAATTTGATTGCCGAATTCGACGAGCTGACTGTCGCGATTCTAAAGCATACCAACCCGTGTGGTGTTGGCTCGAATGCCGATCTTCTCAAGGCGTGGAACAAGGCGTTTGCCACGGATAAACAGGCGCCCTTTGGCGGGATTGTCGTATGCAACCGTCCGTTGACTGAAGCGCTGGCGAAAGTCATCAGCGAGATCTTCAGCGAGGTAATTATTGCGCCAGACTTCGAGCCCGAAGCGCGCAGCATTTTGCAGAAGAAAAAGACCCTGCGTCTGATTCGATTGTTGACTCCGGCGACGCAGGCAAGACCGGCGTTTGATGTGCGCTCGGTCTATGGCGGCGTGCTGGTTCAGGACGCGGACGTTGCAGAAGAAATAAAGCACAAGGTCGTCACGAAGAGGCGACCGACCAAAACGGAACTGAAAGCAATGTTGTTCGGGTGGCGAGTGGTCAAGCACGTCAAATCGAATGCGATCGTTTACGCCCGTGCGGACCGGACGCTCGGCGTCGGCGCCGGGCAGATGTCGCGGATCGACGCTTCGCGCATTGCAATTTGGAAAGCGAAAGAGGCTGGACTCTCGCTTAAAGGCAGCGCGGTCGCGAGCGATGCTTTTTTTCCATTCCCCGATGGCTTGATCGCGGCAGCCGAGGCGGGCGCGACGTGTGCCATTCAACCAGGCGGGTCAGTCCGCGACGACGAAGTGATTGCTGCCGCCAACGAGCGCAACATGGCCATGGTCTTCACTGGTGTCCGCCACTTTCGCCATTAGCGTTTCACATTAGACGCATGTCTCGTTCAGTTGACCCGCCGCGCGTTATTAACATCGAAAATTTGCGACGCGCGGCAAAGCGTCGGCTTCCGCGCGTGGTATTTGACTACATCGACGGCGGCGCGGAAGACGAATCGACATTGCGCGCGAACTCCCGCGCATTTGAAGCGGTGACATTTCGTCCGCGCTGCGCAGTCGCGACGCCGGCGTGCGATCTGCGCGTCTCTGTCCTTGGCCAATCTCTCCCTATGCCACTGATTCTTGCACCTGTCGGCAGCAGCCGGCTCATTCATCCGCGCGGAGAAGAAGCTGCCGCGAGTGCCACTGGTGCTGCCGGACTTGCATATTCGCTTTCGACGCTCTCCGGGTGCCGCTTGGAGGATGTTGCCGCGGCATCGAAGGGACCGCTTTGGTATCAGGTTTATCTTGTGGGCGGACGCGATTGCGCACTTTCGGCCATCGAACGTGCGAAAGCCGCTGGCTTTTCGGCGCTCGTTGTCACGATCGACACGGCAGTGGCCGGTATGCGGGAACGCGATCTCCGAAATGGCGTCAAAGAACTCCTGAGTGGCAATCTTCGATCGATGCTGCCATTCGTTAGCCAGCTGCTGACAAAACCTCGCTGGCTCGCTGGTTTTGTTGCCGATGGCGGCCTGATGAAGTTCCCGAACATCGTCATTCCAGGCAAGGGTCCTATGTTGTACGCCGATGTCACTGCCGCCCTCGACCAGTCCGTGGTCACTTGGGAGGATCTCAAGTGGATTCGCGAGGCATGGAATGGACCCATCGTGATAAAAGGTATTCATACCGGAGACGATGCTCGCCGCGCAGTGGACGCCGGCGCAGAGGCGTTGGTCGTTTCCAATCACGGGGGCCGTCAGCTCGACAGTGTTGCGCCAACTCTGCGCGTTTTGCCGGAAGTTGTCGCAAGCGTAGGCGACCGAATCGAGGTCCTGCTCGACGGTGGCATTCGCCGCGGCAGCGATATTCTCAAAGCACTCTGTTTAGGAGCTCGAGCCGTGATGATCGGACGCGCGTACGCATACGGGCTCGGCGCAGCTGGCGGCGCAGGTGTTGCACGTGCAATCGAGATTCTACGTGCCGATCTCGTTCGCACTCTCAAACTGCTTGGTTGCCCCTCAGTTGCCGCATTGGATCAATCCTACGTAGATATTCCAGCGGATTGGCGGCAACAATAGGCTAACCTGACGTGACGACGGATTTTCGCTTGCGTATTTCCGAGATAATCAGCGAAGCATACCGTTGCTTGAACGAACGCCAATTATTTCGTCTCTTTAGCAAAACAAAAAAGCCGCCACGCCAGTAAGGCGTGGCGGCTGGTTGTTAATCGGTTGCGTCCCGCGCGGCTAGCCCGGGGAGCGCGTCAGTGGGCGCGTTCCCGAGCCGAATACTCGCGAATCTGGTCGACGGGTCGGAAGGCGTGCCTTAGGTCGAAGTTCGCGACCTTGCGGCCGACGACGACGCCGGCGACACCGGAGAAGTGGTAGTGCAACCCTGCCCAGAGTCGGGCGTCGATGATATCTTGGCGGAGGTCGTTAGGCATGTCGAAGTGCCGCACGGCGTCGAAGTTCCCAGGCGGCCCGGCGGGATCGAACCCGTGGAGATCGAGATCAATCTGGTTCGTGCCGAGGAAGGTCCTGAACACCTCAGCCATCGCCGACGTAATTGTGGGGTGCGCGCCAGGGTATTCCGGGTGGTTGGGCGTGGTGAGGAGCGGCCGCCAGCCGGTTTGCTCGACCGTCGCGGGGTTGCCGTCGTCGTAGCCAGGTACGGGGCCGAAGCCGTCTGCGATCACGGCGGAGGGGTCGATCGCGGTAACCGGCCGCCAGAACAAGTAGTGGTACTTGGCATGAAAGGTGGACATCAGGGCATCGGCGCCGACGAGGTTGACCATCGCCGCCAGCCGTGCCATCTCGAGCAGGCCGACACCGCGCGCGTCGGCAATCTCGCGCCCGACGCGGTTGAACTGGCGGATCACGTTCGCCGAGTAGAACTTCGCGATAGCAGTCTGCTCATCGGTCCGCGCGCTGCCGACCAAGGCACCGTAGGCCTTAATCTGGTTGAAGGCCTCGACCCACTCGACGCTCTGAAGCGAGGGCGGCGGGTCCGGCAGGAACTGGTCCAGGCTCTGCAAGACAAATGGGCGCACGTCCCCCACCCACGGCGTCTGCGGCGCCGCGAATGGCGGCGTGAGGCGCCACACGCCCGGAGCCGGCGGTAGCGTCGGGAATGATGACGTCACATTGATCGGAGTCATCCGCCCATCGTCCGTACGCAGGTCGATGATATCTGTTGCGGCTGTCTGGCCGACAAGAGTGCCCGCGCCGCCATCGGTGGTGCAACCGCCGAAGTTGGAGAGCGCCTCAGCGTAGTAGGCGTCGAGGTTCGCCATGAGAACTGGGAACGACGAAAAGTAGTAGTGAAGCGTGCGGTAGGCAGCTTCGACTACTGCGCAATCGACCGACGCTCCCGGCGGTGCCGTGATCGGAGGACCGTATGGCTCGAAACCGCCCTCGATCGCGACCACGGCGTCGTACACCGCAGCCGAGGGGTAGGCCATGTAAATGAAGCCCTCCGGCTGGAAGGTGCCCGAGCCCACGACCATGTCCTCGGCGATCTTGTTCCACTGCTGAACCGTGTTCCCGGGCGGCAGCACAGCCGGCGCGGCGCGCACGACAACGAGCGCCAGAGCGATGAGAAGTGGCAGAGTTAGTATTTTTTTGAACTGAGGTAGTGGATTCATTGTTTTCCCTTTTTTTGAAATGATGATTGGTTTCGCAAATGCCTTTCATTGCCATAAACGAAAACGGGCGATCAAAGTGATCATCTGAATTGAGGTTTTGTGGGAAAAGTTCCGCGTGCAGAAAGTTTCTGTGGGCGATAGGTTTCGAGCAGGCAGCCCGTGCAAAGTCCTTCAGCTGCGCCGGTACGGATTTCTGCGTCGCACTTTCTGCAAATTCTGAGGACGCCGATCGTTACCGGGTGCTACTTGGCGACTATGTCTTTCGGTCCGAGGGAGGCGACGATTTTTTCAAAGCACGGCTCGCCGCGGAGCGGATCCCAAAACGGCAGCAGTTTCAATTGGCCATACGTGAGGCGGCTCGGGGGACGGATCGCGACAGCAAGCTGCTCGCAGGCGAGATCTTTGTCGCCAACCCACGCAGCGATCATCGCCAGATACTTGACCATGGCGATGCCATTAATGGGATCTTTTTCCACTGGCAGAAGCTCGACTGCGCGGTGGCCTTGGCGCAGTGCTTCCTCTTTCCGCCCAAGAGCGGCGTCGATCAAACCCAGCACACAGAGGGGCGGGCCATAATTTGGTTGAGCCTGAACGATTTTCTCCTGTTCCGCCCGCGCCGCAGTGAAAGCAGACCGGGCTTTTTGCTCGTCTTTCGTCATCCGGGCGGTAACGCCTTCTATAAACAGCCGACTGAAATTAACGGCCTCATCGATTAAGGGCGGATTTTCACCTGCCGCGATCACGGCATTTTCTGCAGCCGCAGCGTCGCGCTCGGCTAGCGCGCAAATGAGCCAGCCATCGGCGATACTTTGCGTGGCACCGGGATTTGTGGCCCGAATTGAATCGAGCAATTGATGCAACGGGCGGGAATCTGCTTTCCCATGAAATTCCACAAACGCGCGCGCCACTTTGGTATCAACATCATTCGGCTCGATCGCCAACGCGCGGTCCAGTACCGATTTTTCTTCGGCATAGCGCCGGAGATGGTGGTAACTGAGCGCAATCTGCTGCAGCGTGAACGTGTTGCGCGGGTCGAGCTCGATCGCACGTTCCAAACTGCGCACCGCCTCTTCTTGCTTGCCCTGGCGACGCTGGATGTAACCTCTTAGCTCGAAAACACCAGCATCATTGGGCAGGGTCTGGGCAGCAACTTCCAATTCGGCGAGAGCGCCGTCGTAGTCGAGGTATCCCCGGTAAAGATTTTGGGCGCGTGCCAGGTGTGCTTCGCCCGCGTCCGGGCGGAGGCGAAAAGCCGTCTCGATCGCCGCTTCAGCTAACGCCAGTCGTGCAGGCGTGTGGTCGTAACCGAGGAAGTAGAGTCGGTCGTGGGTATGAGCGAGTTGGCAATACGCCTGGAAAAACGATGGATCACGCGCGACAGCCTGGTTCAACAGACCGACGGCCTCCAGTAAATTCGCTTTCGCGTTTCTGATGGCCAGAACATTTTTGGCTTGAGCG
>JBKPDP010000030.1:0-69370 GCA_046727935.1 Verrucomicrobiota bacterium | reverse complement strand
CATTCTGTTCCTGTTCGGTGTGCAGATGCTTTTCGGGAAAATGGACGAGAAAACGGAAAGATCGCCAGAGGAAGGGCGCGACCTCGCGGTGTTCCCGCTGGCGGTGCCTTCCATCGCCGGACCGGGCGCGATGATGGCGGTGATCGTCTTGACCGATAACGATGTTTATACGGTCCCGCAGCGGATCGAAACCGGTGTGGTCCTTGTGGTGGTGCTCTTCATCACCTACCTCCTGCTGCTTTTTTCGGATGCGATTCTGCGGGTGATCGGTCGGCAGGGCGCGTCCGTCCTCGTCCGTGTAATGGGACTCATCCTTTGCTCTCTGGCAGTGGAAATCGTGTTGACTGCGCTCCGTGTCGGCGGCTGGACGACGGCTGCGCCGCGCTAGCGCACAAAAAAGTGTCGCGAAGTAAAAAGTAAGAAGGAAAAATTATGAAGGACGTCCGGGATAAGTCAGCGAGGCGACGATGTTTTCGACGATGCGTTCCGTTAAGGCTGAGATCGTCAGGAAGGGATTCACTTCGAGTGCGGACCGGATGATCGATCCGTCCGTGACGTAAAGCCCGTCGTGCGCCGCTTGCGTATCGTCGCGAAACACTTTCCCGAAATGGTCCACCACGCCGTGGCTTCCGTCTTCGCCCATTGGACATCCACCCAACGGATGCGCCGTCACCAGCGTCTTCCAAGGCGAAAACTGCCAACTAGCGTTCTCGATGAATGAAGCGCCCAAAGCTTTGGCGTGCGCGGAGCATTCCTGGTTGATCTTCTCAAAGATCGGCTCACGACCCGCGCCGGGCCAGTCGATGCGCAGATCGTTGCCGTCGAGGTAAAGCCGACCGGCGGAATCGTCCTGCGCCATGCAAAGATACATCATAGAGCTGTTGAGTGCTCCGTTGGGATCGGCGTGCCACGCGTCCTTTTCGCGACGTTGATGTTGCGCCTGCAAATTCTCTGTTCCGGTTCGGGACAGAGGCGTAGTTCGACCCACTAAGGCGAGAAAGTTACGATACGCTCGCGGGACCGTCAGATCCTCAATGTTAAAACGCTGGCCGAAGGGTGCGTCCGTCTTGTAACGGACCAGGCCCACAATACTCGGACCGGGGCCTCCGTCGCGATCGAAGGGATCACCCGGGTGATTCCCCCAGCCGACGTTGTTCGTGATTTGATCCGAATTGTATGCCGCGCCGAAAAAATCGCCGTTACCGCCGAAGCGCGAACCTATCCCCGGCGCGAGGCTAAGTCCTTTCGCCTGTGACCGCAGCAAGATCTCGGTCGAGCCCAGTGCGCCTGCTGCGAGCACAACATTCCTGGCAGTCAACGTCGCGTTCTCCGAGGCAAACCGATTCTTATGACGCATCACGTTGACCGACCATCCCTGGTTTGACTTCTGCACGTTGTGCACGGTCGTCTGCGTAAAGATGTGGGCACCGCCGAGCCGGGCTAAAGGCAGATAGTTCATGTACACGGTGTTTTTGGCGCCAACGTTGCAGCCCGTCATGCAATCACCACAGTTGATGCACTTGCGTTGCATCACACTTTTGCCGTCGCGCGTGAAGATGGGACCTTCGTTATCGAAATTGACCGCGATATTGAGCAACTCGACGTTCTTTCCCAGCTCGGTAGCGCGTTTCTGTAAGGCCTGAACCTTGGCCAACTGTAATCCGTTCGGATGATGTCTGACGCCGAGCGTGTTTTCTGCCCAACGATAATAGTTCCATAGCGAACCCGCACTACCCTCCGGAATCTGCGCAGCTTGCCGGATCGCCGCAGGCCACGTGTCAAAGCAGCCGGGCTCGGGCCGGATGGCGACGTTGGCGTTCACCAGAGATGTCCCGCCCAAGCCGCTGCCGCGTATTATCACAATCGCAGTATGAACGTCCACCTGGTAAAGCCCGAGCGGGTTCAAAGTCGGGTTATAAGTCTGCTCGACTACGTGCTCCATCGTGTCAGGGAAGCTCCCAATCGGCCATTCCTGCCCTCGCTCGAGCAGGCAGATCTTCAGTTTCGGATTGACCGGCGCGTTCGCCAGGCGAGCTGCCGTGATGGCTCCGCCATAACCAGAGCCCACTACAATGACGTCGTAAGGGCCGTCAAGACGCTCGTCCCAAGCAGTCGCAAGGATCGACTCCATAAGTCCTCCCCTTCAGGAAATAGACAAGTCTCGACCATCCTATCATCGCGTTCGTTTTAACCGAGATCAATGCCTCCGATCGATGGCCGGCGGCACATAAGTGTCATCGGCGACGCTCCCCTGGGGGTCGTAGAAGCGCAGCATAATATTAAACGCCCCTCTCGGAATTGGGAGCCAATTGGCGACAGCCACTCCGGCTGGGAGATCGCGAGCCATGTACACCGACAGCGAACCGTCCGGGTTCAACTCCAGCCCTTCTGTGTAGCTGGCGACCACGTACTTGTTTTTACGGTTACGAACCAATTCGATTGATTTCGGAGTGTACGCGGTGAGCGACCAGAAGCGCTTCGCCTTAGGGAGCTGCCCCGCAGGAAAGGTCAAGACATAACCATGCGGATCGCTGCCGTCGAGCGGGAGGCCTTTGCCATCCCTGAATGCGTGGTAATACGCTGCTGCTTCGATGTCGTTGGCATACTGGATGAACGCAGTTATCGACGATCGCTCGATGACCTGGTCGCCCCTATGACCGATGTTGGTGAAATGTATCCAATTCGTCGGCCCCAAATGCGTGAGGTATCGATCCAGGATCGCGTTGTGAGCAGCCTGAGCACCTGCAGCAAAATCGGAGTGCCTTCCTACATTGCCTTTGCCGAATAAGTCGTTGAATCTGTTCACCAGCTCCTGCTCGGACGGCGATAGTGGCGGGGTTCTGGGAGACGCCACAGCCACTTTGAGCTGCCGGAGGAATGTAATCGGCGCGTCTGCAATCAGCGCGTCGGCTGTCCTCCTGAACGGTACGGAAAACGCGACCTCTGGGAGGACGAGAGTGTGGCCCTGTGAGGGATTTTTAAGATACCCGGAGAGCGTCTGGAGCCGGAGTGACGAGCGGAACTGCTCGGCTTGTGCAATCTGGTTTTCGCCAGTGGCAGCGAACTTGTCGGCGCGGAAAATCAAGGTCGGAAAGTTCAACGGTATCGGGATGCGCGTTACCCCTGGCGGAAGCTCCCCCGAAAATCCGGGTCCGGTCAGCGCGAAGGTCCCCGCCGTCTGCCTCGGGATGCCCGAGTCGAACACACCGCAGTAGGCGTCAAGCGTCAGGATGGAATACGTGAGACTCGTCGTCGGGATCGTCAGAATTACCGGCTCCTTCGTCAGGTCGAGGTAGCCGCTGGCGTAGACCGTGTCGACGTTGATCGCGACCACGCCTTGGTAGAGCGGCGAAACCCGGACGGGCCCGACCAACCGGTTGACCATCCGGCTGGCAACGGCCAATCGCGACTGCTTGTATGTGAACCAGAGTGGATAGAATTGTTGGACGTATGCCAGCGTCGTCGTATAGGCGTCCGACTGTGTGTTGGTAGCGGCTACCTTCGTAACGGGTAGTACCACTAGCACAGAACAAAGGAAACACACTATCAGGTGCTCGATAGCGTTTAAGTTTTCTACCATTCGCCAAATTGGTGTCTGAAATCACAGATCTCAGTAATGTGAGCGTTTGCCAGGATGTTCATGTCATTATCGCCGGAGCGGGCACGTAAGCTATGCTTCCTTCATTTTCGCGGTGCGAACTTAGGCAAAAAATTGTGACACCACAGTATTGACTCGCGCGGGCTGTTCGTGTTGCACCCAATGCGTCGCAGTATCAATCATTTCAAGATGTCCATCGTCACAATAGGCAAGACTTTCCTTCGCCATTGTTTCGCCAGTGAACGAATCTTGTTTTCCCCAAATGAGGACCGCGGGAACTTTCACTCGCGAAGCCTCGGCATCAAACTGCAGTTTCGATGGATGCAACAGCGCCGCTCGATACCAGTTGAGCATAGCTGTCAGCGAACCCGCCTTAGACCACGACTGCTGATATAGCTCAAGGTCAGAATCGGAAAAGACCGCAGGAGGTGAAGTATTCCGGAGCACGCGAAGCAACGGCTCCCAACCTTTCCTACGCAGGATAACTTCGGGCAGCCAGGGAAGCTGAAAAAAGAAGATGTACCAGCTCCTGCGCAGTTGCGCAGGGTTCGTGACAAGGCTTTTTATCCACACACGGAAATGTGGCGTGCTCAAAATCGCGGCGCGGATAAAGCGATCCGGGTATCGGGCAACCAGATACCAGGTAACAACAGCCCCCGCGTCGTGCCCCACAACGAATGCCTTTGAAGTAGCCACCTTGTCGAGGAGGCCGACGATATCTCTAGCGAGGTGGTTAATACAGTAATTAACAATACCCGCGGGTTTGTCACTCAGGTTGTAGCCTCGTTGGTCTGGTATTATTACTCGATAGCCCGAAGAGACGAAGTGATCGATTTGGTTACGCCAGGCGAACCAGAACTCAGGAAAGCCGTGTAGGAATATCAAAGGCTTACCGTTCGCAGGCCCAGCAAGGATGACGTGCAACGAAATGCCATTTATTTCGAAAATGCGAGATTCAAGAGGCGAGCCGATGTTTGCCACCTTCATAACTCTCATTCTTTAACATCGTGCATGCTCGGGCTGATCATTAGCTTGTCACCAAGGCAGTGTGGAGCCAGTTGATCGCCAGAAAAAGAATCAGGAGTGAAACACCAACCAGGACGCGCAAGTCGGGAATGATCCTATGCGCAGCGACGGGCACGAGATCAAGTCCCACTGCCATAAACTTGTAGGGGGCTTTCGGGCCATACCGCGGGTCAGCCAACAGCTTCAAGAACGTGCGCCGGTTTGGATAGCGGCAGATGATCACTTCGCCCCACTCACGTTCGGGCTGAATGTTGACCAGGTTCTTGGCCTGAGGGATTCCCGCGAAGGTTGGGTAAGCCGCATGACTCAGCCACAGCCATGTGATGGCTTTTTCATAATACGCGTTCGCCTCTTGGGGCGTGCCCTTGAACTCGGGAGCGCCGGGAAAGCTGTGCAACCCTTTGAAGAAGCTGATGATGTTCAGCATATAAACCGGCTTGCCATCATCAGCCTCGGCCCACGGGCGGATGCGGGCGCAAACAGCCTTGACTCCCTCCGCCGGCAGCGACAGCTTTTCGATGATCGCTATGTAACGGTCGATTTCGGCCTTGGTTAGTTTGCCTCCGCCCTGCGAGTGCCAGCGGCAAAAGATCCAGTACAGCGCCACGAAGACTGCGGCGAGAACAATTGGAAAAAGGTAATGGTTCATAGGAACACTCCTCGCGTTTGAGTAACGAGCACTCAGCAACGTCATCGTTGGTGCTCAGCCATTGCGTCTGCTGTTTTTTTTACTTTCCAGGTTAACGTAGTGCTATCCCTCAGGAAATAGAGAACACGCCTCAGCCATCCTACTATCGACGAATTGGCTACCCAAATCGCTACAGCGACGGGAAACATGAAGGATGAACGAAGAAGAACCTCGTAAGGGAGAATGAAGAATGAAGAATTATGAAACTTTAACTCGTCATTCCTTCACACGCGTGTCGATCGCAATCCAATTTACTTCCCAGGTCTTGCCGCCGTCTGTTGAGAACGACTGCTCGAACTTGCAGGATTCTGTATTGATGTGCGAGATGATGAAGCGCACCAGGACCGGGCGTCCGTTGAAATTCTCCTGATCGAAAAACTCGCCCCGGCCGTTCTTGAATTCGCCAACCGTCGGCGTGCCGAGTGTGCCCCTTTGCTGCTCGCGAAATTCAAACTCCATTTTAATGCTTTTTGTAGCCGAAAGAAGCCGCGGCGGCGGATGATCTCGGCGACTCGTTTTCTAAAAAAAAATCAAGGTTTCGACAACTTCGCCGCGCTGTTTCCGTAGAAAGACTTAAGAGGAAAGGGGACACTGGTGTGCGCTGCCGCCAAATCGGGTTGACGTGCGAATAAAAGCTCGCTCTTCATGTGATCTTTGTCATTCTCGACCCATGAGCGGCAATGTTTATCGCTTGCGCACCCCGGTCACGTTCATAGGGCCGTACGATTGATTATCTTTGAGCATGCTGGCGAAGCCAAATAAGACGGTGATTGAAGGTACTGTTCGAGCGATCGTGCCAGCGAGCGAGGGTCAGGGATACGAGATCGAAATCGAAGTGTGTCGTAATCTCTCGCGTGGGCGAAGCGACGATTTTATCCAGCCGGCAGAGGGGCAGTCCCTAATTCTCTTTGCGGCCCAAACGCTAGACGTGACGATTGGCGATCGCGTTCGTGTGCAAGCGCGATTGCTGGCTGGTCCGTTCGGCGAGCGGACGGTTCTCGAACAACTCGATCCCCTGTCCGATCAGGCTTGACTGGGGAGCTAGACCTCTGCCTGCAGGGTAACAATACCTCCACTCATTGCGATATCGGTAAGCGCTACGCGTGAAGGAGAGCCCGTATTTGCTCGTGTTGATGGCGTAGTGTTGTCATCAACCGCCGCGACACCTTTATCGCCAGGGAAAAGATCCCCGCCATCGCCTGAATTTTTGAGTAGTTCTAGATCCTTATTTCCATCCGCCTGTAGGAGTGCCACGAGATAGGCGAGCGGATTGTCATTATTTGATTGCCGCTCGTCGATATGCCAGACGGCAAGGCCTGAACCCGGAAGCGCGGCGTCGAGACCTTTGGCCTGACGATTCTCAAGAAGAAAATATTCCGGCCCGGTTGCTCCTTTTGTCCAAAGTCGGTAGCACTCGGTCTTTTTTTCTTCCAGCGTGTTGAGTTGAATCGATTTTTTTCTGGTAAACACCTTCGGCTTGATCCAGCCGAGTTTCGAGAGACACCAACACGACATTCGCGCAGGACGATTTCCTTCGCCTGCCCAAGACCCACCTGCCATAAGGCACCAATCACCGATTCCATGAGATCGAAATGTCGTGTCGTAAAGGTCGGGCAATCCAAGTAGGTGACCGAATTCGTGCGAAAAGACACCGACGCGCCCGTCTTCCGGTTCGGTCGAATAGGCAAAGACTTTGACTCCCTGATTTACGAACGGCTGCGGAAGGGTCCACTTGTGCGACCAGATCATGTTCTTTCGCTTCGTGGGATTTGGTTCCGCCTCCGCACCCCCGCCAGCATGGATCAGAAAAATCGCATCTACAAACCCGTCGTTGTCCGTGTCAAAACGCGCCAGGTTATCGTTGCGACAAAAAATCGTCAGGGCATCGTTGAGCAGTCCCGGCGTGTTTTGCGGATAATTAGTTCCCGTGCCGCTTTCAGTTGCTGTGTAGTAGCTGTAAGGCTTGGGGGCGCGCACATTGCCGATCACTTCTCCGGTTAAGTTCAACGCGCCGTAGGAAAGCTGCCGGTAAAAATTCGTCATCGAATTCTGGTTCGCTTTGTCAAAGAGGAGGTTCTCAAAATCCTTCGCCGGCCGCATTCCCTTGTTGTCGGAGAAATCGACCAGCAGTGCAATTGCGTGCATCTTCCGTTTTTCCAGTCTCTTCGGCTCGACTGGAGCGAGCGCCGCTTCTGGACTAACGGGCGGCGAAGCAGGTCCAATGGTGGAGAGTTCGTAAGGGAAAAGAACTTCGTCATTAAAGCCGGCCCGCCCGACGGGGCTAGTCGCGACGATCCCCATGCGCCGCGCGATTTGCAGCTCGTGAGTGGAGATGACGTTGTGCTCCTCGAACTGCTTTGCAATATTTCTTAAGACTTCGGGATGCGCTGTGCAGGCTGTCGCGCCGAGAGCGCGCATTTGCGATTCCTCTTCTGTCAAGGTTAGACAGGCCCTCCGTGCACCCTACTTAATCCCCGTAATTCACGTATTAAACTCCCATTGGCACGAGGGGTTTCGCACTTTCGATCGAATTTAGCCCGGTCGTCACTTTGCTAATCCTCGAGTCGGTGATCCCAAACCTTGCATGGTACCTATGCCTCATTCGACGGGAATGAGAGAGGCTCAATCCAGCAGGGTAAACTCGCTGATCCGCGTTTAATGTTTCTTGTATCCGAAGAAGCCACGCCAATCGATGATCTCAGCAACTTGCGGCGGCACCGCACGGAAGAAAGTGACTGGTGATCGGTGATGAGTGATCAGTAAGCGGACGGGTGCCAGTTCATCATATGCCTACGAACGCGCATCTGATTTTCTTTAGCTCGTCATTCCTTCCCGCGTGTCGATCGCAATCCAATTTACTTCCCAGGTCTTGTCGCCGTCTGCTGAGAATGACTGCTCGAACTTGCAGGATTCTGTTTTGATGTCCGAGATGATGAAGCGCACCAGGACCGGTCGTCCGTTGAAAGTTTCCTGATCGTAAAACTCGCCTTGAATCCGATCCCGCCTCTTCTCGCCAATGGCGAGTTCCCGAAAGGGCCAGTTCATCATGTGCCTACGAAAGCCACCGGATCTTCTTCAACTCGTTCTCAACGACTTTGAATTCGCGGTCCCCGGTGACCAGTTCCGCATCTTGTGTTTTTGCGAGGGCCGCTGCGAAGCAGTCGGCGTAGGACATCTTCTTGGTCGCTTTGAATACGGCCGCCTGGCGGACCAGTTCCAGATCGCGTGCATCGGCGGGAATAAGTTCGATCCGCATTCCGGCAATCTCATGGGACTTGGAATCCGCCAGCTCCCGAGACGCACCGCGCATGATCGAATAGTAAATCTCGCCCCAATTGATCACGCTCATCAGAAGTCGGGGATTCCCGCTTTCGGCCTTCAGCAAGATTTTCTCAACCTCATCCGCGCCGGGCTCATCATTAAAAAGTACCATTAGCGCATGGGCATCCAAAACCATCGTTGCCATGATTACAGCTCCCGCTCCCGTTTTCGCTCAGACATGAACACGTCCATCGCCTTCGTCCCTTTGAGCGAGCCGCGCAGGCGGCGGTAGTGCTGAGCGGTAAGTGGCTTGAGCACGATATAGTCATTGTGCTTGTACACGACCGCGCGAGTTCCCTCGTTGATGTCAAAATCCTTGCGGAGCCAGCGAGGAATGACCACCTGACCTTTCACGGTGAATGTCACGGTGTCGGTCTTCTCTGTTGGATTCATAGTCGAAAGTTATACCACAATGAATTTGGTAAGTCAAAACAATGTTAGTTGGAATAAACGCTAGATAGTATACTACTGGCCGAGATATACAACTGCCGTTTTCTCGTAGTGGCTTACCGCGGAGACGACCGGCCTAATTAGTAGCGCACGCCGTTACTTCATTAGGTCGAACGTTTTCTGCCCACCTTTGCCAAGGCTACGGCAGCAGCAGTTCACTTTCTCAGTCAACGCGGCGGCCGGCGCCGGCGCGCTTTTAATGTTTCTTGTATCCGAAAAAACCACGCCGGCAGAACAGAGTCGGAAGTAAGACTCATGAAGGAGAGGAGAGACGCTGTTGAAGGTTCCTCCTTCGCTGAAGCTCCGGTGCGACAGGTGAGAGTTGATCCGCCTTCGTCTTACTCCGGCGCGACAGGTTGTTGAGAGAACAAAGCGAGTCACGTGCCGACGCCTTCCAATTCGACGCGGCGCATGCCCGCGCGACTCGAGAAAATGACTGCGTCTCTCCTACCAAGTCGGAGGCTTGTGGAAGTCGCCTAACGCATCACTGAGTTTGTCTGGGAATTGAGATTCGGCGAGGGCACTCCGGCGGATGGACTTAAAGAAATTCGCCAGCGCGAAGAGCTCGCGGCTCGGTCGCTTATGCGGGTTAACAACACCGATGATTTTCCCCAGATAACGTTTCACGTGCTCGATTGGAAACACCAAATCTGAATCGTTGGAGACGACAACGGCAATGTCGCAGTCGCCTCGGTAGCAGTCGATCAACAGTGCGCTCGCGAGGTTCACGTCAGAACCCTTTTCTTCCGACTTCAACACACGAACATAACCAGGACCATCCGCTCGCTTCATCCAGACCTTACTCGCCAGGAAATGGCTGGTGTAAACAGAGAGATTTGGAATCGTGCGCAGGGCGCGCAGATATGTCTCCTATCTGATTCGCTGCTGTGGGTCATCAGACCGGGGCGTAACCAGAGCCGTAAAGTAACGGATGTGATTGATCTGGTTATGCGGCAGGAGGCGTGCACAAAACGCAGCCAAGTCGAGCCAACGATAAGGCGTGTCCTTTACGCAGCCGTAGTAGAGGTTGAAACCATCAACGTAGACGTTCGTCTTTAGGGCCATAAAAAGCAGAAGCCGCTGGATTTCTCCGGCGGCCTCGCGCCCCTCGCCCGAAGGCTCGGGGGGGATATGAATCAAATCTAGCAGTTAGACCGCCAACGCCAAGCCTTTTCTTCACTCAGATTTGACGGTCAGGGACCACCGCCACCAGAATTTCGACGATCCCCACGAATGTGATCAGCCTTTTGCTGGTGGAAGCGGAGGCGCATCCGGGATTGTTTGGTTAGCGGCGGACGCCCTGCAAGATCAGTCACGCAGAAAAAACTCGCTGAACGCGGCAGTCAGCGAGCGTCGTGTGCAGCCGTTGGATAGGCCGACGTATAGATGACGGTTCAACGCCCACCGTCGCTAGTGATTATTCCATCACGGGAGCAACGAAGTCCTTCTGTCTGAAGCCTGACGAATTTCATCTGCTTGTCGTCAATCTTCCATGCGATCGCTGCTGGAAGGATTTTAACGCCATCTTCATTCTTAAGCACACCAATCGTTGTGCCCGGGACATCGTGGCCATTTAATTGACACGAACCAATGAATTGGGGTGAGTCCTTTGAATGTTTCGGAAATTTCAGCACGTCTCGCACGACACTTCGGTCTTCGAGAAGGACGTACTCCTCTCCACAGATTCGCCAGGATATTAAGAATAAACGGTCTGAGATCTCTGTTCCCCCTAGATCTTTAAGCCCTACGTCCTTGTGCCTCTCTTCAATGGCAACCGCCTTCTCATTTGACATCGTGCGGCCGAGGAGAGCTTTTCGAACGTCAAATCCACAGCGAACCGAATCAAAACCGTCTGCATCGCAAATGCTGCTCGTGCAAAAGAGCGGAAGGACCAGCATGAAGATCGCAACAATTCCTTTGGTTTTCATTAAACACTCCATAGTCGGCCTGACGAGAATCGAGCAGATTGGGAATCTGCGAGATGGACGGGATAGCCTGCGAGGGCGAATAAGCTGGGAAGATCATGAGTCAAAGAGATAAGCCATGGTAGAGCATCGTGGCAAATACGCTGAACCTTGCTTCGCAACGGGGCCGTTGGCTTCATCGGCTGGTTGGGCGGCGCGCCACGTAATATCAAGACGGCCTGAAGCCTTTTGCGACGATGAGCGTACCTCGTGTCGACTTCAGTCGCAGAGGGAGGATTTCTTGATATTCCGGCGAGTCATACCACGCGTGGAACGCCGTCATTGATGGAAATTCGAGAATGACGGTGCGCGGATGCTCAATCCGCCCCTCTACCACTTCCGGTTCTTCATCGAAGGCGACAACTCGCCCCTGATGAGACTCGATGGTGGAAATAACCTTTGCCACATATTGATCGAGCAATCCGCGATTCTCGATTTTGCCTTGTGCAATGACATAAACGGACATTCGATTATCCTCTGTGCGCATTTGCATTATACTTCGCCGGCCTAACTAGAATTAGACTGCACCTTGCAATCTATTTCTGCCTGCATACGGGGAATATCGCCGAAAAGGCTGCAGGCTGGCAAGTCACGTTCATCTTGCGAATCACTGAATCATTAGCTTCAATCGGCTCTACGAATTGCGCGGAGGACTTCTTCTTCTTCTGGTGAACACTCCTCATTCTCCATTTACCGAAGTGATTAAATGCCTTGGAAGAGTTTGTTTGCATACGCCGGATTTGATTCAGTTGAGACGATGATATTGGTAGCCGACGCCCAATGGCGCTTCTTTTATTCCTTCACACGGGTGTCGATCGCAATCCAATTTACTTCCCAGGTCTTGCCGCCGTCTGTTGAGAACGATTGCTCGAACTTGCAGGATTCTGTTTTGATGTCCGAGATGATGAAGCGCACCAGGACCGGTCGTCCGTTGAGATTCTCCTGATCGAAAAACTCGCCCCGGCCGTTCTTGAATTCGCCAATCGTCGGCGTGCCGAGCGTGCCCGCTTTGCTGCTCGCGAAATTCAAACTCCACTTGTGCGTCTCCGGATTGTACAGACGCAGATTTAGCGCTTCGATGTGAGTGGGTCCATCGACCTCCAGTTCCACCAAATTGGCGCGTCCGTCCCAGATTTTTCGCACGACCGTGGTGCCGTCGTACTCCACCCATTCGTTAGACCCGCTCAACGGCTGCTTCAGTCTCCACAGGTGTGTGTGCCAGTTTCCAAATTCCCAATCGAAGTCATGCTGCCCGTCCGAGTTTTCCTGCGCGAGCGCGGCGACTGCGCTCACGATCAGCAACAAACCCAAAAATCCACGGATCATCTCCGTCGCTTGAACGTCATCAACCAGTTCGCTTCCCAGGTCCGGCCGTTATCGCCTGAGAACGCCTGCTCGAAGTAGCAGGAGTCCGGCGTGATCTTCGAGAAGTCGTTGCGCACGAAAATCTGCCGGCCATTGAATTCCTCCACGTCAATGAAATCGCCGCGACCGTCCTTGAACTCGCCCACGATGGGCACGCCGATCGCGCCGTCGCGACTGTTCGCCCAGCTGATCGTCCATTGCTTCGCTTCCGGATTGTAAAGACGCAGTCCGACGCCTTGGAGATGACCAGTCGGACCGTCGAGCTCGAACTCAGCGACGCTTCCGCGCCCGTTCCACACCGGCGCGACCTCGCCCGTGCCTTTCCAGTCGGTCCACTTCGAGTTACCGCTCAACGGATTGAGACGTTTCAGCTCCACGTCCCAGTGGCCGATGTTGAAATCGAAATCGGGGTTGCGATCCTCCGCGCTAAGTGACAGCGCAATCGGCTCGTCGCTCGTGCGCGTTACCTCCGCGATCCAATTCGCCTCCCAGGTCTGGCCGCGGTCCGCCGAGAAGGCCTGCTCAAAATGATACGACTTCGGCGTGATTCCCGAAAACCTGTGCCTGACGAGAATAATTTTGCCGTCGAATGTTTCCTGATCGTAAAACTCGCCGCGGCCGTCTGTGAACTCGCCGATCGACACGGGTGACGTCAGGACGCCCTGAGCCGCATTTGCCCAGTAAAGCCTCCATTGGCGCGCTTGTGGATCGTAGAGGCGCAGCGTCAGTCCCTCCAGATGGCCCGCGGGTGTTGTGAGCTCAATCTCCTCCAGATTACCGCGGCCGTTCCAGATCTTTCGAACCGATACCGTAGCATCACCTTCAATCCAGGATGTTGATCCTGTTAGTGGCTTCTGCAAGCGTCGCACGTGCGACTTCCAGGTGCCGATGACGAAATCGAAGTCGTGCTGGCCGTCGTGGACCGATGCCGGTCGGGCGGTTTCGGCAGCAGCCGAGGCATTCTGTGCCTGGGGCGCTCCCGTGATTGTCGATCCTGTCGCGATGCTTACCAACACCGCCGCTGCTACTGCCGAAAACTGCCATACCGTTTTCATCATCTTGCTTTGTCGTCGCGAAAGTGGTCATAGTAAATGACCACTCTTGCTGATTTCGACATGACCACTTTGAAAACCGACCTTCGCGGCATGGTGACGCTAATCAGCGTCGATCGCCGCGCACGAAAACCGCTCCATCAGCAGATCTACCATTCCTTCCGGCAGCGCATCATTCGGCGCGAGTTGCGCGCGGGGGAACTCGTCCCCTCGAGCCGTTGGCTTGCGCGCGAGCTGCGCGTGTCGCGGCTGCCGGTGCTGAACGCTTACGCGCAGCTTCTCGCGGAAGGATATTTCGAGAGTCGTGTCGGCGCCGGCACATTCATTGCAACTTCGTTGCCGGCGCACCGGTCGTTAGGCACAGCGACGGCCAAGATCGATAATACGGCGCGCAGAATCTCTTCGCGCGCTGCAGCGATGCCTCCCTACGAGCGCCCGGTCTGGGCGGGAAGTCTCGGCCCGTTCCAGGTCGGCCAGCCGGACTTGCATTCATTTCCGATGGACATCTGGTCGAAGCTCATCGCACGTTATTCGCGCCGCGTACAAGTGAAAGGGCTGCAGTACGGCGATCCCCTGGGACTACCGGAACTGCGCGAAACAATCGCGGTGTATCTCCGTACCGCGCGCGGTGTGCACTGCGAAGCTGGTCAGATCATGATGGTGAGCGGCTCACAACAGGCACTTGACCTGACGACGCGAGTAATTGTCGATCCTGGCGCTGCCGTTTGGGTCGAGGAACCAGGTTACTGGCTCGTGCATTATGTTTTGCGCGCGGCCGGTTGCCGCTCCGTTCCCGTACCGGTCGATGCTGAAGGTCTGAACGTCGCCGCCGGGATCAGGCTCAACCGCAAAGCACGCGCCGCGTTCGTCGCGCCGTCGCACCAATATCCATTAGGCGTGACCATGAGCGCGACGCGACGCCTGCAGTTGCTCGAATGGGCGCACCGCGCCGCCGCCTGGATTGTCGAGGACGATTACGACAGCGAGTATCGATACAACAGCAAACCGATCGCGTCGTTGCAGGGAATGGATCACCACGACCGCGTCATTTACATCGGCACTTTCAGCAAGGTCATGTTCCCGGCGTTGCGGCTCGGTTACATCGTTATCCCTCCTGATCTGGTGGAACGCTTCGCCGCCATGCGCCAATCGATGGACCTCTGTCCGTCGCATATTCCGCAAGCGGTCATGCTGGAATTCATCCGCGAAGGTCATTTTGCTCGTCACATCCGCCGGATGCGTCCGATTTACGCCGAACGCCGCGAAGTTCTCGTTACCGAGCTCGCGCGCGCATTCGGCGAAGGCGCCACGATCATCGGCGACGAAGCCGGCTTGCACGTCGCCCTGTTGCTCCCGAAACTTCGCAACGATCGACAGCTCGCCGCCCGTGCTGCCAAAGAATCATTGTGGCTATCACCACTCTCCGCGTCGTATGTCGGCGAATCGCCGCGTCACGGCTTTGTGCTCGGCTTCGGCAACACGCGTGCGAATCAGATTCCTGCCGCTGTTTGGCAGCTCAAAGGGCTATGCGCGGTCTCGAGTTGAAAAGAAAACGGCGCATTCGTGACAATGAGACGTTGTTGCGGTTGTTGAGAGAAGAAAGCGAGCGGTGCCTTTAACGGCCGCCGTGCTGCTCTTCGGGCTTGCCCTGCTTTTTCTTGGCTTGCTGCGGTCCGGGCGGGTGCGCGCGGTTTCCTCCCGTTTGGGCGCGGTTTCCTCCCATTTGCTGGCGATTCCCATCCGTTTGCGGATGATGCGCATTCATTTTGGGTTGCCCCGACCTTTGAGTCATCTCATGGGGTCCGCGAGTAGGACCTCCGGGACCGGCTGTTTTTCCGGAGCGCGTTTTGGCCTGGTTTCCCCCAACATTTTGCCCGTTCCCGTGATTTTCAGCCCCGCGCTTGTTCCCGTGTTCTCCAGCATTTCCTGCTCCCCGGAGCTGATTTTCAGGTTTGTTCCCAGGCTTGTTTGCAGTTTTTCCCTCGGCGGTTCCAGGTCCCTGTGCGCCCTTGCCACTCTCCGGGGTCTTATTGAATGACTTGATCGCGTCGGGGTTCGGATGGCCCTTGTTCACGGACGCCTGGAGATTGCGATCCTTGCTTGCCGCCTCCTGCCGTGCAAGCTGCTGGGAGGTTGGCGGCACTTTCCGAGCGTTCGCCGCTGCGGCTTTTTGTTCCGCAGTCGGCTGCGCTTTCACTCCGTTGGGACCGTTAAAGCTGGCACGGGTAGCGTTTACCTGTTTATTCACCACCGAGCGGTCGACAAAGGTGTTGTGCACGACGGTGGTATTCACGCGCGTCACAGCGGTGTTGTAACGGAACACGTTTCCTTGCCATCGGCCGCCCCAGTAGCCGTCTCCGAAGTAGCCATGGCCGTAATTAACGCCTCCGTAAAAACCGACCGTTGGGCCCCAATAACCTTCATTAAACGCGTAAACGCCGTTATTCCAGCCCCACCAGGGCGGTGTCCAAAGCAGACCCACTGACGGCGGAGGGACCCAGACGCCAGGAACCCAATAATAATCTTGACCATAGGCCCAGTAACCGGGAGTCCAAATATAGCCTTCGACTGGACAAGGCGGTTGCTCTATTACCGGCAGAACCGGCGGAGCAAAATTTACGGATATACCTACTTGTCCGAACGAGGACGCCAAAGGCAGTGTTACAAACAGAAATGCAGCCAAAGTAAAAGAACGCAGTTTCATCATCTTAACTCTCTTAATGCGAAACCAGACGCAGATCAACGGCTTTGCCACGTGATTCGTTGAAATGTTGAATCGTTGAAGCGGAGCAGTTTTCCGTGCAGGTAGTCCGCGATTTTATCGGCGATAACCTGGCGAGTGATCATGAGGCGAGAAGCGATCGAACCGAGATGTCTTGATCGACATCGTCCCAATGAATTCCAACGCCGCGACCAATGAGTCGCCAATTCGCACGTTGCTTGGGCGTGGCACGAAGCAATCGCGGGAACCACGGGAGCGCTGCGGAGACGCGGGGACCGTCCACGAGGGTGACGATCAGCTCGTCGTCGGTGCATTTAACGTCGACAGCATCATTCATGAGGCATGCGCCAGCGCAGGCGCGGGCGGTTTGATACCTTGTTCCGCCGCGACTTGCAAAGCGCCTTCCAGCGCGAGTTGAATCTCGCGGGCCGCTTCTTCTTCGCGCGTGTCGCCATGCGCCATGATGCCGGGCCATTCGACGAGCTGGGCGATGAAGACGATGTGTGCCGTTAACGTTTCTTATATCCGAAGAAGCCGCGCCGGCGGATGATCTCAGCAACTTGCGGTGGCACCATCTGGTCCCAGCTTTCGTCTCCGGCGGCGATGCGCTTGAGCACGTCACGTGAAAATATCGGCAGATATTTGGGATTATAGTTATCAAGCTGCACGAAACTGCCACGACCGACCAGATAGTCGTAGAGCGGTTGCAAATCAGGTTTCACCTTCACGGTGTGAATGGTTTGTAACTCATCGGCGTCGCTTCGCCGCAGCGGATAGACGTAAACTTTCAGCTCGTTCTTAAAGAGACGCCCGAAGCTTTCAAGAATGCCGCCGGGCAATTCCGTATAATATTTTTCATCGAACAACTCAAAAATACTCGGCACACCCATGACGATGCCGATGCGTTCGCGTGTCCGCCAGGAGAGATAGGCAGCGAGCCGGTAGTATTCGAAGTAATCGGAGATGAGCACGGTCATGCCGCAGGCGGCAAGAACGTCCGCGCGCGCGAGGAAATCGCGACGATCTACGTCCGTGCCGCCCGCAAGCAGATCACGCATGGTCAATTCCATGAGAGAGAGGATGGGCTTGTCCGCTACCGCGGGATCTTGTTTAAACTTCGCCAGGGCGCATTCCAACATGTCGAGATTGACGTAAGTGACCGGACGAAAACTGCCGCGCTCGACCAGCACGGCCTTGTTATGCAACATGTCGGATGGCTGCAGCACCTCGCGGTTCGGGCCAAACATTGCGGCACCACTCAGGCCCAGCTGCACGAGCTTCAGCGCCATGAGGCGGTTGTCCACGTTGCGAAATTCGATTCCGCTGAACTCGAGCATGTCGATTTCGAGGCGACGTGTTGTGAGGTTGTCGAGCAGCGATTCTACGAGTTCCTCCGGCACATGACTTAGGAAAAATGCGCCGTAGCAAAGGTTCACACCCACAATGCCGAGCGCCTCTTGTTGCGCCGAGGCTTCCTCGTCCAGCATGCGCACGTGCATCACGATTTGGCTGGGCTGATCGTGGACGCGGCTCTGAAACTTGATCCCCATCCAGCCGTGGCACTCGTTGGTGCCGCGATAGCTCCGTGCCACCACCGTATCGGCGAAAGCGAAAAACGAAGTATCATCCCCGCGTTCCGGCCCCAGCCGCTCCACGTCGAGATCAAATTCGTAGTCGAGCATCGCCTGCAGCCGAGCACGCGAAACGTAGCGGTCAACGTGCCCGTAGATGGCGTCGCTCACCTTCATGTCGTAAGCCGAGATGCTCTTCGCGATCGTCCCCGCGGCGCCGCCGACCCGGAAAAACCAGCGCACCACTTCCTGGCCCGCGCCGATCTCGGCAAAGGTGCCGTACCAGCGTGGATCGAGATTGATCCTGAGCGCCTTGGAATGGGTATCGACCGTTTCCTCTTTCACAGGGTGAGAACAGAAACTGTACTAAACCCTTGGCGAGTGAAACGCGACAAAGATTTCGGGAGGTCGTCCGCCTTTGCCAGGCTACGGGGCGTGACAACTAGATCGCCGCTACTGAATTGCGGCTGGAACAGCCGCCGCTACTGCTACGGACACGACGGCGCGCGTCCCTCCATTGGCAACGCGAGAAGCGTTGCTATTTCATTCGATCGAACGTTTTCTGCAAAATTTCGACGTCGGTCGCCTGGCGAATTTTCTCGCGCGTGCTTTCGATCCATTTTTTCTCGAGTGCGTTTTTGGTTGGACGATCCGATTGATAAAACACGCCGAACACCCCGGGGAATGGGAGCTGGGCGAGCTTGTAGGCGGCGAGCTCGTCGGTGACGTCGTGCCGCAGCTCGTCTTCGGGTGTGCCGTCCCATTTCTTTTCCTGGATCACTTCGAAGCTGCCGCCTTTTTTCGGGTCGGCCGGATCGAATACGTCCGGAAAAAATTCCACGCATTCGCTCAGGCATTCAATCACGCTAAAGCCCTGGTGATCGAATGCGCGCTCGATCATTTCCATCATGTGTTTGACCTGCGTGGCGTGAGTGCGCGCGATGAAGGTCGCCCCGGCCGCGATCAATTTTTTCATCGGGTTAACCGGCTGATCGATCGCACCGGTCGGGTCGGTCTTGGATTTGAATCCGATGGGCGACGTGGGCGAGGTCTGCTTCTTCGTCAGGCCATAGACGAAGTTGTCCATGATGAAATACGTCATGTTGATGTTCTTGCGCGCACCGTGATCGAGATGGTTGCCGCCGATGGAGAACCCGTCGCCGTCGCCGCCGAAGAGGAAGACGTGGAGATCGGGCCGGGCAAGGCTGATGCCTGAGGCGAGCGGGACAGCGCGGCCGTGAATGTAATGCGCGCCGTGGCCATTTACGAAGTAGGGAAAGCGCGATGAGCAACCAATCCCGGCGAGGGTGACGATCTTTTCGTGATCGAGCTGTTTTTTCTCAAGGACCTTGTAGAACGCGGCGAGCACCGCGAAATCACCGCAGCCGGGACACCATGTGGGGTGGTCGGCGGTGATGGCTTTCTTGGTTAATTTTTCGCGTGGAGCTGTGGGGGCGCCTGTGTCAGCCGCAATCGTTGTCGCAACGGTTTCGCTCATAAGATCGATACGTAGGAACGTGCCCCAAACGGGCGGTCAGTTCAAGAAAAGTGTGCAACGAAGTCTTCGACCTCAAACCGACTAGCGGGCGTTGGTAAGTTCCAGCGCGTCAAAAGAATTTTGATCGTGCTCGCGCCGATAATTTGGCTCAACGTCTCGAATGAGAAGACAGAACCTGCCGGCACGCGGCTGGGCGGGACTGATCCTGGTGGCGGTTTGCTGGCCGCTGAACTGGACGCTGCCGGGCGTCCGTACGGCTTACCTGTTCTTTCCGCTTTGGCTTGGATATATTTTGGTTGTCGATGCGATTGTCTGGAGACGCGCGGGCAATTCGCTTTGGTCGCGTTCGCGGAAAAATTTCGTGCTGCTCTTTGTCGTTTCGGCGCCGGTGTGGTGGTTGTTCGAACTGATTAATCTGCGCACCGGGAATTGGGAATATCTCGGTCGCGCACTGTTCAGTCCGCTCCAGTTCAACCTGCTCTCCACGATTTCATTTTCAACGGTCATTCCGGCCGTGTTCGAAACTGCGCAACTGATGCGCAGCTTCGGTTGGATGGAACGCTTCGCTTCGGGGCCGCGCATTCCGGCAACGCGCGGTATGTTTGTGGGCCTCTTCGTCGTCGGTCTGGCGATGTTCTCGGCGATGCTGGTTTGGCCAAAAATTTTCTATCCCTTCACATGGACTGCGCTCGTTTTCATTTTGGAGCCGATCAATCACTGGACCGGTCGACCGTATTTTTTGAAGGAACTGCGCCAGGGCGACTGGCGCACGGTGGTCTCGCTGTCCCTTGGCGCGCTGGTGTGCGGTTTGTTTTGGGAGATGTGGAACTACTACTCGTTCCCGAAATGGATTTATCACATCCCGGGCCTGGCGTTTTTGCACGCCTTTGAGATGCCGCTTCTGGGCTATGGCGGTTACGTCCCGTTCGCGCTCGAGCTGTACGCGCTGAAGAATTTTGTCTGGCCGAGCGGACCGCGGCTCGCGAAGTGAGAAGTGATTGGAAGTCCAACCGGTCTGGTGAATGCGCCTCGGCACAGCGAGGCGGCTACAACAATTGTGAAATGGCTTGTAGCGCCTTTAGCCGACGCCTTGCGGCACGACTTCTCTCAGGGATTTCACGCTCTCGGGTGCCGTGTCGTGGTGAAGAGTTGCCGCGCCGTCCCGCGGAATCTTTCTGGCAAACGGGCGGCCCTTGAACACGCCGTCCAAAATCTCTTTTACGCGGAAGGTGAGCCCGTCAGTCTTGGTAACGCTTTCGATCTTCGACTCGCAGTAGCGGGCCCGCAAAATGGTGGCGAGCTGGCCAAAACCGTAAAGGCCCTGGTCATTCATCTCGATGGTGACGATGCGCTTGAAGTTGGCGAAGATTTTTTCCAGTCCGTTCGGCAGCGGATGCAAGTGGCGCAAATGCAAAGCACCGATTTTTTCACCCTGCTCGCGCGCCATCTTCACGGCGTCATGGATCGGACCGTAGGTCGATCCCCAGCCAACGAGCAACGTGTCGCCTTCCTGATCGCCATAAACTTCCGGCACCGGAATTTCTTCGGCGAGCTTGCGTAATTTATTGCGGCGTTTCGCGGTCATGGCCATGTGCAACTTCGGACTGCCGGTCGGATGACCCATCTCGTCGTGCTCAAGACCGGCAAGGAGCGGATATTTTCCATCGAGAATGCGCGTGCCAGGCGGAACATGATGTGTGATTTCATCGATGGGATAAGGCTTGAACGTCTGGCGCGGCGTCAGATCCGGCTTGGGATCGGCCATTAACTTCGACAGATCCGGTTCGTCGAATGCTTCGATGCGTGTGGCGAGCGAGGTGTCGCTCAAGATGAATACCGGCGTGCTGTACTTGCGCGCGATCCGTGCCGCTTCGATTGCAATGTAAAAACAGTCTTCCACCGTCGATGGCGCGAGCACGACACGCGGGCTGTCGCCGTGACTGCCGAAAATGGCCTGGTGCAAATCGCTCTGCTCTACGTTGGTGGGCAAGCCGGTGCTCGGGCCGCCGCGTTGAATATTGCAAATGATGATCGGGATTTCGGCCATCGACGCCCAACCGATCGCTTCGGCCTTGAGCGAAATTCCCGGGCCTGCGCTGCCGGTCACAGCGAGATAGCCTGAATACGAACAACCGAGGGCGATCGAGACCGATGCCAATTCGTCCTCCGCCTGGACAAAAATGCCGCCGTATTTCGGCAGTTCGCGACGAAGCGTTTCCATGACAGACGACCACGGCGTGATGGGATAACCGGCGCCGTACCGCACACCGCCGGCGATCAAGCCGTAGGCGAGCGCCTGGTTTCCGTCCATCGTGATCTGCGCGCGGCCACTGGTTTTCGGGATGTGCTCAAATCGATAATGTTTCGTCAGGACATTGCCAACCGGATACGCGTAGCCGGCCTGGAACGCCATCAATGCAGTATTGACGATGCTCTCGTCTTTGCTGGCGAATTTTTCGCTGATCAATTTCTTCAGCTTGTCGGCATCGAGATTGAAAATCTTCGAGATCAGTCCGAGGACGAAAATGTTTTTACCTTTGTCCTTCGCCGTGCCGCCGAGCGCTTCGACAGTGAGTCCGGTGATGGGCACTCCAACATAAAAGAAACGTTTGTCGTCGAGATTCGGCTCGACGTTGTCCGAATCGTAAAGCAACACGCCGCCTTCGCGGAGAAAATCGACGTGGTCCTGATAACTGTGCTGATAAAATGCGACCAGAAAATCCGCTTCATCGCCAGGCGATAACACTTCGCCCGAACCGATGCGCACCTGAAAAATCGAGGGTCCACCCGAAATGGTCGCCGGAATCGTCATATAAGTCATGACGTCGTGATCGCTGCGTCCAGCGAGCCGCGCGAGAAACGCGCCGGCAGTTTGAATTCCATCCTGCGAATTTCCGGCGAGACGAATTACTGCGTCCTGAATATTTTCAGGCCGCAGATCGGCCCGGTCCGAAGCCGGACTGGCATTAGACGCCGGAGTGTCGGTAGAAGCAGGACTGGCGGCAGGAGCGCCATCGCCCTGGGTCACAACAGGAGTTTCTTTCACGGGATTATAAAAATAACAGAATTGGAGCAGCATTCCACCCTCAATTCAGTCAAAGGCCAGAGATCAAGGACAGGCGAGAAAGACCAGAGAACAGCGAGCGGAGGAGAGAAAAAAGGAAACGCCCAACGCTCAATGTCAATACTTTGGTCCGACTGTTGCTCGCGCCACGGCGAACGCGCGCGACGCGGGCGTATCAGACCGGGGGCATTTCGAAGAGCGCGATGTCTCGAAAGGATTGCCGGCACAGTTTGATGTGATCACGACGTTCGATGTTGTGCATGATGCAGTCGATCCGCTTCAATTGTTGCAATCCGATTCGCCGCGCGCTTCGGCCAGGCGGCGTTTACGTTTGTCTCGACATCAACTGTTCCGACAAACTCGAGGAGAACGCGAACCCGCTGGGCGCGATGTTTCACGGTGTAAGCGTGTTCTACTGCATGACCACGTCGCTGGCGAACAATGGCGCAGGGCTTGGCACGCTCGGTTTTCACGAAGCGAAGGTGCGCGAACTTTGCGAGAAGGCCGGGTTCAGTAGCGTCCGGCGTGTTCCGTTGGATAATCCGTTCAACAATCTATAGGAAGCAAGACCGTAGGATTGATTATTGCTGCGGCGGAATTTGCAGATAAATAGTTTTCGCGAGCAGGCAGCCGCCCCTACACCGATTCACGAATCTCAATCTTCAGAAATCAAAACAGCCGCCAGGGCATCAAAAAACCGTGAAGAAAGCGAAACCGGTAATCGCCTTTATTTTCCTGGCCGTGCCTTGCGCGAGCGTTGCTTGCGTTGAATATAATCTGGTGATGCGCCCTGAAATCCTATCCAGCCTCTTGAGCAGCGTTTTCGGTTTATTCGTGCTGCTGTTGGTCGCGCTGCTTCGAGCGCCCGAAGGCTACGAAGATGAGAATGGTTTTCATTTTATTACGCCAGCGACCCGCGCTCCACATATGTTCGCTGTGTCCGGTTTTCGCTGCTGACGCGCAAGCTGGCGACCGAGGGGATCCGGCTCTTCGGTAGCTCCTCACTTTCTGTCCGCCGACTTGCTCCATCCTAGCTCTGCGGGCAACATGCGAGTCGATGAAGAACGCCGTTGGGATTGTCATCGCCCTGGTTGGTTTGATAAACGCGGGCATGCTTGCAGGTGAAGGTTCTCCTCCGCAGTCCGGCACGGCGGATCCGTCCCGCGGTACGGCGGGCGGATTCGACATTCATGCAGCAGAACGATTCGCCAAATTGGCTCTGGCGTGCGTCGGGAAGGAGTACCCGAACAAAATCAGTCATGTGCTGAACAGCGACGCGGATGCGGCCGCGCCGCGCAAGCTGACGCCCGCGTTTTATGGATGTTACGACTGGCATTCGTCAGTGCACGGACATTGGCTGCTTGTGAGGCTGCTGCGCACCTTTCCAAATGCATCGTTTGCCGAAGCGGCGCGCGAGGCGCTGCGCAAAAGCCTTACCGCGGAAAATTTGAAGCATGAAGCTGCGTATCTTCGTGGAGAAGGTCGCGCCAGTTTCGAACGGCCTTACGGATTGGCATGGCTGCTGCAATTGTGCGCGGAACTGCGCGAGTGGGATGATAATCAGGCGCGAGAGATGTCAGCGAATCTGCGTCCACTCGAAGATGCCGCAATCGAGCGATTGAAGACGTGGCTACCGAAACTTTCGCATCCAGTGCGTATCGGCGAGCATGATCAAACTGCGTTCGGACTTGGCCTGATGCTGGATTACGCGCGCTCGACTAAAAATGATTCTTTTGCCAGGCTGGTTGCGGATTCTGCGAGAAAGTTTTTCCTCGCTGACAAGGATTGTCCGCTCGGTTATGAACCTTCGGGAGAAGATTTTCTTTCGCCGTGCTTGGGGGAAGCAGACGTGATGCGCCGCGTGTTATCGCAAGCGGAATTCGCCAAATGGTTGAAGGATTTCCTGCCGCAAATTCCGGAAACACCTCGAGAGGGCGGGGCGCCTACGGCTAATTGTTTACCCGTGGCGGTGTCGCCCGATCCGAGCGATCCGAAGCTTGCCCATCTCGACGGGCTAAATCTGAGCCGCGCGTGGATGCTGGAGGGAATTGCATCGGCGCTTCCTCTGGACGATTTGCGACGGAACACGCTCTTCGATGCAGCGGAGGCGCATCGACGCACAGGGCTCGCAGCGGTCACGGGCGCGCATTACGAGGGCGGACATTGGCTTGGCAGTTTTTCCGTTTACCTCACAACACAGCGCGGTATCCAAAAATGAGGAGGCACGGCTTTCCGACTACCCTCGTGTCTCCTTCTACCGTTCCGCTGTTAGCGTGCTCTGCCTTCCTCCGCGGGGATTCCAAGCACGTCGCTGCCAGAAATCTTCCAAATCATTTCGGCTCCCGCGAAAAATGTTCAGTTCCGCCTTTCTAATATTGGCAACACTTATCGGATAAGAAGCGCGCGGAAGACCACACTTGCCGTCACCAGTGTATTGCCAGAGAGCCCAGTAGTTCCACGGCGCCGTGGAGCGCGGCTCGTAATGATAATTTGCGATCCACAACCAACAATTCGTCAGGATTCTCTTCTGCGCGTTTGTAACTTTTGGACTATTCAGAACTTGCCGCAGATGATACTCGCCGGAATAAATGCCGGGATATACACCGGTTCGTTCGCGAATTCGCTCGACGAAGGCGACGGCCTGGTCGGGCCGCATCGTCCCGCCGGGGTAATGACCATTCTTCTCAAAATCGAGCACCAGTAACACGCCGGCGCTCGGCCGTGTCGCCGGATTGGCTTGCGACCAGGCAGTGGAAACCACACTGAGAAAATGATCCGCCTGTCGAATGGGATCGCTCGCATTGGCGTAATGATACGCGCCCCAGAGCAATCCGGCTTGCAGCGCCGCCATTTGGCGGTCCAGATATTTCGCATCGCGCACGAACCGTGGATACGTGGCTTCATGAATCACGCCGGCGATGCCTTCACGTTTCAGCGCGGCAAAATCCGGTCGCATCATGTCGTAATGCGAAAGGTTCACGACCCTGGTGGCGGAAAAAGCGCAGGCCGGAAGCGAAACAAACAAAGCTACAACCCGTAAGATCGACGACCTCATGACGACCCAAAAATCGTAGCGGACATATCGAGCAGCCGCAGCGGATTTGCAAGAGCAGCTTTGATTAGCATCCGAATTTCATGCGTCGCGGACCCTTCACTAATGGTCTTTCATTAGGTTCTGCGAAAGCAGTTAAGCCTGCATTTTTCCAACCGCCCCAAGATGTCGCCTGAACACGATGCAGTCATTGTAGGATCGGGCCCCAACGGACTTGCCGCCGCGATCACGCTCGCGCGCGCCGGATATTCCGTGCTCGTTCTGGAAGCCAACTCCTCGATCGGTGGTGGCACGCGCTCCGCTCAGCTGACGCTCCCAGGGTACGTGCACGACGTTTGCTCCGCTGTACATCCTCTCGCAGCCGGCTCGCCATTTTTCAAAACGCTTCCCCTCGAGCGATTCGGACTAAACTGGATTCAGCCGGAAATTCCGTTGGCGCATCCGCTCGATGATGGCACAGCGGCGTGTCTGTACCGCGATGTCGATTTTACAGCGGATTCGTTAGGCGGAGATTCGCGCGCTTACCGGCGACTGATGAAACCGATCGTGCGTGATTGGCAAGGACTGGTGACCGAATTTCTGCAACCGGTGCTGCATTTGCCGCGGCATCCGCTCGCTCTTGCACGATTTGGAATACCCGCTCTCTGTCCGGCAACTTTTTTGGCGAACACTCTGTTCAAACACGAGCCAGCACGCGCCTTGTTCGCCGGAATTGCTGCGCATTCTTTTCTGTCACTGGAAGCGCCAATATCATCGGCGTTCGCGCTCGTTCTTGGAACGGCCGGACATGCCGTCGGATGGCCAATTCCACGCGGCGGTTCGCAAAACATCGCGGACGCACTCGCGGCTCATCTCAGCGACCTTGGCGGCAGGATCGAGACCAGCCATCGCGTCGAAAATCTCGATAACTTGCCAAAATCACGCGCGGTCTTGCTCGACGTATCGCCCTGGCAATTCGTGCGAATGGCGCGCAATCTTCCGTCCTCTTACCGTCGACGACTCGAAAAGTTTCGGCACGCGCCCGGCATTTTCAAAATCGACTACGCCCTGAGTGCGGCGGTGCCCTGGCGTGCGGAGGCTTGCAAACGCGCGGGCACAATTCATCTCGGCGGTACGCTTGACGAGATTGCCAGAGCAGAGCGTGAAATCACGCGGGGGGAAATACCCGGGTACCCGTTTGTGCTCGTCGCACAGCAAAGCCTCTTTGACCAGACACGCGCTCCGCGAGAACGGCATACGTTGTGGGCCTACTGTCACGTTCCCTTCGATTGCAAGATCGACGTGTCGGCGCGCATGGAAGCGCAGATCGAGCGGTTTGCGCCTGGTTTTCGCGATTGCATTCTGGCCCGGCACACGATGAACGCCGTCGATTTGGAAAAATCGAATGCGAATCTCATCGGCGGCGACATTAGCGGAGGCGCGGCAGACTTTGCGCAATTGATTGCGCGCCCAATCTTCAGTCGCACGCCGTACTGCACGCCGCTGCCCGGCGTTTATCTATGCTCAGCGTCAACTCCACCGGGCGGCGGCGTTCATGGCATGTGCGGGTATCATGCGGCGCACGCGGCGCTCAAAGGAGCCCTATCTTGATTGCACATCTGCGGGTTGATTCATATTCCAGAAGAATTCTCTCGCTTCCTTTGAAACGCGTATTGATCGGAGTTTCCCCGCGTCGATTAATCGACTCGCCAGCGTTTGCAGTGAAAAATCGGTGCCCGAGAGGGCGCTGTGAAAATCGGCCGAGACTTCTTGTGGATAGATCGCCGCCAGCGACTCGAAGCGATCGTCGATTTTCGCAATCACGCCACGGCACGGCTCAACCTGACTGCAAAGAAACTTCAGATATTTTTCGGTCATGAACGGCATGTCGACTCCAAGTGCGAGCAGATATTTGGTGCGCATCTGCGCAAGTGCTGCAGCAAGGCCGCTTAGCGGTCCGCGTGATGGAGGATCGTCTGCGACAAACTGCACGTCGGCAGGGCGCCAGACGGGATCGGTTCGCGCCGAAATAAAGATTTCTGTCGGCTCCAATTTCCGCAAAAGTTCGAGCTGAATTTGCCAGAGCGGATTTCCGCGAAACAGAAGCGTCGCTTTGTCCTTGCCCATCCGGCGCGATTCACCGCCCGCGAGCAATACTGCGCTGATTTTCATGCCCCAGTTTTAGATCGTCATGACCGGTAGCGGAAATGGAGCGCAGCTCGCCGCCGATGAGAATTTTGGCGCGCAAACCGCCACGTCCTTTCAAGCAATCTTTAGCGCCCGGTGCGAATGCGCGATCCATCCAGTAACATGGCGCCGATTCCTGCGTTCCGTAGAAACGAACGCCTTGAATCTCGAATTCTTTGCCGATGAGCTCGTTCAGATCAGTGCCACGGGTGATCACGTTCCGCCGCGCCGCAGCCGGCGAGCAATCGCGTAAGTCGAGTGCCGCGCAAAGCTCATCGAAAACGTCGAGCGAAAAAAATGTGATCTGGCCTTTGTAGTCGTCCTTGAAATCGAAATATCGATCGCCGCGAATTCCACGGCCCGTCACACACTCGATCATCGGCACTTCGATCATGGGATGCGTGTCCGGCTCGCGCCCGTGGTGCCCGACGAAGTTGTGCCCCGGCGAAATGTACAAGTGACAGATTTCCACCGGCTGCAACAATATCTGAAATCATCGTAGATGAAAGAATCGCATGGCATCGGTCCGGGACGAATCATTCGGCGAAAACAGGATGGTTCGCTCGAATATTTGCGGGACGACCTGACGGTCGAAGAGCCGCTCGAAATTCGAATTGGCAACAAAACTTTGGCCACGACGATGCGCACGCCGGGACACGACGATGAACTCGCGGTTGGTTTTCTGGTTTCCGAAGCGATCGTGCGCGACCGAAGCGTGATCGCGAAAATTTCGCCAGACGGTGACAACAGAGTTGTTGTCCGTCTTGCCAGGGGCGTGAAATTGAAACTCAACTCCGCGCAGCGTTTCGGGACCATCTCGAGTAGCTGTGGACTGTGCGGCAAAACGAGCATCCACGAGATCCGGCAAAATTTTCCAGCGATTGAATCGGCAAATGCACGGATCGAAATCGAGACGTTGCTCTCGCTTCCCCAAAAACTGAGAAAGGCGCAGAGCGATTTCGCGCGGACCGGTGGGATTCATGCCGCAGGAATTTTTGATTTGAACGGCGAATTGAAAATTATTCGCGAAGACATTGGTCGCCACAACGCCGTGGACAAAGTGATTGGCCGCGCGTTCCTGGATAAATTGCTTCCGCTGAATCGACATGTTCTTGTCGTGAGCGGCCGCGCTTCGTTCGAAATCGTGCAAAAAGCGCTTGCCGCCGGTATCCCCATCGTTGCTGCGGTCTCAGCGCCTTCGACTCTGGCTGTCGATTTTGCGCGGGAAAGTAATCAAACGCTGATCGGATTTTTGCGTCCGCCCTCGTTCAACATTTACTCGCACATCGAGCGCGTGATCTTGGAAGAGTTGTAGCTGAAGGCCCCGAACTCGGTCCCTTGGATGCTGCAATGCCAGCGTCGCCGCCTTGAGATTCCGGCGCATTTCATAGAGGCGGTACAAACGAGCGACCGTTCTGGCATGGCGGCATGCGCGCCGCTACTGTGAGTCGAGTTCCAACTTCTGATGAGCGACTTCCTTTACGCCCGTTCGCAGATGGGCATTTCTCTCGCCTTCCACATAGTGTTTGCGGCAATCGGAATTAGCCTGCCCGTGTTGATGTCCATTTCCGAAGCGCTTTATCTTCGCACGGGCCGCCCGGTGTTTTTGGAATTGAGCAAGAGATGGTCACACGGCGCCGCCCTTCTTTTCGCAGTGGGTGCGGTTTCGGGAACGGTGCTCTCGTTCGAGCTCGGTCTGCTCTGGCCAGGTTTTATGGAAAAATCCGGCGCCATCATTGGAATGCCGTTTTCTCTGGAAGGCTTCGCATTTTTCGCGGAAGCGATTTTCCTCGGCTTGTTTTTAATGGGGTGGAAACGTCTTCCGCCGTTAGTCCATTGGCTTTGCGGCGTGATCGTGGCAGTGAGCGGGACGGTTTCCGGCATCTTCGTCGTGACGGCGAATGCGTGGATGAATACGCCCAGCGGTTTCAAGGTTGTCGATGGCAAGATCACTGACATCAATCCGATCGCGGCGATGCTCAATCCCGCTGCGGCTCATGAGGTCATTCACATGACCCTCGCGGCATTTATCGCGACCGGCTTTGCCGTTGCCGGGATTCATGCCTTTTTACTTTTACGTGATCGCAAAAATACTTTTCATCGCAACGCATTGGGTATCGCCCTGGTCCTCGCCTGCATCAGCGCTCCATTGCAAATTGTTAGCGGTGATTTCAGTGGCCGCTCCGTCGCCAGACTTCAGCCGGCCAAACTCGCGGCCATGGAAGCGGTTTACTACACGCAAACCGGCGCGCCGTTGCAGATTGGTGGAATTCCCGACGACGAATCCCGGACCACGCGTTACGCGTTGATCATTCCGCGCTGCCTGAGTCTGCTCAGCACTCGCGATCCGAACGGCAAGGTCATTGGGTTAGACCAATTTCCACGCAACGACTGGCCAAATGTGCGGCTGGTGCATTGGGCATTCGACCTGATGGTCGCTTCAGGCGTTGCGTTGTTCATCTTATCCATCGCGGTTGCGTGGCTGGCTTGGAGACATCGCTGCGTTCCGGACGGAAAATGGATTTTGCGCGCCCTGGTAGTAGCCGGACCGCTCGGATTTGTTGCAATCGAAGCCGGCTGGGTCGTGACCGAACTTGGCCGGCAACCCTGGATCATTTACGGCGTGATGCGAACGAAAGATGCCGTTACTCCCATGAACGGGATCGCAATTCCCTTCACGGTCTTCACTGTCGTCTATGTGTTGCTCTCGGTCGTGCTGGTTTCCCTGTTGCGCCGCCAGTTCACGAAAACCGAGGCGCCGGCTTCGGAAATTCTCACGCATGACGTTTGAACTCATCGTCGCCGGTTTCATGTTCGTGGCGCTGATTTTCTATGCCGTGACTGGCGACGCCGATTATGGCGGCGGAATGTGGGATTTGCTCGCGAGCGGGCCGCGCGCCGAAGCGCAACGAAAAGCCATCGGCAGCGCCATCGCACCGATCTGGGAGGCGGACCACGTCTGGCTGATACTCATCATAGTCATCCTGTTCACCGGCTTTCCGCCGGCCTTCGCGGCCATGATGACCGCGCTCAATATTCCGTTCACACTGATGCTAATCGGAATCGTGCTTCGCGGCTCGGCATTTATTTTTCGAAAATACGACGTCAAATCGCAAGAAGTGAAGCGGCGCTGGAGCGTGTTGTTCGGTGCGGCCAGTTTCTTTACGCCCTTTATTCAAGGTTTAATCCTCGGTGCGCTCAGCACCGGCAAAATCCGCATCGTTGATGGCCGGGTCGTGAGCGGTTTCTTTGCAGGCTGGCTCACGCCGTTCGCGTTTGCGTGCGGCCTGTTCGCGCTCGCGCTGTTCGCCTTTCTAGCGGCCACCTATCTCACGGCCGATCCCGCTACGGACCGAGAAGTGCAAGATGATTTCCGTTTGCGTGCGCTTTGGTCTGGTGCCCTGCTCGCGCCCATCGCTTTCGTGGTTTTTATCACGTCGAAAGATGGCGCGTCCGCGATGTATCAGGGTTTGACGAAGTGGTGGGCCCCGCTCCTCGTCGGCACGACCCTCTGTTTTGCGATCACAGCGCTAACCAGCCTGTGGTTGCGCCGATTTGCGCTCGCACGTGTCGCTGCGATCGCGACCGTGACCCTGATTCTTGGCGGTTGGAGCTTGGCGCAATATCCAAGATTAGTTACGCCGGACATCACCATTTTTGACGCCGCCGCTCCGCAGATTACGCTCCGCCTATTAACCTATGCCCTCGCCGTCGGCGCAGTCGTATTGTTTCCTTCGCTCTTTTTCCTGTTCCGCGTCTTCAAGGGCAAAGAAAGCTGATATTCACCGCTGCGCGGCAAATACTGCTTCCGGATCGGCGCCGGAAACTTTGCCCACCGCAATCCAGCCGAAGCGACTGATGAATGCGCCGAGCAAAAATGAAATCGCCGCGAATGGAACAAGACCAAAAAATCGCAGAACAAGCGCGAGCGGACCGTTCAAGATTTCACCGATGCGAATGAGCCAACCCGAGCTGTGTTCGTGTATCGCGCGATCCGCGGCTCCATGTCTGTCGATGCTAAGCCAGATCAACAACGCCGTTTCGACCGCGGCTGCGAAGAATCCGATCGCGTTGAGCGGTGCGATTCGATGGCCAAGCAATTCGAGCACCGCAGCTGCCGATCCCAAACCCGCAACACCGAAATGAATCGGCAAGAGCGTGCGATGCAAAAACCAGGCAGGAATCGCGGTCGCGCCTAACAAGACGCCGGTGTAAGTGGCGAGCAGCATTCCCCAAAACGCAGCGCCCAGAATCAGCAGAAACCCGATGATTTGGAGAAACTGGTCGAAGCCGCCAGTGAAGATTTGTTGCGCATGAAGCTCCAACGCAATTAGACCGGGAATCGCGCAATTGCCGAAAACAAACAGGATCCATGCGCCGACCGACATCGGCGATTGGTACTTGAAAACGCGCAGCATGTTTAGAAACAAACGCGGGCGTCCGAGATCCATGATGAGTAAGATCGGAGATAGAATTGCGCCTATTGCAGCGACCCACATTGCTGCGCGCGCCAGGTCGCTCCGCTGAAAAATTAAACCGACCAACGCGATGAGCGCCGCCATTCCGGAAAGTCCACCGACGAAAAAATAAGCCGGAATTTCCCAGGTCCACACGGGCGGTTTAACGACTGGTTCGCCATAATAACCGGGTTTGCGCGGAATCGGTCCGCCGACGACATCAACACCGCAGCCAGGAACAACACCCTCCTTCCACGCCTGCTCGCGTAATTGTTCGAGTCGCTTTTCAGATGGCGAATCGGTTGTCATGAGAAAAACGCAAAAGCCAATAGCGCGACAATTCCGGACGCGATAGCTGTCGCGAACGCCGAGATCCACGCCGACTTCAGGTAAATTGTAGGGACCTGCGGCTTCGGAGGAAGCCCGTACGACTCCGGTTCGCCGAGAATCAAAAAGAATGCGTGAATTCCGCGAACTGAAGTCTCCAGTGGATCGTAGAGTTGCGCGTCGTTGTATCCGTTTTGTTTGAGCTGCTGCACGCGCTCCGCTCCACGCGCGCGCAAGTCATCAAGTCGTCCAAACACGATCGATTCGGTTGGACAAACTTTCGCGCACGCGGGCACCATTCCGCTCTTTTGTCGATCGTAACAAAACGTGCACTTGAACGCACCGCCAGCGTCGGGCAGCGGTTTCGGCCGGCGATCGATCACACCAAACGGGCAAGAGACAATGCAATAGCCGCAGCCGTTGCACACGTCATTCTGCACGAAAACAGAACCAACCTCAGTCCGCACGATCGACCCGGTCGGACACGCTTCGAGGCAACCGGCTTCCTCGCAGTGCTTGCAAACATCAGAAAGGAAGACCCAGCGAAATGGATCTTCGCCATCGCCGTTGCCTGGTAATGATGTCGATCCAACGATTTGATTTCCCTTTCGTCGATCTTGTTCAAGGAACAAGACATGGCGCCAGGTCGATGCGCCGAGGTGGCCGGTGTTGTCGTAAGAATTCCCGGACCAAACGAATCCGTCATCAGGCACTTCGTTCCATTCTTTGCACGCGACTTCGCACGCTTTGCAGCCGATGCATACGGTCGGATCGGTGAAGAATCCGACTTCGATATGGTCCTCGACGTAGGAATGTTTTCTTTGATTCGTGCTTTGTGTTCCTTCGCCGATCATGACATTTCTTAGGGCGCGACCGGTCCGAGCCGGACTGGCATTGGGCGCGCCGCGATTCTCGCGTTAACGTTTCGGACGTCCCCGCTGTCCGTCCTCGCGATCATCCAGTTTTGCCCTCCCTGCCGTGACTACGCGAAAACCTTCCGCCGCTTGGAGTGCCCGGCGGTGGTTGTTCAGGATGCAAATTAGCTGGTTGACCGGATTGTGGCGCATAACGCTCGATCCAATCAAGAAAAGCCGGGCCGTGCGGCAAGCGGCCAGGCACGACGTTGCAGGTGAGCGCCTTGCTTTCCATGATCGTGACATTCGGCTCGCCGGAAATGGCCACGAGATTATTCGCAGCGTTGCCGCGCAACGGGCCGGCGGCTCCAAAATGAAATGGAACGGCAATTTGATGCACGGTCTTCCCATTTAACTTCATCGGCCTGATGCGGCGACTAACGAGAGCTCGCCCCTCGATTGCGCCGCGCAAGCTCACGAGACAAATGTAATCGCCATTGTCGATCTTTAGCTCTTGCGCGAGCTCCGGCGAAAGTTCGGCAAACATCTCCGGCTGCAATTCGGAAAGATGGCTGAGAAACCGCGACATCCCGCCGCCGGTGTGGTGTTCGGTCAGTCGATAGGTGGTGAGAACATACGGAAAACGCGGATCGCCCGGCGGCGCGAAACGGTTTTCAGCGCGTGTAAACCAGTTCACTACCGGATTCGTGTCGCGCGAATAAAGCGCGTTGCGCACCGGGGATTCTAGGGGCTCGTAATGAGTTGGCATCGGCCCATCCTGCAAACCTTTCGGCACATAAAGCCAACCGAGCCCGTCTTCGTGCAAAATGAACGGTGCATCGCCGCGCTGGCCGTCGAGCCCATGCTGTCGCTCTTGCGGTTCGTAATCGGGCCGCTTGTCTTTCTTGAAATCGGGAACGTCAATACCTGCCCAATTTCCCGATTCCCACCAGACTAGTTTTTTGCGCTCGCTCCAAGGTTCGCCATTCGGCCTCGCGCTGGCGCGATTATAAATGATACGCCGATCACTCGGCCAACTGAAGCCCCAGCCGTGGCCGAGATAATCCTTCGGCTGGCGCGAATTGGCTTTGTTGATGCCGTCGCGATTAAAAACGCCGGAGTAGATCCAACAACCGCACGCGGTGGAGCCATCGTCTTTCAACTCGTTGTAATCGGCGACCTGCGGGCCGTGATGTGGTTGACCTTCTCGATCAACGCCACCGAACAACACGCCGGCCGCGGTGCCGGGGTCACTGACCCCGGCTACAGATTCGGTTTGCCAGCCATTGATCTCCGTGAGTACCGCCTCCATTTTCGGCTCGCCGAGTTCGTCCTCGGGATACCACCAATTGAGCGCGCGCAATGGCTCGTCGCTTGGATTGTCCGATGCTTTCGCCTTCGCGATCAATCTCAAAGCCAATTGATGAATGAACCACGCATCGGACCGAGAATCACCCGGTGGATCGACCGCTTTCTCGCGCCATTGCAAAAGACGCTGTGTGTTCGTAAACGCGCCTTCTTTTTCCGCATGGCCAGCCGCTGGAAAGAAAAAGACTTCGGTCTCAATCTCTTCGGTTTTCAATTCGCCGCGTTCGATTTCAGCCGAATCGCGCCAAAATCTGGCCGGCTCGGTTTCCACCATGTCGCGAACGACAAACCATTTAAGTTTCGCCATCGACTTCCGTTGAAAACGCGTGTTTGGCGCGCCGACAGCCGAATTCTGTCCGATCAAGAACATGCCCTCCATTTTCCCGTCAGCCATGTCGTATAGATATTCGAAGAAGGAATGATCGGCGGTAAGCTTGGGGAGCCAATGGTAACCGAAATCGTTTTCTGTGGTCGCGCTTTTGCCGTAATAGGCCTTCAACAAGCTGATGAAATACGCAGGCGTATTCGACCAGAGCCCGGTCTTCGGCGTGTGCGCATCCAGATATTGCTGCAGCGTCTCTTCACTTCCGTCGCCGCGCGGCATGGCCAGGTAACCGGGCAAAATGTCATAGAGCGTCGGGATATCAGTTGACCCCTGGATAGAAGCGTGACCGCGCAACGCGAGAATGCCTCCGCCGGGACGGCCGATGTTGCCTAACAACAGTTGCAGAATCGACGCCGTGCGGATGATCTGCACGCCTTTGGAGTGCTGAGTCCATCCAACCGCATAACAAATCGCCGCCGTCTTGTCCGGGCCCGATGCCCTAACGAGTGTATCGGCAACTTTGTGAAACAGTACCGGTGGAATGCCGCAGACTTTCTCGACCATTTCCGGCGTGTAGCGCGCGAAATGGCGCTTCAATTTTTGGAAAACACACTGCCGATCTTGCAATGTGAGATCGCGCTCGGGAAAGCTGAGCCCTTGGCTCTTGTATTGCCAGCTTTGCATCGAGTAATTGCGCAGGTCTTCGTTCCAGCCAGAGAAGAAACCATCAGCGTTATCTTCGGGATCCCGATAATCGTCGCGCAGAATGCAGGACGCGTTCGTGTAGTGCACGACGTAATCGCGGAAGAACAATTCGTTCTCGATAATATGCCTGACGAGTCCGCCCAGAAATGCGATGTCGCTGCCGGCGCGAATCGGCACCCAGATATCGGCCAGTGCGCTAGTGCGCGAAAATCGTGGATCGACATGGATAATGGTCGCGCCGCGTTCCTTCGCTTTCATGACCCAGCGAAAACCGACCGGATGGGCTTCGGCCATGGAGGAGCCTTCGATCAAAATGCAATCGGCGTTGGCCAGATCTTGTTGCGCGGTCGTAGCTCCGCCCCGGCCGAAAGAGGTGCCCAGACCGGGCACCGTGCTGCTATGTCATATCCGGGCCTGGTTGGACACACAGACCATGCCCAGGCCGGCAGTGAACAGTTTTTTAATCAGATAATTTTCTTCGTTGTCGAGAGTCGCGCCGCCGAGATGGCAGATCGCGGTGGTGTGATTGATTGTCGATCCATTCTGTTGTCTTACGAACGTGCGCTTGCGCGATTCCCAGACGCGCTCAGCCACCATTTCCATCGCGCGATCTAACGAAATCTCTGTCCATTCCTTCGCGCGTGGCGCACGATACTTCACTTTCGTTTCGCGGCGCGAGTGCGTAAGCAGTTGATAGGAAGCCGCACCTTTCGGGCAAAGATTTCCCTGACTAATCGGCGACTCCGGATCCCCTTCGATCGAAATCAACTTCCCGTCCTGGTGGTAAATCAGTTGGCCGCAGCCGACACCACAATACGGACAAATGGAACGCGCGACCTGCGCGCCGTCGATACGTGCATGCATCGCACGCGTCTTTTCTGACATCGACTCCAGACCGGTGCCATCCCTGCGTTCGCGAATTTGCCTAACGAGAGCCCATTTCGAAAGGAACGAAATCATGAAGTACTCATCGCGCCACTGTATGGGATCAGATGCTCACAATGTGATGCCACTACAGACCAAAAATCTCAATCAGTTTATGAGTCCGAAGAAACTTGCCGCGGGTTGGGGAAGCTCGTTTGGTCGAGCCCCGGCGCAGAACGCGGCTCGCGCGCGAATTTGAAACCTGCCAGACGCGGCGCGCCGGGATCGACATTTTTGGCGAGCGCGAGCACCTGAAAGGCGCGGCCGAGCATCTCGGGATGCAGCAGCGTTTGGAGAGCGCGCTTGGCTTGGGGCGAATCAGTTAGGGGCGATTGACCCCAATCGCCGGTGGGCGGTTCGGATGAACCGCGCCTACCAAGTTCGGAGATGATGCCGGTCAGAAAGTGATGTTGATCGGCGAATCCTGCGACGCGCAATCGGTTTGCCTCCGCGCGACGGGCAATGCTTGTCCAATCGACCTGCATCGTGATGTCCGCGTGGCCGATTTGCTCAAAGGGCGAGTCGAGATGTCGATGTTGGGCGCGAACCTGAATATTTCCGTGAAATTCAGCACCTGAATGCCCGTAATCGATAGCGATCACGTAACCTCGTTGCAAACTTGCTGCGACGCTGTCTACCCAGGCGAGCGTCGCCTGATTAAACGCCGCGTTTGAGACGGGACGCTCGATGAACACAAACCTGTCATCTTGAAGATCGACAAGCTTTTCCGTGTCGCCGCTGATCAAGCGTACTGGCATTGCGTCCAGTAGTTCGTTTGAAAAATGCACACCGGTGAATCGTTCAAGCGAATCGCGCCATTCAATCTTATTCCGAAATGGTTCCAGCATCTGCAATTGCCGTTCTCGCAAAATCGGAAATGGCTCGACGATTCGATACCCTAAACCCTCGAAAAATTCCGGCGCGCCTGCTTGCGCAGATTCGAGAACGTCGCGCGCAAACTGACCGTCGTGTGCGCCCTGCTCAACAATGACGAAGTTGTTGATTTTACCGAGTTGCTCCCAGATCTCGGCGAATTGCGCCGCCAATAGTTGCCCGAAAAGCGAGCCGACGCTGACGTTAGTGAAATAATCGCCTTTTCGGCCAATCGCGCACCGACCAGAGGAATAGTATCCGTGCTCGGGATGGTAAAGCGCCTGTTCCATGAACCAGGCGAAACGTTGTGGTCCGCGATTGCGAATTTCGGTTCGAATGAACTCAATCAGTGCGGCCTTTCCCGTTTGCGTCCTCAACGTACAACGCTCAACGCACAACGCTCAAGGCTCAACTGCAATGACGCCCGGTGGGTAATTAGTCATTGGTCATTGAGCGTTGGGCGTTTGGCGCGTACCTTGGCGACCTAGTCCTTAGTAAAATTTGAGACCGAGTGCCACATTTTTGAGGCCCCCGCCGGGCTATCGCTTTCGGCCACCGTGGTATTTGAGACCGTGGTTTTACGTTCCCATTGGCTTCATTGCAGTGGTCGTTGTTGTCTTAACAGTTTACATCTCCAGTCTGGTCGCCGACCTCAAAGCCCAGGCCAGAGCGTTCGACTTAAACAAGCTCGAACAAATGGAATCAGCGAGTGTGATTCTCGATCGCAACGGCAAAATCTTCGGCCAAATCTTTGTCGAGAACCGTGAGACAGTGCCGTACGACCAGTTGCCTCCCGATCTCGTTAATGCGGTCGTTGCCATCGAGGACGCAAAATTTTATCAGCATCATGGCTACGATTTGTTCGGAATCATCCGCGCAGCGCTGAAGAATTTGACGGCCGGCCATGTGCGCCAGGGTGCCAGCACGATTACGCAGCAACTGGCGCGCAACAGTTTTTCACTCAAACAAAAAACGTTTCGCCGCAAGCTGCTCGAGATTTTCCTGGCACAACGGATTGAAGACAACTTCAGCAAACAGAAAATCATGGAGCTGTATCTGAATCGGATTTATTTCGGGGGCGGCCTGTACGGCGCAGAAGCAGCTGCGCGCGGGTACTTTGGCAAGCCAGCCCGTGAAATGTCGCTGGCAGAATGCGCCACGCTCGCAGGACTGATTAAAAGCCCGAACAGATTGTCGCCTTGGGCTGATCGCGCAATCTCACGCGAGGCGCGCGACTACGCGCTCGATCGGATGCGCGAGCTCCGTTTTATCAGCCGCGAACAATGCGCCAACGCACGAGCTCAGGAAATCGTTGTGGGAAGCCGGCAAAATGCACAGGGACAGACCTACGCAGTGGATTACATCCGCCAGCAGGTAATCGCAGCCGTCGGATGGGATCGCGCGATTAACGAAGGCTATCGGATTCACACAACTATCGATGTCGATCTTCAAAAGGTTGCCGAAGATTCTTTGCGAACGAATCTCGAGCGAATCGAACAACGCCCCGATTACAATCATCAGACTTACGCTCAGTACGCAGCATCGTTCCGCAAAGCCAAGGCAAGCGGGAAGATGTCTGATCAGCCCGCACCCGAGTATCTCCAGGGCGCGGTCATCGGACTGAACAACGCAACGGGCGATATTCTCGTGCTGGTCGGCGGACGCGATTTCGAGCACAACCAGTACGATCGTGCGCTGCAAGCTCGCCGGCCTGCTGGGACCGCGATGTTGCCATTTGTTTATGCAGCTGCTTTCGAAAAAGGAATGTATCCCGGGTCGCTGGTAGAAGATTCGCCCCTGGATAATCGCGCGGTCATGATCGGTGGCACAACCGGAATTCTGGGCGAATGGGGACCAGAAAGCGCCGAAAACCGTTACGAAGGCGTGATGACGGCCAGGCAGTCGCTGGCCAAATCAAAAAATGGCGCAACCGTCCGAATTGGGATGGACGCGGGAATCGATGCAGTGTTGCAGCTTTGCGCTGCGGCAGGCATTCATTCCCCGCTTCGTCCTTATCCGGCCACGTTTCTCGGGAGTAGCGAGGTTACTTTGGCTGAGCTCGCGCTCGCGTACACGATATTTCCAAACGGAGGCTGGCGACCAAACGTATCGCACATTTTGGAGCGCATCGAAGAAAAGGACGGAACGCTGGTTTGGGATGCGAAACGGGAGAGTATCCGAAAAATCGTGATCAAACCTGAAACCGCGTACGAGGTGCATTCCTGTCTCGCGGACGCGCTCGAATCGGGGACAGGAAAAGCTGCTTTCACACAATTCGGCCTGAAGAAAATTCCCGCAGCGGGGAAAACTGGAACCGCTTACGATTTTACCGATGCGCTCTTTACCGGATACGATTCCGATTTTACCTGCGCCGTTTGGGCGGGCTTCGACAAGCCACAAAAGATTTATCGCGGCGCATTTGGACGCGAGCTCGCACTGCCTGTTTGGGTCGATATCATGAATGCCGCTGCTCAGCGTTATCCACCCAGAGAAATTAAGCAGCCGGCAAATCTGAAGCAGGTCGAGATTTGTTCGAGGTCTGGGTTACTCGCCACTGACAAATGTTATGACGCCATCAAAACGGCGAACGGCGATACCGTTCAACGCCGCACCACGTACGTGGAAATTGGGACACAATCGCAGGCTCCGACCGAGCCTTGCACTGTTCACGGTGAACCGCGCGCGCGTCTCGCACGCTTCTTTTCTTCGAGCGATTTGCCGCGCGCTGCATTGGCCGTGGACCTGAGTGAGGTCGCGCCAATCGCTGTAAAGAGTCAAACGTTATTAGCCGATAGGGACCCTTACAATTCTCTTAAGCCAACGTTGAAACCTGAGCCTGGGCCGCAGCCACCAGCTGAAACAGTCGCAAACGAAAAAACCGACAACGTGGTCAGAGCGAGCGCAGTGCAAACGGCGAACGTCGGCGAAAGCGAGGCCGATACTCAAACGGCGAAATCCGCTCCGGAGATCAGGAAAGCCATCCCCGTACAACCACAGGATAAAAAACCGGTCGAGATCCGGCGCGCAATACCGGTCAAACCTCTGGACCAACAAGACGAGGATGAAACCCTCTTGAAATCGGCAACGCCGGGGCCAAGCGACGAATAATGGAGTTCAGCTCGCGAACCACGCGAATTGACGGATGACAATGCCGAGCCCGAAGGGCTTTAGACTGACCGTTCTCAACCCAGGTGGCCGTGATGCGGAACAGCAATTTCACAACTTGACCGCGCCAGGCGAAGGCGCGCACCCGCCGATCAATTTCCATGCCTTCGCCGCTTGTACGCAGGGAGCCTTTCATCATAATCCGCGGCGCGCCATTGCCGAGGACACGCCGGTTCTTCTGCTTTTGCGCGGCAATTTTCGCGCTTCAGAGCGGGCATTAGCCGACCTGAAAAAACACGGTCGCACCGTCGTTCTTTCGTTAAAGGAGACTGGACTCCATCAGATCGCGCGACAGTTATCCAATCGCGCCAGATTATCGCGCTTCATGAAAATAGTGGCGCAAGCGGATGGATGCATCGCTACAACTCCGGAAGCTGCGGAAATTTATCAGAGCGCTCGCTGGAGCCTGAGGCGGGTAGCATTTATTCCGACGCCTTATCCTGTTGAAGATCAGAGATGGAATTTCTGTCGGCCTCCGAACGAGCAATCTGGAATTTTTGTTGGCACGCGCGAATGGGACGTGCCATCGCGCAATCATTTCGCGGCGTTGCTGGTCGCGCGCCAGCTTTGTAACGCGACAGGTGAACCAGTCACGGTCGTTAATGTGGATGGATATAAAGCGCGGCGTTTGCTCGCCGAGCTGAAATTTCCGGAGAGAAAACTCCACGTAATTGAGAAATGGAAATCCTATCCGGATTATCTACGCGATGTGGCGCGGCATAAGATCGTCTTGCAGTTGGATCGCAGCCATGTGCCAGGCCAGGTTGCGGGGGACGCTCTCCTCTGTCGAATCCCCTGTGTTGGTGGCGACGGGGCGATTGAACGCATTGCATTTTCAAGAACGTGCGGCGAGGGCCGGACGATTAGTGAGATTGCTTCGATGGGGCTCGATTTGCTGAAGAATGCTGATTTACGCGGCGCCATTGTGGCCGAATCGCAGGAGCGCGCCGCAGAGCGGGTTTCGTTTCAAGCTGTCCGTTCCCAACTGGCAAGCTTTTTTGCCCAGTTCGGAGAAAAATAGAATCACGGATTACGCCGATAGCACGGATCAAATACGTTTCGGTGACCAATGGGCAATGTTGGCCCTGTCAGTGGTGTTGTTAAAGAACGCCTTATCGAGCGGAAACCGTTTGCGCAACAGTCAGGGTGGCTGTCTGCCTCAAAAGATGATTTCGAAGAGCTTAATGCCGTTCCATTTTCCTGGGTGGTTCGGATCAAATGACGTGCTGTCCACCCAGGTGCCGTACCGCGCCGGCGCCCAGGGATTGAGCATCTGGAACGGGTTACGGCCGTAGCCAAATCCTCGCGGAACTACCCCCTCAACCGTGGGACGTTCTGACATTGGAGGCGGAGTGGGCATTGCTCGCACTGGTTTTTGCGGACCAATCGGCGCTCTGAATTCTTGTCCCGACGCTGTTGTAACGAGCGCGGCCACGATTGCGATCATTAATGTTTTCATATTTTTTCCTTTCGTTGGAGGCGCGCAAGTTCTTGCCCGTCACTACGCCTGCCCACATTATATACTTCGATGGACTACCTTGAAAAGGCCGGACGTGTCCTGGATATAGAAATTTTTGAGCTCAAGCGGCTACGGGAGCGTCTGGGTGAAGTTTTCTCCCGTGCCGTTGAACTGATCAAAGAAACGGTCGATGCGCGAGGGAAAGTCGTTGTGGTCGGAGTTGGAAAATCCGGAAACATCGGCGCGAAGATCGCTGCGACCCTCACCAGCACCGGATCCCCGGCTGTCGTGCTTGATTCTTCGAACGCGTTGCATGGCGACCTCGGAGTAATCGCCGACGGCGATGTTGTGCTTGCTTTGAGCGCAAGCGGGGAAACCGAGGAAATGGTCCGGATTCTGCCGGCAATCGCCCGTTTCCAGGTCAGGATCATCGCCATGTGCGGGGATCCGAAATCAACGCTCGCACAGAACGCGCATCTATTTCTCGACGTAAACATCGAGCAGGAAGCGTGTCCGCTAAATCTCGCGCCGACGTCTAGTACAACGGTGATGCTGGCACTGGGTGATGCGCTGGCGATGGTGTTGCTGGAAGCGCGCGGCTTTAATAAGGAAGATTTTGCAAAGTTCCATCCCGGCGGAATGATCGGCCGCAGCATGCTTATGCGTGTGCACCAAGTCATGCGGCCACGCGAAGCCATGGCGATTGTTTCGACCGATACATCGGTCCGGGACGTGCTTAAGGCAATGACCGGTGTGCGTGCCGGCGCTGCAGTTGTAACCGACGAAACTCAAAAACTCCTGGGTATTTTTACCCACGGCGATTTCGTGCGGCATTTTCAATTCGATTCAAAGATCGGCGAACGGCTCGTTGCGGATCTGATGACGTTGAACCCGGTCACGGTGCACAAAGACAAACTAGCCGTTGAGGTTCTTAATCTGCTCGAACGCCATCGCATCGACGACCTGGTCGTCGTTGATGATGACAGTGTGCCTGTTGGGATCGTTGATTCGCAAGACCTGACGCGGTTGAAGTTATTGTAGGGCAACCGATGGACGGCAGGCGATGCGCCTGTCCTACAATTGCCAAAATTGCCGAGCGCATGTAAACTCCGCGCTCCCCTGGTTGAACCCTTCAACGATTTAAGATTCGATGCTCGCAGCCAACGATCTTCGCAGAGGAATGGCCATCAAATACAATGGCAATCCCGCCATTGTGCTTGAAGTGCATCATCGCACGCCTGGGAATTTGCGCGCTTTCGTCCAGGCAATCATTCGCTACATCAACACTGGCAAAAGCGCCGATGTCCGCTTTGGTTCGACCGACAAGGTGGAAGTGGTCGAGATTGAGCGAAAACAGCTCGAATTTAGCTATAAGGACCGCAACGGGTACCATTTCATGGATCCGGAGACCTACGACACGATCACGTTGCAAGAAAATCTGATCGGTGACGCCAAAGATTATCTGGTGGAAAATCTTTCCGTGCAGGTCCTTTACGCTGAAGGTAAACCTGTGGAAGTCGAGCTGCCCGCCTCTGTGAGTTTGAAAGTTGTTGAATCGCCCGAAGGCCTGCGCGGCGATACGGCGAGCAACGTGACCAAACCGGCAAAGTTGGAGACCGGAAAAACGATTAACGTCCCTCTATTCATTAAGGAAGGCGAAACGATTAAGATCGACACGCGCACCGGCGCCTACATGGGGCGCGCGTGATCTTCCTTAACGCTGTAGGGTAACCGCTCCGGTTGCCGATGACAGCAGGCGAAGGGCCTGCCCTACAATTCACCCGCGCTATCCGCGTAATCCGCGGTTCCGTCTTGCTTTTGTCTGCGTAAATCTGCGTAATCTGCGGCAACTTTGGCTGCAAAAAAGCGAAGATCGACGAAGAATCGCGGAAAGCGCAATTCCAAGCGCGGAGCGAAGGTTGTCCGCAATGTCGCACGCGCGCGAACATTCGTTCCGGTGTCCGATCCGCTCACAGTGCCGACGCGCTGGGTGAAATTTGTTTTTGCGATTTTCCTGCTGCCGATCTGCGCAATTCTCAGTCAGACATTTTTCACCGCTTTCGCGCGCGCAGCCGTCGCGCAACGGCTCTGGGCAGGCGAAGAATTTTGGTTCTTTTCTCTAGGCGCAGTGCTCTGGTTGATTGCTTTTTTCGGTCTTTCGCGCCCGATCCTCATTTATGTCTTCGGACACGAGCTGACCCACGCGCTCTGGGTTTGGTTGATGGGTGGACGCGTGAGCCGATTTCGCGTTAGCCGTGACGGTGGGCATGTAGTTACTAACAAGGCCAATTTTTGGATCGCGTTGGCGCCGTATTTTTTTCCACTCTACAGCATTCTGGCCATCGCCACCTATGGCGTGCTCAGCCTTTTCGTAAATATGCAACCATATGGTCGCTGGCTTTACGCTGTGATCGGCGCGACCTGGGCGTTCCATTTCACGTTCACATGCTGGATGATTCCGAAAAATCAGACCGACCTGAGCGATCAGGGCACCTTCTTCTCGCTCGTCGTGATCTATTTGATGAACCTGCTGCTGCTAAGCGTGATGCTCATTCTTGCGTCGCGACAAATTACGTTTGCAGGATTTGGCGCGGATTTGCTGACGAATCTTGGCAACTTTGCGCGGTGGCTTGTCGATCTTTTCGCAGGCTTCACGCGCAAGGCATAAGTTGTAGCCGTCGCCCTGTGGGCCACGCGGCGCACGGCTGTTAATACATCAGTGCTTCGCTTCCCGGGTATCTATTTAGCGCCAAAGGCGCTGTCTTATGCGAGCCTGGGGCATCGCCTCAGGAATTCAAATCGCCCTGTGAAAAAGCGCTGAAAGCGCGGCTTCAATTGGGTGAGCGGATTGAACTGGTGCCGGAAGTGAATCGCGCTTTCAGCGCTGGCGCTTTGGTGACCGCGAATCCTGGGGCGATGCCCCAGGCTGCCGGTGAATACGCTGCGCCTTTGGCGCTAACACAAACCTTCCCGGAGCGAAGCGGCTACAGATTCGTAATGACTGCGAAGGGCAGAATCGACAATGCGTCGGCGAGCTTCACTCGCCGATCCTGCACCGGAACAGGGCGGCATGTAAAAAGGTCGTGCGCGTGCTTGAGCGAAAGCGTTTCGGGAAATCCGAGTGTCGTATCTTTCCAATTCTCAGCGATCGGCGGAAAACCAACGCGGGAAGAAAATCGCGGCGCGATTACAACAATCCATTGGTCTGCCAGGTGTCGGGCGAAGCTGACACAGCATTCTGCAAATGTTCCGCTCGGCGTTAGCGGCAGGTACTCTCCCCGCTGAAGAAGCTCAACGTGCTCGCGACGAAATCGGAGCGCTCGCTGGGCCAAAAACATCTTAATCCGGCCATCTGGCCAGGCGCGCAGAAGATCCTTGGGGTTGGTTGTTGCGAGCGATTCTAGAATTTCGCGACGCAGTTGGTAATCGACCGGACGCCGATTGTCCGGATCGACCAGGCTGTAATCCCAAATCTCGTTGCCTTGATAGATGTCGGGAACTCCGGGCGAAGTCAGCTTGAGTAATGTTTGGGTAAGCGAATTCACAGCGCCAAGCTGCGCAATCTCATTCGCGACGGGAATAAACGCTGATAGAAATTTGTTTCGCGGCGAGGAATCCAGGATTTTCGCGATGAAGCCGTGCATCGCTGCGTCCCATTCTTCGTTTGGCTGGATCCAGCTCGTATTGATCTTCGCCTCATGAAGCGCCTTGGCCATGTACGCTTGAATTCGTTCGACGTACTCCAGATTTGCCGCTGGTTCCGGTTCGCCATTGGCTCGCATTGGCCATGTCCCTAACAGAGTTTGATAGAGTAAGTATTCTTCATTCGCGTCCGGCGCTTCCGCGTCGTTGATCGTCCGTTTCCAGCGGCGATTGGCCACACGCCACCGTTGCAACGAACGCCGCCAGAGGTCCGGGATTTCGGAAATGGCAACTATTCGAGCGCGTACATCTTCGCTGCGTTTTGTGTCATGTGTCGAAGTGGCGAGCAACGTCGCCGGCCAATTGCGCTGTCGATCAATATTCCGCTCGTGAAAGGCGTCAACGCTTAAGCCAAATTGTTGCGGCTCGCCGCCTACTTCGTTTAACGCCGCCAGCCGGTTGTAGATGTAGAACACAGTGTCCTCCAGCCCTTTGGCCATGATTGGTCCTGTGGCTTGCTGAAACTTCAGAACGAAATGCGTGTGCTCGGCGCGCGCTTTAGAATCGAGGTTTGGCGGAAAACGAAAGAGCAACACGTCGCGAAGAAAATTGAAGATCGATTCTTCGATTGCCGGATTGCGACGCTTTGCGGCGGCGATCGCGCGCTCGACAATCTGCCTGTCTTCCTCAGTCACGGGTTGCCCCGGCGCCAGATACGTTCGGTAAACCGGAAAACAAGCGATCGTCTCGCGCACTGCACGCGAGAGCGCCTCGAGCGTGAAATCGCGATACCACCGGTTTTGCTCGGAAACCCGGTCGAGCATGTTACCCAGCACATCGACGTCATTAGCCAGGGACAACTTCATGACCTGCAATTTTTTCGCATACAGCAGGTGACCAAACGGCATCGAGTGACTAATGAAGCGATGGAACGTTTTTGTGATCGCCGTCTCCGCCGAGGAATCGACCAGCAACTGCGCCACTTGATTCGCAAAATCGTAGCCAGTGGTTCCGTGCACGCGCCAATCCTTGCGCAGCGTTTCGGAACTGGTGAGAATTTTTTCCGCCAGCATATAAATGGCGCGCCCGTCCCTGGGTAATGCAATTCCGAGCACTTTCGCGCAACGCTGCTGAAGCTTTTCAAAGTATTCGCGCGGCAGATAAAGACCGTCGGGATGATCGATTCGAAGTCCTGTAACTGCGCCCGCGCTCACCAACTCCAGAGCCAGCCGGTGAATAGCTTCAAAGACCTTTGGCAGCTCGACCCGAGTTGCGGCCAGGTCGTTCACATCAAAAAAGCGACGGTAATTGATTTCTTCCGCGGCGACTCGCCAAAACGCCAGCCGGTAGGACTGCGCATTGAGCAGTTTGTCCAGCGCATCAAAGCTGCGCGGGTCGCCGGGCTCCCCGTTGATCTGGATCAGCGCCTTTTCAATTGCCTGTTGGACTTGCGGCGCTTCCGCGCAACGACGTTCCAGACGCCGCTTGATGATTTCCTTTTCACGAATGCGCTCCGCGATGCGTTTTGGGTCGGTCTCGGTACGTTTTGGCAAGTATTCGAGCGCGGTCAGAATACTTTGCAGCTCTGCATAGAAGTCTTCTTCCCTGTGTTCGGCGAGATTTTGTAACGCGATTTCCAGAACGTAGCGATACGTCCCTGGAGCAATCGGCAGTCTGCGCTCGCCATAGAACAGATAAAACGTTCCCTCTTCAAAGCGCACTTGAAGCTCGCCACGCTCGAGAACACGCCCATATTGATCGCTCAAGATCGGTAGCAGAACCTTGTCGCGAAGATCAGATTTCAGCGGCTGCCAGTCGATATCGAAATAGGGCGCGAATCTGGAGCTGGGGCCGTTTTCGAGCACGTCCATCCACCATTCGTTGAGCGGCTCTGCGATCCCCACATGGTTTGGGACAAAATCGAGTACCTGACCCATTGAATGCGCATGCAATTCCGCGATCCAGGAGTCGTAATCCTCGCGCGAGCCGATCGCCGCATTGAGCTTGTTATGGTCGGTAATGTCGTAGCCGTGCAGGCTGTCCGGACTCGCTTGAAAATACGGCGATGCATACACATCACTTACTCCCAGCGCATCGAGGTATGGGACGATCTCGCGTGCCCGAGAGAAAGTGAACCAGCGATTAAATTGCAATCGGTAGGTGCAGGTTGGAATCCTTGTCATGTCGAGCAAAGTCGAGACATCTCTCAATCTTCTCCTTCGATGGCTTGGTCAAACAGTAAGAGATTCCAGAGATTCCTCGACTTCGCTCGGAATGACAAAACGCTGCTACATTTTCTCAGGGACCTTGATGCCTAACAAGTCGAGACCGCGATGCAGAACTCGCGCGGTAAGGTCGCACAACGCCAGACGCGAACTGCGAGCCGGTCCTTTGGATTTCAGGACGGGACAGGCCTCATAGAATGTGTGAAAGCTGTTCGAGAGCTCGAACAAATAATTTGCGAGAATGTTCGGGCGGAAATCGTTCAAGACCTGTGGAACGATCTCCGCAAACTGACACAGGCGTTTTGCGAGATTGATTTCGGCGGTTTCGCCAAGGACCAGCTGGTCGATCTTCGGCGCGGATTCGCCTGCCTTACGGAAAATGGAGCGAACTCGCACATATGCGTTTTGTAAATATGGCGCCGTATTTCCCTGGAGGGACAACATTTTGTCCCATGAAAAAACGTAATCAGTCATTCGGTACTGTGACAGATCAGCATATTTCACCGCACCAATCCCGATTTTCTGTGCGACGTCGATCTTCTCTGCCTCGCTCAGGTCCGGATTTTTTTCGTCGATAATCTTGCGCGCGCGCCTGCATGCTTCCTCGAGCAGCTCGCGCAACGGCACATTTTCACCCGAGCGCGTTTTCATCAGTTTACGATCTTCCCCGAGAATACTGCCAAACGTGATGTGGCGAAGATCGGCTTGATAACCCTGTCGTTGCGCAATCTCGAAGATTTGTTTGAAATGCAAGATTTGCGGGGCGCCAACCACGTACCACACAGTGTCAGCCTTCAACTCGTCGAGGCGATAATCAATCGTGGCGATATCGGTGGTGGCATAGTTAAATCCACCGTCGCGTTTGCGAATGATGCACGGCTTGTCGGCCAGCTCCGGAATGTCGCGAAAGAAAACGACCACCGCACCCTCGCTAATCTCAGCAATACCGGACTTGAGCAAGCGTTCGACTACGCCTGGGAGTCGATCGTTGTAAAAACTTTCGCCGCACTGGATGTCGTAATGAATGTCGAGCAATTCGTACACGTGCTCGAAGTCCTGCATGGAGAACGCAACGCATTCGTTCCAGATGTTGATGTTTTCCCTGTCGCCGGCTTGCAGTTTTACCAACTCCTGGCGACAGGCTTCCCGAACCTGCGGATCGCTGGCCGCCAGTGCGTTCGTCTCCTTGTAAATGCGGACGATCTCGGCCAGCGGATTCTGCTGAAGCGCGTGCTGATCCAGCAGATTCTTCCAGCCGTAAATCACCATGCCAAATTGAGTCCCCCAGTCGCCGATATGATTGTCGCGGATCACTTCGTGTCCGAGAAACGTCGCGATACGCGCCAGCGCATCCCCCAGGACGGTGCTGCGGATGTGGCCGACATGCATCGGCTTGGCCACGTTGGGCGATCCGAAATCAATCACGATACGCCGAGGCGATTCTGTTTCCCCAACGCCGAGTCTTTCATCGCCCAAGATGCTGGCGGTTTTTTCGGCAACGGCGCCGGGACGCAATGTAAAATTGATGAAACCGGGACCTGCGATCACTGGCGGTTCAAAAAGATCGCTAGCGTCAAGATGCCCGACGATTTTCTCTGCAACTTCCCGCGGATTTTCGCTACGCTGTTTTCCAAGCACCAGAGCGGCATTCGTTTGATAATCGCCGAAGCGCGGATCGGTCGCTTGCGTTAATTCGCCTGCGTCCGGCAACCCGGCGGCGGCCAGGGCATTGGAAAGCTTTTTTGCGAGAAGTGATTGAAATGTTTCCATTGGTGAGAGGTCGATTTTGTAGCCGCCTCGCTCTGCGAGGTGCGGCGCTGAGGTGCCCAACAGCCGCGCGCCGCGTCGCTCAGAGGTCGACGACTACAGCTTACGAACGGTCGCGAAAGATCGACAAAATTTCGTCGGCCGATTTTGCACTGGCCAGGCTCTCCCGCACAGAGCGATCGTTTAGAAATTTTGCGATCGAGGCCAGCGTGCGCAGGTGCGTTTGAAATTGATTCTTCGGGACAATGAAAAGCACGACGAACTTGACCGGCGCGTTATCGAGCGCATCAAACTCGATGCCGGTTGTCGATCTTCCGAACGCGGCCACCACTTCCTCGAGCCGGTCGGACGAGCAATGCGGGATGGCGATCCCGAATCCGATGCCTGTGCTCATTGTTTCCTCGCGCTGCTTCAGTGAAGCGAGGATGGGGTCGCGGTCTTCCGTTTTGATTTTACCCAAACTAACGAGCAGATCGATCAGTTCAACGATCGTGGCCCAGCGCTCTGTTGCTTTCATCTCTGGGATGATTTGCTCGTCAGAAAGTAAGTTGGCCAACGACATGCGGATTCCCGGTACGGGAGGGCAAGCTTAGCGGGAGCGCCTAAGTTGACAAGCGCGATTTGACCCGCTCCGCATGTGTCGCGTCGATCGCATCTGTCACACCTTCTCGCGAATTTTGTAATCCAATCGCCGCGAAAGCAGCCAGCGGACTCCGAACATATCGATGGTGGCACGCAAAGCACGGTTGCCGAGGCCGTACTTACTTTGGCCAAAGCGACGCGGGCGATGGTTCACCGGAACTTCCACCAGCCGGTAGCCAGCCGCTTTGACAAGCGCGGGAATGAAACGGTGCATGCCCTTGAATGGAAGCAGCGTGCTGAGGCATTCGTGCCGCATCGCTTTGAGGGTGCAACCAGTGTCGCGCACCCCGTCTTTCGTGTAGCGGCTACGCACAGTGTTCGCAATCCGGCTGGTCAGCCGCTTCACCCGTGTGTCTTGGCGCTTGAGACGATAGCCGCAAACAAGATCGGCGCCGTGTGCAATTTCAGCGAGAAGTCTCGGAATATCGGCAGGATCATTCTGTAAATCACCGTCAATGACAACCAGAGTCGCGCCGCGCGCTGCTGTGAGTCCGGCATAAATTGCGGCGCTTTGTCCGGAATTTTTCTCGAAGCGAATCAGGCGAATATTCGGCGCAGTTTCGATCCGCTCCGCCGTGCGATCGACCGATCCATCATCGACAAAAATGAGCTCGTAATCGAGTCCGCTCAGCGCGACACGTAATTCTTCCTGCAAAATCGGCAAGTTCGCTTCCTCATTATAAAGTGGCACAATCACCGAGAATGCCGGCGAGTTTGTCACCTGGTTCATAGTGGAAGTGTGCGGTAATTTCGACAGAGGAACACTTGCCACGTTCGCAGCACCTTGCCGTAGCGCCACACTTGAATCGTGCCAACCAGCTCCGTCGATTGAAAGCCGGCTTGGATATTGTGCGGTACGCGTTGCTTTTCGCCATCTCGAACGAAGAGCGCGTCGCGCCCAACGAACAAATTGATCCCGTTTTCTTCAGTATAAACTTCGCCCTCCGGTCGCGGCGCACCCGGCTTGAGCTCAACAAACTCATCGTAGCGCGGCCAAAATGAGAATTGATTCACCATGTCCTGCGACTCGGGAATATAGACGGGCGGGTGACCCGGCCCTTCCGTTCGTTTCTCGCGAAGGTAGAATGAAATCTCCGATGCGCGATCGCGCGCGTCGGCAATAAGGAAAAGTTTCTGGCCCGATTTTGTTTCGAGATCGTTGCGCATTGTTTCCAACGCGCTCGTAGCGCTTTTCCATCCGCGCATCCGGTTGCTTGGATCGCTTCGCTGCAACTTGTATCCAACCACGCGCAGCAAATCTGTATCAAGTGCCATCGCACTCATGGTCAATCCAACTAGTATCGCGATGGCCGCGCCGAGCCGTAGGAGCGCACTCGCCTCGAGACGCTCCCACCAATAATAAATTGCCAGCAGTCCAAAACCGAAGAAGGCGAGCCCATCCCAATTTGGCGCCGCGGCTTTGTTTAAGGAGAGAAACAAATAGAAAAGAAACACGGGCAACCCAAACCACATTAGGAACAGAACCTTGAATTGCTGATTCACCCGTCGCCAGCTTGCAATGACGCCCCATGCCAATCCCAAAAATAGAAATGGCGAGTAAGCCAGAAAATGTTCGCCAATAAATGAAAGAACTTCGACGGGGTGCAAGCCAAAGCCGTGCTCGATGCCGCCGCGCGATCGCAGATGCGCAAGCGTGACCCACGCGTGCTGTGCGTTCCACATGATAGGCGGAACCGTGCAAAGAGCGAACATGCCGAGCAATAGATAAAATCCGGGCCGCTTGAATTCGTGCCTGAGCCGGGGCGCCAGGGCCAGCACCAACACAACCGAAACAAGCTCAAGCGCGTTAGTGTATTTGGAGAGAAACCCGAGCCCGATCAGCAGTCCGGTCAAAGGCCAATACCACGAGAACTGCGGACTCTTTTCCAACGCAAGCCAGAAGGTCAACATTGCCGCCAGCCAGAAAAAAATCGACAGCGCATCAATCGTCATCAGGAACGCGCCAATGTTGAAAATCGGCGTAACATTTAACGTGATGACGGCCCACAGATCGGCGGTGGCGTTAAACAATCGACGCGCAAAATAAAACAGAAGCAAGCTCGTTCCTGCCGCGAGCACAGGACTGAAAAAGCGCACTCCGAATTCATTCGCTCCAAAAACCGCGGTACTTGCGCGAATAGCAAAAGCGATGCCCGGTCCTTTGCTGAAATAGGCCGGGGCCAGCCGTTCGGACCACATCCAGTAATGCGCCTCGTCAAATTCGAGATCGGTCGTTGCCAACATCGACAATCGAATCGCCGTCAGGGTGACAATGAAGAGCCAGACCGCGCGCGGCGTGCTCATACGGCGTGTTGCGGCGCGCCCGGCGATCGCACCCTATCATTGGGATTAGCAATCAAACTTGGATGGCGCGCAAAAAGCTGCGGCGCCCATTTCGGCCCTGCGCTCTTCCAAATCAATTCGAACAAGCCGAGCAGGAGCAACGCTTCACCACCTGCCAGAAAGAACGTCGCAATCACGTCGCTGAGCCAATGCGCACCCAGATAAATTCGCGAATAACCAACGGCTAGGGCAACGAACCAGTAAAGCCAGCCGCGGCGCCGATAAAACAGCGTGCAAAAAACAGCAATCACACTGTTGGTGGTTACGTGTCCCGAGGGAAACGATGGTCCCGACCGGTTGCGATCGGACGAATCGGAAAACCGAATCGTTGGCTTCTTAAACAGAGTCAGGAAGGCCGGACGCGTCCTTTGCAACTGCACCATCCGCACATTTTCCACCTGTTTAGGCCGATGGCGATCCACCACCGATTTTAACAAACCTGTAACCTGACTCGTAATCAGCAGGGATAGGACCAAACATATGACGAACGCACGCGCTCTGAACCCGCCAAGGAAGATCGCGCTCACTCCAATCGCGATGAACAACGGTTCCCAAATCTTGCTGTCGCTCAGGGCAGCCATGGACAAGTCGAGCGCCGGACTCGTCCATTGTTGATTGATAAGATGAAGGAGAGTTGGATCCATCGCGGTGGGTATGAGGCGGCGTTTAAGCTTTAACCGCTACCTTCTCATAAACAAATGCGGTACAATGACGAACCACGAATGACGAATGACGAAATAAGCCCCAATGCCCAAATGACGAATGCGACTTCGCAAGCCTCATTTTGTTCATTCGGGCTTCTTCATTCCATCGACATTCGACATTCGACATTCGTCATTCGCATGCTTCGCCATTCGACTCTGGCTTTTTCTTTAACCTTCGCATTATCGATCCATGGCGAATCCGCGCCTTCGGCGAAAGACATTCTCGCCTCGGTGCGCATGATGGAGTCGCGACAGCAAATCGACCTTCAGGGGCAACTTCGCCAGGATAATGTGGTGGTTCCATTTCACCTGGTCCAAAACGGACCGCTGATTCGTTATTCATTCGCAAATCCCGATGAAGTTTTGCAACTGCGTCTCGGTGAAAACAGCTCGCGCCTTGATCTGGTGACCGGCGGTGGCACTGAGCAATTCGCGGCCTCGAAGCTCAAGCAAAAAATTCGCGGCACTGCGGTCACCTACGAGGACTTGGCGTTCAAATTTCTATACTGGCCGACCGCGCGCGTTTTGGGCGAGGAAAATGTCCGCACTCGTAATTGCTGGAAGTTGCAACTGCGCGCGCCCTCGCGCGAATCGCAGTATTCCAATGTGCTGCTGTGGATTGATAAGGCGAGCGGTGCGCTGATGCGCATGGAGGGCTACGATTGGAACGCTCAGCTGGCCAAACGTTTCGAAGTGGTCTCCGCGCAAAAGATCGAGGGCCGGTGGTTTCTAAAACAAATGCGCATTGAGGAACTCCAGCCCGATACTAATCACGTGCTGTCGCGGACGTATCTCGAGATCAAAAGGTAGGGACGCCGCGCTGGAGGGAATTTCGCCTGCGTCAGTTTGCAGACAAAACGCTCGCCAGACGCCTGAATATTGAAATGCGAAACAGTGTTAGCGCGCGCGGTGCTCGCCGGATTTCGCCCCGCTTACTACCAACCTGCGGCCGAGGAATTCTTTATCATGCAATTCTTCCACGGCGCGTTTCGCCTCCTCGACGGTTTGCATCTGTACAAAGGCAAACCCTTTTGAGCGCTGGTTGTGTCGATAACTTACGACCTCCGCATTTTGCACGTGCCCGACTCCGTTGAACAATTCAAAGAGATCGCTCTCGGTGGCGTCGAAGGACAAGTTGCCAACGTACAGACGTGGCGAGGTAACTTCAATCCGTTCAGGTTTGCGTGCCGGTCGCGAAGGCTGCGCGCCATTGCGCGTGCCGGCTACTGTTTTCTCTGTGGCCTCGCCGTTTCCGAAAAATGCGATAACTCGCTGCCAGAATGTCTTTTTTTGCGTTTTCGCTTCTACTCGCTGATGACGCGCGTGCCCGTTGCCTCTGCGTCGGGAGCCGCCGCGCGAACGATGCGACCGTCTCCCAGTTGAATAAGAGTTCATGTTGATCCTTAGGTTTGATCCAATTATTAAATGGGCGGAGCGCATCGAACGATGCACCGTCCGCAGCGCGCCAATCATCCAGAGTCCATTCAAACAATTTACAGGCACTCTGCGACGCCGTTGGAAACTCCGCCTCGTCAAGCTGGGAATCTACTTCTCTTGAACCGCAAGCCCGCGCACTCAACCAACGACGCAGCGAGGATGCAAAAGTTCGCATCATCGTATCGAAAAAACTGGGTCGTCGTAGAAGACGGAGGCTCGGAACATCGAACAATATTCCCGGCATCTCGGCCGAACTATGGATTGAATCGCGGCTGATTGCAAGTGGAAGGATTGGGAATGACGAAGCACGAATGACGAATACTGAAAGGAGCACAACGCCAGAATGACAAAAAAGATCGAGGATCGTTCGTCATTTGATCCTTCGTCATTCGGATTTTGTAGTTCTTGTCATTTGGTCGCGTAGCGAATAAGCGCGCGACTTTATGTATTCCCGTGGACGTTCGCCACGAATTGGACGCACGAACGATCGCAGCTCGGTCCGGTGTAGTTTTGGCTCGTAGCCGAATTCCGGCATGAGATCGCGGCAATGCCATTCCACCCATCCGATTTCGTCTTCGGACAGTTCCCGCTGCCAGCGCGTTGCCGGTTCTGGACTGATCTGCGAAAAGTTGATCCGTGCCGCTGAGTTACCGCTCCAAAACCGGCCCACTTTTGTCGGTGTGAGTACCGTTTCTGGATCGAAGTAAATCTCCAGGTAAGCGCAAACTTCTTCCATCGTCCTGGTCGGTTCACAGACCAATCGCTCATACGGCACTACAAGACCCGGAATTTCACCATCACGCACACGCCTTGCCAGCCCGGCAGCGACCAGCCAGTGGGCGATCACGTAATAAGTCGAGAACCTTCCTGTTTGCCTTGTCTTTTCCAGCGCGATTTGTGCCGCGAGAATCGCGCGAGGATCGCGCATGGTGACCAGAATTTTCGCGTGGGGAAAACGCTTGAGAATCTCTGGAATGTGATTGCGATTGGCCGGTGTTTTTTCTACCCATAATCCGATGGTGTCGAGCGGACGTTCCAGCGTTGCAGCGTACGCTTTGACCATCAGCACGAGCAGGTCTTCCTGCGCATTCGCAGCATCGAATGCCGCACGCTCGAATGTCTGCAGAAATTTCTCGCGCGGGAACGTTGCATAATTTCGTTTGCCCCATTTGCATGGCCCGCCGAAAAGGACGTTGGAAAGCGAGTGTTTGGTTAGATAATCAAACTGCGCGCCGCGACCGCGTGGCGCATATTTGGTGAGGACTGTAGGGAAATAGGCCGTTTCTTCCGGCAACACGAGCAACTCTGGATGGTTATCGAGTAACGCCACCAAAAGCGTCGTGCCGGATTTCGCCTGTCCCGCAACGAAGCAAGCCCGCTGCTCGAATGGCAATCTCGAAGTCATCGAGGGAGCTTACAATATTTACCGGCAAAATGATAATCGCCCGGCGCTGTAACGCTGGGCTATTTCGCCTTTTGGGTCCTCAAAAACCACTCGACGAAACGCGGTAGTCCCTCGCTCAACCGCGTGGTTGGATTGTAACCGAGCAGCTTCCTCGCTTTTGAAATATCCGCGCAAGTCAGGGGCATGTCGCTTGGTTGCTCCGGCAGCTGGTTGATTTTCGCTTTTTTCCCGAGCGCGTTTTCGATTGCAACGATCAAGTCTTTGAGCTGGATCGTCTCGCTCTCACCCAGATTAAAGATATCGAAGAGCGGGCCTTCGTATTGGAGCGCAGCCATCGTTCCTTGAATCACGTCATCGATGTAAGTGTAATCGCGTCGCGTTGTGCCGTCGCCAAATTGATCGATTGGCTGCCCGGCATAAATGCGACGAGTGAATTGATGAATCGCCAAATCGGGCCGTTGCCGCGAACCATACACCGTGAAGTAGCGCAGCGCGACGACGCGCAACTGGTAAAGGTGCGAATAAGTCGAGCAAAGAAATTCGCCTGCAATTTTTGTCGCGGCATACGGACTGAGTGTCTGAGTCAGATATTGATCCTCAGAAAAGGGCACGGTCTTCGAGGCACCGTAAACCGACGAGCTGGAGGCGAAGATAAATCGTTCCACTCCGGTCACACGCGCCGCTTCGAGCAGATGCAATGTGCCAGTGACATTGGTGTCGTAATAGAGTTGTGGATATTGAATCGATGGCCGAACGCCGGCGCGAGCGGCCAGATGCGCGATCACTTCGAATTTCTCGCAATGGAACAAATTTCGCACTGACGCGCCATCTCGAAGATCGACATGGTGAACGGCCACATCGTTGGCGAAACCAGCGATGTTTGCCTGCTTGATTTGCGGATCGTAAAAATCGTTGAAGTCATCAAGAATGCCGACCGTGTGTCGCGTCGCGAGCAAGCGTTCAACGAGATGGGAGCCGATGAAACCCGCCCCGCCTGTGACCAGAATTCGCATGGTGCCAAATTAGCCACAGATGAACACAGATGGACACAGATTTTCAGACCTTCGATGCGTGCAAGCATCGCTGTAGCCCCCGGCCTGTGGCCGGTCAGGATCGGAATCGCAGCGTTGTTGACGGACCGCAGGGCCGTGGCTACAGGAGGCGCGGGCTAAAAACTGCGCCAATGCATCAGCAGATAAATCCAATTTAGCGCGAGCGCCGAGATGACCGAGATACGGCCAAATGTTTTCGCTCGTGGCCTGTGAAAACAGAGTCGCAGACGGGGCGCGCGCATTGTAAGCGCTGTGAACGCGTAAAGATCGTACACCGTCACGCCGCACAAGATTGCAAACACAAGCGGGTTCCATTTCAATGCGGCGAGGAAGTGACCGTGAAAGAATTGAATCCCGCATCGCGTCATGCCGCATGTGGCGCATGGCAAATCAGTGATCTCATGAAACGGGCAGCGCGGCCATGGCAAACCAACTGTTAGCCAGGCTGCCGCCAGGCCCAGTGATCCAAGCGAGACGCTTAGCCAGATTAACTCGTGATCGATTTCACCCGAAGCAAGCCGCTGGACGCGAAGTCGCATTTTGCCGGGAAGTCAATGGTGTGACGTGCTCCAGGCGCCCAACGCTCCGAACATAAAGGCGATGAGCAATACGCCGCCGCAACAAACAATCAGCGGAAGGAAAACCGCAAGAACGGCGCGACCAGTATCGGTTTCATGAGCGCGCGCCAATCCGATGCAGGTGCAAACGAGCGCCCAAACGCCAGCGATCAGTCCGCCACAAATCGGGATCATCTGCAAGGGACCAGTGGAGCCTTGAGTGAAAGCAAGGACGCGGAAAGTCGTTTCAAATGATTGATGCGCGCCGCCGACAATCATCAAACAGAGGTGCACGATGGCGCTACCGATGAACAGCCCGATTATGATGAACAGAGGTAGCAGAACAATAAATGCGGCGGAGCCGATGCCCATCCCAGCCATCCCAGCGAACGTGTCGTGACGATCGGCAAAGAGGCCGACAGACTGCAAACCCAGCGAGAACAAAAACGAGACGACGCCTCCCACACATCCGCCGATGAGTGTGTAGATGAGCGGATCGCCTAAACCGCCTTCGCGCTTCATCGCTGTGAATGCCTCGCCCGGTTTCGTAAGTACCAGGATCAAAGTCTCGACAAACGCATTGAAAAAGCCACGCTCTTGCCGATGCTCCCACGGCAGACCGCTGCGCGGCGCGGCAGCTTGTGAGACTGCAGCTGCGCCAGCCTGCGCAGGCGGCGCAGCGGGTGCAGCGGCGCCCAACTCCGGGAATTCTGAGAGCGGCTGCCAGCTACTCATTCCTTCGCGCCACCCGATGTCGGTGGGAGCGAAACGGCCAGTGCGCAGACCTTCGCGAACTTCTTCTTCGGAAAATGCGCCCAAACTTGTTGCGCCCCGGTTAACATGAATCATCGCCATAATGATGGCGTTTTAATTAGGCGTAGAGGGTAGCGCAAGTTAAATGCGCCCAGTATTTACGAGAGTTGCTGGTCTGGAGCATCTAGCGCTCGCCAGAAATACCAGGCGGCCACCGAACGGAATGGACGCCATTTTTCACCCAGCTTCATGAGCTGTTTTGGAGTGGGGAGTTTTCGTCGACGGAAAGTTTTTGCGAAACCTTTGCGCACACCGTAGTCATCGACCGGCCAGACATCCGGCCGGCCCAGATCGAAAAGAAGAAGCATCTCAACCGTCCATCGGCCGATGCCGCGCACGGTAGTCAGACGCGCGACGATCTCGTCATCGCTCATACGAAGAAGAGCGCGGCCGGATGGCACGGTGCGGTCGATTGTTTTCGCTGCCAGATCTTTTAACGCGGCGATTTTCGCTCGGGAAAGACCAGCGGCGCGAAGTGTTTCATCTGGCGTTGCGAGAAGTTGTTCGGGATCGAGCCATTTTCTTTTGGGATAGAGCGCGCGGACACGACCGAAGATCGTCGACGCAGCTTTGCCGCTCAGTTGCTGGTAAGCAATTGATTCTGCGAGCGCGTCGAACGGTCGAATCGAAACGGCCGGGGTGATGTTGTAGCGACGCGAGCGCGCGATCAACTCAGCCATTCGTGGATGACTCGCTCGCAGAAGCTGGTGCGCGTGCTCGTGGTTCATGGCTAAGGTATCCGCGCTCAGCGCACGTAAACAATCTCACCGCCAATCACCGTCATTTCATTCCGCGTTTCAAGGATTTCCTTCTCAGGAATTTTCATGACGTGTCCCAATGAAAAATCCAACCGGAAAAGTGCCGAGTTCACAGAACACCCTCCCGAATGCTGCGGCAATGAAGCCGACAGCTTCCCCTACAGAATCAAATCGTCCTTCCAGGCTTGACGCGCCGCCGAACTTTTGACGTCATCAGTTTTGCCAATTGTTCGCTTTTCTGTATCGGAAAAGGCGAACGCTGTTTGTCGGCATGAAATTGAATGATGAATTTTATTTTGCTACCGCCGGACAGATTTATAGAATCTTGGCTTCCCCTCAGGCGAAGAAGAAACCTTAACACTTTTGGACCGTCTGAACGCAACGCATTCCGATTTCAACATTGATTCGTTGTGGTGGCTGGTGCTGTCCAGCGGGACCGCATTTGCGTGATATCCCATGGCCAACTTCTTTCCACGCTGGACCAACTGGATACCGCTCAAACTGGTGATCTGCGGTATCATTGCGGTCTGTGGACTGACCGCAGCGACCTGGTATTACGCGACGCCAAAGTACACAAAGATCGGCTACGAACCGATCCAGCCGGTGCCGTTTCCGCACGACATCCATGTGACGCAACTGGGAATGGATTGCCGCTATTGTCACAGCTTTGTGGAAATGGCGGCCCAGTCCAATGTGCCCAACACCCAGACCTGCATGAACTGCCATACACAGGTACAAAAAGATAATCCGAAACTGGAGCCGGTGCGGGCGAGCTGGAAAACGGGTAACCCGGTGGAGTGGGTGTGGATCTATCGCACCGTCGATTACGTTTATTACAATCACTCGGCGCACGTGAACCGTGGGATTAGTTGTTTCAGTTGTCACGGTCCCGTCAATCATATGTCGACGGTGTACCTGGCCAAACCGCATAGCATGGCGTGGTGCCTCGAATGCCATCGGCACCCTGAGAATTTCCTGCGGCCCGAAGATCAGGTTTTCAATCTCGATTGGAAACCGGACGATGTGAAGCCAACAGAGTTTGTGGCGAAGTACGGGCAGCCGCATGACGCGCGCGAGGATTTTTCGAAGAAGAAGAAACTTACCCAGGCGGAGATTGGCCAGACGTTGAAAGAGCACTGGAACGTCAACCCGCCGATAAACTGCCAGGGGTGCCACCGATGAAACGCGTCTTTCAGCATCCACCAGAGCCATCTACCGGGAAGCATTACTGGCGCGGCCTGGGGGAATACAGCGATTCGCCTGAATTCCGGCAGTGGCTGGAGCGCGAATTCCCACAGGGTGTAGCGGAACTGAAGGGAGACGAGTGGTCACGACGCGATTTCCTGAAACTAATGGGAGCATCGATGGCACTGGCAGGGGTTGGCCTAACGAGTTGTCGTAGGCCGGAGCTGCATCTCGTTCCGTTCACAAAGAACGTTGAGTGGACGATTCCCGGAAAATTTCTCTACTACGCCACGGCGATGCCACGGCGCAACGGCGCCATCCCGCTTATCGCCACGACTGTGGACGGGCGTCCCATTAAGCTGGACGGCAATCCGTTGCACCCGGCTAGTGGTGGCGCGACAGACACTTTCACTCAGGCGTCGATTCTGGATCTTTACGACCCGACCCGCTCGAAACGGTTTGTACGCAACGGAAAAACGAGCAAGCGCGAAGATTTCGAGACCTACATCAGAGAGCTTCGCAATAAGCTTCTCGCCGATCACGGCGACAGCGTAGCGTTTCTTGTAGAAGAAACGAATTCGCCTACGCGCGACCGGTTGCGCGGAGAACTAGAAAAGAATTTCCCTGGCATGCGGTGGTGTGTGTATGAGCCACTCCTGGGTCAGGAAATGAGGTCGGCTACGCAGGCTGCCTTCGGCGCTGGCGCGTATGCGATTCCCAGATTCGATCGCGCGGATGTCGTTCTTGCGTTGGACAGCGATTTTCTCGATTGCGGCCAGGGCGATCTCGCGTCAGTGCGCACATTCACTTCGCGCCGGCGCGTCAGTACGGCCAAGGACAGCATGAACCGGCTCTATGTCGTGGAGAACCGATTCACGCTCACGGGTGCGATGGCAGACCATCGCCTCCGCTGTCCGGCGAGCCAGATTGCTGCACTAACGTACGCGCTGGCGGGGAAAATCCTCGCAGGAACGAACGATCCAGCTCTTGGATCTGCGATGGGAAGCGTCCAAGGCCCGGCTGCATTCAGCGGGGCCAAATTCGATGAGCAATGGATCAGCGGCGCAGCGAATGATCTCATGGCGAAACCGGGAGCGAGTTTGGTGCTGGCTGGTCCAACACAACCGGCCACAGTGCAATTGCTCGTGTACGCGATTAACGCCGCGCTTAAGAATCTCGGTCAGACGCTGGTTGTTCGCCAGTTTCCGCACAACCCCCGAACGATCGACATTTCGCAACTGGCGAGGGACATCAACGACGGACGCATCAAACAGCTGTTCATTTTCGGTGGCGACCCGGTCTATAACGCGCCACGGGGTCTTGTAGAGGATCGGAACACAAAGCTCCCGCTGGATTTGGCTGAGCTGCAAAAAAAAGTGCCAGAGATTGTGCGGCTTGGTTATCACGAGGACGCCACGTCGGCGTTAAGCGCGTGGCACGTTCCTTCCGCACATTATCTGGAATCGTGGGGCGACACGCTCACCGCCAATGGCGATTACTTGTCCATCCAACCGATGATTTTGCCGATCTTCGGCGGTCTCTCGGAAATAGAATTGCTCAATGCGCTGCTCGGCGGACCGAAAACAGAAGGGCCAGAGTTGGTTCAGGAAACTTTTCGCGCAACAAATCCGCCCGGCAATTTTCAAACTGCCTGGTCGCGCTTTCTCCACGATGGATCTGCAGCCCATATCCAGCCGCGCGATCAGTCGCCCTCGTTTAATGGAGCTGCGGCCGGAGCCCTGATGGGAAACTCCTGGACGCTGTCACCAGCGCCGGGAGCAGAATCGCCGGAGATTGTGCTCGTGGGCAGCTACGTCATGGACGATGGGCGCTATGCAAACAACGGCTGGCTTCAGGAATTGCCCGATCCAATTACGAAGCTGACGTGGGACAATGCTGCGTTAATGAGTCCTGCTTTTGCTAAGAAGCTGGGGGTCCAGACCGGCGATCTCGTGCAGATCACGATTAACGAAAAGAGCGCTCATCCGGAGCCGATCAGGCGTGAACTGGTTATCGCGGCGCTCGTATCACCAGGCCATGCCGAAAATTCCGTTACTGTCTCGCTGGGCCATGGCCGAAAGATGCCAGAGTTCAATGCGCTGCCGTACGCGGGTGGAGCGCTGAAAGAAGAGCCGAAGATTGCCCAGCAGGGTGGTTTCAATGGCTATTTCCTGCGCACGGCCGCAAATCCGCACTTCGCGGTCGCAGGTGGGCAGGGGATCGAGAGCATAAGGGTGACGAAAGTTGGTCGCGCGTATCCGTTCTCAATTACACAGGAGCAGTTCAGCATCGAGGGCCGCGGTCTTGTGCGCGAAGCAACGTTGGAAGGCTACCGTGAAAACAACGAGTTCGCGCAAAAAATACCGGGCGAAGAGGAGTTGCCGCATCCGCCGCCGAGCATCTACACGCATCCGCCGCTGAAGGCACCGCAGCAGTGGGGAATGAGTATCGATTTGAATGTGTGTACCGGGTGTAGCGCGTGTGTGCTCGCCTGCCAGGCCGAGAACAACGTCCCCGTCGTCGGCAAGCTACAGGTGGCGCATGGCCGAATCATGCACTGGCTCCGCATTGATCGCTATTACGCCAGCCGCAAACCGTACAACCAGGACCGCGGCGAATGGCCGGAGAATCCCGAGATCGTACATCAGCCGATGCCGTGCCAGCATTGCGAGAACGCGCCGTGCGAAACGGTTTGCCCAGTCAACGCAACGCTTCACAGTGAGGATGGCCTGAACGTCATGGCTTACAACCGCTGCATTGGCACGCGATTTTGCTCGAACAACTGCCCGTACAAGGTGCGCCGGTTTAATTACTTCGATTACAATCAGCGACCCGTCGGTAAGCGAAAGATCGCTGGCGCATTCAGCATCTACGAAGAATATTTCGCGCCGCTCACGACAAAGGGCGCGCCGGACACTATCAAGATGCAGAAAAATCCCAACGTGACCGTGCGCATGCGCGGGGTGATGGAGAAATGTACCTTCTGCGTGCAACGGATCGAGGAGGCAAAAATCGCTGCTCTCGCGCGCGCCGGCGCTTCAGCGGACACGCGAATCCCGCGCGATTCGTTCACCACGGCGTGCGCGCAAGCGTGTCCCACAGAAGCGATTGTTTTTGGCGATATCAAGGACCCGGAGAGTCGCGTCTCAAAAATGAAACAGCAGGACCGCAATTACCGAATCCTCGATTATTTGAACGTCGTCCCGCGAGTCAGCTACCTGGCGCGCATTCGCAATCCAAACCCAAAAATGCCCGACGCAGAAAACATCGGAGTTGCAAGTATGGAGGAGAAACCAGCATGAATGAAGAAGTGATAACGGTGGCCGACAGATTCCGGGTAGCGCACGTGTCTCGCGTGTCTGGTTTCGGCGTCGCGCCGAAACGAACTTTTCCTTTGGCGACTTTATCTCTTTTCGGGCTCCTTGTCTTTGGACTAACGGTGAGGCAAGTCCGCGAACCCGAGGCGGGTTCGCCAGCACGCGAGAAGCGTGAGCTATCCAACTTTTCGCAATTGGCAATTGGCAATTAGCAATCTGACATGGACGGAGCACCCGCAGCAGCACCTGAAAAAATTCAAGAGGCGGAGCAGCAGATCACGCGCGTGCCGCTTGTTCTGAACCGGCGCAATTTTAGCTGGCTCACTGAGCGAATTTCTGGCGTGGTGGAACAACCCGCGCCGCGCTGGTGGTGGGTGGCGTTCACCATCACTGGAAGCGCCGCGACCTTTGGACTTTTTTGCATTGGATACCTGATTTCCACCGGCGTCGGCACATGGGGAAATCAGATCCCGGTCGGCTGGGCTTGGGGAATCACCAACTTCGTTTTCTGGATCGGTATCGGACACGCCGGCACACTCATCTCTGCGATCCTGTTTTTGCTCCGGCAAAAATGGCGTACCTCCATCAATCGTTCTGCGGAGGCGATGACGCTTTTTGCGGTGATCTGCGCTGCGATTTTCCCCGGCATCCACGTCGGCCGGTTCTGGATGGCCTGGTATCTGGCGCCGGTGCCTAATAACTGGGCGATCTGGCAAAATTTCCGGAGCGCGTTGATGTGGGACGTCTTTGCGGTCTCGACCTATTTTACTGTCTCGGTCCTGTTTTGGTACACCGGTTTAGTTCCGGATTTGGCGACGCTGCGGGACCGGGCCACCACAAAGGTCAGGAAGTTTCTTTTCGGAATTTTCGCCTGCGGCTGGCGCGGCTCGAATCGCAACTGGCGTCATTACGAAATGGCGTATCTGCTTTTGGCGGGCCTTGCCACGCCGCTGGTTCTTTCGGTGCACAGCGTGGTATCATTCGACTTCGCCACGACGGTTGTGCCCACGTGGCACACGACAATCTTTCCGCCCTATTTCGTGGCGGGCGCGATCTTTGGCGGCTTTGCCATGGTATTGACCTTGCTTTTGCCCGCGCGCGCGATCTTCAAGCTGCACGACGTCATCTCTGCACAACACATCGACAAGATGGCAAAGATCATTTTGTTGACCGGCTCATTCGTCGCCTACTCCTACATGATGGAATTTTTCGTTTCATGGTACAGCGGCAATTCCTACGAGCGGTTCGCGTCTTGGAACCGCGTCTTTGGTCCCTACTGGTGGTACTGGTGGGTTGGCATGCTTTTCTGCAATTGCCTGTCGCCGCAACTGTTTTGGTTCCGCTGGTGCCGGCACAACGTGCTGGTCGTCTTTTTCGTCGCCATGTGCGTGAACGCGGGCATGTGGTTTGAGCGCTTTATCATTATTGCCGGCGGTTTGGCCCGCGACTTCCTGCCATCGGCATGGGGAATCTTTCATGCGACCTGGGTGGACATCTGGACGTACATCGGGACGCTCGGGATTTTCACTTCGCTCTTTCTGATATTCATCCGTTTTCTGCCCATGATCGCCATGTCAGAGGTAAAAACGGCAGTGCCGGAGGCGGACCCGCATTATGGCACACCACCTGGGACTCAATCGGTATCTCCCGGCGGAAAGGAGCGCACACGATGATGCAGACGCCTGCCGGTCACAAAGTTTACGCCATGGCGGCGGAGTATCCGAGCGCGGCCGCGCTTTACGAAGCCGCCAAAAGCGTCCGGGACGCGGGATTCAGACGCTGGGACGTCTATTCTCCGTTCCCGATTCATGGAATGGACGAAGCGATGGGACTGGGAAAATCGTGGTTGAGCGGGTGGGTTTTGTTTGGCGGAATTTCGGGCCTGCTCACCGCTGCCCTCGTTGAATTTGGCCCCTCATCGATTCTCTACCCAGTCGATGTGCACGGCAAACCAACGAACTTTTTCACCGTTCCCGCCTTTTTCCCGATCATGTTCGAACTCACGGTGCTCTTCGCAGCCTTCGCCTCATTTTTTGCCTGGCTCGGCATGAACGGCCTCCCACGCTGGTATCATCCCATGTTCAACTGGGAACGGTTTAGCCGCGTGACCAACGACGGATTTTTCCTGGCGATCGAAGCGCGCGATCCACGGTTCACCGAAAATGGTGTGCGCGGATTATTGGAAAGAACCGGCGGCGAACACATCACCATTGTGCACGAGGACTGAATATGTTGCGCGGGTTTATAGTGATTTTTGTTCTGTGCGGGGTCGCAATCCTCGCGGTCTTTGGATTTCGTGGGCAGAAGAGCACCGCGCCGCCGACCGAGGTTTTCCCCGACATGGTGCGCCAGATGAAAGTTCGTGCACAAGCACCGCTTGGTCTTTTTGCGGACGGGCGTGGACCACGTATGCCAGTCGCGGGTACGGTGCCGATTGGCTATGAGATGCCAAAGCTCGGACTAACCGGGCAACCAGGGGCCGACGTGGGTTCGTGGTCCCATCCGCGCGCTGATTTTGGCGCCGGCACCGATTACTACAACACTGGCAAAATGGGCGATCACTGGGGCACAGGCATTCCGGTGCCGGTCACGAGCGAGTTGATGGAGCGCGGGCAAGAGCGTTTCAACATCACTTGCGCGATGTGTCACGGCACTACTGCAGCGGGTAACGGAATCACAAAGCAGTACGGCCTCGCGACTGTTGTTTCGCTTCAGGATGAACGACTCCGCAAGATGTCCGATGGCGAGATTTTCAACACGATTACGAATGGCAAAAACACGATGATGGCCTACGGGCCAAACATCATTGTGCCTGATCGCTGGGCGATCATCGCATACCTGCGCGCGTTACAGCGCAGCCAAAACGCGACGATGGCCGATGTTCCGGAAGATCGTCACGCAGAACTGGAGAAACAATGAGCGAGCGTTCCCACACTGCCCCAACGCCCGAAGGCGAATATTTCGAGAGCGGCCGTTTTGCAGGCCTGTCATCGCTCCTGGGATTGATTGCCATTGTGGCGCTCGCGCTTTGCGTCGTAGGCGCGTTTCTAAATCCGCATCAATTCAGTTATTCGTGGCTCTTTGCATTTGCATTTTTCTTCACGCTTTGCGCCGGCTGCTTTTTCTGGACGATTGTGCATCATGCCACCGATGCCGACTGGTCGGTGGTGGTGCGGCGCCAGCTGGAAAACATTGCGGTGTTACTGGTGGTGCTGGCGATTCTTTTTGTGCCGATCCTTCTCCTTCGACGCCATCTGTATTCCTGGATGGATATCCCGCCCGGTGCCGAATCTTCGCTGGATGCAAAGCGCGCCTATCTTAATTGGTATTTCTTTCTCGGCCGCGCCGTTGTGTTCCTCGGTTTTTTTCTTTGCGCGGCACTCGCTTTGCGGCGCTTATCGATAAAACAGGATGGGGATGGAAATCCACGCTTCACCCTTTTAATGCGCAAGATCGCGTTTATCAGCCTGCCAATGTTCGCGCTTTGCCTCACCTTTGGGGCGTTCGATTGGTTGATGAGCCTGAACTATCGCTGGTTTTCCACAATGTTCGGCGTGTACATTTTCGCCGGTGCAGCAGGCAGTTCGATGTCGCTGCTCGTCCTTGTGGTCACCGCTTTGCGTCAGGCCGGTTATCTGAAGGATGTCGTTACGCTCGAGCATTATCATATCATGGGAAAATGGATGCTGGCCTTCTGCATTTTCTGGGCCTACATCGGGTTCGGCCAGTACATGCTCATCTGGTATGCGAACATCCCGGAGGAGACCCAATTCTTTATTACCCGAAACACTGAATCGTGGTGGGTGCTGAGCATGCTGCTGGTGCTCGGGCGCTTCTTTGTGTGTTTTGCGATTCTGCTCTTGCGCTCGATTAAGAAAGAACCGCGCCGTCTTTGTTTAGTCGCTGCGTGGATTGTGTTCATGCAACTGCTGGACATGTACATCATCGTTTTGCCCGCGTTACACGGCACAGGCGTGCATGTCAGCATCTGGGATTTGCTTTCCCTCATCGCCATCGGCGCAACGCTCGGTTTCGTTTATCTGCGAATTGTACCTCGGACTTCTCTCTTTCCGGTCCGCGATCCGCGCCTGATTGAATCTTTAAACTTAGTGAACTGATATGGCTGGTACCGAATCACTTCGTCAAGTTGCCCATGTGCGTGCTCCATGGTCGGCGTGGCTGGGGATCGTGCTTCTCTTTGCGCTTTTTGGTGTGATCGTGCTCGCGATCATTGGGCCGACGCCGCGTGAAAGCGATTACGAAGAAGCCCGGGCGAAAAAGCGCGTGGAGAATTTGAAGACATTACGCGAGGAGGCCGACAAGGCTTTGACGACTTACGGTTGGACCGACAAAAACAAAGGCGTCGCTCGCATCCCGATCGAGCGCGCCATGGAATTGACGGTTGCCGGGTTGGCGCAACACAAGCCGGTGCCGGCAGGTCCGATCGCCACGCCGGAGGCGCAAGCAACCGCAGGCGCTGCTGCGAGCCCTGCTCCGGCCTCTCCAGCGCCGGCCGGCTCCCCACAGCCGGGCGGAGCGCAACCTGTGCCATCGCCGTCCGCGGAAGCTCCAGCCTCACCTTCGCCAGCGGCTCAGTCGCCACCACCGGGCCCGGCTTCACCCAGCCCGACGAAAAGTCCATGATCGTTCTTAACGTTTCAACGTTTCAACGCTTTTGCACTGAATGAACCCTGCGGGAATCCCACTTAAAGAACCGTCCGTTTCGGCCGCCGCAGGTGACGCGGAGCAGTTAGAACGCGCTCTGATCGACGCCTCAACGCGCGTGCCTGTGCTGATTTTTTACACTTCGGCGGTGGCGTGGCTGATCCTTGGCACGCTGCTTGCCGGTTTCGTTTCATTCAAGCTGCACACGCCGGATTTGCTTTCCGACATCAGTTTTCTCACTTGGGGACGCGTGCGCCCCGCACACATGAACGTGATGGTGTACGGCTGGGCGTCGATGGCGGGCATGGGCACCGCAATTTGGCTGATGGCCCGATTGTGCCGCACAGTCCTGCGTTATCCGCTGCTCTTGGTTGCGGGCGCTGGATTTTGGAACCTTGGAGTTTTGTTGGGCGTAGGCGGAATTCTGCTCGGCGACAGCACTGGTTATCAATGGCTCGAGTTCCCCAGCTACGGAGCCATTATTCTTTTCGTCGCTTACACGCTCGTTGCCTCTTGGGCGGTGCTGATGTTTCGGTTTCGGCGCGGCGAACAAATTTACATTACGCAGTGGTATTTACTCGGTGCGTTTCTCTGGTTCCCGTGGCTTTACGCGGCTGGTCAATTAATGCTCTTCGCCGTGCCGGTGCAGGGAGTGTTGCAGTCGGCCGTCGGTTGGTGGTACGCGAATAATCTACTCTTTCTCTGGTTCGGCGCGATCGGTCTCGGCACTGCCTATTACATGATTCCCAAAGTGATCGGTCGGCCGGTGTACAGTTATCATTTGGCGACGATCGGCTTCTGGACTTATGCACTGTTCTCGAGCTGGACCGGGATGCAGCGCCTCGTTGATGGACCGTTCCCAGC
>JBKPDP010000029.1:0-78249 GCA_046727935.1 Verrucomicrobiota bacterium | reverse complement strand
ATGAGTGAACGGCTAGAAAGGACTTCCCAAAACGAGAAGTCAAACAAGGCCAAAACAAAAAGGAAATTAGTTTATGAGAAATTCAAACATCACCAAAAACCGCATCCGAGTCGCTCTGCTACTCGTGTTAGCGGCTTCCATTATCGGCCTTGCGCCAGCCTTTTCGGCTAGTGCACGCGCTGGTTCATTTAGCATCAACGACGTGTCGGGAAACTACGTTGAGCTCGCCGACGGCTGGACCTTCGGCAATGGCGTCGTTAACTTCGACCCGGTCAGTCAGGTCGGTCTCGTGACGTTCACGCCCGCGACCGGCACCTTTCACGAGGATTTGATCATAAGAAATGCTGGAACAAATCTCCACCTCATCTTTAATGGCACCTATACCGTGGATGTGAACGGCCACGGGACGATGACGTGGACGGGTATGAACGGCCCCAAGCACCGCGATTTTTACATCGTGAACGGAGGCGCTGAGCTCAAGTGGATCATTACAGACCCACCCGCTACCCACGTGATAGCAAGCAACAGCGGCACTATGACCAGACAATAGCGAGGGCTTGCTCAAGTAACCTGCCGAGCCGAACAAGCAGCCATATTTGGCAATCAGCCGTCACGCTTCACCGCATGGCGGCTTTTGGTTTCACGTGTGACGCTTACGGCTCTTTGAACTCACTCGGAGAAATGGGAAATGGGGTCAGGGCTTTATTATCCACACACCAGATGACTGGATTCTGTCCAAGGACAGACGTGCAGAACGATCTCGTTTTCTGGGTGAAGAACTATCTGCTGGCGGCCTTGGCTGCGGCAACGATCTTGTCGAAGCGCTTATCACCGCGCGAATCATCCCAGCATGGATTGAAGCGGAGAGTCTTCGCTATCCAGTTTCGCGCGGGTGTTGCGAAGGCGCGGCCGCGGTGAAGGCAAATTTGCGCTTCCGAATCAGCATTAAATTTCGGATGTAAATCATCGAGTTGGGGAGATACGCGAGAATTCCAACCGGATCGCGACGGAAAATAAAGTAAAGGCACATGAGTGCGCTTCCGGCAATGCTCCAGTACCAGAACGAGACTGGAATTATGCTTTCGCCTTGTCGCTCTGAGGCGAGCCATTGGACAAGGAAACGCATCGAGAAAAGAGCGTTCCCGATGAAACCAAGGACCATGAGATAACTCCAATCCAAGCCAAAAAAGCGGTATTCTTTTCCAATCCAGGTGATAGCAATGAGTGCAAGTGTGTTCATAGATAATTAATCCGATTCAGCAATTTCATGTCGAATTTGTCTGGATTTCATCCAGCGAACCGCAAGCAGGTCACGGAGCGATCTAAATAAACGGTTCGAGATACCGTAATGATTATTTTCTGAAAGCGCGAATTTTACGGTCGAACCTTCATTCGGGCAATCAGCGTGTCGGCGATTGCGGCCGGAGTCTGAGCAACAGCGATGCCTGCCGCCTTGAGCGCTTCGATCTTGCTTGCTGCAGTCCCTTTGCCGCCAGAAACAATCGCGCCGGCGTGCCCCATGCGTCGTCCCGGTGGAGCTGTCATTCCCGCGATGAAAGCTGCAACCGCTTTCTTGCAATGCTTCTTGATCCACTCAGCGGCTTCTTCTTCCGCTGAGCCGCCTATTTCACCGATCAAGATCATCGCATCTGTGCCGGGATCTTCATTGAACAGTTTCACGCAATCGAGGTGCGACAAGCCGCCGATGGGATCGCCGCCGATCCCGATGCAAGTTGATTGCCCGTATCCGCGTGAAGTGAGTTGCCAGACTGCCTCGTAAGTGAGTGTGCCGGAACGCGAGATCACGCCGATGTTGCCCGGCTTATGAATATACCCCGGCATGATCCCGATCTTGCATGCGCTCGGGGTAATGATTCCTGGGCAATTCGGCCCGATCAGTCGCGACTGCTTTCCACGCATCAGGGCTTTCACCCGCATCATGTCCATCACTGGAATTCCCTCCGTGATGCAAACGACGAGTTCTACTCCTGCGTTCACGGCTTCAAGAATTGAATCGGCAGCCGCCGGAGCTGGCACAAAAACCATCGAGGCGTTGCAGCCGGTTTTTTGGCGGGCCTCCCAAACAGTATCGAATACCGGCACCTCGCCATCGAACATCTGTCCACCTTTGCCTGGCGTTACACCGGCGACAACGTTCGTCCCGTAATCGATGCACTGCCGCGTATGAAACGCGCCTGCGCTACCCGTAATTCCTTGCACCACGAGGCGCGTGCTCTTATCAACCAGAACGGACATGAATTAGCCAGACTTGCGCTTGTGGATCACGACCTTGTTTCCGTCAGGGTCATAAACGATCGCGATCCAGCAGACTGGTGTCTCACTCTTCTCCAGGAAGAACTTTGCTCCGCTCTTTTTCAATTCGCGAATCGTCGCATCAATGTCGTCCACCTCAAAGGCAATAGATGTGCCCTGACTACTGGGCGTCCATTTTGGATCAATGTTTGTAACCGCAAAGATTCCGTCTCCTACTTCGTATTCGATCCATTTTCCTTCCGCTAATTCTTCGCTCGGCTGGAGACCAAGAACATCTTCGTAAAACGCGCGCGCACGCTTCATATCTGTCACTGACGAACCAGTGAATGCTATCTCCTTGATCATTTGCTTCAGTTCCTCAGGAAGACTTTCGCTTGTGCACGACGAGTTTGTTCCCATCGGGATCACGAAATTGCGCCATCCAGCAAACAGGCGTCTCGAATTTCTCCATGTCGAAGGCGACTCCGCGTTCTTTTAGCTTCGCGTAGGCATCGTCAAAATTGTCCACTTCGAATGCGATCGTCGTTCCATCACGCGAAGGCTTCCACGCCGGATGACAACCAACACCGATCGTGATTGGGCCGAGATCGTACTCGACCCATGCGCCATCCATTTGGGTTCTTGCAGGTTTTAGCTCGAGCGTCTCCTGATAAAACTTCCGCGCGCGCTCTTTGTCTGAAACAGCAATGGCGACGAATGCCACTTCGTTTGTGATCATTTGCAGGTTCCTTTCTCGTTTTCGGGTTTAAGTTTGTGAATTATCAGCTTGTTCCCATCGGGATCTTGAATGATTGCCATTCGGCAAACGGGCGACTCAACTTCGTGATACGAAACCTTGCGTTCGGTTAGGCGAGCGAGCGCATCCTCCAAATTCTGGACTTCAAGCGCCGCGGCTGTCCCTTGATCAGACGGTTGCCACTGATCGCCGACGCAACCAATCGCGATTGTCCCAGCGCCGACCAGGTATTCGGTCCACATCTCGCCGGTCATTTCCGGATCAGGCTTTAATCCAAGCACCTCTTCATAAAACTTGCGGGCTTTCTTCATCTCCCTCACAGGAATGCCGACAAACGCAATTTCTTTGATTTTCATCTCGCGTTTGCGGCATTCACTGCCTTCTGCGCGGCGTCACCGAGGTCGTCTGCCGCAATTAACTCGAGTCCACTCTGTTTTAAAATCTGTTTTCCCTTGTCAACGTTTGTTCCTTCCAGCCTAACGACCAGCGGAACGCCGAGCTTCACGGTTTTGGCCGCGTTGATGATTCCCTGGGCAATGATGTCGCATTTCATAATACCGCCAAAAATGTTGACGAGGATTGCTTTTACTTTTTTGTCGGCGATCAGAATCTTGAACGCTTCAGTTACCTGCTCTTCCGTGGCGCCACCGCCTACATCAAGAAAGTTGGCTGGCTCGCCGCCATAGAACTTAATGATGTCCATCGTAGCCATCGCCAGACCAGCGCCGTTTACCAGGCAGGCGATGTTTCCGTCGAGGCCGATGTAATTAAGACCATGCTTCGAAGCTTCGACTTCGCGTGGATCTTCCTCAGCGACATCGCGCATTGCCGCGATTTCTGGATGACGATACAGCGCGTTATCATCGAAGTTAAACTTCGCATCGAGCGCAAGCACATCACCTTTGGTTGTCACAACGAGCGGATTCACCTCGACCATCGAACAATCGTAGGCAACAAACGTGCGGTAGAGTCCTTCAAATAATTTCGAAGCGCTTTTCAACTGTGACGACTCAAAGCCAAGTTGTTTGGCCAGCTTTCGAGTCTGAAATGGCTGCAGGCCTGCCAATGGATCAATTGGTTCACGAATAATTTTCTCAGGCGATTTTGCGGCGACAGCTTCGATTTCAACCCCGCCTTCGGTGCTAGCGACAATCACAGGCGCAGCTGTCGCTCGATCGAGCAGGACGGCAAAATAAATCTCGCGCGCAATGTCGGCAGATTCCGCTACGAGCACTTTGTTTACCTTGCGACCGGCTGGCCCCGTCTGGTGCGTGACGAGAATCTGACCGAGCATCTTTGCCGCGGCATCGCGCACTTGCGCTGGCGACTTGCGAACATGCACGCCGCCCTTGAATCCGTTCGTGAACCTACCCTTGCCACGCCCGCCGGCGTGAATCTGCGCTTTGACGACGACATCAACATCGCCAAGTTCGCGCGCGATTTGCTCCGCCTCGTCAAGAGTCGATGCGACCCTTCCTCGCGTCGTCGCTACATCGAATTTTTGCAGCAACTCTTTGGCTTGATATTCGTGGATGTTCATCGGTGATCGGGCGAAAGTGGAATTAGCCTGTCGCGCGCCGATCGGCAACGGTTTTCTCATAATGGGCTTGCGTTGCGCGCGTGAAGCCCCCTAGCCTGACTTGCATGAACAACGTCGCGAAAATTATCTTAAGCTGTGCCGCTGTAATCACAGCTTCTCTGTCGCTCCACGCAGGCACGTCCGCGCAAGAGAAGGCGTTTACCGATAAATACAAAACTGCGTTCGAGGGGAAGGACACAGTTACCTTGGAATCTTTCCTTTACACGCAAGGCGCCGAGCCGGCCATTCTCGGCTTCTACAAAATGATGCAGTCAGGAGAAGCCGGCGAGAAAATATCCAACATCGAGCTTGTCGATCTTACACCCGAGGACGCGAAAAAAGCGGCGACGCCAATGGATTCGCCGACCGGCGGCAAAGTTTGCCTGACACTCAAACCAACCAAAAAGCTCATCATCAAGGTCGAGAAAAAAGACGCCAACGGCAGCTCGACCAGCACGAGCGAAAACTTCATTGCCGAGAAAGACGGCAAGTTTGTTATCCCTGTCCCGGGCCCGTGTAAGTAGGGATCTCGAAACTACATCGTCTGCTAAACACGTCGTCATCCCGAGCGAGAGCGAGGGACCTCTCACAAGGCCGAGTAGATTACACAACCTACCTTGTGTGACTTTCTACCCAATGCGAGATCCTTCGTCGTCTGCGCGACCCCAAGATGACACCTGTCCCCTTCATTTTCGTTCCTCACCGAAAAGCGTTCCCACAGTGCGTTGCTCCGTCGGAGGTTCGAGCGAGTTAACAAACTTCCGAAACCGCTCGGAAAAAACTTCAGGGCGAAGCTTCCAGTAATGAGCGATCCCGGGCGCTGCGACGTAATGTCGAAGGAGTTCGCGCCAGCCTTCCCAGAGCTGCTTGTCCATTAGTCCATAAACATAATGAAAATGAATTGTCTCGAACGCTTTCAACCATTGGTAGGTAGCGTGAAAAAAGCGCGCCCGCTCTTCGACAGAGAGCGCGCCGATGTCTTCCAAGCCTACCCGCCAGATGCGTTCCAGTTCAGCGTTTTCCATCAAAGGTTTCGTCACGTCCCGCAGGGCTGTGGCCGCAGCGTCTTGCGTAGCGAGCTTGGCCACGCGTGTGCTTCGGTGCACTTGCAACGCGAGGTATAACACCGATAAAACGACAGCAATCGAACCGATTAACTGCGAAATCGCACTAATCGCGTCCCAATTCATCTCTGTGTTAGGCCACACGTGAATAGGTGCTTGTTACTTCGGCTCGTCAGCGACTTTGAGAACAATCTTGCCGCGGGTGTGACCAGTCGCGACTTGTTCGTGCGCTTTCATTGCTTCAGAAAGTGGGAATGCTTGGGACACAATTACCTTGATTTTTTTCTGGTCGATTAACTTGCCGATCTCGGCGAGCTCATCTGAGTTCGGCTCTACACTGAGCGCTGCGCCGCGGAGTCCGTGTTTATCGAGCCCAGCCTGGTCTGGTCGCGCAACGATCGACACAATAAAACCACCTTTCCTTACCACTTTGTAGGAACGCGCCAGCGTGTCCTTACCAACCGAATCAAGCACCACATCAACGTCTTTCGCTATATCCTCGAACTTTTGCTTCGTGTAATCAATCGCCACATTCGCGCCGAGCTCTTTGAGCAAGTCCTGATTCGCGGTCGATGCGGTTGCGATCACTTTCGCACCGCGCGCTTTTGCTATTTGAATCGCGAAAGTTCCCACTCCGCCTGACCCACCGTGGATCAATACAGTCTGGCCCGCACTCAACTTGGCGGCGTCAATCAACGCCTGCCAGGCGGTCAATGCCACGATCGGCACCGCCGCAGCCTCAGCGTAAGGAAGCGACTTGGGCTTGGGCGACGCTTCACGTTCTGTCGCCAACGCGTACTCCGCGTAGCCACCACCTTTTGTGAGATCGATGTATGCAAATACTGAATCACCGGGCTTGAACTTCGTGATCTTCGGACCGGCCTTTTCCACCACGCCAGCAATGTCGGAGCCGGGAATGAAAGGCAGCTCTGTCCCGAAAAACTTCGCGTACTTGCCTGACCGAATGGACGCGTCAACCGGGTTTACTCCTGCCACCATCACGCGAACGAGAATCTGATCTTCCTTCGGCTCAGGCGGCGATGCATCTTCGTACTTTAAAACCTCAGGGCCACCGTACGCATGCACGACAATTGCCTTCATCGTTGGCTTGGATGATTGCGCAAACAAGACACTCGGCAGGACTGCTGCGATTGCTACCCCACCCAAGAACGTCAGTCGACTTACGATTCGCATAGAAGTTAAGCTAAATAGCTGGACTGAACATTATGCGACGAGGCAAATCTGGTCGCAAGCCGCGCCGAATACAGGGCCAATCCTATTGACTCTTCATGAAAACGTGACTGATAAGAACCCAGTTCCCCCAACGCTTTGTCCACACACTTGCGACGTTATAGGTCCCAGATGTGTCCTGACCTGCGGCGCTGCTCTGGACCGTGGTCTTATATGTCACAATTGCGACACCCGCTCTGGGGAAGACGACTTTGGTGTCCGCAAAAGAATAGTTTCGCAGATCGGTGTTCTGCATCCCAGTAATTTCGGTATCCACCTTCGTAATCCCGTCGGCGTTAAGGCCAACATAGTTCTTGGCCAGATATTTCCTGAACGTGTCGCTCTTTTTATTCTTGTATGCTTCGGTAATTGCTTTCTCCAAATTGATCATTGCTTGCTCATTGGCGGGTCTGTTCTCTGGCGTAGGTGAACTTGCTTGCCCGAAGCACATGGCCACACCTGCAAATGCTGTGATCCAGAGGAAAGGAAACCGAGTTTTCATGGGTAATTGTACGTTGGTTATTTGTTATTCAGCTCATGACCCGGTGCAATGTCACTTAGCCTTGATTGCGGTGTGGAAAGTGTTAAGCCATTTTTCACCCTTCTTAACCCACACGCTTTCGTTGTAGTATGTGCCAGAAACATCCTTCCCCTCAGAAGTCGCTTGTTGCGTCGTTTTATAGGTAATGACCGCAATGCTGGGATTCGGGAACTCAACTTTTATATCACCCAATGAGTAGTTGTGCAGGTCGGTCTTTTCCATGTCCACGACTTCCATGTCCAGAGTCTTAATTCCATCTGTATAAACACCACAGTATGTTTTGTAGAAAAGTTTCTGAAACGAGCGGCTCTGTTTGTTTTTGTATGTCTCCCAAGCAGATTTTTCCAGATCCGTAATCGTACCGGCATTAGCAACTGGGGCAGCTGATGGCGAGGGACTTGTTTGGGCCACGCATACTGTGTTGGCTACGATCAATGCCCCGCAGAAAAGAATGAGCTGTCTATTCATGATCGATTTCTTAGGCTAATCGGTTCGCACGGTCGAATCTTTTCTGATTTCCGATCTTCTACTTTCTCTTCTTTCATTCGGCGGGAAGCGAAGGGGGTTCCAGCGGTGGATTTGTCGCAGCTGCCGTTGACGGCGGTGTGGGTGACATTCCTGACAAGATCTCCGAAAACTCCGGTGGCATAAGGCTCGCCCACACATCGTAATCCGGGCCGAACTGGCGAAGAAACACAAGTGAAAACGAGCGAAGCGAAATAAATACCGGCAACAAAATCACGGTGCCGATGTAAGGAACCGCGGCGATGCAGCAGGTGGCACAGATGGCGAAGCAACTGATCAATCCAGTGGCGATCGCGAGGACGATCAGAAACAAGCAATAGAGAACAATCTCGCCCGGATGCGCCGCGATCAATGATATCGCTGCGTGAAAAGCTTCATAAGCTCGACAACGACGGCGGTACATCACCGGCACCATGAAGCTTGCGATCAGCACCCAAGCCATGATCACAAGCAGAATCACAAATACCCAGGCGGCGATTGCCAATAGCACGTAAACGTCCAAGCGGTCCTGATACAGATGCAAGTAGTAACGGCCTTTGATCGCAAAGATGATCAGCGGTAGCGAGAGCAACCCTGCGAAAATGACAAAGACAAAAGCAATCACTAACCAAAAGCGGAAATAGCTGTTACCCTCTTTCTGAAATTCGCGCCACGGTTCGGCAATCGCGCCGCGGTTCTTTACGATGCAGTCGATAAACATGAAGCTTCCACGTGCTCGCAGCCAGGCAAACAGGACGATTAGCGCAAGGACGAAAACAATCAGAAGAGAAACGCCAAACAGCAGAATTGGATGCGGAATCTGGCTGATCGCGTCATTTATCTTCTGCACCTCGTCGCGCCGATTGAACTGATAGTTGAAACTGCCGCCGCCCCTACCCAGGTTCGCCAGCCATGCCCCAAAGCCAATGACAAACCACTTCTTCAAATCGAATGGCTGAAAAAGAATCTTCTTCATCAGCTCGAACGCCTCACCAAATGGCTTAAAGATTTCGATGTTGGGTTCGGTCCCATTCATGCACGAGATTCTGAAATGTTTTTAACCGAGTGATCAAGCCTGCTGTAAGGCAGGCGTTCGTTCCCCTATTTCTTGCGTAACCCGCGCCCGTGCGTTGTTTCACACGATCTTGAAGAGGAAAACGAGAATAATGAACAGTCGACTATGCGTACCGACGACACGGTGAGACTCGTCAAACGCCGTTACCCAATTGGCGCGGAATTGATCGGTCCTAACGAAACACACTTCCGCATCTGGGCACCAAAGGCGCACCGTGTTGATCTCGTTCTCGAAGAAAGTGCAGCGAAAGACTCACGGCGGACATTCCATGCGCTGGAAGCCGAAGAAGGCGGATATTTTTCCGGTTCTGCCAATGCAGGCGCAGGCGCTCGCTATCGATTCCGAGTAAATGAGGGAGAAAACTTTTATCCGGATCCGGCATCGCGCTTTCAACCCGATGGGCCACACAGTCCTTCTTCCATTGTCGATCCCACGCAATTCCGGTGGACCGATTCGCAGTGGCCCGGTCTCACGCTCAAAGGCCAGATTATCTACGAAATGCACATCGGCACGTTCACGAAGGACGGAACATGGCACGCCGCTGCGCAGCAATTGGAGGAGCTGGCGTGTATCGGAGTCACCGTGATCGAGATGATGCCGGTCGCCGATTTCCCTGGAAAATTCGGATGGGGATACGACGGCGTGAACCTTTTTGCGCCGTCGCATCTGTATGGCGCGCCGGATGATTTGCGCAGTTTCATTAATCGCGCGCACTCGTTAGGCTTGGGCGTGATCCTTGATGTCGTTTATAACCACTTCGGTCCGGACGGAAATTATCTCGGTATTTTTTCTGACGATTATCTGACTCGCGAAAACGAAAATGAATGGGGTGACGCAGTTAATTTTGATGGGCGCAATTCAGCGCCGGTCCGGGAATTTTTCATCACCAACGCACGCTATTGGATCGAGGAATTTCATTTCGATGGTTTTCGGTTCGATGCCTTGCACGCCGTCCGCGATCGATCCAGCGAGTACATCATTGGTGCAGTCGGACGCGCGGCACGCAAGGCGGCCGGCGCGCGCTCAATTATTTTGATCGCCGAGAACGATCGGCAGGAAGCCAAGATGGTGCGACCAAGCAGCAAGGGCGGTGACGATCTGGATGGAATGTGGAACGACGATTTTCATCACAGTGCAGTGGTTGCGTTGATGGGTCGCAAGGAAGCCTACTATGGCGATTACCGCGGCGCGCCACAGGAGTTTATTTCTGCGGCGAAATACGGCTTTCTTTATCAAGGTCAGGCGCTCTCCTGGCGAAAAGCGTTGCGAGGATCCCCTGCTGTCGACATCGCACCGGAGGCTTTTGTTTGTTTCATCGAGAACCACGATCAGATCGCGAATACCGGGCCAGGTGAACGGGTGCGCTTTCAAACGTCGCCCGCGCGCTATCGCGTGATGACCGCTCTTCTCTTGCTCGGACCCTGGACGCCGCTGCTATTTCAGGGAGAGGAGTTCGGCGCGTCCAACCCGTTCATGTTTTTTGCCGACATCGGTGACGCTACCGTGCGCGATGCAATTCGGAAGGGCCGCGCCGAGTGGCTGGCGCCGTTTTTATCGCTCACCGAGGAAGAAGCAGGGAAAAGTTTGCCGGCGCCTGACGATCCTGAAGTATTCGCCCGCTGCAAACTCGATTTTGCCGAGCGCGAAAAGAACCGCGAGCTTTACGATCTGCATATCGATCTTTTGAAATTGCGACGAGAAGATTCGCGCTTTCACCAGCAAATTCCCGGCGGTGTCGATGGCGCGATCCTGGGATCAGGAAGTTTCGTTGTTAGATATTTTTCGCAGGAAAACGACGATCGCCTGCTGTTAGTCAATTTGGGAGAGCGCCAGCTCCTGCACCCTGCTTCAGAGCCTTTGCTTGCGCCCCCACTTGGCTTCAAATGGGAAACGCTCTGGACGAGTGAGTCTGCTCGCTATGGCAGGACAGGCACGGCCATGACTCCTACCCCTGAGAAATGGCTTCTCCCGGGCGAATCTGCCGTGGCGCTTCGACCCACGCTGCGAAAATGACGAAGCACGAATGACGAAGTCCAAATGCGCGCGCAACTAATCTTTTAGTCATTCGCTGGTTCGGGCTTCATTCATCATTCGGATTTCGTCATTGCTAAGTACTCGCCGAGTTGGGCCAAAGCTTCGCGTACGCGATCAATGCGCAGCGCTTTCAGCCGCAACGCGCGAGCCCGTTTTGTTCTCGACAAGCGGGCGAGATTTTGTCAAAACTCCGCACCAGGTCGGTCTGAGTCGGGACGGATGACCTTTTTTCCGCAGGCCCTTCGCCCCTTGCAGACCCGAATAATCACATCAACCTGGAATGGCGGGAAAAGAAAGAATCATACTATGAAATCAGCAGCTCAGCCCAAATCAAAAACTCTACTGATCCTTGTCACACTGGTGTTCCTTTGCTTTGGACTCTTGTCGAGAATGCAAGCAGTCGTTCCGGCGCCTGATGGAGGCTATCCCGGCGGCAACACCGCAGAGGGAACGAATGCGCTTTTGAGTCTCACCACCGGCACGTACAACACTGCCATTGGCCTGTTTTCGCTCAGGAGCAGCACAGAAGGCAAGTTCAACACGGCCGTCGGCGCAGGGGCACTCCTGAGTATCACCACTACCCAGGAAAATACGGCGATAGGTGCTGGGGCGCTTTTGGTTAGCACCAGTGGTTTTAACACGGCTACTGGAGCGTTCGCGCTCTTTGAGAACGACACCGGCGGCTTCAACACGGCCAACGGCGACGAAGCACTCTTTAGCAATACCACTGGCAGCAACAACACGGCCACTGGTGGTGGTGCGCTTGTATTCAACACCGCTGGTAACCAAAACACTGCCGATGGTTTTCAAGCACTCCGTAACAATCTTGTCGGCGTCGGCAACACGGCTACCGGTTATCAAGCGCTCTCGGCCAGCACGGGCAACAGCAATATCGGATTGGGGGCTGGCGCTGGCTCCAGTCTTACCACGGGCAACAACAATATAGATATCGGCAACTCGGGCTTCACGGGCGAGTCGGATACGATCCGAATTGGCAACACTCAAACAAAAACCTTTATCGCGGGCATTCGCGATGTCACCGTCGGAGTCAACGGCATACCTGTGGTGATAGATTCCGCCGGCCAGCTAGGCACGATTGTCTCATCGAAGCTGTTTAAAAAAGAGATTCAACCGATGGACAAAACCAGCGAAGCAATTCTATCGCTCAAGCCGGTGACGTTTTACTACAAGAGCGACAGCAAGAATACGCCGCAATTTGGTTTGATCGCCGAAGAAGTGGCTACTGTGAACCCGGACCTGGTGGTGCGTGACAAGAATGGCGAGATCTACACGGTTCGCTACGACGCGGTGAACGCGATGTTGCTCAATGAGTTTCTGAAAGCGCATCGCAAAGTGGAGAAACTGGAAAGGGCGGTTGCCGATCTCGTGGCAACGGTGAGAGAACAGGCCGCACAAATTCAAAAAGTGAGTGCGCAGGTTGAGATGAAGAAAGCTGCGCCGCAACTCGTCATGGACAACCCGTAAAGCGAATATCGACGCTTAACGTTGTAGCCGGGCATCGTTGGTGCCAGTGTCCAAAGCGCGGTCGCGAGCGCCGCAGCCGGGCTCGTGGCTTTACAGCCTGTGCTGAGATTTTTGTTCTCGACAAACACCGACCTTTCGTCAAAAACTCGGCACCTCCATCCGGCGCTGGAACGACCGCGTGGACCCTCGGCAAGAATGCAAAGGAGACGAGCGCCACTGTGATGAGGAGCGGTGGGGTTGCTGTATTAAACTGAACTGTCGATTTCCAAACTTTTTTGCAACGCCGGGCAGAATTTTCGGAAGTAACGGGTGACGAGCGGAAATCAGGAAGGCTAAAAAAAGATGATAGGAAATTAAATTATGAAAAATCGAAATGTCACATTCACAACGATACTCTTGGCGCTTGGTTTCCTTGCGCTTTCCCCAAGAACGCAGGCCATTGTCCCGCCGCCGGATGGAGGCTATCCCGGAGGCAATACTGCGGAGGGAACCAATGCTCTTCTTAGCCGCACCACCGGTATCTACAACACCGCAGTTGGTATATATTCGCTCCTGAGCCTCACCGACGGCGATTTCAACACCGGTGTCGGCGCCAGAACGCTCCTTGTCAACACCGCAGACTCGAATACGGCTACTGGCGCCGGAGCGCTTTTTAGCAACAGCACGGGCCCCAACAACACGGCCAATGGAACGTTTGCCCTCTTTTCCAACACCACCGCTCAAGGCAACACCGCTATTGGTACTGAAGCCCTCCTTCACAACACCACCGGCCCCTTCAACACAGCGACCGGCTTTGGCGCCCTTGCGAGCAACATCGATGCCGTCGGAAACACGGCCAACGGTGCTCTAGCGCTCTCCCAGAACACCACCGGTATCCAAAATACGGTCGTTGGCGCAGGGGCTCTTCAGCTTAATACCCAAGCCGACGGCAATACGGCTAATGGGTTTCAGGCACTCTTCAGTACCTCAACCGGGGCCTACAACACTGCCACTGGTTACCAAGCGCTGCTGAACAACGTCGAGAGCTTCAATACCGCAGACGGCGCCCAAGCACTCATGAATAATACCAGTGGGACCCATAATGTAGCTACGGGCGTGTTAGCACTCAATAGCAATACGACTGGCAGCCACAACACGGCCAACGGTTACGCTGCGCTTCAAGACAATCTGATCGGCAACAATAATACAGCTATCGGCGACAGTGCCCTGTTTTCCAACGCGGCAGATGGCAATACCGCGATTGGATATCAGGCTCTCCTCAACAGCACTAGCGGCACTTTCAACACTGGTATTGGTACGGCCGCGCTGAAAGCGAACATGAGTGGCGGCGGCAATGTTGCCATCGGGCAAAATGCGCTCTTGAGCAACGTGACGGGTGATAGCAACATGGCTTTGGGATTTAATGCGCTCTCTGGAAATACCGCTGGCACCAACAACATCACGTTGGGCACCTTCGCCGGTGACAATCTCACCGGTAGCCAAAACATTGATATCGGCAATGAAGGCGTCGCGGGCGAATCGTTTACAATCCGCATTGGAACGCCAGCTTTTGTAGATAAAACTTTCATCGCCAGTATTCGTGGAGTGACAACAGGAAACAACAACGCCGTCCCAGTGCTGATCGACTCGGCCGGACAGCTCGGGACGACCAGTTCCTCGCGCCGGTTTAAGAAAGAGATTAAACCGATGGACAAAGCTAGTGAAGCTATCCTGGCGCTTAAACCGGTGACATTCCATTACAAGAGCGACAACGCAAACACACCACAATTTGGATTATTAGCCGAAGATGTCGCCGAGGTGAATCCGGACCTCGTGGTTCGCGACGAGAAGGGCGAGATTTACACTGTGCGCTACGATGCGGTGAACGCGATGTTGCTCAATGAATTTCTCAAGGAACATAAGGCGTTCCTCGAAGAGCAGAGTAAGGTACACAAATTGGAAGCCGCGATCGGGGCTGTAAATGCGCGGTTAAAAGAGCAAGAGGAAAAAATCGAAAAAGTGAGCCACCAGATTGAGGTGACCACTGCGACTCCGAAAATGGTGAGCAATCAATAAGAGTTTGTAGCCAAAGACTGCCAGCGAATCACACGAATAGATGCAGATAAAAGCAAGCTAGATCTCAATGCTTTCGCGTTAATTCGCGTGAATTCGCGGGCAGGGATTTTCTTACCAAGCTAGCGACCACTCATCGCGGACTAGCAAGTCATCAGATCTTGCGTCCGAATTTTTTTTCCAGCTCGGCAAGCGAAACCTGGATCATCGTGGGGCGGCCATGAGGACAGCAGTAAGGCAGATCGCAGTCGAGCAAATCGCGAATCAGTTTCTCCACTTCGGGGTAACGCAGTGGATCATTGGCTTTGACAGCGTGCCGGCAAACTGTCTTGGCAATCATCTCCTCACCCAAACGCATTGCTGAAGTGCTGTTGCCGGCGCTTTTGAGGTCGTCGATCACCTTGCGCATGAACTGCGCTGGATCGGAGAGGTTCAAGAATCCCGGGAGACTGTCGATCTTGAATGTGTTCGGTCCGAAACTCTCAATCCCAATTCCCATTCTCTGCAGGGTCGACATGTTGCGTTCGATCCAATCGGCGTCGCGCGGCGGCACATCGAACGTTTGTGGCAACAGAAGCTTTTGCGTTGGTACCCCCTGCTCCTCCATTCTTCGTCGCAGTTCTTCGAACAAAATTCGCTCATGCGCCGCGTGTTGATCAACAAGGACCAGCCCGTCCGCGTTTTCCATCAAGACATAAAGCTTGCTTAACACACCGATGATCTGGAATTGCTGCTGAGCGGCCAGCCGTTGCGACCGTTGAAGCGCAAGCCCATCGTCTGCCGAATCAACACGCGGGGTTTGCAGGCGGTGCGCCTGCCCTACGGTGTCTGGGATTCGTGCGTGGCCCCGGTCAACCACCCCGGCTCCAGCCGGTCCTAGGTGTGGTAAGTCGCGATGCGTCTCCTCTGGAGCTGCTACCTCGGACCGTAACTTAAGGTCGGTAGCTGCTTTTCCTGGAACAGCCGAGGGCGCAATCAAAGGCGCGCGAAATTTCTCCTGCCAGGCCACACGGCCGTGTTCCAAAGTTTGCTGGATCGAGTGGACAATCGCTTCCCGAATTGCAGTCGGATCGCGAAAACGCACTTCGCGCTTTGCCGGGTGAACGTTTACGTCTACAGCCGCGGGATCGAGCTCCAGAAAAAGAAACGTAACAGGATACTGCCCTTTCATCAGAGCGGTATGATAACCCTCTCTGATAGCCGCGGTGAGCAGCCCGCTTTCGATAGCGCGGCTGTTTACAAAAACGTGCTGTTGCGCCCTTGTCTGCCGGCTCAGTCCTGCCTGCCCGATAAATCCACCTAAGCGAATGTTCCGCGAACTCGTGCCGTTTACCTCAACAAGGCGCTCCAATAATTGGATACCATACAAATCCCGGATTCGATCACCCAACGTCGCCGCCGCCGGTAACTGGAATAACATGCGGTCGTCTCGTAATAAAGAAAAGCCGATCTGAGGATGGCTGATTGCCTGCAAATGCATCTGATGCTCGATGTTGCGACTTTCGGTATTTTCGGAGCGAAGAAATTTTCGGCGTGCTGGCAAATTATAAAAAAGGGAGCGCACCTCGACTTGCGTCCCCGGAGCCTCACCGCCATCGCGCACGATGTCGATCTTGCCGCCATTGACGATGATCTCGGTGCCTGAAATCGCACCGGGCTCTCGCGTGGTCAGGCGAAATCGCGACACGCTGGCGATGCTGGGCAACGCTTCGCCGCGAAACCCAAGTGTGGTTACCGCCTGCAGATCGGCAGCCGACCGAATCTTGCTGGTGGCATGCCGCTCGAGGGAAAGCAAGGCGTCATCGCGATCCATGCCGCAGCCGTCATCGATCACTCGGATCAAAGAGATTCCTCCGCGACGAATCACCGTGTCGATTTTGCGGGCGCCTGCGTCGATGCTGTTTTCGATCAACTCCTTTATCACCGACGCCGGGCGCTCCACCACTTCGCCGGCAGCAACCTGGCTGGCTACGGTCTCTGGCAACAATCGAATCCGGCTCATTTTGTATTTTCAAACTGTAGATTCCAGATCGCGGATTGCGAAGAAAAACGGCAAAACCACTTAACATTTCGGCCTGCAAAATATATGAGGCAGCGCCCGGACTGCGGCACATGGGCTACCACATTATTCTCGCGCCTTCGGTAGTTGTATTTGCCATCGTCTTCAGAGAAGCCGATCCACCTTTTCGCTAACTGCCCAGGTTAAGAAAATGTGTAGTGGTCGGGCCGTTTTGACTTGGTTACGCTGCAGCCGTATTTTCTCGAGGTATGATTAATGTCACGGACAACGCTGTTCGACAGCTCCAGAGTCTGCTTCCGGCGCGGGAAGAAAATTCGCGAAAAGGTCTGCGCGTCCAGGTTGCGAAGGGCGGTTGTTCAGGTTTGCATTACGAGATGACTCTTGATGAACAAAAAGATGGCGATGCCGTGGTGGAACGCGATGGAATGCAGTTTTTTATCGACGGCGAAAGCGTTCCCTACCTGCGCGGTGCGACTCTGGATTTCAGCGGTGGGTTGACCGGCGCTGGTTTTCGGGTCGTTAATCCAAACGCATCGCGCACCTGCGGATGCGGCACGTCATTCGAAACGACGCGATCAGCTTGAAACCGGAAAATTTTCTCACGCTGGCATGATGGAATATGGCACGTATCCATATGACGAGCCGTATGCTCGTCCACGGCGACGCATCAATTATTTTGCCTGGACGGTTGCCATTCTGCTTCTGACTGGATTTGCGCTGGCTGCGTGGCTGGGCAGTTTTTACATCTTTAATCAACCGGAGCGCCCCGACAGTTATCGGATTTTACAAAGGCTGCACAAGATCGAGCCACCCAAGCGTTTTGAACTGACTGCAGCGCCGGCTGGCGAATTTCTAAACCCGATGCAACTCTACGAGCGTTATTCGGAAATGGGCAACGCTGAGCTCGCGAGGACGAATGCTGAGCTGGCGCGCAATTATATTCGAAATTATCAGGCGGTGCGCGGCTTGGTTCCGTATGTGGTAGGCAGGTACAAAATTGTTGCAGCACGAGAGCTCGGACCTGGCGATGTGTTTACCTCTGGCATGGTGGCCTTAACCAATGCTGTCGATAACGGCGAGCTGCTCATGGAACACCTTTACCCAGCGAATCCGGAGGCCCTCCCACTCATGAAACAGACGCTTAACGTTGGATTGGAAATCAAGCTGGAGCGTTCACATGACATTTCTGCGGTGATCCACGCCGAGCGATTGGTCGACGGCCGCATCATGATTACTGCCGTGCCGTTGCTTTATGGAAGCTATACGGTCACGCGTGGTCTCGGGACCTTTCGTCTTGAGCCACCGCTCAGTCTCAACCTGGCAGCGGGCTGGCCGTTATTTAAAGCACAAGAACGCAGCGCAGGTGAGCAGCACTACGTCGAGCTCCAGCAAAAGACCGCAGTAGCGCAAGGCGGCCCGATTTCCATACCCGGCTTCAGCCCCAGCGCGAAACCTCCGCCTGCCGCAAATGAATTGGTGCGCGTCGAGCAAGCGATTCCCATTGGAACACCGCCGACTGCGCCAGTCATAGCAAAGAATGAAACACTTGCTAGGCCAACGCCGCCGCCAAAAGGCAGAAGATGGGGCAAGAAACAAAAACCCGAATCTCCACCTCCGGCATCGAGTCCAGCGCAGCCAGTGATTGCACAGAAGCCAGGCGCACCAACTTCCTCCCCGTTCGCACTTGCGTCCGCAGCGACGCCGCCGAACGTTCCTGTGGCTACACCAGCGCCAGCCGCGAATATCTCCAATGCTCAAGCCCCAGCGGTCGCCCAAGCCCAGTCTGTTCCGACCGCAACGCCAGTGCCAGTTCTGCCAGCCCAGCCCGTTCCCCCTGATGCTGCCAGCGAAACCCTTGCCTCAAACGCGGGCGGTGGCAGTTGGAAAACATTTTCGCCGGGCAAAATGCCGCTTGGTCGACTCATCGGGACAAGTGATCTGCGTGACGTTGCCGAGCACGGGCTTGCGGGCGAACGCGTTTATTTGAAGGGACAATTTGTGGTGAATTTTTCGGATGCCAACAAGGCCGTGCTACGTCCCCGCACGAAGCTGACTGACAAGGTGCTTCATTTCGGCGGAGGTTCATCGACGCGCATCATTGTCGAATTTCCAGCGGGGTACGTGCCTCCGCGACAAGGGGCGGAAGTGACTCGCGATGAGCTGCGGCCGTACGAAATCACCGAAGTGCGCAAACAGGAAGACGGACAGCTTAACGTCTTTGTGCGCGAGATCATGCAGCCGAATTAGTCGGTTGCGCTGCGGCCAAATCCAAGATCCCGCTTTATGAAACGCCATGGAAGACTCATGCATGGCGTTAGTGCTAGCGGACACCAATTGATACGCCACGCCGGTCGGGAACAGTTTGCTTTGCCATTTGCGGAGTTGCCGTGCTAGGAATAGTGCGAGGCCTGCGCCAACAGCTGATGATATTCTCGTGAACATTGCCCTTATCACCTGCGTGTTCCTGGACGCGATCGGAACGGCGCAGTGCGCGGCGTCGGTTACTCGCGGCGAGTCGTCAAAAGGCGGGAGCGACGATCAGCAAAAACAGATCGCCGCGATCAAAAGTATCACACGCGACGCGATGAAGGATTACAACCTGAAGGCACTCATCGTGCAGGTTACTGCGGGAGGCAGGCAGCTCTAGACCGAGGCATTAGGCGAGTCGATGTCTGGCGTGCCAGCAACTCCCGCCATGCATTTTCGCAACGGTGTCGCAACGGTGCGATGGCGTTCACTTACATATCCACAATGCTCCTGGAGCTTGTCGACCAAAAGAAAGTGTCGCTCGACGACAAACTGAGCAAATTCCTGCCCGACCTCCCGCACGCAGATCGCATCACCCTTAAGAACCTTGCCAACATGACATCAGGATACGCCGACTATGTCTATGAGCCTGAAGTGCTGCACGGCATTTATCTTGATCCTTTCCGGCAGTGGACGCCGCAGGAACTCATCAAGATTGGCGTTTCGAAACCCATGATGTTCGAGCCGGGCACCAACTGGGGCTATTGCCACACCAACTATGTCATCCTCGGCCAATTACTCGAGCAAGTCACGCGCATGCCGTTAGCTCAGGCGATGCGGCAATACGTCCTTGATCCGATGGATTTGAAGCAAACCCAGAGCTCCAGTACGCCGCAGATTCCGGAGCCAGTGTTACACACGTTCAGTTCCGAGCGGCATTCAGAGCTGCACATTCCGGCTGGGTGCCGTTCTACGAAGAGTCGACATTCTGGAATCCCTCGTGGACGACGGCCGAGGGAGCAATCCAAATCACGGATATCACCGACATGTCGAAGAGCATGGAGGCAGTTGGTACCGGTAAACTCCTCTCCCAGGAATCGCTGGCTGCACAAGCGACTCCGAATCTTGTCGGCTTCGGCAAGGCCGATCCGCACTGTCCCGCCTGCCACCACAACACCGAGGCGCTCAATTATGGCCTCGGTGTGGTAAATCGTGGTCCCTGGATCACACAAACGAAGAGCTTCGCTGGGTGCGGTGCGACGGTAGGTTACTTACCCTCAAAGAAGCTCACAGTAGCCGTAGCGATCACCTACGGCCCTAAGGCCTTCGATAACGAGGGCAACTACAAGAACGTGAGTGACAAGATCTTTACCTCACTAGGCAACGCCTTGGCGCCCGGCACCCTTTCAAAGGCGGGACAATAACCGATTTTTCCCAAGTCACGCGTCAGAAACGCGATTGTAATCCCTGGCGTTATCATTTGGGATCCCGGCCAGCAGCGAGTTACTCGTTCCGTGATCGTAGAATCAATTTGCCGTCCCGGATTTCAATCGTGCCGACGCCGGAATCGTTGCGGTAATCCGCGAGATAATCTCGCAATCGCTTCGAACGATATTTCCAATTCAATAGATCGTGCGGAACAGGCTGGCCGTTTACAATGATCGTGTTTAACTGCGGATTCTCCAGTGATTCCGCGCCTTTTAGTTCGACTGCGATGTCGCCGTTAAAATAATAACCAGACCGGCGGATGAGTTCTCCCAGCGGAACGCTTGCCTGGCAACGCAGGCGGTCCCCGTCAATCGAGACAAAGACTTTGCCGCGCACATCCTGGCTCGTGGCAATCAAAGTATTGATGTCATCCGCTGTCAGCTCGAGTTCGGCTGGCTGACCCGCGCGCGCTTTCTGTTCAAAATCTTCACATCGCTCATGGACCGCTTGAATTTGCTGATCTGAAGCTGTGAACTCAGGTATCGGCGCGGGCTCTCCGGCAATTGCGTGCGTTTTTGAGAGCCAATAAATACCGTGGACGATTGCCGAGTTCCGCTGAAAACCCCAATACATGCCAGCAAAGCAAGCGATTGCCAGCACAACTGCAAACACAACAAGGATAAGGCAGCCTCGGGCGAAACAGCCCAATCCTTTCCTTCGTGGCGGCGCGTCAACCCAACCGTTCATGTCTTCTGGCGCGACTCCGCGTCGATCTTCGCCTGCGCCTCCATCAACTTGTCATAAAGCGCGCGCAACCCTTCACCAAGCACGCGCGTTCCGGCAAGCATCGGCATGAAGTTCGTGTCGCCACTCCAGCGCGGGACGATGTGAATATGCAAATGGTCCGTCACGCCTGCGCCCGCGCATTCGCCAAGATTCAATCCAATGTTAAACCCCTGCGCCTTTGTGGCAACGCGCAAAAGCGCTTGCGCATGCGCAACCAAATTCCATAACTCGACGATCTCATTCTCACCGAGTGCGGAGAGCTCCGCCGTTTTGCGATACGGCACCGCCATCAAATGACCGACCGCATACGGATAACGGTTCATCATCAGGAATGCATTCTTTCGGCGCGTGATCACCAAATGCGCAGCGTCATCGCCCGCCTGTCCCGCCGCAGAAAGAAAATTCATGTCGCGCGGTTCCTTCTCGAAATACTCCACCCGCCAAGGGGCCCAGAGCGCCTCCAATTCTTTCTTTGGAAATTCGGACATGTCAGGCCGCATTTTACACGGCAGCCGGCACAAGATGCGACGCAAAATTTATAGCTGCTGACGGGTTATTGTAGGCGGAGTCGCCGACCCCGGCCGGTGCCTTTTCTTGTCATTCCGAGCGAAGTCGAGGAATGGAACGAGTCTGGGGAGCCGTGACATGGACGGAAAGGCCGGAGGCCGAGCGAGCAAGGAGCGAGCGAGTCAATCTCTTGATGTCCTCTTTGTTCCCTCTCGCCGGCCAGGTCGATCCAGGTTTCTCTTGATTCACTGATGTCTGGATTTGCGCACCAAATCGAATTACAAGATGGACGTGCGAACATTGATTGTTCGCCCATCAACCATTCAATAGATTATGATCTCATTCACTCTAGAAGCCATGTCACAAACCCGCGAGTGCTGTAGCCACGGCGCTGTGCGCCGTCTAGGACGTTCGGCTCAGAAAATGCAAACGCCCCATAGGGACGTGGCTACAACATCCATGACTTGCCGTCTACATAAGCGCCATTTCATCCAACGGCTGTCAGGTTTTTCGAAGCTGTTCTTGATCATCGCCGTGTTGCTTTTGCCGACGACGAGAAATTTGAATGCCTCTCAGGAGGAGGACGCGAAAACTGTGGCCGCCTTGGATACGAAATATCAAGCCGCAGTTAAGGTTAACGATGCCACGACGATGGACCAGATTTTAGCTGACGACTTCGTCCTGGTAACCGGGCGCGGCAAGGTTTACAGCAAAGCCGACCTGCTTGATTCGGCTCGAAAGAAGGAAGTCATCTACGAACGCCAGGACGAGGAACCCGGATCACAGAAGATCAGGGTGTGGGGGGACACAGCCGTGGTGACTGCGCTCCTATGGATTAAATCGGTGCAAGAAGGCAAATCAGCCGATTACAAACTATGGTTCAGCGATACTTATGTTCGCACTCCAACAGGCTGGCGCTACGTGTTCGGCCAAGCCTCCCTGCCCTTACCTAAAGCGGAGTCGCCTGCCAAGCCGTAACTTTATGTCGAGGGGTTGGAGGAATTTCTCAATGGCCTTTTCGTCCAGGCTCGCGTCTTAAGTAAGATCGCGCACCTGATCTACCAATTTCGGCTTGCTCGCTTCGCTCGGCCTTGATAGCAAACATTGATGCTTTCCGTTTATCTAAAGTCCCTCACTGAAAGCGGGAATAGGCGAAACAACGTTTCGTCGAACCGTAGTTGGCCCTGAAGGCGATGACCGCTTTACAGTTTTTCAGGTTCTTGGTCGCTGCAAGGATTGCTCTAGCGGCCATCTTCCGCGTCACAGAATCAGTTCCATGGGATCACCAGCGTTTGTCGACCTCGCTGAACCCACTTTTCGTGCTGCTTGTAGAACTTCCCTTAATCATCGCCGCCATCGCTATCACAGTTGGTTTATGGCGATTTCGCTGGTGGGCTCGCATCGGGTTTGTCGCTGTGTCACTAGGATACGCATTCGTTGCAATCTTTTTCCCTCCCCCTTTCGCCCATCGACTACTCGCCAGCAGTCTCTGCGTTTGCTTACTTCGAGGTAGCGAGCCAAGCGGCCATCGTCACGATGGCGTTCTTGCCCCCCGTCACGTACCGTTTTAAACATCCAGAGGTCTAACCAGTCGCTCCAGTCAACGTTATGAGAGCGTTCCTCGCAACCCTCGCGGCGATATCCTTCATTGGTTCTCACTCCTCGTTCGGAGCCTATACGAATGCTAAGCCCATCGACGAGGACTCCCTGCGTGGCTACATGGCTGGAGAGTACGCCCTCATCGGGCGCAAGGCTGATTCCACCACGACTTACACAGGACATGTAACACTACGAGACGAGAACGGAGTGCTACAGGTGATACGAGCTATCGAAGGCAAGATCGACAAATGCAAATGCACAGCTCGATTCGATACTGTTGCAGGTGCTGACCGTATTCCAGTTCTACGAATGCATTTTTATTTCGACGGCAAGGAGTATGATGCCACCTATCGCTGGCAATCTGACCCCGACAATTACCCGCGATTTACCGGCTACGTTTATCTCACTGACACCAAGTCACCGGGACTTGAAGCGCTTTTCCCAATCCACCGATGACGCCTCATTAGTCGGACAACGGCAGAGACCATGACCACGTATTGTCTGATCCACGGAAGCGGGCAGGGACCCGATGGCTGGAAGCTGCTGGCCAACGAACTCGAGCCACGGGGTCATGGCGTTCTTACCCCTGCGTTTCAAGTGAGCAGGACTGACGAGGGCTTGGTCTGGCATGCCCAGACTATCGTGAACGCCCTCGACCGCTCTGGTTTGAACCCCGCCGATGTTATCTGCGTCGCACACTCCGCCAGTGGAATGTACCTTCCACTCATTGCCGAGCGCTGGTCGCCGCGTCACATGGTGTTTCTAGCCGCGGTCGTTCCGCGCCCGGGCGTCAGCATCGTCGAGCAGCATCGGGCCGATCCGTCGATGTTCAACCCGGCTTGGGTCGGACAGAACCCGCTTGAGGACAGGGTCGCCTTGGACTTCGTCTACCACGACTGTCCATCCGATCGGCTCGACTGGGCACTGTCGACCCGGCTGGTGTTCTACGCGAAACGCGCTATTGAGGAACCCTGCCCACTAGGTGCTTGGCCTCCGATACCGTCCACGTATATCATGTGTTCCGACGACCGGACGATCACACCAGGGTGGCAACGCAAGGCCGCTCGGGAGTTGCTCGGGGTAGACCCGGTTGAGCTTCCCGGCGGACACTGCCCGCATGTCAGTCGGCCCGAGACTCTCGCCGACGCGCTGGAGCGAGTAAGGTGATAGAAATTGACCATTTCGCCTAACGAGGCACTGCAGCGAACCGGTGCTATGCGTTTCAGTTTCATGAATCAGTGGACATCATCCGTTTCGGCGGAGGCGCGCTGCCAGCGCTGGTCGCTGAGCTTGCTCGTTAAATGTAGCTGCCAAATGGAGTCAACGACACTCGAGCGCAAACCAAGCAAATCACTCGTGCTTTATGTTCCTCTTGCCCTCGGAGTGATTGCCGGCTTCTCGTAGAGCCGTTATGCGACTACCCTTGGCCAAAGTTACGTCTAGTAAGGGCGACCGGTGCGAATGGCGGATTTGTGTTTTGGTGGCTTCTCCTCATGGTGGGTTATCACGCATATCATTTTGTGAAAAGCCTTTTCCATCCCCCGCGATGAAGCCACACGAAACATCTAGCAAATGGCTCCAGCCCACTCCGAAAGCATTCGCGAGCAGGCACGTCACACTAAAAGCCTGAAGAATGAAATGAAACAAAGATTCAATGAAACTATGATCCCTAATCCTGCAGCACAAAAATACGGAATACTAATTGCCCCAATGGTGATACTGACGGTCAGCGTCATTGTTCCGCAACGTTCATTGACGATCGCTGGCGAACAACAAAATGTGATTTATCAGCTACGGATCTACGAAATATTTGATAGCAATAAAAAAGCGTTTCATGACCGCTTTCGAGATCACGCCATGCGCATCATGGCGAAATATGACTTCAAGATAGTTGCCACCTGGGAATCGAAGAAAGACGATCGAACCGAGTTCATTTATCTGCTTGAATGGCCCGACCAGGAAACCATGACCGATCGTTGGGAGAAATTCTTACGGGATCAGGAATGGGTTAAGATCAAGAAGGAAACGGGCAAAATTTACGGGCCCCTCGTAGGGGAGGTCGAGGATCGCACCTTGTATCTTACGGACTATTCACCGCGTAAGGTGTTGGCAAAATGAGGCTGGTTGGTGTGCCTGAGCTTTTTCTCGCTCGGCGTAATCAGTCTCCTCAGCACAATATTCTTGGCCCTGCTCTTCCTCGACGAATAAACAACCCCCACATGACCCGCGTCGCGGCTGGCGTGCACGCGCAGGCTACCCGCTGATGTATGACACGATTGGGGCTGCGCAGTTCGCGATCCTGACGTTGTTCTTCGGCCTCCGTGAGCGGCACAAGCTATTGGAGATCGGCGCGGGTAGCTTGCGCGCGGCCAGATTTCTCATTCCATATCTGGACGCCGGACACTATTGCGGAATCGAGCCCAACACCGAGTCGGTTCGGCTCGGGATCGAGTTTGAGCTGGGGCCAGATATGGCGAAACGAAAGAAGCCGCGCTTCACCAGCCGCAGTGGCTTTGCCTTTCACGAGTTTGGCGAGCAGTTTGACTACGCACTCTCTTACTCGTGTTCCCACACGTGCCTCCTCCGCAAATTCCAATCATCTTCCAAAATGCAGCCGACTGTTTTCACGACCATTCGATCATGTTGGCGACAGCGGTGTTCGCGGAGGGTGAAGAGCGGATCATCGATGCGCAGAAGTGGACAGGGCGGCCGGTCAACAGATATTCCGTTGCTCGATTTGAAGAAGCGGCGCGAACGGCCGGGCTCAAGCTGATTAGACTCGGCAAGATCTTCCAGGATTGGTTTATCGCGTTTAAGGAGAAGAATCAGACGATCCTCCGAGGCGCCGAAGAGATGCGCAAAATCGCATGGCACGCCGTGATCCCGAAGTGGGAAGATCCCGGGTGGGCTCACAGTAAGACTTAAGAACTAAAGCGACCACCGGCCTGTAGGTGTCGACAGACTAATTCGCCCGGCGCGAACGCCAGTCACTCTAGCCCTATTGCTAGAGTGCGGCGCTTTGCGGAGCTGACACCTTAGACGACTGAATGACTGAAGCCGGTCGTCGCAATGCCCGGCTGTTCCTCACCCCGCATAAATTGCGTAAAAAAATTTATCGAAAAAAGGCTTGCATGCGCACTGGTGTTATAGTTAACTATATCACTATATGAGGCAAAGTGAGCAATCACCGGGGCCGCGCGCAGTTTTGTCACCAAGGGCGTTTGGAGCACAGGATGAATCGTGAATGGAACGACAGTCAGCCGATTTATCGCCAGCTTCGCGACCGTGTCGTGCATATGATACTCGACGGCGTGCTCAAAGAAGGCGATCCCCTCCCCTCGGTGCGCAATGTCGCGGCCGAATATCGCGTCAATCCCCTCACCGTCCTGAAGGGCTACCAAGAACTGGTCGACGAGGAACTGGTCGAGAAAAGGCGAGGCCTAGGCATGTTCGTCAGAGAGGGCGCGCACAAACGACTGCTCCAAGGCGAACGCCAGAAGTTTCTTTCGGAACACTGGCCCAGAGTCCACGCGACCATCCAGCGGCTCGGCCTAAATCCAAAAGAACTGTTGGACGCAACAACTCGCCTCTCGACGAAAACTGGAAAGGAGAAGCGCTGAAGCCATGGCAACCATAGAAGCACACGGCCTCCGCAAGACTTTCGGCACAACCGTCGCGCTCGACGGCATCGATTTGCGTGTCGAGGAAGGCCGCATCCTCGGACTAGTCGGTCCCAACGGCGCAGGAAAGACAACCGCGCTCAACGCAATTCTCGGCCTTACGCCATATCAGGGAGAGCTAAAGGTGCTCGGTCGCGATCCCTGGAACGAGCGCGACGAGCTCATGCGCGATGTTTCTTTCATTGCCGATGTTGCCGTCCTGCCGCGCTGGATACGCGTTACGCAGTTGCTCGACTACGTCGCGGGCGTGCATCCGCGATTCGATCGCTCGAAAGCGGAGAGCTTTCTGGCGAAGACCACAATCAAGCACACGAGCAAGGTGAGAGAATTATCGAAGGGCATGGTGGCCCAACTGCACCTTGCGCTGGTCATGGCGATTGACGCAAAATTGTTGGTGCTGGACGAGCCGACGCTTGGCCTGGACATCCTTTATCGCAAACAGTTCTACGATTCGCTGCTGAACGACTACTTCGATCACAGCCGCACCGTCGTGGTAACGACGCACCAGGTGGAAGAAGTCCAGGACGTCCTCACCGATCTCATGTTCATCAACCGCGGTCGGATCATTCTCGAGTGCAGCATGGAAGAATTCGACTCGCGCTACGTGGAAGTGATGGTCAATCCCGAGCACGTCGCAGCAGCGCGCGCGCTCGAACCGATTCACGAGCGCCCCGTGTTTGGTCGCAGTGTCCTGCTATTTGATCATGTCGATCGCGACCGACTCGCCGCGCTCGGCGAAGTGCGCAGACCCAGCATCGCCGACTTGTTCGTGGCCGTAATGAGTAACAGCGCCGGCCAGCCCCCTCCCCCCAAGGCTATGGCGCGCCAGAGAGAAGCCAATTAAATGAATGCTCAATCTAACACCCTGCCGGAACCTCCAATGAACACGGGGGTCAGCGCCCCCGGCTACAACACCTCGGCAACCAGGCCATTCTACTGGTCGGTATGGCGCGAGTTATGGGAGAACCGTTCAATCTATATCGCGCCACTGATCGTCGCCGCAGTCGTGTTGTTCGGTTCTTTTGTCGGCTCGTTTCATCTGGCAGATCGCAGGCGGTTAGCAATGTTGCTTGATCGGGCCCATCGGCGAGCCGCAATCGAGTTACCGTATGACATCGCTGCGATGATGATCATCCTGACGGCGTTTGTCGTCGGCGTATTCTATTGTCTCGACGCGCTGTACGGCGAACGCCGCGAACGGAGCATCCTTTTCTGGAAGTCGCTTCCCGTTTCCGATCTCACAACTGTTCTTTCGAAGGCGAGTATTCCACTGGTGATTCTGCCCCTGATCATGTTCCTGATCATCATTGCGACGCAATTCATCATGATGCTGATCAGCACCGTGGCCTTAATGCCAAGCGGTCTTGCCGCAACAACGTGGACAAACTTCGACTTGTTTCAGCAGTCGGTAATACTCCTCTACAGCTTGATCGTGATCGCCCTGTGGCATGCGCCAATTTACGGCTGGGCACTGCTGATTTCAGGGTTGGCGCGGCGCGCAACATTTCTCTGGGCGGTGTTACCGCTGTTTGCAAGCGGTGTTCTTGAGAGGGTTGCGTTCAACACTTCGCATTTTGCATCGATGCTGAAAAATCGCTTGCTTGGCGCCGGTGACACAGCTTTCGCTTTCCAGCCGCGCCATGGGATTGCCATCGACTCTCTGACACAACTCACACCCGGAAGATACCTCACCACGCCGGGTCTCTGGATCGGGCTGATATTCGCTGCCGCATTTGTCGCTGTAGCAGTGCGGCAACGTCGCTATCGAGGACCTATCTGATTTCTGCTGCACACCTAATTCAATCGCCTGGATAAAGCTAATGCATCCAACCGACAAAGCCGCACGCATCGCCGGCGCCGTGTATCTGTCAATGGTACTCACCGCGCCGTTCACTTTGCTTTATGTTCCCAGTAAACTCATCGTGCGCGGAAATGCCACCGCGACCGCCGAAAACATCCTGGCTCACGAGACGATGTTTCGTCTTTCGATCATCGGTGATCTCTTTACGCACGTAATGTTTATTTGTCTGGGCATCGCGCTCTACCGGTTGCTTAGCAGCGTAAACAAGACGTGGGCCATGATGATGCTTGCGTTTGTTTTGGTCTCGGCGGCGGTTGGATTTCTCGACACGCTAAACAATGTCGCGGCTCTGATTCTCTTTCGCGGGGCCGACTTCCTCTCCGTATTCGACAAACCGCAGCTGAACGCGCTGGGCTATCTGTTCATCCGCATGCACGGTCAGGGAATCTTTATGAATGAGCTCTTTTGGGGCCTGTGGCTCTTCCCCTTTGGGTTGCTCGTTTTCCGCTCTGGGTTCCTGCCGCGATTCATTGGCGTTTGGCTCATGATCAACTGCTTTGGTTACGTGGCCCTGAGCATCATCGCCCTGATGTTCCCGGACCACTACAATGCTGCTTTTCTCTATTTCCAGCCGGTGCTGTTCGGGGAATTGGCAATCATGCTCTGGCTTCTGATCAAGGGCGCCAAGGTTCCGCCGGGGTTCGCTGCTGCGCCGGTTGCGGCCTAACGAAAGAAGGAATATGAACGCGATAACACCGGAACAACGCACCGCGGCAAAAGTCGCGGGAATCAGCGGTCTGGTCGCAATGGCCGTCGTGGTCTACGCCAACTACGCACTGCTCAATCCCCTCATCGTTCCGCGGGATGCCGTCGAAACCGCGCGAAACATTCTCGCGCACAAAATACAATTCCGGTTCGCTCTCATCGGCTTTCTTAGTTACGGCGTGACGGCTGTCGTTCTGCTCTCCGCGCTCTACGTTATTCTTAAACCAGTAAATCACGGGCTCGCGTTCGTTGGCGCGTTGTTTCGATTGGTATTCGCGATGTTATGGCTTCTGGCGACGCTCAATATGTTGGGCGCGCTGCGAATGCTGGGTAGCGCTCCTTATCTGCAACTCTTTGAGCTGGACCGATTGCAGGTTCTGGCGAGGCTCAATCTGGCTGCCAGTTTCGACGATTACTACGTGGGTCTGCCCTTTTTCGGGCTGGCCGCGACCGTTTGCGCCTGGTTGTGGTACAAGTCGGGATACATTCCCCGGGCCATGGCTGCTTTCGGTGTGATCGCCTCCGCTTGGTGCGTGCTCTGCGCCTTTATCTACCTTGTCGTTCCAAGCTTCGAAAAACCGGTGAACCCCTACTGGTTCGATTCGCCCATGGCCATTTTCGAACTGGCAGTCAGCCTCTGGCTGCTGATCAAGGGGCTCCGGCCGCCAATTGTCGATCTTACGTCTCGTTAGGCCGATGACACTGAAGCGAATTCTAAAGTGGAGTGGGTTAACGATTTTCGCCGCGTTGATCCTGGGGTTTGTCGCGCTCTTTATCGCGTACTGGAGATCCACTAACGACTGCGGACGCAGCATTCCTGCCGGAGCTGAACTGATGAAGGCGATCAGGTATTGCGAATACGGTCCGCCCGATGTCCTCCACGTCGAGGAGGTCGAGAAACCGGTGCCTAACGACGATCAGCTCCTGGTCCGGGTCCGCGCCGGCTCGCTCAATTTCATTGACCCACCCGCGGTCCGCGGTGAGCTACACGGCCGGCTTCTCTTCGGGCTGCGTAAGCCAGAGTTCACCGGCTTGGGTGTGGATTTCGCCGGCGTCGTTGAAGCAGTCGGCAAGAACGTCACTGAGTTCAAGCCAGGCGATGAAGTCTTCGGCACGAAAGGAGGCGCCGTCGCGGAGTACGTATGCGCTCGGAAAGACCGCGTCGCTTTAAAGCCGGCCAACGTCACCTTCGAGCAAGCCGGCGCGGTGCCGCGTGCGGGCCTGACCGCGCTGCAGGGGCTGCGCGCAGGGAAGATCCACGCCGGCCAGAGAGTCCTGATTAACGGCGCATCCGGCGGCGTCGGGACTTTCGCGCTGCAGATCGCGAAGGCGTTCGACACGGAGGTCACCGCGGTGTGCAGCACGCGAAACGTGGAAATGGCGCGCGCGCTGGGCGCTGATTACGTCATCGACTACACGAAAGAAGACTTCACCAAACGCGAGGAGCGCTACGACTTGCTCTTCGACAACGTCAACAATCGTTCCTTTTCCGAACGGCGCCGCATTTTGAAGCCTGATGGCATCTGCGTCCTGGCAGGGATTGGCAGCGCAGGATCGCACCCAGGGCAGCTGGGCCGCATCGCCGGTACATTTACTGCGGCGCTGCGCTCGCGCTTCATTGACCAGAAGTTCGAGAGGTATGTCACGAAGACAGACCAGGCGGACCTGAAGTTCCTCAGTGACCTGATGGCGGAAGGCAAGGTGCCGCCGTTCGTGGAGAAGACCTACCGCCTCAGCGAAGCCGCGGAAGCTCTGCGTTATTTCGAAGAGGGCCACGCCCGCGGCAAGCTCGTCATCACCATTGAATGAATTCGTTCGGCTTATGAAAGTGAAACGTATTCTGAAATGGACGTCCGTCGCGCTTTCACTCGCATTACTCGTGGGGATAATCGCGTTGTTTATCGCCTATTGGAGATCGACTAACGACTGTGAGCGCCTCGGCGCTGCTCCAGGCGATAAGATGAAAGCCATTGTTCATTGCGAGTATGGTTCTCCCGATGTGCTCAAGCTTGAGGACGTTGAAAAGCCCGTTCCAAATGACAATCAAGTCCTGGTCAAAGTCCGGGCAGCTGCACTGAATCCGCTCGATCTCACCATGCGAGGTCCGTGGCTGATTCGCCCGATCCTCGGACTGCGCAAACCAAAGGATACCCGGCTGGGTGTCGATTACGCGGGGACGGTTGAAGCCGTTGGCAAAAACGTGACGCAATTCAAACCGGGCGACGAAGTGTTCGGCGGTAAAAATGGGGCGGTGGCGGAGTATGTCTGCGTTTTGGCCGATCGATCCGTCGTCCCGAAACCGGCCAACATGACGTTTGAACAAGCGGCCGCTGTTCCGGTGGCGGCGCTGACGGCGCTGCAGGGCCTGCGCGACAAAGGGAAAATCCAGGCAGGGCAGAAAGTTTTGATCAACGGCGCATCCGGTGGCGTTGGCACGTTCGCGGTGCAAATCGCGAAATCGTTCGGCACGGAAGTGACCGGCGTCTGCAGCACGCGCAATGTCGACCTCGTCCGTTCAATCGGCGCCGATCATGTGATTGATTACACCAAAGAGGATTTCACCAAAGGCGATCAACGTTACGACCTGATTTACGATCTTGTCGGCAACCATTCCTTTTCGGAGCGCCGGCGTGTTCTAAATCCAAAGGGCATTTGCGTCATGGCCGGCCTCGGAGGCGCGGGATGGCACGACGGGATGGCGACGCGTTTGCTCGGGGAGCTTAACGGCTATGTGCGGTCGCAATTCACGAGCGAGAAGTTCATTGCCTATATCGCCACATTCAACAAAGCGGACATGACCGTTTTGGCGAACCTCTTGCAGTCCGGAAAGATGACTCCAGTCATCGACAAGACCTACAAACTGAATCAGACTCCTGACGCCCTTCGCTACCTGGAAACAGGACATGCTCGCGGAAAAGTCGTAATAACTTTGAACTAACAGGAACGGAAGACGATATGAACTCAAGTAAGAAAGAAGCAAGAATCGCAAGAGCAGTTTATCTATCACTCGTAGTCGCATTGCTGGTTGCAGATCAGCTCTTCGCCTCGACTTTGCAGGAACAAAACAAAGCCACGGCGAAGCGCGCATTCGAAGAAATCCTCAGCCGCGGACGATTCGAACTCGCTACCCAACTTTACGCCAAAGATTTCATCAACCACGGCATCCATTCCAACGCCAGCTTAGAGGAAGACCAGGCGGCACTGAAAGGTTGGCATCAGGCGTTTCCCGATGTTGTCGTCGTGCCTGAGAAGTTGATCGCCGAAGACGACCTAGTCACGATCTATTGGGTCGCGCGCGGGACGAATACCGGCACAGGTAACGGGCTACCCGCCACCGGCAAAAAGGTGGAACTGGCTGGGATTACGATTTGGCGGCTTGTCGATGGCAAAATCAAAGAGGAGTGGTCCGCATTTGATCAGCTTTCAATGATGCAACAACTCGGACTAGTCCCGGCCAATAAGTAAGCGGTGCTAGCTAATAAGGCGATTCAGCTAAAAAACATGAAGAAAGAATTATGAACGATGAAACAAAAGCAAAGCTCCCTCGCAAGCGATGGAAGCGCGTACTAAAATGGACTGCGAGCATCATCCTGCTCGCCCTAATCCTTTGGGCGTTTATCGCCTACTGGACTTCGACCAATGACTGCGAGCGCTACGCGGCGGCACCTACCAACGCTATGAAAGCTATTGTGTACTGCGACTACGGTGTGCCCAATCTTAAGCTACAGGAAATCGAGAAGCCAACTCCGGCGGACGATCAACTTCTGGTAAGAGTTCGCGCTGCTTCGGTTAATCCACTCGATTGGCACTTTATCGAAGGTACGCCATACGTCATGCGCGCAATGGGGGTAGGCCTTCGCAAACCAAAGGACACTCGGCTGGGAGTTGACTACGCGGGCACGGTTGAAGCCGTTGGCAAGAACGTCACGCAATTCAAACCGGGTGACGAGGTATTCGGAGGTCGGACCGGAGCTTTCGCTGAGTATGTGTGCGTCCGCGAGCCTCGAGCCGTGGCGTTGAAACCGGCCAACATCACCTTTGAGCAAGCGGCTTCCGTCCCCATCGCGGGAATCACCGCGTTGCAGGGTCTTCGCGATAAGGGGAAAGTTCAGTCGGGACAAAAGGTGTTGATCAACGGCGCGTCAGGGGGCGTAGGTACGTTCGCGATACAGATCGCCAAATCGATGGGCGCAGAGGTCACCGGGGTATGTAGTACGAGAAATCTGGACATGGTCCGGTCGCTCGGCGCGGACCATGTCATTGATTATACCAAGGAAGATTTCACCAAGAGCGCGCAGCGTTACGACGTCATTCTCGACAATGTTGCCAACCGTTCGTTGTCGGAATGCCGTGCCGTCTTAAATCCCGACGGGAGATACGTCCTCATTGGAGGCGGAGGAGTAAAGGAGAGCCGATGGCTCGGGCCGGGGCTCACTCATGCGTTCAAAGCGATGCTCTTGTCAAAATTCGTGAGTCAGAAAATGGGGATGATGCTGGCGGAACTAAACCAAAAGGACCTGACCACTCTGGGCGATCTAATGCAGTCCGGGAAGGTAACACCCGTTATCGATCGGACTTACAAGTTAAGCGAGCTCCCGCAGGCTATCCAATATCTGGAACAAGGGCACGCTCGAGGTAAGGTAGTAATAGCAGTGGACTGACAAAAGAGCCTAACAACGCTTCGATTTAACAAATCTTGTAGCCACCGGCCTGTGGCCGGTTCACATTGGCCAGCATTTTCACACTTGGGGCGACGGCCTACAGGGGCCGCGCGACGCTCACGATTCAGCGGCGTGTTATTCGTTGTCCGGGTTCGGTTCGCCCTCGCGCGAAGGCTCTGATTGGTCTTGTGCCAGAGCGTGCAGAATCTGTCGCCCAATCCCCGTGGCGCGCTGCTTGCCGCGATTAACGAGAATAACAACGCCCAGCTTCCGTTGCGGAGCAAATCCTATATAGGTCGACGTGTTATTTAGTCCGCCGTTCTTGTCGATAATAGTAAAGTTGCCGGCGCTGACGTTCTGCCAGGCGAGACCTATCTTCAAGCGCCGGCTCACCGTGAACACGGGCTGCTGAGCGAGGGCCATGGCGTTCTCGATCGGGCGATGATCGGGAAGCTCACCGAGATTGGCGACCAGGAAGGTGGCCATGTCGCGCGGCGACGAATAGATTTGGCCGGAGCCGGGCCACTTGAACGTTCCCCCTTCCTCACCCGGGCGTCCGATCGGCCTGCCCATCGGGTTATAACCTTGCACGGCGCGGCCAAGCAAATCGCGCGGCAAAGGCAATGCAGTCGACGTCATCCCAAGCGGGCCGGCAAGCCGCTGATGCATCAACGCGGCGAAGCGTGTGTTGAATCGCCGTTCGAGAGCGACTCGCAAAAGGACCATGGCAGCATTGGAATAGAGATATTGTTGCCCGGGTTCATGTTTCGAGTCCGCTTTCCAGGAATTCAGGAAACGAACAAAATCTGGCCACGTATACCTTCCTTTGTGCCACGTCTCATATTGCTGGGGCACGCGCGGTAACCCGGAACTATGACTGACAAGTTGCCCCAGTGTTATCCGGCGAATATCACCGCCTCGCTGTAACTCGGTGACGTACTTGGCAACTGGATCATCGAGACTCAGCTCGCCCTGTTTAACAGCTTGCGCAAGCAACGTGGTGGCGAACACCTTTCCGACAGAGCCAAGATTAAAGATTGAGTCTGCCGTAACCTGCCCATTCTGTGCGTTGTCAGCCATGCCGTAATTAAAGAACTGAGTCTTCCCATCCATCCGGACGGCGACCGCAACCCCTCCCCCCTCGCCGTTCTTCGGCAATATCGGTTGAACCTTTTGTGTAACGATCTGTTGAATGTTGACCTGGGCGTGCGCCGGAGCAGCAGTTAGCAGCGCCCCAATCACGGTAGTAATGAGGGGGGCTGTTCGAATCATGGGCGGGATTCTTAAGCGCTTCCTCAATTTGCGCAATGTCGAGTAAATGTTCCGTTCGAAATAGCCGAAAGCGCATTTTTCTCGTTCCTGAGCGGCAGCGGTATCGGCTGCGCGAGGATGGGATACGCCGTCAAGAAGAATAAACCGTTTGATTCAATCGACGTAACCTTCCTCGGTTCGCAGCGAATAATGCTTGAGGCGCAGCACGGTGCGCACTTGATCAAGCAGTTTCGGCTTGCCCAGCTTTACACCGGCCTGTACTCTCGCCTGGATACAGCCGAAATATAGTCAGGCCAGACCGGGGAATCGGGATGACAGCAGAGGCAAGCAAGAGCGTCCTAAGTCGAGAACAGATCCGCCAAGCACTCGCCGTGCTCCGGGAAGAGCAACAGGCGCACCCAATTTCTCCTGCCCAGAGAAGAGTTTTCCGCTGGTACGGGATCTCGGTCTGGTTTTTTTTCATCAGTTTTCTTGTGCTGATCTTTTACTTATGGATAAAGCCGGAGGGGCTACGCTTTCTTGCTCGTGTGAATGGCAGCTTTTATGCGATCGTCTTGCTATTTTTTTCGAACACGAAGTTGATCTTGGACACTTGGCGCGAGTTTCGACTCGCGCTCTTTCTTGCTGGTGTGAATGCTGTCAGCTTTTTTGCGATCGTCTTGCTATTTTTTTTGAACACGAAGTTGATCTTGTACACTTGGCGCGAGTTTCGACTCGCGCTCAGGACCAAGCTTTGGCAGTTAGTGACGCAAATGCGCACAGGGCCACGGTGGCCTCGTCGTCTCATAATTGGAATTGGCGCGGCATTCTTCCTTGTAGGTGTAGCCTTCCTAGCGGGTACATTGGGAGCTCTCACTGTCGCTATTTTCACCCTACCGTTGACTGTCGCTCTGCTTGCATTCTTCTTTCTTGGTTTTGCAAGAAGGCGACTGGACGTGCTTAGAAACTCCGATCAGCTAGTAGCATTTCTGACGAAACTGGACGCTAGTGAAGGTCCGACGGGCATTGGCCGTGTCGCCATCCCAACCGGCGTGTTCGAAGAAATCGGCGCTATCGAGGATATTCATATCCAACGTCACCGTGCAAAAGCGATAGATGAATTCCGCCACAGCGGCCTTGGCTACGCTGTCGTCAGAAGTCGTGCTGTGATCGCCGACATCGCGAAGCTCGACGAAGCCAGCCAACTTAGGATTGAGGCGCGCATCGCAGAACTCGCGAGTGAGTCTCCTCCGCCGGAAGCAACGCTGGAACCAGGCGGGATCTGGCGCGTTCCTGTTACAGAGACTCCATACGAGATCATATGTCGCCAAGATCAAGCAGCACATCGAATCGAGTTGCTATCGCTTCGGCAGAGCGATGGCACATCGTCGACTCTTCCAATTGCGGAGGCACCTCGTGGCTGACGCGACCAACGAGTTCCAAGGCTACGCCGTACGCTTTCAGAAAAGCGCGGAAGACACGAGTTCGCGATTCTCGCAAGGAACCCAAAAAGAGCTGTACCGCGTCGTCAACGAGTTATCAGAGGACCCGAATCGCTTCCCTGATCGAGTTGAGCGGACTATAGAGGGCGTTCTGGTCTACAGGCACCCTGATCCTCCGCTAGAGATTACGTATCGAATTGACGCGGATCGAAAGGCCATGACAATCGTGGACATCCAGGCGCGAGCCGTAGTTGGTGCGCTAGTGGTGGTGAGCTACAGTCATGCCGACGAGAAGTGGCGGGATGAACTACGAAAATTTCTCAAACCTCTCGTCAGACAGAAACGAATCCGCATTTGGGACGACACGGCCATAGATGCCGGCGAGAAGTGGCGGGAAGAGATCAGGAGGGCTTTTGGTTCCGCTAACGTGGCGATTTTGCTCATGAGCTCGGACTTCCTGGCATCGAACTTCATCTCAGAGAAGGAGTTGCCGCTTCTCCTCGACAGAGCCGAGAAGAAGGAAGGGGGCATGAGGCTGCTGTGGATTGCCGTGCGACCCTCCAATTTCGAGCTGCAACCAGAGGTCGAGGCAGTCCAAGCCTTGAACGATCCTAGTCGTCCACTTTCCGCGCTTCGGAAGCCCGCTTGGGAGACCGAACTCACCAAGGTGTGCGGAAAGATCTTGGCGGCCGTTGAGAAGGCCGCCGCTAGCGCGGCACCCTAAGAACGCTTGAGTTACGACGCGTCTTCTTATGTTGGCTAGGTGCCACGCCTACCAGGTTCTTGCAATCGCTTCTGGTGGAATCGTGATGGTGCGACAGATCATGCACACTCAAATGACGGACCATAATAGTCAGCAGTCTGTGCTTAACGACTTAACCCTTCGTTGCGCCGAACTGCCTTCGGCAGCCGGTGAACTCAACCGTTAGGCGGCATCACCCGCATGGGCCATTCTCTTTCACTTACCGTTTGGCGCGACAGCGTCTGTGCAGGTGACGATTGCGACGCTCCGCACGAGTTGAGAGTTTCGGTTCGAGGCGATATCTCCGTGCGCCAGATTTCGGAGGAAATCTCCCGGCGCGGTTACCTGCCGCGCATCGAAGGTGGAGAGGCGACATGGATTCTGGAAGGTCGCCGTCCTTTCGCAGTTTTCGCACAGCAGTGGAGTGAGCCTCGGTTCTTGGTGGCGCCTGAGTCGCCGTTTGTTTCTCTTGTTGACCTCGGCGCGACTCCGCATTTGCAGTTTCGGTATTGGTGTCAGGTTGATCCTGAGCGAGTATTCGATTGCCTTCAGCAGGGTCAGCAATTACCAGATAGACATGGCTCGTAGTCCGACAATACTGCCTAACCATGCATTATAGCTAACCACCCACCCAATGTTAGGGAGATACAGCGCGCGTTACACGCGCGACAAATGAAACAATGGCCACGTATTGTTTGATTCACGGCAGCGGGCAAGGTCCCGATGGCTGGAAGTTGTTAGTCCACGAACTCGAGCGAAGGGGTGATCGCGTGATCACACCTGGGTTCGAAGTGAGCAGAACTGATGAAGGCTTGGCATGGCATGCCGGGACCATCGTTCAAGCCCTTGACCGTTCCGGCTTGAACCCGGCGGACGTTCTCTGTGTCGCACACTCCGCGAGCGGTATGTACCTACCGCTGATTGCTGAGCGTTGGTCTCCCCGTCGCATGGTGTTCCTGGCGGCGGTGGTTCCCCAGCCGCGTGAATTTTATCGAACAGTTCCGGGTCGATCCGTCGATCTTCAACCCAGCCTGGGTTGGACAGAACCCGCTTGAAGACAAGGTCGCTTTGGACTTCGTGTTCCACGACTGTCCCCCTGATCGCCTCGAATGGGCAATGTCGACGCGGATCATGTTCTACGCGAAGCGCGCGATCGAGGAACCCTGTCCGCTGCACGCTTGGCCATCCATACCCTCCGCGTACATCGTGTGTGCCGACGACCGCACAATCACGCCTGCCTGGCAACGCAAGGCCGCTCGAGAGTTACTTGGAGTGGAGCCGGTTGAGCTGCCCGGCGGGCACTGCCCGCATGTCAGCAGGCCTGAGGCGCTCGCGGAGGTCTTGGAGCGGCTAGAAAATAAGTGACTATGCTATCTAGGAAAGTTGATAGTTGAGAGATGAGAGTTGAGAGTACTCCAGAGTTAACGCAGTTTACGCGCCGCGGCGGGCCAGCGGTGGTTAATTGTGTTTACGGTTAATCGCGGGGTACTTTACCGATCATGCGCACTAATCGCTCGATCCCCAATGTCGTCGTGATTCCCGAACTGGCATACCCAAACGTCAGGGAGGCGGCGAAGTGGCTTTGTCGGGCGTTCGGTTTTCGGGAGCGCTTGTTGATTGCGAACCACCGAGCACAGTTATCTGTCGGTAAATCAGGAGCCATTGTTGTCATGGAAGCTCCGCCCAACACGGCGGCCGACTCTCTGCACAAAGTCATGGTTCGGATAGACAATGTTCGAGAGCATCATGCAAATGCTCAGGCTCACGGAGCAGTCATTCTACGCGCACCTGCGGACTATCCATATGGAGAGAGGCAGTACACGGCCAAAGACTTTGCAGGTCATGTCTGGACTTTCACCGAGACCATCGCAGATGTTGACCCAGCGCAATGGGGCGGCACACTCGTTGGTCAATGAAACCTGGACTCAACAATGGGTTCAAGTTGGGCGGGTTCGTTTGACCCCAAGAGACGCGGTAAACGATTTAGCTTATGAAAATGGCAATACAGCGGACCTGGGCATCATTGATAGGTGTCGCTTCCACCACCATCGGGATATTAAGATTTAGTTCGATTGTACATATTCCAACATTGGATGCTGTGGTTCATATAATTACTGGGGTCATTTTTATTGCGGGAGCCTGGATCAACAAAGGCCAATATGTTGGCAGAACAAATCGTTGGCTGGGTATTGTCTACATCGTCTTCGGAGCGATTGGCATGAACTGGGCCCATATCATCGTTGGTATTGTTTCTATATTAATTGGCCTGTTAACGTAGGAAAGTTGAGAGTTGCGAGATGATAGTTGAGAGTAAATCCAGACTCCTTAGGGTTGTTGCGTCGCGACAGGCTAGCGCCGCCTTCGTTAGGTAACAATGAATAAGCTTTCGCTCTCTTTCGTGGCGATAACCTTCGCGTTGCTCCCATTGAAGGCCGCGCAACCAGAGATCAATCCCACACACATTGATGTCCACGTCACGCCCTATTATGATTCGAAGGGTCCAGCAGTCAGCGTCGGCCGGTTTAGTTCCGGTCTAGCATCGACCAAGGAAAATGACTTTCTCGCTACCATCGCGGAGATGAAGAAGAATTGGGACCGCCTCACTTTTCCGGAGCTCTATGTCGGTGCGATCCGGCTGTACGACCTGGGTTATCGGAAAGAGGCAGTTTACTGGTTTTATTCTGCCCAATATCGCGGCCGGCAGTTTGGCGTTCTCCTGGATCAGACCAAGATGGGAAGCATCGGTAGCCTGGGTTTGAGCTGTTGCACGCCGAAAATGCTTTTTACCAGCTCGTTGGGCCTTACATCAATGGTTACGCGTTCGGGGATACCGATGGACTTGTGAAAATCGTCGAGAGAGTGCAGAAGGAAGGCCGCCGCATACCCGATTTACAGGCTGTGTATCCGCGCATCGCATTCAAAAATAAAAGCGAATGGGAGGCCGCTAACACGGAGCTCAATGATGGAATGAACGAGCTGATATCGACGCTCAAAGAGAAGAAGGACGAGATAAGGCGCCAGCGTGTCGAGCGAGGCATGGAGGAGAAGTTCTCGAAATTGACAAGCAAGGAGCTACCCAGTCGCTATAGCCAACGCCAGCATTGGGGGCGACGCGGCAGGTTGTTATGAACCCGACATGATCGCCGCAATTCTCATCGCACTGGTTGGCCTCGGTTTGCCAACGCTCTACTTCGCATGGCGTAGCAGGGAGTTTCGCAAATTTCTAGCAGGCGCATTCTTTGTAAGCGCGGGGATTCAGTTCTATCTTTATCTGGCCAATGTTTCGGTGCCGCTTTGGGGCACTAAGATTGTTCAGACGCCAGAGATCAGCGGCTTGCGGTCCATTCCCGGCTTCATTCTATTTTTGATCTGCTTGTACTTTGGTTTTATCAAAAGACCGAAAGCCTCAGGCAAATAACTCCGTCTATGTTGGCCACCTCCCATCTACGCACTTTCGTTAGGTAATGTCGGGCTTATGACACGACTCGCTCTTGTATTTTTGATGGCGGCGCTCTTGCCATGTTTAGCCTCCGCCAAGCGCATTGCCCCAGCAACGGTAGAGCCAGTGATTTATGAAGGCGTCCGCTATGTAGCACCGAATGACGATAGTCGCCGCGGATACATCGAAGCATGGGATGTTCGGACTAACAAAAAGCTCTGGGATTTGACGGTCTTTACAAACCGTATTGATCCAAAGCTGGAGGAGGAGGTTCAGTGGATTTTTATTAATAAGCTGAATGTTCGCGATGCTACGCTCCTCGTGACATCCGAGCGCGGTAATACGTATCAGATTGATTTAAGGACGAAAGCGATCAAGGAGTCGGAACCTGGTCTGTCGCAAACGTCGCAGGCGTTTGCACAACATGATGATATTCCTGAGGCAGTCAGGGGGGCCATTGCGAACGGATCCCTTGCGAAGGGCTTTGACGTTTCCTTTCACGTAAACCGATTCCATCTGCGTGGAGACTTCAACGGCGACGGCAAGGCCGACGTTGCCGTCCTAGTGAAGCAACGTTCGACCGGAAAGCTCGGGATTGCGATCGTTCACGGGGGGACTGACAAGGTAACGATTCTCGGTGCGGGGACTGCCATCGGCAATGGAGGTGATGACTTCGAGTGGATGGATTCCTGGCAGGTTTATTCCAAAGGCCGTGTTGCCCACCAAGGAGGTGAGACAAGCGGCCCACATCTTCGCGGGGACGCGCTTCTCGTCAGTAAGAGCGAGGCAGCCAGCGCGCTGATCTATTGGAACGGCAATCGTTATGTCTGGCTCCAGCAAGGCGACTAGTAGTCTCTCCTAGCGACTGACCGCTTGGGTTCATCCATGCCGTTTGGCGCGCCCCCTTTCGACTTCGCTCAGAGCAAACTTGGCGGCGCCCTACCAAAGGGGTTGAATCTCTAAGCGGAGCGCGGACGCCTTCTCCGGCGGTTCGGATAGAAAGGCTTTGTGGCGGCTCTCGCCCGACGAGCGCGTTATTCCATGTTCAGGTTCTCCCAATGGATCTGAATCGCGTTCCAAGCCGTTCCACAAAAATCCAGTTCGTCGTATTGATAATTGAAAGCCACATTACTCAGGGCGTCGAGGCCAACGATGCCGGTATAGATAAAGGGACCGCCAAGCGTGTAATCGATCACGTAGTTATCCGGCGCATCTTCATAAACGCTGCTGCAGAACGGACTATAGACACTCGGGTCAGGGTAATAATGCTAGGTCTCAGTCGCCTCAAAAGCACCCAGATCGATCTGATATTTGCGAGGGGCGCTGTAGCTGCGTGTTTCTCCCGGCGGTTGCTGGAAATTGCTGCCGGTTCCATTATCGAAGAGAAGTAATTGATCACCCGACATGGACAAAGCATGGTCGCCGATCGGCGGCTATGTGCGTGGGGTCAGGGTGAGGGAGAATTGCCGAAGCGACTGGAATTCATACCAGTGCTTTGTCGGATCGCCCAGGATCCACTTAATGTTTTCCAGAGTCGTAATCAAGCGCGATGACAAAGTTTTCCCGGCTCGAAACGATGAGTGAATTATCAGAGCTGCGGTAGGTGCAGGTGTTGTTGTGAAACCAATCGGTGGGGCGGGATAGACGAATTCGCTTGGGTCGTTTCCACCGGCAATCATCGCGGCACTGATGATGTCTGCCAGATTCCAGGTCCGGAGCACATTGCCGGCGGCGTCGACCTCCAGATTGACGCTCTCAGTTTGGTCGACGGTATCAACGTCGAGGATCATTCCCTCCCGGCCAGGGTCAATATTATGATGGAAGCCGGTGACACCAATTCCGCTGTAGTCGGCCACAAGTGTCGTCACGCCATCGAACTCAGTGCGAAGAAGCGAGGTGCCAGAGGTAAGGTAAAATGCATTGTCGAAGAGCATGCAGTTCTGGGCCCCCACTCCTGCCGTACCGACCCAGCGGACTTCAGCGTCAGTGTCGATAATGATGGGCGTGTTGTTTTGGGCATAGCCCTTCGGAGGATAAAATCGTAGCTTAGAGTGGTGCCTGGTAACCGCGGCTGAATGACGGTTGGGTTGGAGTAGGTACCTCCGTCATAGGCAGGCGTCGTGATGGTGACAGCAAATCTTGTGTTCTGGCGAAATCGGGTGCTGAAACCTAGGTTGATTATGACGCGGTTTGGGCGGCCGGCGTAGAGGCCGAACACCGGGATGGTGAGGTTGCCAGTTTGGGGATTGAAATAACCCCGCGCTTCCAGATAGGCTCGCGCATAGCGGACCTTGATCGGCCGCGTAGCCGACCCGGTTTTGGCTGAATCCGGAACTGGGCGAACCTGAAGCTGGCGACATCACTGACGCTGGTGTGGACGAAACTGATGAATGGCGTTGGACCTTCGGACACCTTAACGTTTCTAACCATCTGCCCGGGCTCGGCTGCGATGGACAGCACGCATAGGAGTGCGGCGACGGGAGCAATCAATCGTGCGTTCATGCCGCCTTTTTGTCGGAGGACACGTGGAAAGTCAAACTGATTCAGCAATGATCGGTGCGTCTGTGGCGCGGACAGGTCGGCTATGGGCTTTTGCGGGGTTACCGCGTAATCAAAAAGTAACCCGTCCCCTGCTCTTTCTTCCTGTCACCTGATTTCAACTGAGAGACAGTAGCTCCTCGAAGCTGACCCATAAGACCTGAGGCTTTCTCTGTTGAGGCTACAAGCGCATCGAGACTTCCAGCATTCCATTCTGCGACCGCGCGATCTGGCTGAATGAAACGCGTTCTCTGCAAGTAAAGTAGCAGCCCTTCGTCCTTCCCAGAAACGACTTCGTAACGCCAGTGACGCTCTGCCGCCTCGCGACGAACATCGCGCCCAAAGATAGCCAGCGCGTCGCGATGATCGCGATAGCCGGTAACGACCTTCCAAGTTGTGTAGCTAGCACTGAAAAGGACTGCAAAGATTACCGCGGTTGCGATCCACTGATACATACGTGTCGTCCATTTTTCTATAGCTGTCGGCTCATGGCTGCTCGAATCGAAGTCGACGCTCGTTGAAACACGACTCGCAGAGCCGTGGCTGCGGGAACCGTGTTTCGCGACTTGTGCTGCCAGCAGCAAACAAAGCGGCGGGATGATTGGAAAGATTCTATCGACGCGCTTTGACGGAATCAGCGACATCACGATCAAGCCGCCGAGACTCCAGCAAAGAAGCCAGAACGTCTCAGGTGACATCTCACGAAATTCAGCGCCAATCTTCCATCGGCGCGACGCAAAATGAAGAATGGCGAGAGCTATGATCAGCACACTCCAGGGAGCAAATTTGTGGAGCAAATGCGGCAAATAAAAATATAGCGGTTGCGGTTGATGGATGGTTTCGCCAAACCGCCCCAAAAATTCGCGCATAATGACCTCATCAAGAAAGCCGGGCTGAAACAAGATTCCACCGGTAACCCATAACAAAAAGACAGCTAGTGAAGCGATCCACGGCCACCAGCCAGACCAGGCGCCGTGTAGCGGCGCGCCTCCTTCGACTTCGCTCAGGACAAGCTTAGGTCGCGCCCTACCATAGCGCCATTGGAAAAGCGCAATGCCGGGAAGCAAGAAGGCATAAATGATCGGGCCTTTGATCAGCATTGCGATGGTGAGCAGGGCAAAGATGTAAACTCGATCGCGGGGGTTCCATTTTTCCTGTCTTTGGACTTTTTGCCAAATCAGCAGGCCGATTAGAAAAATCGTCAATGCCAGCGGCATGTCTGTGCGCACAAGTGTCGCCAGGCGCGGACTCAGCAGATTCAACCCAAACGCACTGAGCGCAACGAGACCAGCAACTGATCCATAAGTTGAGGTGGCAGAGCGGAACAACAAGATCGACAAGGCGATCGCAGCGAGGAGCGGTGGCAATCGCCATGATACCTCCCATGATCGAGTTAGTGCGAAGAGACCGGCTGAAATCCATCCCACCAGAGGCGGCTTGGTTGCAACATGTTCGTGCGGCGTTTGTTGATAAAACCAGCGGCCTTCCTTGATCATCTCGAAGGAAGTGAATGCTTGCTTCGCCTGATCGTAGTCATCGAGCTGCCACGGCAAATCGCCGATGAGAAACAAAAGGAAGCTTATGGCAGCAACGATCCAAACGGTGCGCTGGTCCTCGATTAGGCTTCCTGTCATGTCGAGCCCTTCGACTTTGCTCAGGACAGGCTCCGGCGAGACATCTCTCATTTCAACCGTCTAGAGATTCCTCGACCACGCGGAGTTTACTCTGAGCGAGCGAAGCGAGTCGAACGGGCTCCGATCGGAATGACGTCAGGGCAGGCATTGTCGACTCTGACTTACTCGCGCCACAGAATTGCGCGTATCGGAGCGCCATCACCACCGGCGATCTTTAGCGGCAACCCCGCGAACTGATAAATACCGGAGGAAACATCGCTCAGGTCGAGCGATTCAACGATGGCAATGCCGGCACAAGCCAGCGCGTGATGGTTCTGTAACGACTTCGAATCGATTTCATCTACGGACGGCAGGTCCAACCCCACCAGCCTGACGCCATTTTTTTGGAGCCACGCAGGGACATCGGCGGCGATCACCGGAATTTGGTTCGGAAAAATCGTGGAGTCACTCCATCGACCAGTCTTCACGAGCAGCCGCGACGTCGCTGCGATTTGCTCGGCAGACAACCGGAGATCTTCAATGGTGATCAGGTGTTTCTCCTTTGAGTCTAAGAAAGCTTGCGCAAGATCGACCACGGTCGCGCGACCCAAATAAATTTCGAGCGACACTTTCTCAATCGATTCGCCGTCCGTGTCAAAATGAAAACGGGCATCCGCGTGCGTTCCATTGTGCACGCTCATGCTGATCGCGCCCAGATTCACGCTTTCGTCTTTGGCTTTTTCTTTGGTCAATCGAAAATGACACGGCTCGTCACCGGGCCATTCTGCCAGATCATTCGAAAGCGTCCGCGAAATATCCCAAATTTTCATGGCGTGATTAGTTAAGTCGCGCTTTCAATCTCTTCAATAATTGCTCGCGCGGCGTGTTCGCTTGCTCCGCTTTCGCCCAGTTTAGGGACGATTTCATCGAACTGACAAATCATTCGCTCGCGCGCGTTTGCATTCCCAATCAGCGGCTGCACGGCTTTGACGATGGCACTTGGTTTTGCGCGGTGCTGAATGAATTCGGGAACCACTTCATTGTCTGCGAGCAAGTTCGGCATACCAAGATATTTCACGTTCACTACGAGTCGCGCTGCCAGGTAAGTTGGCCACGCCACTTTATAAATCAGCACAAACGGCAACCGAAAATAAGCGGCTTCCAACGTGGCACTCCCTGAAGCGACGATCCCAGCCCATGCGCGTTGCATAATTGCTGCTGTCTCATCGACTTTAATTTGAATTGCTCCCGGATCTTGTAATGGAGCCAGTCCGGCGACGGCCGGCTTTATCTCGCGAGCGAGTTCCGCTGATGCAGCTGCGACTTCGAAACGCAAATTCGGGTTGTGCTTTTGAAGCTCACGTGCCGTTTCCAGCATCACCGGAAAAATCTTTCGCACTTCACGGGAACGACTACCGGGGAAAAGCCCGATTAAGTTGCGATCACGCTGTGTGTCGATTTGCCGGCCCTGCAATCGTTCGATCATGGGATGACCAACAAACAACGCCCGCAAGCCAGCTTGGTTGTAGAGATCGACTTCAAACGGAAAGATGCAGAGCACTAGGTCGATGGAATGCGCCATTCTTTTGATGCGCCCGCGGTTCCAAGCCCATACTTGGGGGCTGATGTAGTAAATTATCTTTTGTAGCGGCACTTGCCTTCGCAGTGCGCGTGCGAGACGCAGATTGAACCCTGGATAATCAATCAAGACGACCGCGTCCGGTCTGCTCTCCCGAATTTCGTGGAGCGTTTCGTAAAACTGTTCGCGGAAATAAGCATAGTTCCTGAGCACTTCCCATAAACCGAGGACCGCTGCCTCGCCGATCCAGTTTTTGAATTGCCCACCAGCGACCTCTCGCATTTGCGGACCGCCGCGCCCAACGAACTGGAGTTTGCCGTGTAATGTGCGCAGGGAACGCATCAACGCGGCGCCGTGATTGTCTGCGCTCACTTCACCGGCGACGAAATAGATGGTCATTCTTCTGTAGTGCCAGCCGTGCCGGCTGCAAAATTAAACGTCATGCAGGCGACACGCCTGCCAATACAGTAAGATCTGCCAAAGGGCATTGCCTTACGCAACCGGGGCGATTCGCTTTGCTATTTCGACTGCCAACTTCAGGGCTGCCGTCGCTTGAGAACCCGAAACACGCGGCTCGCGTCCTGTGCTCGCGCATTCGATGAACGCAGCGAGTTGAAGTTTAAGCGGTTCCTCGCGTTCGATCTCCACCCTGTCGCGCGTGATGCGTCCCCCAGCCCGTCGATAGATCTCGCCGCTTTGATTCTGATAATCGAGCGAGAGATATGCGTCCTCTTGAAAGATGCGAATCTTGCGAAGGCGTTCGGGACTGATGCGGCTGGAAGTAACGTTTGCTACGCAACCATCTTCAAAATGCAGGCGTGCATTGGCGATGTCTTCGCTCCGGCTAAGGACGGGCACGCCGACGGCGTCGATGCTCCAAAGCGGCGAGCGCACGAAGTGCAAAATGACTTCCAGATCATGGATCATTAAATCGAGGACGACACCGATATCGGTGCTGCGTTCGGAGTAAGGTGAGAGCCGATGCGCTTCGATAAAGCGGGGATGGGTCAGATGCGTTTCGAGCGCTCCCAAAACCGGGTTGAACCGTTCGACGTGGCCGACTTGCAAAATGAGGCCGCTACGCGTGGCCAACTCTGCCAGCTCGGTAGCGTGCGCCGTATTATCCGTGATCGGCTTCTCTACCAGCACATGTTTGCCCTTCGCAAGCAGCGAGCGCGCAATCGCGTAGTGCGTGTTAGTCGGCGTTGCCACGGAAGCTGCATCAACCATCTCAATAAACTCATCGAGCGATTTGGCAGGTCTCGCGCCGAATTTTCCACCGATGGTGCGGCTCCTGAAAGGATCCACATCATACACCACGGTAAACTCGGCTGATGGAATCTCCGCATACAGCCGCGCATGGTTGCTCCCGATGTGACCAACCCCAACAACACCAATGCGCAAAGTTTTCATTAGTCGGAATAATCGCAGCCAAATACAGATCGAATCAACCGCAAACGTGGATCGAGGCAGGGTTCGTCCGCTGCGCCGACTCCCGAAAGCTCGCTGCCGGACGAATACGTTCGACTCGCAGACTTTCGGGACAACGCGCGCCTTTACCCCAAATTAATGCACAGAATTCGCGAGAAACCATTCGTAGGTTCGGGCGATGCCGTCCCGCAACGGAATCGACGGCTTCCAGCCAAGAGCTCGCAGTTTCGTCACGTCCAAAAGTTTTCGCGGCGTGCCATCGGGTTTGGTCGCGTCCCATGCAAGATCGCCATCAAAACCGACGACATCGCAAATCAATTTCGCCAACTCGCTGATCGAGATGTCCTCGCCGCATCCGACATTGATGATTTCCGGGGAGTCGTATTTCTGCAGCAGCAAGACGCACGCTGACGCAAAGTCGTCCACGTGCAAAAATTCACGCCGCGGTTTTCCGGAACCCCACACGATCAGCTTCGAATCTTTCCGCCTTTTGGCTTCATGTGCTTTACGCAAGAGCGCTGCCAGGACGTGTGATGTTTCCAGATCGAAATTGTCATTCGGGCCGTAAAGATTTGTCGGCATCACGGAGATAAAGTTCGCGGCGTACTCGCGAAAATACGCCTGGCAAAGCTTGATCCCGGCAATCTTCGCAATTGCGTAGGCTTCGTTAGTTGGTTCCAGCGGTCCGCTTAGCAACGCTGTTTCGGGGATCGGTTGCGGCGCGAACTTCGGGTATATGCAGGAGCTTCCAAGAAAGAGAAGCTTGCGCGCACCGCTCTCGTATGCCGCGTGGATGACGTTGTTCTGGATCCGCAAATTTTCGAGCAGAAACTCGACTGGATAGTCATTGTTTGCCTTAATGCCGCCAACTTTTGCCGCCGCGAGAATCACGACAGCTGGTTTTTCTTCTGCAAAAAATTTCGCGACTGCAGATTCATCTCTGAGATCCAGTTCGGGTCTGTCCCGAACGAGCAAATTTGAAAAACCTTCCGACTCGAGCCGGCGAATCAGTGCGCTGCCGACCATGCCACGATGACCGGCGACGAAAATTTTCTTCGACTTATCCATTATGAGCTGCCTAGCTGCGGTAGCATTTTCTTTTTTCATCCATTGCGCAATCCTAGCCTTTTTTTGCTACTGGCGGTTAGGATCATCATCCCGGGCATAGCTGCACGGCTTCATTGCTTTGCTCTTGTTCATTCGCAAAGGTGGAATTTGAATCAGTGAATGCTTCGCACATCCGCGTTTTCTGTTATCGTTGCCTTTCTAGTTTCAGCAAATCTGGCGGGGTCACCGACCCCGGCTACTGCGATAGATGCTCCGATTGATCAATTGATAACGTGGTTGTTCGATGAAGATCGGCAGTTGCGCGGGATTCCGTTCGCTGAGGTGATTTTCGACGCGACGAGTAATCGCGTTTTGCCGGTGGAGCCAAAGAACGAAATCGATGAGCGCGTGATAAAGCAAATCAGCGCGGCGTGCGATGAGACGATCAAGCGATTCAATACACCTGACAGCCCGATTCAAAGTGTTTCCCGCATCAATGAAGTAAGCAGTCACTTCGAAGATAGCCTGCGCCAGCTGTTGACCGCAGCGCCGGGCTTGAGTTGCGATTTCCCGCGCACTGCCGAAGGCCGCGTGCAGCGTTCCGGCTATCCTGACCTCCGCATTGTCGATCTTGCGAGCAAGCGCGTTTTTTATCTCGATCCAAAGCTTTATGTTACCGGGAGCCGTGACAGCAGTTTCCGCGCATTCTATTTCGAACCCAAAATGGCGACGAATAAGGTGCGCGACGACGCCGTGCATTTGATTGTCGGATTCGAACACAAGCCACGGGAGAAAAATGGCGCGTGGAAATTCACCCGCTGGGACCTGGTCGATCTCGCGCGCTTCAAGGTGAAACTGAAAGCTGAATTCCAAGGCAGCAACCGCGACATGTATCGGCCCGAGGCAATTGTGGCGACTAGCGCGAAATGACTTAGGTCATGCTTGTCCTTGTAATCGTGCTCGAGAATTTTCGATTACGATTACGAGCATGAGCACGAGTAAGAGTTGCTCAGGGCGGCTGGGGACGTAATGGTAATATTCCGATGATCACCAAGACGGAGGAGACATTTCAGTTCGATGCGATTGACGATGTGGTAAGCGATGTCGCCAAAGGTCGCATCGTCATTGTGACAGATGATGCCGATCGCGAGAACGAGGGCGATCTGCTGATGGCCGCTGAAAAAGTCACCCCAGAAGCAATTAACTTCATGGCTACGCACGGGCGCGGCTTGATTTGCGCGCCCCTCTCAAACGAGCGCGCGGAGCAACTCGGCTTGCAGCGCATGGTTGCGCAGAACCGCGAGAAACATAAGACCGATTTTACCGTCTCGGTGGACGCCGCGCGGGGCGTCACCACGGGTATCAGCGCTTACGATCGGGCCACTACTATCCTGGCAATCGCGAATCCGAAATCGTCCCCCGAAGACCTCAACCAGCCAGGGCACGTCTTTCCATTGCGCGCGAAGGACGGTGGCGTGTTGCGACGCGCTGGTCACACCGAGGCGGCGGTCGATCTGGCAAAAATGGCGGGCCTACAACCAGCTGGAGTGCTTTGCGAGATTTTGCACGATGACGGGACCATGGCGCGGTTGCCGGAGTTGCTGGAATTCCGGAAAAAGCATGGCCTGCGCATTTGCACAATTCAGAGTTTGATTGCGCATCGGCGCGTTCGCGAAAAACTCGTAGAGCTGGAGCAAATCGTGAAAATGCCGACCGACTATGGCGATTTCGATTTACATTTATATCGCTCGAAACTTGACGGTCAGCATCACCTCGCCTTGGTCAAAGGCAAAATCGATAAGAGCAAGCCGACCCTGGTACGCGTGCATAGCCAATGCCTCACCGGCGACGTATTCAGTTCACGCCGGTGCGACTGCGGAAACCAATTGCATGCAGCACTTCGACAAATTCAGGAAGAAGGAAGCGGTGTCCTGGTCTATATGCGCCAGGAGGGACGCGGTATTGGGCTCGCGGCAAAAATTCACGCGTACAAGTTGCAGGAGGAAGGACTCGACACGGTCGAAGCAAATGCCAGGCTTGGGTATCCAAGTGATCTGCGAGATTACGGGCTCGGCGCGCAAATCCTTTTCGATCTCGGAGTGCGTCAGTTCCGTTTTCTGACGAACAATCCGAAAAAGGTCGTCGGGCTCGAAGGTTATGGCCTGGAAATGGTAGAGCAGGTGCCGATACGCAGCGAAGCCAATCCGCATAATGCCAAATATCTCGAAACAAAAAAGACGAAGCTGGGGCATTTACTGTGAATGACGAAGCTCGAATGTCGAAGCTCGAAGAAATGACGAGACTCAAAACAAGGCGCTATTCGTCATTCGCCATTGGTGCTTTATCATCAATTCGTCATTCGCCTGCCACGCCGAATCCCGCGAGTGCGGGAGAAGGCGGGTCATTGGTCACTCGTCATTTCTAGATGTCGAAGTCGGTCCCACCTCGTCCGCGCGTGGTGCGGTCAAAACGCAGGTTTGCCATCGTGGCCAGCCAATTTAACGCGCCATATGTGGAAGGCTTGGTCGATCACGCTGAGCAAGAATTACGCAATCTTGCATCAAATGCGACGACCTTCATTCACCGCGTGCCGGGTTCGTTTGAAATCCCTGTGGTCGTGCGCGAGTTAGCGCGAAGGAAGAAAGCCGATGCGATTATCGCGTGCGGTGTAATCATGCGCGGAGAAACAAACCACGCCAAAAATCTCAGCCGTTCCGTGACTGATGCGCTTCAGCGAATTGCGGTTGATTATGGCGTGCCAGTGATCAACGTGGTGCTCAGCTTCGATCACGAGGATCAGGCACGTGAGCGCTGTCTCGGAAATCGAATTAATCGCGGCACCGAGGCTGCGCGGGCGGCAGTGGAAATCGCCAGTGTCATCTCGAAACTTCGCAGGGAGTAATTTATGGGCAAAAGACGGCGAGCACGCGAAGCAGCGATCCAATATCATTTCTGGCGTGATCTTCAGCGCGGCGAAGGACCGGAAAAGATTGACGATTTTTGGGAATTCTGTCCGGCGACACCGCGAGTCCGCGAGTTTGCGCAGCCGCTCATCGAGGGAATGGTCGAGCATTTGCCGGAAATCGACGAACGAATTCGCCGTTACTGCGAGAACTATGAATTTCGCCGGATCTCGGCGGTTGATCGTAATGTTCTTCGGCTGGCGATCTACGAGATGCTTTATCGGGATGATATACCGCCAGTGGTCTCGATTAACGAAGCAATTGAGCTGGCCAAAACTTTCGGTGGCGGCGAATCGGGTCGTTTCGTGAACGGTATTCTTGATCGCGTACGAAAAGATTTGGACCGCCCAGCTCGTGAACCAGTGACCAAACGAGATTCGTGATTCGTTAAATCGTTACATCGGTTCACAAATCTCCATTCACGATTCTCGATTCTTAGAATGAAATTCCTCAAATCCCTCGTTGATACGTTCGCGGGTAAACCCATCGACTGGGACGAACTCGAGGAATCGCTTATTCGTGCGGACCTCGGCGTACCGATGACCACTCGGATTATCAAAACACTGCAGGAACGGGAAGCCTGGTCATTATTGGGGATAAATGATGTTGTGAAAGTTGTGGGCGAAGAAATTGCGCGCATTTTGCCGGCAAAACCGGCTGCCATCCGGCCATTCGCTGGCAAACCAAATGTGATTCTACTGCTCGGCGTAAACGGCACTGGCAAGACCACATCGACAGCTAAGCTGGCTCATTATTTTCAGAAAAATGGCCATAGCGTCTTGCTGGCGGCGGCAGACACTTTTCGCGCCGCGGCGATCGAGCAACTTGGCATTTGGGCAACAAGACTCGGCGTCGAAATGGTTCGAGGACAATACAACGCCGATCCGGCTGCGCTTTGTTATGAAGCGTATCAGGCAGCCGCCAAGCGCAAGATTGAATTCCTGTTGTGCGATACAGCCGGCCGAATGCACACGAAACTGAATCTGATGGCCGAGCTTCAAAAGGTAAAACGCACTCTCGCCAAGCACGACTCGGACGCGCCGCATGAAACGCTGCTGGTCGTTGATGCAACAACTGGCGGCAACGCGCTTAATCAAGCGCGCGAATTCCAAAGCGCCATTGGATTAACTGGCCTCATCGTCACCAAACTGGACGGCAGCGGTAAAGGCAGCATCGTCGTCGCGATCCAGGACGAACTTGGAATCCCAACGCGTTTTGTCGGTACCGGCGAACAGATCGACAACTTTGCGCCATTCGACGCGCGTGAATTTGTCGCGAACATGCTGTAGCTCGAGTTCAGGACCATGGGAGAAGCCATCAAAGAGACGTTCGTCCCAGAAGACAGTGTCCCTCCGGTCGTGCTGACAGGGCTGCGCGGTTTCCTTGCGAAATTCACGGTTTTGAAGGGGGCTCAACGCGAGCTATGGCTCACGTTTCTAATCAAGTTCTTCATTTATACCGCCTACTCCGTCACGAACAAAACGATGGTGTTGTGGCTATCGAAGGATCTCGGCTTCAGCGATCAAGCGGCAGGAGCGTTGGTCGGCTGGGTTTGGGCACCGGCAATGACCGTCTTTACATTGCTCGCTGGCTCGCTCACGGATGCGATCGGATTGCGCCGCACTTTTTTCCTCGGCGTCGCCATCTGCACCGTGGCTCGCAGCGTGATGATCATTACCACAATCCCGTCGCTGGCGCTCGCCTGCGGGGTTCTTCCGCTGGCGATCGGCGAAGCTCTGGGAACGCCTGTGCTGCTGGCGGCAACGCGGCGCTACTCCACAACAGCTCAGCGGTCGATCTCGTTCTCGATCATCTATATGGTGATGAACATCGGCTATGTCGCCGCGGGATGGATATTCGATTACGTGCGGCAACTAAACTTGCGGGTGAGCCTCTTTGGATTTGAGCCAAGTTCGTATCAGCAATTGTTCATGGTTAGCCTGCTGTTCGAGATCGTGCTGTTCCCCGTGATCTATTTTATACGTCGGGGAGCGGAAGCAAAAGACGGAGGCCCGGTGATTAATGAATCCCGCAACGGCGGGATTGCACCGACTTTTTGGAGCGGCATCGGCGCGACGCTGCGGCAAAGCGCAGTCAATACAGCGCAACTTTTTCGGCGGCTGATTGGCCAGTCTGGCTTCTACCGGCTGCTCGTTTTCTTTCTCTTCATCGGGTTTCTCAAAGCAATCTTTTTGCAGATGGATTACGTGTTCCCGAAGTTCGGCATTCGCGAGCTTGGCCTGTACGCGCCTGTTGGGAAACTCGCCAACATCAATGCAATCATGATCATCCTGCTGGTGCCGATTGTCGGCGCGCTGACGCAAAAGTTCGCGGCTTATCGGATGGTTGTGATCGGCGGAGCGATCTGTGCTGCGGGGGTATTTATAATGGCGCTGCCGACAGAATGGTTCCAGCCGGCTGCTAACAGCGGCATTGTGCAATGGCTGGCGCAGGGCTACCTCGGACTACATGGGAGCATTCACCCGTACTATTTCATGGCTGCACTGTATCTGATCGTCTTCTCGGTCGGTGAAGCGTTCTACTCGCCGAGAGTTTATGAATATGCCGCCGCAATTGCCCCGAAAGGGCAGGAAGCGTCGTACGGCTCGCTCGCATACCTTCCATTCCTCGTCGGCAAGATTCTTGTAGGAACCGGCGGATGGTTGCTGGCTGCATTCGTTCCGGAACACGGTCCGCGCCGTCCAGCAACAATGTGGCTTATCTTTGCTCTGGCGGCATCAGTCGCGCCAGTTGGATTGGTGGCGTTGCGTCGCTACATTCGCGTCCCCGAAGCCGGGCGGCCGGATTGAACGGAAAATTGGCTGGTGAGACCGGAAACTTCGCCCCTACGTTTCCGTAGAAAGAGGTGAGAAGAGCGATGCGATCTTGCACATTATCCACGAGGCGCACCGCGAGTAGCAGGGAGCCTGGGGAGAACAGTCCACATCGACGTTCGACCTTCGTCATTTGTGAAATCCCCGTCATCAGCGCCATCCGCACTTCGCTCTCTTGATGCCCATTTATGTGTCATGCCCGGCCATTTTTTACCTTGTTTGCGAATTCAATTAGAGGAGATCGATCTCGAACCGGCGTATTGTCGGATAGGGTATTTGGTTTAAGTTAAGATGCTAATTCGCTGAAGGGATTGATCAAAATTTCAGGGTATGAACAGCACACGTTTAATACAGGCGCATAAGGGGTCGCATAAGACGCTGTGGTTTGGTCTGCTTGGCGCGATCGTTGTGATTGCCGGCTCGATTTTGCTTGCGTATGCTCAAACGCAGAAAAGAGAAGCCGAAAAAATGAATCCAACCAAGCCAGTGCCCAGCAATGTTGAATTGCAAAGACAATTGACCAAGGACCAGTATCACGTGACGCGCGAGTGCGGGACGGAAACTCCGTTTCAGAACGCCTATTGGGACAACCACAAGCCTGGAATTTACGTCGATATCATTACCGGCGAACCGCTGTTTAGTTCGCTGGATAAATTCGACAGCGGCACCGGCTGGCCCAGTTTCACGAAACCCATATCGCCTGACAGCGTAGTGGAAAAGCGGGATACCTCCCATGGAATGGCGCGCACTGAGGTCAAAGGGAAAACAAGCGATTCGCATCTTGGTCACGTGTTCGATGATGGTCCGGCACCGACCGGTGAACGCTACTGCGTGAACTCCGCGGCGCTGCGCTTTATTCCCGTGGAGAAGCTGAAGGAAGAAGGCTACGGTCAATATCTATCGCTCTTTCAATCGACGCAGGGCCAGCAACAGCAAGCACAAGGCAATTAGCTGGCGGGGTCGGCGCGCTGCGCTGACCCCTGAAAGTTTTCGGAATGCCGATATCCCTGCCCCTAGCGGTTTTGATTCATTCGTCATCCTGCTTCGTCGTTTGCCTCTCGGCGTGCAAGCGCTGCTTTGAATATTAGGGTCGGAGACGGTAAACTTTTTTGATCCACAATGACCAGGGACGATTTCGATTACGCGATTGAAAACACGCATGTGATCGTTGCTCCCGAGCGACAGATCGCGACCTTCGGCAGTACGAGTTTCAACTTCTATCTTATCTCGGAGCTGATGGATCGGGTCGATCAGGTCCGGATTCGCAATGGAAAAATTCACGCGGAGCGCCCGCAGATTCTAACACCAGAACATTATTGCCGGCTGTTGCTGGAAGGTTTCGGAGAAAAGGCGGAACGCTACGTAGATCAACTGCGCGAGCATGCCCGGAACATCGCAGTGCTCCGTTACGGCTTTCAGTTTCGCAAAACCGATCTGAGCGAGCAAACTCTGCGCGATTCGATCGACACAGTGATAAGTCGCACTAGACGCCGCGTGGAGAGTGCAAATGAACCGCTCAGCGCCGTGATCCAGGGTGTTGATGATGCTTGGGAGGTGTGCCTATTGAAATTCACCATCGATCTAGTCGAGCGCTCTTCTGGCGGAAATCTCGGCGACCTCCGCAAGCGAGGCCTGTTGTAGTCGCATGGCTGCTAGTCACTCCTGCTTTAAAGATGTTGCCGAATGAACGCGCCGGCGTTAGCAAGCGCGCGGCGGCCAGGCTCAAGATGAGCGTTCCATAGAGGCCATGCATGAATCATGTGCGGCCAGATTTCCAGAGTTACTGGGACGTCGGCTGCACCAGCGACAGCGGCGAAGCGAGTGGCGTCATCGAGCAACGTCTCGGCAGAACCCACTTGAATTAGCATTGGAGGAAAACCCCTGAGATCCGCGTAAAGAGGAGAAACACGCGGGTCCCTTCTATCAATTCCCGCGGGCAGATATGCATCGGCCAATTCGTTCAGATATTGTTTGTGCATGAGTGGATCTACGGCGTCTTTGCTGGTAAGCGTCGAGCCAGACAGCGTAAGGTCCGTCCAAGGTGAAATTAGCCATGCGCAAGCCGGAAGCTCTTCCTGCGCGTCTCGCAGCCGGCTGATCAATGCTACCGCAAGGCCAGCACCTGCACTGTCGCCGCCAATCGCGATGTGCGCAGCCGGAATGTCCTGGTTTCGCAGAAAACGCCATGCGGTTAGCACGTCATCGTACGCAGCGGGGAACGAATGCTCGGGAGCCAATCGATAAGCAAGAGCCAGCGTCCGAACTCCGGCGGCTCGACCCGCCTCTGTGACCAAGCGACGGTGGCTAACGATCGAACCCGAACAATAGCCGCCACCATGAAAAAACATCAGAACGCGGGAGGGATCGTTGCCGGGAATGATCGACCATTCGCCCGATACCCCGTTGACATCGACGGCGGTGAGTTTCACGTCATCAGCTACTGGCCAAACGGAACCGACGTCATCGAGGCGTTTTCGGCGTTCAGGCCATCCAACAGGTCGCGGCTTGGAACTCAGCAAAGCGCGGATCGCCTCGATTTCACTTTGAGCCATCGGTTTTTGATAAGTATTAGCCGACAACTCCAATCAGCGTACGAACTTTCGGCTTTTGTCAGCGCTTAGACCTTGTCATTCTGCGCGGTCGAACGGCAAGTGAAAAACTATCTTCAGCTTAATCTGAGTTTGCTCTACTGGATTTTGATTGCGCCGTTTACCGGACAATTTTTTAAAATCGCCCCAATCTTCCGGCAAATGGTGTCCATCGGCGTGCGGGCGACACCGATGGTAGCACTAACGGCATTTAGTGTAGGTGTGACGCTCGCGATGCAGGCTGCGCATTCTCTCGAAAGCCTCGGCGCGGAAATGTACATTCCCGATCTGGTCATGCTGACCCTTTTGCGCGAGATGGGACCGGTTTTGATCGCGGTAATCGTGATCGGCCGCAGCTGCTCTGCCGTGGCAGCAGAGCTTGGGACAATGAAAGTATCGGAGGAGATCGAGGCACTTGAAGTGATGGCAATTAACCCGGTGCAATATCTAGTAGTGCCGCGCTTTCTAGCGATGATGGTAATGTTGCCGGCACTTACTATTTTTGGAAATTACATCGGTATCCTGGGCGGCTGGGCGGTCTGCCGGTTCGCGCTCGATTTTAATACCGCTGGTTACGTTCTGCGTGCGCTCGAAAGCGCCGATACCTGGGACTTATATTCAGGAATGATCAAGAGCGCGGTTTTTGCATGGATTGTCATCACAATCGCGTGCAACGCTGGGCTAAATGTCGAAGGCGGCGCAGAAGGCGTCGGTCAGGCAACGACGGCCTCGGTGGTACAAGCTTTGCTGGCAATGTTAGTGATGAACGCCATTCTGACTGGGATTTTTTTCTTTAGCTCATGAACGCCAACGGAGAGACAATCATCGAAGTAGGCGATCTCGTCCGAAAATTTGGCGATCGTACTGTGCTCGATGACATTTCCTTTAACGTTCACCGAGGCGACACGCTCGTTATCATGGGTGTCAGCGGCTGCGGCAAGAGCACTTTGCTCCGACACATGATCGGCTCCATGAAACCGACCTCGGGTTTCGTAAAGCTTTTTGGCGAAGAAATCACAACCATAAAAGAGCGCGAGCTTGAACGTGTGAGGCTGCGATTTGGGATGCTATTCCAATCGGGTGCGTTGCTCGCCTCGCTCACAGTGGGTGAGAACGTGGCGCTGCCACTTTTGCAGCACACTGATAAATCCCCAGATGAAATCGAAGAGATTGTAAAACAAAAACTTCAGATGGTCGGCCTGACCGGTTTTGAAGACCTTAAGCCAGACGAGATCAGCGGTGGGATGAAAAAGCGCGTGGGGCTCGCGCGGGCTCTTGCTCTCGACCCGGAGTTGCTCTTCAGCGATGAGCCGACCTCAGGGCTCGATCCAATCATGACTGCCGTGGTGGACGAGCTAACCCTGAAATTAACTCGGGGAAAGGGAATGACTGCAGTTGTAGTCAGCCACGATATGACCAGCGCGTTTCGAATCGGTACGCGAATGATTATGCTTGGAGCCGGTGGCATTGTCACGCAGGGTACGCCAGATGAAATCCGCGCCAGTCCAAGTCCAGAAGTGCAACAATTCATCAATGGCGAAGCAGATGGCCCCATGCCCTTGAACCTCTTCCAGGAAGAACACGAAGATCATCCGCACGTTCAACCGCGTCCATGTGTCGCCGCGCGCGGCAGATTTCATCGCAAGACGGGCTAACGTGAACGTCAGGAATGATGAAGCATTAATGACGAAGAACGAAGGAATGATCAAATGACGAAGTCGAAAAGTAATATCGCTGCCGCGAAAGAATCTTTCGTGATTCGAGCTTCGTCATTCTTTCGACATTCGACATTCGTCATTCGACATTGGCCGCCGATTGTGTGGAGAGACCCGTGAGCTTGAAGAAACGCAACCTATCCGACTATCTCGTCGCGCTGTCTGTTATCGCATGCAGTATCGTTCTGCTCGGTGCCCTTACTTTCGCTCTTTCCGGTTATCGCCTTAAAAAACCAACACGAACTCTGCAGATTAATTATGAGGATGTGACCGGAATAAAAGTGAATTCGGAGGTGCGCTACGCCGGCGCGCCGGCTGGACGCGTGATCGCGATGCGTCATCTCACTGCCAAAGAACGCGAAGCAAGCGCGAACAAGAAGGACGCCGTACGAGTTACGGTTAGCCTCGATGAAGGAATTCCGCCGCTGCCGACCGATGTAACCGCTACGCTCAGTTCCGACACGATGCTTTCGCCGAAATTTGTGGCGCTTTCCGCAGGCACACCGGGAGGTCAGACACTGGCAAACAACGCGGCGATCGAAGGCCATCCAGCGTACGGCCTCGAACAAATCACCGCGGCGGCCGGGCCATTGTTCGAGAATGCAAACAAGCTACTCGATAATCTCAATGGAACTGTCACGGGTTTGAAAAAAGATCTGGGCGAATTTACGCCGAAGCTTGGGCCGCTGGCCGATTCATTAAAAATGGACGTGGACAACTTACAAAATATGATCACAAACCTTGAGGGCGTGGCTAAGGGCGCGGACACGCTGTTCGGCACCGCTAATAACTTCGTCAAAACGACGGACAAACAGCTTCAGGAAGACTTGAGACAACTGCATGTGACTCTATTGAACCTGAAAGTGGTCACCACATACGCCAAGGCGCTAGTCGAAACACTCGCTGAAAAGCCAAACCGCGTCATTTTCAGTGGCAAAGCGGCAACGCTCACGCCCGAGTCGGAAATTCTGAAAAGCTCAAAACCCGTGCCAGCAAGAAAGCCGTGATTGAGCTAGGGCCCGATCTGGCCAAAGTCCGTTAAAATGTCAAATGTTGAGATACGACCCCATTTCCCAGATTCACGGCAATGACGAGATTCCAGTGTTGCGTTCCTGCGCAGAATCCGGCATCAACCTATTCCTTATGAAACGTCTTCTCTTGTTTTTCATCATCTCGGCAGCTTTTCCATATGGTCTTTTCGCAAGTGATTCGCTTCCATTTCCCGTCAGTCTTGGCGGTCAGGCGGCCAAGGACGGCACGCCTTTCGCGAAGATCGAAAATCCGGTTGCGGCGGATGCGGAACTGGCGGTCGAATCGAAGAGCGACATGATCATTGTGAACGTGAATATGGTGACTGCGAAAAACGAACCGGTTCAAGGCTCAACGCCCGCGGTGATTTTGCTCCAGGGCAAAACCAAAACGACCATCGACAAAACGATGGACGGAAAGAAGCTTCCTGCGGGAAATTACATTATGAGCGTGGTGGGCGAAGGCAAGACTGCCAGTATCCTCTTCACAATCAAGTAGCGCTTGTCCGCGCGAAACGATTCATTTTCTCGCGATCGGACTTCGTGGTGCCACCGGCTCCGGTTTAGATGGTTGGCGGCAAATCACATGACGCGCTGAAGTAGCCTTTTTGAGCAAGCCGGCCAACCAAAACAAGCAGGCAAGCAGTACTACCGTGCCAAGAATTGGGACTATAAAACGCGCGATCGGATTCGCCGCGAGGGGAAAAACGCGAGTCAATGCGCTAACGAATGCATAGCTGAAGCAGACAACGAGAACCGGACCCGGCAACGTGAGCAGAAGTCCAGTGATGGAACGCGGAAAGTGATGAATGAGAATGGCCGATAGCGTCGCAAGCGAAAGCATGCAAAGCATGAAACTAATCGCGAGTCGCTGAAGTGGCTTTGCCATTTAACGAGACTCAAGATCAGCGACCGCAAGCCCGGTAAAGCGTGAGTCACAGCCAAAATGTGGATGACAGACACACAAAAGGCAGAACGCAGCCCGGCTCGCTGCATCGCTTAGATGACATCGTGAAGTGAAATGATTCGCCCCTTCGCGCAAAAATCTTTGGGACCTTCGCCCTCCAGTTTCCATAGAATTCCGTAGAGGTCAGCATGAAAAAGCGTGGGCGTCGCCGAATACGCTCGCCAGAATACTGGCGCGCGTATTACACACGGAAGCAGCGCGAATGGCGCGCTGCCCATTACTGGCAGGCGTATTACACGCGGAAACAACGCGAACAGCGCGCTGCCCATCAGCTGGCCCGAAGACGGCGAAAACAAAAAATAGCTGCGCAAACCGTGCGTGCATAGGGGTTCGCCGCCTGCACAGAAATGGGCTTCGTAGGTGGCTGACCTCTGTTGCTCCAAGGTTTGGCAGTTCCAGAACCGCCGTGGTCAGCGACCACGGCTACGATTGTTTCTTTGCCAGAGACCCGCCCTCGCTTGTTTTGGCGTGGCACGCACGACCGCCGCTACAGCCTTCGATAGCGCCACATCAATTTGAGAAAGCGGAGTGCATCTCGCATTGGATGAATATTGCTCACCTGATCAGAGTAAACAGTTGTGATCGGGACTGATTCGATTCGGTAGCCTCTGCGGCTGGCGATGATGAGCACTTCAGTGTCGTAATCGAATCGATCTCCGCCGCCAAGCAGCTCCGGAATCAACCGGCGATCTAACATTCGGAAACCACACTGAGTATCGGGAATTTCTTGTCCGCAAAGGCGGCTAATTCGTTTGCTCATGTAACGATTCACGACGCGCCGGATGAACGGCATCGCACCAACGTTGTTCATGCGATTACCGAGGAAAAAGGTGGGCCGCGTCGCGGAGGCTGCTGCTGTAAGGAACCGATCAATCTCTTCTGGAAGATGTTGGCCGTCGGAATCGAGGAGGCTCACCCACGCGACTTGTCGGTCCAACCAGTGCGCTAATCCTGTCTTGATCGCTTCGCCTTTACCGCAGTTTTGATTGTGAACAATGATTTCGGCGCCAGCTTCGCGCGCGCGTTGTGCGGTCTGATCGCTCGAGCCATCATCGACAACGAGGACATGGTCGAGTCGCTCGCGAGTTCGGCGAACGATGTCCCCGATATGTTTTTCGTCCTGATACGCAGGAATGACCGCGGCGGTCTGCCAACGAATCTGAGCGAGCGGATCGCGCTCGGTCTTTGTCATCGGCGTACGACCGGATGAAAGTCAGCCGCGTGATAAGAGCTTCGCACCAGCGGGCCAGAGGCGACATGGAGAAACCCTTTTCTGCGCGCAATGTCGCCGTAGTAATTGAATTGCTCCGGCGTGACGTATTCAACGACCGGCAAGTGTTTGGGAGTCGGGCGCAAATACTGGCCCATGGTCAGGACTTCGCAGCCGACCTCGCCCAAATCATCCATTGTCTGAAAAAGTTCCGTCTCCTTCTCGCCAAGGCCGAGCATGACGCCACTCTTGGTCACAATCCCGCCACTGCGGGATGACAACTCTTTTGCGCGCCGCAAAACTTGCAGAGAAGTGCGATACTTCGCGCGCGAGCGCACCAGCGGCGTGAGGCGTTCCACCGTTTCCATGTTGTGATTATAAATGTCCGGGCCAGCGTCGAGGACGACCTGGATACACCAATCCTGCGCGTGAAAATCGGGAACGAGTACTTCGACAATTACCGACGGATCCATCTCTCGAATCGCCTTAATCGTGCGCGCAAAATGATCGGCGCCGCCGTCCTTAAGATCGTCACGCGCAACCGCGGTGATGACGACATGTTTTAATTTCATCCGGCGTACAGCCGCGGCGACCCGCTGCGGTTCGTCTTCTTCGAGCGCGAAAGGTTTGGCCGTTGTCACGGCGCAAAATCCGCACGCACGGGTGCAACGGTCGCCGGCTATCATAAAGGTCGCTGTGCCCTGGCTCCAGCATTCCCAGCGGTTTGGGCACTGCGCGCTCTCGCAAACTGTGTGCAAGCGCAGGTCAGAAATGAGCGCCTTGGTTGAAAAGAAAACCGGATTGGATGGGAGCCGCACTTTGATCCATGCCGGCTTCTGCGCCTGGTGCAGGGCCGGATCAATCTTTGCGCAGGACATGGCAAAACGTAATTCAACGTTCGAACGTTGAAAAGCAATTGTAGGGGACGCCGTTGGCGTCCCGGGGGAAGCGAACCACTTCCCTACAGCTTTGTTCGTCCAGAAAGCGCGGCTGAAAGTGTTAGCTCATCCGCCGATTCCAGGCCGCTGCCGGCTGGAATGCCGCGGGCAATGCGCGTAAGGTAGACGGGTTTGTTCTTCAAAAGATCGGCAATATAGTTTGTAGTGGATTCGCCTTCGACATCAGCAGGCAGCGCGAAAATGATTTCAGCAATCTTTTCCTGATCGACGCGCTCCACCAATTCTTTGATACGCAAGTCTTCCGGATCGATATGATCGAGCGGGGAAATCTTCCCTCCAAGAGAATGGTAACGCCCGCGAAAGGCATTCGTTTTTTCCAAAGGAAGAATGTCTGTTGGTTGTTCGACAACGCAGAGCAATTCTGTCGAACGAGAGGAATCGGCGCATATCTCGCAGATTTCCTCGGCAGCAAAAAATCCGCACAGCTTGCAGGAACGAATCGCCTGGCGCGTGTCCGCGATAGCGTGCGAGATTTGCTCCGGCCGATCGTCGCGTGCCCGCACCATCCAGAGCGCAATCCGCTCCGCAGAGCGAGGACCGACTCCCGGCATTTGTCGTAGTTGCGCAATCAAATTCCGGATTGCGACCGGATATTCTGTCCTTCTCAAAGCGCGCTCAGCTTTCTTCCAAGGGCGATTCCGTTAGCTGCAGAACGAGTGGTTCGAGCCGGCGCAAATAGAATTGCAAGGCAGGATCATCTTCCCCCTCAGGTCCGCGTGCCTTCTGGAATTCAGAATAAGCTTCCGCCCAACGTTTTTCTCGATACAGAACCACGCCGCTCCAGAAAGAATCTCTGCGCGCGACATGCTCAGGCCTGGCTTCCGCCGCAAGCCAGAGCGGCTCGTAGATTTCGATTCGATCATGCGAATTCATTCCGCTTACAAAATCAATTGGGCGTGCAACAATCGTCTCGCTCACCCGATCGAAAGTCGGCGTATCAATAAGGATTTTTGATCCATACCGGTGGTTCAGTGCACAAAACCTCCGTGCAAGTTCAATCGGTTCGCCGCTAGCCAGGAGCGCGGGATGTACGCTGTCTTTCAGCGCGCCGGCAACTATCGCGCCCGAACTGATGCCGGCGTGGATGTCCCAGTCGCCAAATATTTCTTCCTTGTTCTGCCGACGCTTGCAAAAGTTCTTTGTCAACTCAAGCACGGCGCGCACTGCCTCTTCGGCATGTTGATCAATGGCATTCGGAAATCCGAAAATGGCAACGACGCCTTCCCCGTCGGCAGCCTGCAGGTAAGCTCCTTTTTCGATCAGGCCATCGGCAGTATCGCGAATAAATGTTGCCATTGTTTCAGCGAACCCCGCTGGGTCAGAGTCATTCGTAAATCCATGCCTGTTAGCAATGTCGCAGACGACAACGCTCGCTTCGTACGCTTTTGCCTGGCCATCGAATGGAATTGTCCCGTTGGTGACACGACGAAACTCTTTTTTTGAGAGGCGATTCGCAAAAATTGTCCGCACTAAATGCGAGCGGTCCCTCCGCAAAAAGGCCGTCCAGCCTTCCGCGGCGGTCACCGCTAGTGCGAGCGCAAAAATGCAGGGAACCGGCTGGAAAAAAACCCGGTAAAGCGAGCAGACCCACGAAAGGCCAAGCAACTCAATGAACAAAGCACCGAACAATAGATAGTTTCGCAACCGGCCCGCGGCCGCGCGATTTCTCAGGCTGAGCCAGGCAACACCAACGGCTGTGAGCAAGACAAGAACGTACTGCCATTTTTCGCCCACGACCCTCGTCGCTCCGGCATAATCGGAAACAATCTGGGCAACAGCAGCCTCAAAACCCGCTATCGCCTTGGTTGCGTGCAAGACTCCCACAACGATGGCGACGGCAACTCCAATTACGAGCGTTGTGATCAACGAGCGCTTCATGAACAATCAGGCTTTTTGCGCAGCTGCAGCCGGGTAATAGGATTGGACCACCAGTCCACTTAAGAATTTGTCCGGCGCGTCGACGGCTTCGGCATTGATGACAAACCTTGTCTGGCCGGTGTTCTTTTTGATCAGGTTTAATCCGAACTGGTAATCCTTAAACAAGTGGGCGCAAAGATCGCTCATAGTCATTCGTTCAGCTTGCGCACGCTCGACCAACCGCCGCACTGCGGTATCCTCGAAAACAATTTCCAACCCATGCTCGCTGCTGAATTTCTCTGCAAATTGGCGCGCACCGGCTTCGAGCATTTGTGCCTCCAGCTTGTGTCCCTCCACCATCAATCGGTCGAGCACACGTTGTGGCTCGCGCACCAGTGCCGCGGTAACACGCAACTGGCTCAGGCCTGATCCTGCCAGGTAATACTTGTAATCGCGGAACAATTTCTCGAACACCGTCAGCAATCCACGTGCACCGGTTTTTTCCTTGGCGGCAGCTTCAGCCAGCAGTCGCAGCGCTTCATCCTCGAAACTGATCTCGATGCGGTAAGCGCGAAAGGCGCGCTCATATTGCCGGAGCAAACTCCCCTCGGAATACTTCATGATCTTGAAAAGGTCATCGGCATCCAGGTCTTCACACACCACGCGCACTGGCAACCGGCCGATGAATTCCGGCTCGAACCCGTATTCGATAAAATCCTGCGTAGTCACGTGCTGGAACAATTCGTTGTCCATCACCTGAATCGGTTCCGCGCTGAATCCGATTTGGCCGTGTCGGATGCGCCGCGCAACCTGTTCCTTTAACTTCTCAAACGCACCGCTTACCACGAAGAGAATGTGGCGCGTATTGATCGTCTCGCGTGTTGCCTTGCCGCGCCGTTGAAATTCGAATGCAGCCTGCAATTGCGCCTGCAAATCGTTCATGCCGCGGATCGGCACTTCTGTTTCCTCCATCAACTTCAGTAAGGTGGTCTGCACGCCGCGTCCGCTCACGTCCCGGCCGATCAAGTTTCCGGCTGCCGCGATCTTGTCGATCTCATCGATGTAAATGATCCCGAACTGCGCCAGGTTCACATCCCCGTTGGCCTTGTGCACTAGCTCGCGCACTAAATCTTCCACGTCACCGCCAACGTATCCGGTCTCGCTGAACTTCGTAGCGTCTGCTTTCACAAACGGCACCTTGATCAAGTCGGCTATGTGTTTGATGAGATAAGTTTTGCCGACCCCAGTCGGCCCAACCAAAATCACGTTTTGTTTGATGTATTCAATCTCCTGCGCACGCGTGGCATCTTGTTTCTCAAGCCGGCGCAGGTAATTGGCGTGGTTGTAATGATCGCAAACTGCGATCGCCAGGACCTTCTTCGCTTCATCCTGCTTGATCACGAAGCGGTCGAGGTGCGCTTTGATATCCCGCGGCAGAAGATTGAATTCGAATTCCTTGTGATCGGTCTTCTCCGATTTTTCTTCCTCTTCTGCTGGCGCGGGCTCCGGCTCGGCAAAAGTCGCCACTGAGACCCGATCGCCAAAGTTCTGTTTCATGAACTCCGTGATCTTCGTTTTCAGTTCTTCCGGTGAAGGAAATGGCGGTGGTGGGTTTTGCTCCATATGCGCGATCAAGAAAAGGTCGCGTCAAAAATCAATTATGGCAATGATCCGTCTAAAATCTGACTCTCAGGGCGGGGATTCGTTCATCCTTGATCTTGGGTCTTCGGCGATTGATTTGCTATCGTCCTGCCGCGGCGGGCCGATCCACCTTGCGCTAAGCACGAAGGTTGGAACGCGTTGTCCTCAACGCGTTGCTTAACGCGTCTGTGCAATATCGGAAAAGAGCTGCGGAATTTGTGCTTTGTATTCGGGCTTGGCTCTCGCAGCGGCTCCAGCTAATTCTCGGCCCGCTTCGGTTTGTCCAGTTTCACTGGCAAAGACGGCGCAGCGCCATTGTCGATCAGCCGCGTCACGTGCTCCTGGGGCGATGAACGATCTAGAGACAGCCAGCAATTCCTGTGGCGGAATCTGCTCCCACGTTACTCGTGCGATGCCATACGGGAGTTTCATGCTCAGACTCTCATCGGTTGCGCCGGCGATGCCAGTGTATTGCGTGCCGCTCTTGTCTGTCAGTGTACCCGAGAAATGCGCGCGATTGAGATCGTCGATCAGAGTGTTCTTCCAATCGAACAAGAATTGCGCTCTCTTTTCTGCGACTTCCTTTGCCGGCTTAAAGTATGCGCCGATCAAGTTGACATTCCTGATCGCATCAGCTGCTTGACCAAAATGATACAGCGCGAGCTGCTCCTTATATTTGGCAAGCGCTCGATTCCACGGACCGCGCTCCAGCAACGACGTCACTCGCGCTGTCAGATCCGTCCACGAAGGTGAAAAACCTCGCGCCATGGCGAAAAAAATTGCTGCAGCGATCAAGACAATCGGTAAAGCCATGCGAATCAGAGGCGACGGGCGTGCAGCTTCTGGTGGAGGTTCAAAGCGGCGCCAACGAAAGCCAGACAATGGCCAACGCCAGCGCCACCTATGCACTGCACCGCCCTCCAACGCTCGCCGCGCCCGTTCAAACTCGGCCACGAGATCGTCGTAAGAGGAAAAACGCTGCCCTGGATCGGGTGCGATCATTCGTTGCAAAACGCGTGCTGTCCGTGGCGAAACATCCGGCGCGACAGTCTGCAAATCGAGCGGTCGTTGTTTTAATTCGCGCAATACAGCGGAGGAATTTGTGTCGCCCTCGATTGGGGGTTTTCCTGCAAGAGCGTGAAACAGGGTTGCGCCGAGGCTGTAAACGTCACTACGAAAGTCCTCCGGCTCGTTACTCAATCTTTCCGGCGCGACATAATGCGGTGTGCCCCAGAGGATGCTGCCAGTTTCCGAGCGTTGCGTTGCCACACTGGCAAGGCCGAAGTCGCCGATTTTTGCCGCGTGTTCATCGGCAAACAAGATATTCGCAGGCTTCACGTCACGGTGAATCAGACCCCGTCGCAGCGCGGCACGTAGTCCCTTGGCAACCTGAATGCCCGTTTCGAGTACTTGCGCTTCAGGTAACCGCGAATGCAGCGTCATCAGATCATCGAGACTTCCACCATCAACCAACTCCATCACCACATAGAACTGGCCATGGTCTGTTCCCGAGTCGAATACCTGGATCACGTTTGGATGATTTAGGGATGCAGCAATTCGCGCCTCTTGTTGCAATCGAGCATTGTGGTCCACTTCGCCGCCGAGATCTCTTCTCAACAATTTCAGCGCCACGAACCGGTCCAGCTGCGTATCACGTGCTTTATAAACGGTTCCCATCCCGCCAACACCAAGCGTCTCGACCACGACGAAATGATCGAAGGTCCTTTCCACGCGTATTTTCTTGCCGCAGTTTGGACAGGGGATGCGCACCAATGGCTCTGCCGCGGTGGTATCGACAGGCGTTCCACAACCGGGGCATGTTTGGGCGGTGGGCTCACTCGCCATTAATCAGCAATTGTAACATCCAGCGCCTTCGGAGCAACGAGACGAATCGCGGGTTGTAGCCGCCATCAGCCGTGCCGCCTATCGCCGCTCCCGCGAAAGACTCCGGGTTATGTTAATGTTAAAAACTAGACGTTTGCCATGAAGCCCTAAGGAGCTGCGGCACGTTCATCTATCTATGAGGCCGTTTTCAACCGAAAATTCGACTCGGATCGAGCTTGTCGTATCAACGAATGAAGCAAGGTTTCGCCTCGATCAGTTTCTGGCGAAGCGACTTCCGGAATTCTCGCGGTCGCGACTTCAGCAGCTGATCTGCGATGGATTTGTTCGACTCAACAACTCAACTAGCCGGCCACGCCAAATAGTACGAGCCGGCGATAAGATTGAGCTCACTCAGCAGCCACCGGAGAAGCTCGAGACCCTGCCAGAGCGCATCCCCCTTGAGATTCTCTTCGAAGACAACGATCTCATCGTTATCAATAAGCCGGCGGGACTTGTTGTTCACCCGGGCGCCGGTCATCGTGAACACACTCTGGTTAACGCGTTGCTCAACCACTGCGCCACGTTGTCGGGGATCGGCGGGAAAGAGCGTCCGGGGATCGTTCACCGTCTCGACAAAGAGACAAGCGGTTGTCTTGTCGTAGCCAAAAATGACGCGGCGCATCGCGGATTATCCAAACAATTGGCTGAACGTGCGGTGGAGAAGATTTATCTCGCGCTGGTCGCTGGAAAATTGCGCAAGCCAGCTGGTCTAATTGAAGCAAAAATTGGGCGACATCCGGTTCACCGACAACGAATGAGCGCAACTACCCTGCGTGGACGCGACGCGAAAACCGAATATCGAGTTCTTCGCTCGAGCGATCGGGCAAGCTTGATTGAATGCAGACCACACAGTGGACGCACTCATCAAATTCGCGCGCACCTTCATCATCTCGGCCACCCAGTGCTGGGCGATAAAGTCTATGCACCGCGCCTTACAAAAGATTTTCCGCGACAAATGTTGCACGCGTGGAAGCTTGGATTTCGGCATCCTCGCACAGGGGAATGGAAGAACTTTGAAGCGCCCTTGCCAGACGATTTCGCGACCGCGTTAAAACTGACAATCGAATCTCAACAAGTATGAAGCAGCGAAAACTTGGACGTGGCGGCCCGATTGTCTCGGCGATTGGCCTTGGTTGCATGGGAATGTCGGATTTTTACGGCGAACGCGACGATGAAGAATCCATCGCGACGATTCATCGTGCCCTGGACCTCGGGATCACGTTTTTCGACACGGCGGATATGTATGGGCCACACACGAACGAGCAACTGCTCGGCCGCGCCTTACGGGGACATCGTGAGCAGGTCACGATTGCAACAAAGTTTGGAATTGTGCGCGACGCGGCGAGACCGGACTACCGCGGGATCAGCGGCAAGCCGGATTACGTCCCCAGGGCCTGCGAAGGAAGTCTGCGCAGGCTGGGCGTGGATGTGATCGATCTCTATTACCAGCACCGAGTCGATCCAGACACGCCAATTGAAGATACCGTTAGCGCGATGGCAGAGCTGGTACGCAAAGGCACGGTGCGTTTTCTCGGTCTCTCCGAAGCAGGTGCGGAGACGATCCGCCGCGCGCATGCCGTTCATCCCATCACGGCGTTGCAATCGGAGTACTCGCTCTGGACGCGCGACCCCGAAGAGGAAATTCTCGGTGTATGCCGCGAGCTCGGTATCGGTTTCGTGCCGTATAGTCCGCTGGGGCGCGGATTTTTGACTGGGCAGATCAAGCGCTTTGAAGATTTACCGAAAGATGATTACCGCCGAACGTCGCCGCGATTTCAGGGAGAAAATTTTCAGCGCAACCTTGATTTGGTAAAGCGCGTTGAAGATATCGCCCGAGAGAAAAAATGCACTCCGGCACAGCTCGCGCTTGCCTGGGTCTTGGCACAGGGAGATGACATCGTGCCGATTCCCGGAACCAAACGTCGCAAATACTTGCAGGAAAACGTTGGAGCGCTCGATGTCGCTCTTACCAGTAAAGATCTCGCGCGCTTGGATGAAGTTGTCCCCCAGGCAGCCGTAGCTGGCGCGCGCTATCCCGAGTGGGCTATGCAGATGGTTAATCGCTAGATTGATTCACCATTCAGTGTACCTGGCCTAGGTGACCCGCCGCCCGCCGTGGCACCATCGCGCTTGCAAGCATTGTCTGGACAATCTCGCCGCTTTGATTCGTTGTCACGTTGCGCAACCGAATAATCCCGTAGCCGGGACGCGAACGCGATGGCCTTAGCTCGACAATCTCCGTTTCAACGGTGAGCACGTCATCCGGTTGGACCGCATTAGGCCAACGCAGCTCATCGACCCCGAGACCAATCGCGCCTTCGGCAAAGTTCAACGTTTGCACGAACAATCGCATGGTCATCGCTGCTGTGTGCCAGCCACTCGCTATCAATCTTTTGAAAATTGTTCGCTCAGCAGTTTTGCGAGTGAGGTGAAACATCTGTGGATCGAACTTGTGGGCGAACTCAATGACCTGCTTCTCTGTGACCTTTAAGGGTTCAGATTTGAAGCGATCACCTACTTTCAAATCGTCGAAGTAGTGCTCTTTCATTCTGTTCTCTTTCATTGTGGTGACAGCGAAACCACATTCATGCGCCATCGCTCAGGATTGAGCAATGCACAACTTCAACTGCAAGCGGGATCCCGCTTGTCGCTCCGGAGCCGGAAGTAAAGGGGGACAAGCCCGGCCCGCGATTGCCCCCCTATTTTATTCCTTGAAGCGCGAGAAATTAGATCGACTTCTCCGGCCTTAAACCTGAAAATGTCGATCGCTAATTCGAGGAAACATGAATACGAAGGTGTTGTTGGGAATCCTCGTAACTGTCATTGCTGCTTATCTGGCATGGCGTTGGATTGCGGCTGCTCCATCTCAACCCGGTGTTGCTCACGCTCCGACCAAACGAAGTGCGCCGACACAGCCGGCAGCTGCCACCCGCTTAACTCCAGCTAAAGCCCCCTTAGCGCAGCAGCACGGCGCCAGGCCGACGTCCCCTCGCCCCGTGGTTGCCAAGCAACCGAGGCTGGCGCCCGAAGGCACCTATTTTCTGCTTCAGCGAACATCTCTCAAACTTGATACGGGAGTCGTTGGTTTCGCGCCCGGAACGAAAGTTACATTGGTTGATAAGGACGATTCGATGAGCACGGTTTCAGATGGACAGTACCAATTCACAGTCCCGTCCTTTCAGCTCACTAACGATCTGGACATTGCCGAGAACGTCGCCAAATCTGATTACGCCGCACAAACCCACATTGCAGAATCAATAGGTAAATCGGTTCGGCAATACGAACAGCAACGCCGTGACGCGCTCGCTGCTTCAGAAAAGGAAAAAGCACAAAAGAAAACCGGCAAGCGACCTGCCGCACGATCACCAACTCCTCGTTAACGTTTGGCTTTCGCACGGCTAAAAGAGTTGCAGGGCGCGCCTGCCAATAGACGACCGGGGACTGAATTGCGCTGCAGGAGGAGGCGAAAGTGGCCTGCGGCAAAAAAACCAACTGGCTCTTGTTTGGTTCAGATCAGATCTCAGAAATTTGAGCAGTAGGAAATGCATTAACAATCAACATCAAATGGAGGCACCATGAAAAAACTAATCGTCACGCTCGTCTGCTTGCTACTTGCTCCGTTGGCATTCGCGCAGCCGAGCTCAACGAATAAAAAACAAACAAACACAGAAGGAATAACGGTAACGGGAACGATCATCAAAATGACGGCTGAGGAAGGCGCGGCCGCCAGTTATCAACCTCTCAAAACGCTGGTCGTTCGCGAGGACAACTCGAAAAACGCGGGTCGTTATGTTCTCAACGGACGTGGTCACGTCTTGAACAAGACTGGGAAAGCCGTCGAAACCGCGATCAAACCGGGCACTCGCGTGCAGATCTATTATGCAAACACAGGCGAGCTGCGTATGATCGATCACGTGGTCGTTGTAGACTAAGTCGCGCGCAGCTTGGAATAATACCAAAAAAGCCGCATGGTTCGAAGAATCATGCGGCTTTTTGGTAGAGATGTCCCGCTGCGACGAATTGGGCACGGCTTTGCGTTTGGGGGTGACGCGGATAGCTCTGGCTTGATTCCCACTACGCGCGTGGGAACCAAGATTTTCCTTGCAAACTCGATACTTTTCGAACCAGTGCCTCCGTCTCGATGAATACCAAGGCCAGGAGCAGACAAGTTCAGTTGATTCTCAACGGCAAAGTGGCCGACAATGAGGCGCTCTGGACAGCGGTTAATCAGCAACGACTAGTTCGACATAACCTCGAAGTACGAGTGACTTCGGAAAAGGGAGACGCGCGGCGGTTTGTGTCGGAAGCAGGGAAAGTGGATTTGCTGATTGCTGCCGGTGGGGATGGTACACTGAACGAGGTGGTTCATGGGTTAATGGATCTCTCCGTCGCTGCGCGGCCTGTTTTAGGAGTGGTGCCGCTTGGGACTGCGAATGACTTTGCTACCGCCTGCGGCATTCCGCGTGATCCGGAGAGGGCGCTGTCGCTTTGTCTGGAAGGGGATGGAGTTCCAATTGACGTCGGTAAGGCCAATGAGCACTGGTTCCTAAACGCGGCCAGTGTTGGCTTCGGCGCAGAGATCACAGCAACCACTCCGCCGGAACTCAAACGCCTGCTTGGCCCGGCCGCCTACACCGTAATGGGCGCAATTCTGGCAATGAATGTTCATCAGTATCACGGAAGACTCACTCTGCCGGATCGCGAAATCACTGGGAGCGGCCCGGTGGCGATCGTCGGAAATGGCCGCCAGACGGGCGGTAGTATCCAAGTTACTCCCCGCGCACGTATTGACGATGGTTTGCTCGATGTGCTTGTCGTTCGCTATATCCCAGCAATCGCGCTTCTGACTGCCGCGCGAGAGTTACAACAGCTCTCACCGGATGGCGAGTATATCTCATATTGGCAAACCCCTTGGGCGGAGGTTTATCCTGAAGAAGCGATTCCGGTCAACCTGGATGGCGAGCCGGTACGATTTTCGAGGGTCCGATATGAAGCGGTGCCAAGGGCGATTCGGTTGATTGTTCCACCAAATTGCCCTTTGCTATCGGCAACCGTGTTCTAAGGTCAACGCGAAGCCATTCCGCCTCCGACCGGCCTGTTGCATAAATCTTATGCCCGGGCGCCACGGATGCCCTCATTTCAATCAGCGTCATCACGCGTGATTCTTTCGAGCTCAAGAAAGGCTGTCAGCTTTTCATCGGCACGCACAATGAAGCGTTGACCCTCCCTGCGATATGCCTCACCAACGAAGATTGTTCGCCCGTTGGAATCCACAGTTGAGACGCAGCTCCAACTCCAACCCGCTTTCCTGCTTTACTGATTATTCAGCACCGTTTGCGGCACGGGCTTGCTCACTTCAAGCTGTGCGCTCACTTTCTGTAGCCCCGCAGTAAGCGCCTCAACTTGCTTTTGCAGCTGCTCGACTTTCCGGTGCTCTTTGAGAAACTCATTGAGCAACATCGCGTTCACTGCTTCGTAGCGAACGGTGTAAGGCTTGCCGTTTTCGTCGGGCACCACCAAGTCTGGGTTCACCTGAGCCACTTCCTCTGCGATCAAACCAAATTGCGGTGTGCCGGTTTCGTCGCTTTTGTAGTGAAACGTTACCGGCTTAAGTGCCAGGATGGCTTCGCTGGTCTGGTCCATCGGTTTAATTTCTTTTTTGAATCGGAGTGAGGAACTCATCGTTCCCAGTTGGCCCGCGGAGTCGATCAGCACTGGTACCGCGTTAGCCGCTCCTGTGGTCACCCCACGAATGCCCGCGACAAAAGTTCTTGTCTGGATTCCGCCAGTGCCGACGCGGATGGTGCCCGACTCGTCAGCAACTCCAGCATTGCCGATATCGATATTGTTGCTGCCCGTCGTGAGATTTGCACCGGCTGAAGGGCCTAATGCGATGTTTCTGTTGCCGATGGTGTTGCTAAAGAGCGCACGAAAACCGTTGGCCGTGTTGAAACCGCCGGTTGTGTTGCTAAAAAGCGCATCAACACCGTAGGCTGCGTTGTTGTTGCCTGTTTCGTTCTGAGAGAGCGCATCAACACCGTTGGCTGTGTTGAGGCTGCCGATTGTGTTGAGTCCGAGTGCTCGAAGTCCGTTGGCCGTGTTGCGGTTGCCGGTTGCGTTGCGAGCGAGCGCGGCAACGCCGGTCGCCGTGTTGCCGCTGCCGGTTAGGTTGCTAGAGAGCGCAACAACACCGATGGCCGTGTTGAGGCTGCCGGTTGTGTTGTCAAAGAGCGCATTGTTACCGATGGCCGTGTTCTCGACGCCGATTGTGTTGTCAAAGAGCGCGTTAAAACCGTTAGCCGTGTTCAGGCGGCCGGTTGTGTTGCTAAAGAGCGCAAAAGCACCGCTGGCCGTGTTTTCGTCGCCGAATGTGTTGTGATAAAGTGCTTGAAAGCCGATCGCCGTGTTATTGGTGCCCCCAGTTTGCAGACTGAAGAGCGCATCTGTACCCTCGGCGGTGTTGTTTTCGGGATACCCTCCGTCCGGCGGGGGGCTAACGGCCCTACTAGCGGGTGAAACTGCGAAGCACGCTATTGCGGCGAGAAATAGTGCAATTGGTTTTAGCTGAATCAATGGATTCATGGGTGTTTCCTTTCCTTTTCCCCCGCTGAGTTGCTTCTCTGGAATTGCGGGTCCGAAAGAGACGAAGAACCGAGCGGGGAGGAGGCAGTCCTCCGCCAGATTCGAATCCGTTTAGCGACGCTCAGTTTTGAAAAAATCTCCTTAGCTTGTCAAGACAAATTTGCCGCAGGTGCGAACCGCCGACTCAAGAATCGCTTTTCCGGCTGGATTGAGTCAGAGTAGCGCCGGATGCCACCGACGAAGCCTGTGCACCTTTACGAAGTCCGCCCGCGCAAAGATAATCGCGGCGTCAATCTAATTTCCGACGCGCTGCCGTTCGGTCGACTGTGGTACGACGGGCCAAACGCAATCAGCAATGCAATCGGCTACGCGAAGTTTCGCAGCCGGTCACACTACGCAGTGATTCGGGTTTACGATGATGCTGGCAACGTGATCGAAGCGCACGAGCACAAGGGCGAATTCAAAAGAGCCGTGAGCATGACGCCTGCGGTTTGCGGTTTCGAGCAAAACAAAAAGCCGCCACGCCAATGAAGCGTGACGGCTGATTGCAAAATACCGGTGCTTTACTGATTGTTGAGGACCGTTTGCGGCGCGGGCTTGTTGAGTTCGACCTTGTCGCTCACTTTTTGAATGAGTGCCGCTTGCTCTTTGAGTTGTGCCGTCAGCGCGTCAATCCGTTTTTCTTGTTCCGCCACCTTACGGTGCTCTTTGATGAACTCGTTGAGCAACATCGCGTTCACCGCGTCGTACCGAACGGTGTAGATTTCGCCGTTCTTATCGCGCACTACCAGGTCGGGGTTTATCTCTGCTACTTCCTCGGCGATTAGGCCGAATTGCGGCGTGTCTGTCGCGTCAGTCTTGTAATGAAACGTCACTGGCTTTAGCGCCAATATGGATTCGCTCGCGCAGTCCATGGGGTTGATGTCGTGCTTGAAGCGGCGCGATGAACTGGCGGTGCCGAGTTGGCCCACGGAATCGATCAGGACTGGTACTGCGTCAGCGACATTTGTTGTCACGCCACGAATGTGGCCGATAAAACAGCTACCGCTGACGTCGTCACCTGGGCTGCCGATACAGATAACCTGGTTGGCCACGTTGACGTTGACGCCGGCCGAAATGCCCAAGGCGATGTTACCGCTGCCGGTAGCGTTTTGGAGCGCCGAATCACCAACGGCCGTGTTTGCCTGGCCGCTGACATTGCTAAGGAGCGCGTTACTACCGACGGCCGTGTTGGAGTTGCCGGTGGTGTGCGACGACAGTGCGTTAAAACCGAATGCGCTGTTCACCGTGCCGTCATCATTGCTAAAGAGCGCGAACGCTCCAGTGGCCGTGTTAAGAAAGCCGGTGGTGTTACTGAAAAGCGCGGCAGCACCAGTGGCCGTATTTTGGTTGGCGGTGTTCGCAAGCAGCGTACCAGCACCGACACCCGTGTTGAGCTTGCCGTCGGTGAGGCTCAGGAGCGAAAACACGCCAACTGCCGTGTTGTTAGTACCGGTGGTTAGGCTCGCAAGGGCGAGGTGTCCGTCGGCCGTGTTGCCTCCGGGTAAAGCTGTATCGGGCGCGAGCGGTGGACTGACTGCTTGCGCCATTGGGCAAAGCGCAAAGCAGACGAACACGAGCTGGACGAGAAACGCCAGAGTTGTCATTTTCAGCTGAATCAATGGATTCATGATTCTTCTTCCTTTCTTTTCCCCGCTGAGTTGATTTTGGGATTGTGCGGTCTGGAAGAGGGAAAGAACCAGCGGGGAAAAGTCCTCCGCCTGATTCAGATCCGTTTAACGGGGTCGAGCTTGGAAAAATTACGCAGGCTAGTCAAGACAATTCGCTGCAAGCCGAAATCACCGATTCGAATCAATAAACGCAGTCAGTTTTTCGTCCGCGTGCACAACGAAACGCTTTCCGTTGCCGCGATGCGCATCAGCGATCCAGATTGTTCGCCCGCGACAATGTCCAACCGGCTTTTTCTTGAGATTGTCAGCGATGATCTCCCAGTAATACTTCACGCGCCTTCCAACACCCGAAAAGTAGCCGCGCGCAGCCTAGCGCGCGCAGGAATGAAGCAAGACCTCAATCGCCGCGAGGCTCATGAGCTGCTTCCAGTTCTTTCGCCAGGAATGTCAGGATCCTGCGCTTTTAGCCGGGGCGCTTGCTCCTTCAATGCTCTCGCCAACTGCGTGTCGACTAACTTGATTGAATCATCGGCCGCTGCGGATTTCGAATGGTTCGGCCCGTTTGTTTTAGACAAGGCAAAAATCTCTCGAAGAAGCTCAGCGAGGCGCTCCGCTTCGTCCGCTCGGATACTCATCATATTGCAGACGTCGCCGACTTGAAATTCTGTCTGCTCTTACGCTCTTTTTTTGATAGCCGAAGCGCTAGCGAAGCGTTTACGATTCGAGATTCGGGTATTTCTGTTCGATCGGCGGACCGGAAACGCGGGAGCGTATATCCGATCTAGACTGTCCAAAAAACCGAAGGTAAGGGGTCCGGTTCTACGCGCCTGCCGTCGCTTCATCGCTCCTAACGGTATGACGACAGCCGCTATTCCCAACAGCAAGAGGAGAGCCGTACTGCCGGCTTCGGGAACGCCGACGGGCCCCAAATGGTTCTGAAAGAAGTCGACGACTACCGTTGGAATCGGAGGTTGTGGTCCGTATCCTCCCGGTGTTAGATCAATCAGGGTTGCATTCGCTGTGCCCGGAGACAGGAGTAGGATGAGTAGGGTTCTCATGATTTCCTTTCATCCCGACACTTTTCATTGCGTACACGCTATTCTGCGCGTGGGACACGTTCCAAGTAAAGCAGAACTTCCTGCCAATTCTTACTCGGCTAATTGCTCGTGAGTCAGTACACGCGATCAACCTAGCCGCGCCA
>JBKPDP010000028.1:0-6681 GCA_046727935.1 Verrucomicrobiota bacterium | reverse complement strand
TGCCTTGATCCATATGGCGTAATCGTTGGCGGTCGAGATGACGCCTCCGGCCGCCGAGGCGTAGGAAGAGTTCTGGTCGGTGCAATCATCGGGCTTGAGGGTTCCGGCTTTGACCGCGGCCTGGATGTCGGGCGGGTACGGTTTGTCCGTTAGGTTACGAAAGGAGCAGCCGCCGTACAAGTAGCCGTGCGAGTAAGGCTCGGGGAGTGTGTTCGACGTGATGGCGGGAAGCATTGTGTTCTTCAAACCCAGCGGGCCAAACAAACGGTCGTGCATGATTTGCGCGAGCGGTTTCCCGTCGATCTTTTCCGCAATCAGGCCGAGCAGCGCATAGTTAGTATTGGAGTAGTGGAAGCCCGTACCGGGTGGGAAGTAGGGCGGATGCGTGAACGCGATTGCCAACACTTCGGCTGGCGTCCAGACCTTGGTCGGGTCACGCTCGAGAATCGCCCAGAACTCGGGGTCGTCGTCGTAGGTGTAAAGACCAGTGCGCATATTCAACAGCTCGGTGATGGTGATGTTGTCACCGTTGGGCACGCCCGGGACGTACCTCGAGACTGGATCGTCGAGACTGAGCTTGCCTTCCTGGGCAAGCAACACGATCACCGCGGCCGTCATCGTCTTAGTATTGGAGGCGATCCGGAAGTGGGTATCGGCGCCGGGTGGACTTGTAGCGCCCAGTAACGTGGTGCCGTAGCTGACCGTGAACTCGCCTTGGGGTGTGCGTAAGAGAACCATGACGCCGGGGATCAGAAGTTCCCTGGCGGTCGTGTCCACCATGGTCTGCAGCGCAGCCTTATCGATTGGCTTGAGCGCCGACTCTTGTTGTCTTTGGCACGACGAGAGTCCTGTCAGCGCCCCCAGTGCAACGCCCGTCATAACAGCGACATCAACGACCTTGAGTTTGGTTTTCATATTAGACGGAATTATCCGCTCATTACGCCATGATGCTCGCAGCCCAAAATGAGGAAAACAAAGGAAAAGCTCTACGCGAGTAACTGGTAACCATCAGAATTCCGCCTCAACATCCTAAAATAGATGAAGCGCTGAACCCGCCCCGGTGAACGCCCTCGCCGAACTCACGAGATCTCACTTGCTATATGTCATTGAAAGTGAGGCCGTACGCCGAGAGCGGTTGCCTGCGCCCGTTGGTTAGGCCTCATTTTGGTCGATCAGACTGACGGTACCCTGTGGGGACTAGAAGCTGCTTCTGCTTACGAACACCGAGTCGAGTTGTATAATGGATTGTCAGAACGACATCTGGGATGACCGCGCTACTTCGGCTCTTAAGCGTGATCCGACCTTGTTCGCTCCGATCGAGCATGTCCTTCGGATAGAAATCCAGTCCGAAATCTGATGGCGCTTCAACTGTAAAACCTGTCACGGCTGCACCGGCGTTCACAAAATCACAAGACTTTTCAGTGGGACTGTTCGAGCCACCCCGAGTACGAAAGATCGGCTCGCTGGAGAGTGCTTCCTTCTGGCGTTCGAATGAAAACGACTCTTGCATCGTGACGAGTTGCGCAGAGATGAGTTGATTCTGTGCTGCCAGCTCCTTTCGGCTAATTTCCATGTCTTGGCGCTGAAGGATGACGGCATAAATCACGCCCGCGAAAGCAAGGCCGGAAAAAAGCGCGCTGACCGCGCCGAACATCTCGCCGAACTGCGCACGAATCTCCCAATTGGGAAAACAATAGTAAACAGCTAGTGCACCTGCGACCCAGATAACGACGCCGATCAAAACGAGCTTCGGGAAGAGCTTCTCCAAGGTTGGACTTTTCATGCGCGGCCTCGCCATTATGCGGAATCGTCCCGCTCTGCTCAAGTGAATCAAGTTATCGCTTGATCGGATCCAGATCTTTTCAGTAGTCGCCGTCCCCCGACAAAATCAGTACTCGTATATGGCAGGACAAATCAGCTACCGGGCTGACGGAAACCGACGCGCATCTCTCATCGTACATCAACGCTAACAGGTATGTAGCGCGTCTCCAAAGCATGTCTGGATTTCGTGCTGCAATTCGTTTGCGTTAACGTACAGTCCGCGGTCGACGCTTTCATCAGTAGGCGACACACTACCAGCCCGGACGAGCACCTCCGAGCTCTTTAGCACAGGCCCATCATCGGTCACCACGAGCCACTGCCGATAGTTTGGCATCGGTTTTCCGTGTTCGGGATGTTGTATCAGGAGATTTCGAACATCACGAATGCCTGTCGCCTTGATCCGCCGCAGATTGCGGAATGCCTGAGGCTCCCGATTGTTGAGAACCTCCCGCAAACGCCAAGCCACGAAATAAAAGATCTCCGTAAACAGCCGCACTTCGTTCCATGCATGGACATAGCCGCGCGACTCCTCAGGCGTGCGAGACGTGCGACTCAGTCCTGCCGCAAATTCCTCCTCAGTAATTTCGCCGCGCGCTAAGCGCGGTTGAGCTTTCCTAAACCATTCAGCATCGCGTTTGGTTTGCTCCGGATCGACGGCAACAAGAGCGAGTGCCCGGCTAAGATGCTCGAGAACTAGGTCCAGCTGTGTGAGGCGCTCGCGCACTTCAGCCGACAAATCATGCCGCGGATCATCTCCGACCCACTCAGCAGAATACTTCGCACAGTACTGCTTCCAGAGCTCGCTGGCCGTTTCGTACATTGCCAAGTAGACTCGCACGCAAACACATTTCGAGCCCGATAAAATCTCACTGGCTATATGTCACAACAAATTGCCTGAACGGGCGACGGAAATACGAATTCAATCTAGAGAGTACTTATTGCAAAAGAACTCGTAAGCCTCATTTATCTCTTTCGCTTTCTGTTCTGCCATGAGCTGAAATTCCGTTCCGAGGTGCTGCACTTTGTCGGGGTGATACTTAGCGATCTGCGCTTTGTACTGCTTAGTTATCTCCGCCTTGGATAGCCTGCCGCTGAGTCCAAGAACATTACCATAATATCGCTCATCTTTCGTAGCTTTTGACGTCTGCTTTGTTTCCGTGTTCGCAGTACTACACCCTGCGCGCTCTATTTCTAAAATCATCGCTTTTATGAGCGACGGAATTGGCGCAGGCCCCAAACCAAAATCATATTCCCGAATGTATTTATCAACGCGTAGCAACTTTGTTTGTTCCTCCTGTCCTTTTTCCAGAATGTAGTAATTGGTCCGTCCTACATCCGAGTTGGCAATTGTGGCGATAGAGTATAACGGAGCAAGCGGAGGATGAGGTGCTAAGACACCTCGCTCATGGCGTCGATATTGAAGCGTCAGATATACCGATGTTGAGGATAGAATCTCGACTTCTATAGGAAAAGCCTTTAACGTTTTTATTGCCGCATAGTGCCCCAATCGGGTCGCCGGGTCCGGAATCACGACGTTTGCCACCGCTTCGTACACGGCATATCCGAGCTCCCCTGCCACCCAAGCCTGAGTTGTAGCTGCGAAATCTTGGAATAGAGCATATGGCAACGCACCATGTGCCATCTTGTAAGAGACAGACGAAAAATAATCGGACGCGCCTCGCGACTTATGGCTGCTGAGGAAATCGAGTAATCCCATGCGAATCAAACAGCAATTACGATGCTCGGCGCCACGACCGCATACCTAGCGCGACTGCCCAAGCGCAACAACATACGCGGCAATGAAAAAGCCGAGCGCGCCCATTCCAGCGGGAGTGAATTTCTCGTTGCCCCGGACGCACAAAGAGACCACAGATGCGAGCCACACGATTAGGACCAGTGACACGCTTGGAGTCCTTACAGCCGCGGCCAAATTCGGCCAAAACCCGCGCCGCGCTGGTGACAGCCTCACGGTAATTTCGCTCTGCTGGTCGTCTGACGCGCTCATCATCTAACTAGAAAGAGACAATCCAGTTGCTCACATGGGATAGAACCCGAAAACGCGAAGTCACGCAAATGAGCCTTGATCCAGTAAACCGCATGTCCGACAAAATCAGTACTTGTATGTGTCAGCCAAAATCGACAGCGCGTCGCTGGAGCGATTGGTTAGGCGTTTTTAATGAAGCCGTCAACAACATCCCAAGTCTTTGTAAACAGCATTTCTCGATCGGCAGATGTAACGCCAACGATCCCACCGTGACGAACGGGGTCAGCTGCGCCTTTGATGTCACGTAAAGTCTGCTCGTCGCACCCAGCGACTTCACGGACTTTGCTCCACTGGTCACTCTTTTTCTCTGGATCAAGTTTATAACGGACGATGCAGTATTGGCGAAGAGCCTCGATGGCCCGATAACAGTAGAATCCGGTGTCATCTGGCGTCTTCATTGCCGCAATAAGATCGCCAAAACAGCGGTGGAAATAAATGCCTGTATCGCCAACAGTTTTCGCCCGAATCTTTTCCACCTCTTCTGCAAGCTTAATTTTTTCGTTTCTTTCGGCGATGCATGGAATATCGATTCCGAAGACATAATCGATGTTGCGTGCAGGGTTTAGCACACGCCGTACTTCGACGTCATAAGCGTAACCCTTTAGGTAACCGACGATCGCTAGCTCGTTGTGCAAAATACTCTTGGCGATGTTCCGTAGGTCAAAGATGTCCCATTCAGTCGCGCTTTCGACCCATAGCGCAATCTGGTTCAAAATGATGCTGACACGTGCAACTGCCTGTGTGCCCGATGTGACGTGTTGAAACCCAAGCGGCGGCAGCTGCAATGTGATCTGCGCTCGCTCTGGGTGAACGACACCCTCAAACAGATAAGTTTCCACACGCCTAACTACAATTAGACTGCAACTTGCAAGCCATTTTTGCCTCCACCGAGGCAGTTTGCCCGAAAAAACTGCAGGACGTCAACCGCAATCCTGGGGACAAAACCCGCGCTCAAGATTTTCCGTAAAAACTATATATCACATGAAATCACCCAGCTGGTCGGGATGTCGACGGATAGTGATCGTGAGCTCGGTAACTTAATGTGATAAAAGCTGAGAGTTGATGGTTGAGTGTTGAGCGCCGCGAACGGATCGACCATCAGGTTCCGCACTGGACGTCAATCCCTTCTTGCCGCCTGTTCGTTGAGCTGTGCCGCGAGGACCTCAATCGCTTTCTGTTGCTGAGCGATCGATGACTTCAATTCAATCCCGGCGGCTTCCTGCGAGCAAGCGGCGCGAATTGGACGGTGTCGAGACGACAATCTATTTTGAAACTCGTTCGCTGCCCGCGCTCACTCGCTCCTACCCTCGTCACTTTACCTTCTATGTCGCTCATCCCATTCGCTCCATTCGACCATATGAGAGCAAACGAACAATCGAGGAAAGGGATTTCCGAGATAGAAGGTAAAGTCGCCGAGGGTAGCGACGAGCGAATGGAGCCGCGGGACGCGAGCGACATACATGGGCAAACCGACAGGTCGAAATGGGCGGGAGCACATGAGTCAAAGCGGGACGCGAGCGAGTTTCAAACGTCCGTGAGTCGAGTCGCAGATGGTGAAAAGCTTCCATTGTTGCTCGATAAGGCGCGGCAGTTTGCCGGGGAGTACATCGACAGTCTAGAAGAGCGTCCGGTTTTTCCCGGCGAAAAATCGCTGCGAGCGATGGATGCCCTGGTAGAACCGCTCCCGGAAAACCCGAGCGACCCATTCGTGGTTCTCGATCAGCTCCAGGAAATCGGCGCGCCTGCTGTCGTCACTCAAACAGACGGCAGATACTTCGGTTTCGTGAACGGCGGAGCTCTTCCGGTTGGGCTCGCCGCCAGGTGGATGGCCGATGTCTGGGACCAAAACACTGCGCATTACGTCATGTCGCCGATCAATTCGCGTCTCGAAGAAATCTGCGAACGTTGGATCGTCTCGTTGCTTGGTTTGCCCGAAGAAACTGCAGCCGGTTTTGTATCCGGAACAACAATCGCGAATTTCTCAGGCCTGTGTGCCGGTCGCAACGAATTGCTTCGTCGACGCGGCTGGGACGTTGCCCGCAAGGGTCTTTACGGTGCGCCGAAAATTCGTGTCGTCGCCAGCGCCGATGCGCACGCAGCGGTCCACAAATCGATTTCGATGCTCGGACTCGGATCAGAAAACGTCGAACTTGTTCCAGTAGACGATCAGGGACGCATGCGAGCTGATCAAATGCCGAACCTGGATGAAGCGGCATTAGTCGTCACTCAAGCCGGCAACGTAAATTCCGGAGCGATCGATCCCATCGGCCAAATTTGCGAACACGCGCGCGCTTCGGGTTCGTGGGTTCATGTCGACGGCGCATTCGGCCTTTGGGCGCGCGTGCTGCCATCGATGCGCAAAACTTGTGAGGGCATCGAAATGGCCGACTCCTGGTCGGTCGACGCACATAAGACCCTCAATGTTCCCTACGACAGCGGTATCATTCTCTGCCGTCATCGCGAAGCATTGATGAGCGCGTTCAAGGCTTCGGCTTCTTATTTTCAGTGGAGCGAACACCGTGACAGCATGAATTTTCGGCCGTCGATGTCCGCCCGGGCGCGTGTGATAGAACTCTGGGCCGTTCTCAAGACCCTGGGCTGCGAAGGAGTCCGACGTTTGATCGAACAGCTTTGCGAGAATGCGCGAAGCTTTGCCCGGCTTTTATCCGAGCAACGGTTTCAGATCCATAACGATGTTGTTTTTAATCAGGTGCTCGCCTCATGTGATGACGACGCCCTTACGACGGCGACGCTACAGAACATCCAGAGTTCCGGCGAATGCTGGTGTGGCGGCTCAACCTGGCATGGAAGAGCGG
>JBKPDP010000027.1:0-23426 GCA_046727935.1 Verrucomicrobiota bacterium | reverse complement strand
ACCGCCATCATCGCGCCCGGTCCGGCGATGGAAGGCACCGCCAGCGGGAACACCGCGAGGTCGCGCCCTTCCTCTGGCGATCTTTCCGTTTTCTCGTCCATTTTCCCGAAAAGCATCTGCACACCGAACAGGAACAGAATGATGCCGCCTGCCACTTTGAGCGAGTGCATATGAATGCCGATCGCATCGAGAATGACCTGGCCGACCGTCCCGGCGGCCACAAGGATGAGTGTCGCGTAAATCACAGCACGCAGCGCCGTCCGGTGACGCTCAGTCCGTGTGAGCGCAGCGGTCAGTCCGGCGAACAACGCCACGTTCCCGATTGGATCGATCGTCGTCCAGAGGGTCGCAAAATCCTTGCTGATTTTAATTAACAGAGGCGACACGCGAATGGAGTTGACGGGATCAGCGACATAGAACGGTCCGAGCCGGACTGGCAATTGGCCACGAGGTAGAGCGAGTGAATGAAGCCGCGGGGACGCGAGCGACATAGATGGGCAAACCGAAAGGTCGAAATGGGCGGGAGGACATGAGTCAACGTGGGCAGCAAACGAGTTTCAAATCTTTGCTAATCTTGATTAGGAGCGGAGACATCTGTCGGAAATATGCGGTTTAGCTTTACACGAACGGCCGATCAAGCGCGAGGCAAAGATGGGGTGGAGGATCGCGCGATTGAACGGGTGAAACGATCTCTTTTCGATTCAACGTTTTTAACGAGTCAACGAGTCACGTGGCGACAGCCTAATTCTTCCTTCTTACTTCAGACTTTCTTACGCGCGGTTTCTTCGGTTACAAGAAACGTTAGACCCGCTCCTCCCGTTCTTAATTCTTACTTTCTTTGCTTACGCCACCGATCTGGAATTAGTCCAGAAGACATTTGATCGGATGAGTTAGCAACCGGCAGCCGGCCAGCAGTACCACAGCAAAAAGATTTGTGAGCGGTCGCTCTCCATGCCGTGTCGGCTGAGATCTTTGCGAAGCGAACGATTACTCACCTTCTGATTAGTGTCCTTCTCGGCTTCTTCTTCGGTCGCCTCTTTTCCGTCGGGATAGGAATGAATGCAAATTCGTCGCCGGATAGGGAGATTCCGTGCCTTCCCAAGATTCTCTTTATCTTATCATAATCCTCTGCGTCGATTTCCTGGCAGCCAGTCCATCCAGTATCCTCGAGTGCCGCCTTTACGTCCTGAAGACTTTTTGGTTTCGTGCCTTGGAGAGCTTGAAGCATATCTTTCGGCGTGATCCGGTAAATCAATGCTGCTAAATGAGCTAAAGCCATAAAATGATTTCCTCGAAAATCTAAGTATAGTCGGTCAGCCAGAAAAGGAGGCACCTTGACGCGTTCTCTAAGGATAGGTAAGACAAGTTTCCGGTTAAGCTCCATCTCTTTAGCCAAAGCGGCTTGAAGTTCTGAGCGGCACCATTTGGATTTAACTGAATGTGGCGACAGCGTTACAGCAATGTATGCCGATGCCTCAATCGCCGAGCCGATACAATCGTGAAGTGAATCGCCAATTTCGAGCTCCCATTCGTCGAGCCAAACATCTACATTTAGTTCATCTAATTCCTTCGCGATTCGTCGAACAAACGGTTTGTCCGCGTGACTATGACACAAAAAAACATGTGGTTTATCCCGCATGATCTGTCGACGTATATCATTTCTTACCGTGGCGGTCACGAAGTTTATGAAGCGGAATCTAGGAGTTATTCTCATCCACTGGCTGAGAAAGTTGCGGCGCTCTCGAATCTGCCAAATCGTTGATCTCGTTGATCGAATCGCTGATGTGATCGGAAAGCTTGCGGACTACTCTCACGTGCCGTGCCCGGAATGTGGGAACTCGCTGCGGTTAGAGAATAATGCAACGGTTGGTGGCCTACAAGATGGTGCCCGAATTGTCGCTACTCTGACATTCTAAACTAATCTGAATCCAGAAAAGGCGAAAACGTCTAATGACCGAACCATCGAATAGAAACTGGCAGGCCGGCTTGTTTGCTTTTTTGAAACGTCCATCGGTATTACCGATCGTCGGACTCTTCCTCGGTCCGTTGGTCAGCTGGAGTGTGTTTTCGATTTCCGCTTTGAAGGGCGTGCCTTTGGTTTTGGTTGGTGGCTCGGTTACGGGACTCATCATTGGGCTCGTAATGGCTCTTTACTTCCGGCGCGCTGAAACACTAACCCTTTCGGAAGTCACGATAACCGTTCCAGAGTTCGCCCAGATGAAATTCGCGGTTAACTCAGAGTATCGACGTGTCGCCTGGAAACTATTCATAGAAACACTAACCCGTGTTGCTACACAGCCACTAGGAACTGAACACGGCTCACTACGTGAAGCGATTTCGTCACTGCACCGTCTATTCACTGATACGCGGGAGCTTCTCAAGACGATGCATCCTTCAAAACCGACCGCCGATATCACGGTCGAGGTATGCGCTGTGAAAATGTTGAATCAGGAAATCCGGCCCTTTCTTTCAAGGTGGCATGTTCGGCTTCAGGAATTTGAATCGCGTCATAACGAAATTACCGAAGCGGATTGGCCAGATAACGCAGCCTGTCGAAAAGAACTTGAAGCGTTGCGTGATCGGCTAATTAGTTACACAAGAGCATTTGGAGAGCTTGCCGGACTGAAGAATACCGAGCGCTTTCTTGCCCCGCCTAACTTAGCTAATCATTGAGACATGACTCCTGACACCAAACGGCTACATGCTTTCATCAGCCATTATCACAAAGATGACACCCATATAGATAAGCTTACGAACCTTCTTAAGAGTCGAGGATATGACGTCCGCAATAGTTCGATCCGAGCAAATCCAGATAACCAGGAGAGATTAAGGAAAGGATTGGTAAAAGAGGAAACAATCCGACGCTTGCTAAGAATGAAAATTTCCTGGGCTGGGAAAGTTATTGTTCTTATTGGTAAAGACACACATACGCGGACGTGGGTAAACTGGGAAATCGAGGAGGCGAAGAAACAAGGCAAGCATATCGTTGGCGTTTTCGCCCAAGGTGCGACGGAAGCTGACGTTCCTGCAGCTTTGAAGAAGTACGGGAGTGAGCTCGTAGCGTGGAATGCGGATAATATCATTGCCGCGCTTGAAGGAACGGACGCGCCGTTTCAGAAACCAGACGGGTCGCCGGCGCCAACGCCAGTCTATACGGCGCGATCTACGTGTGGGTCTCGATAAAGAATGGCAGCGGTTTACATGTACGTTGTCGATCGAGATGTCGGCTTCGCTCCAAATCCGTTCCATGGATATTGTACGCTCGCGACATGTAAGCCCGGGATAAGAAGTACAGCTCAGATTGGGGACTGGATAGTTGGAATGGGCGGTAAGAATCTCGACGCGGCGGGAAGATGTGTTTTCGCCATGAAAGTTACTGATAAGATCGATTTTCAAGAGTATTGGACCAACCGAAGCTACATTAGAAAGAGACCGGTACGGAATGGCAGCAATCTGCGCTTAGTTGGCGATAATATTTATCACCAGGAAAATGGATCTTCGGAATGGCAACAGGCTGATTCGCATCACAGCAAACGAGACGGATCGCCAAATCCGGTCAATATCCGAAATGACACACGCTGCGACAAGGTTTTGATCTCAGAACATTTTTTCTATTTTGGTAAGGAGGCGCCCGTCGTGCCACCCGATCTCCTTCGGGCCGCGGGTTTCAAAAACCGAATCGGACACAGACGCTTTACCGACCAGCCATCGAAAAACCTCGTAGCTTGGCTTTGCGCAACTTACAACAAATCCTTAAATCAATTGATCGCGGATCCGTTTCAATTCGAGCAGAGCGAAAAGCGATACACGGGCAAAGGCAGCAAACTCATTTAGTGCTATTGCGGCGTTAGCGCGGCACGTGGACCGTAGATATCAAATATGTTGCGCGCGAACTCCGCTTGTCCCCCGTAGCTAGGGTGTCGAACTCGGTGGCACTCGCATCCAATGCTTGTGAGAGCCGCCTCGGCATCTGCGCCGAGAGCAACAATGGTCGTCGGCTTCAGCCACTCAATGACTGTCGTCAAAATTTCTCGGCACGAATCGAATTCCTGTGTCGTGTGCCGGCGATTTGAGCGTGGGTCATGTTGGTCAAAGGGATGAAACGGGAAGACATTCCATAGAAGGATTGGTTGGCCAATTAGCGTCAACATCTTCCAAACCTCACTAGCAGTCCGCTCTCTAAGCGGTTCCTCTTGATTGCTGGTCGCTTTCACTACACCAAAAACGCCAAACGTATCCTGCAGCGCATTCAAGTGGAATTCGTCTGTGAGTGGAATTCCCGTTCGTCGGCCACCGCGATATCCTAGATCGCGGCCCAACCAAATCGAGCGGACCTCGCGCTTTAGAATCGCGTTAAGAAATAACGTCAAGTTCCGGCAGCGCAAATACGGCGACGCTATGTGATCTGAAAAATCGCAGACGTCCCGATAAGGATTGAAGACATTCTGCAGCGATATCGAACTGAGCTCGTCGACGAACTCGTTAACGGTCATTTGAAAGCGGCTTGAACGTGATTGAGCGCTCAAGAAGATCGGCGATTATTACACCGCGTCGATTTTTTCGAAGTTTCCTGAAGACATCGAATCCGTCTAGAATCGCTTTCTCCCACTGCCAAAGCGGGCATTGATCAACTTCGTATCCACTGACGAAGTCGCGAATCTGTTTCAAGAGCGGGTAATCCAGAGACTTTAGAGATGCGAAATAATTCAGGCGCAATGCGTGATGGAAAACTAGAGTCGAGACTCCTTCTTCGATGAGGATAGCGCGGGCGCCGTCCTGTGCTTCGTCGACTTCAGGTTTACTTTTTCTTTTTACCCTCAAGAGAGCACGCAAACAAGGAGACCAGCCCAATACCGCAGCGTAAGCAAGATGAAATACGTCGTGAAATCGATAGTCGTCTTCGGCAATTTTGTTGTCAGTTAATCGAGAACCAATTTCAACACCGTTGCAGAGCTGGATTACGCACGTTTTGCCGCCCACTCGCGTTTCGACAATATGCATCTCAATCTTCCGTGGAAGTTGTTCCATTTCGCCGAATTCGACGTCGAAAAGCAGAGCATAGTGGCGGGTCCTCGGCCATCGGCTGTTTATTTTGCGAAGGTTATTGTGTGCGGCTTGCTCTAGATCGACATTTGCGACTACCGCCGCTCGAATCAACGCGGAGAAGATGTTTCCTAACTGCGCCGACAGAAGATCTCGATTTTCTGCGATTCTTCCGCCACTAAACTCATTGAGAAGCAATCCTGCCCGTCCCGCTAATGCGATGAGAGCAGCTTCAAATTCAGGAGAGTCCGCAGACCGTGTCTGATTTGGTTCGAATACGTTTGTCGTCGACGTGTCGTCGAGCACCTCGCGCGCAAAGTCTCTTAGTCTAAAGGATGCACGCGAGGCTACATTTGATAAATACCAAAGGACATCTCCAAACTCTTCGAGGACAGCTTCTGAGTATCCAACGTAAGAATCCCTGTCGCGCTGTTTCTTCTTCAATGCGCTGAGCAGGGTGCCAACCTCGCCAAATAAACCTAGGAGCGGGAACGCTAAACCGTCCGTCCCACCGACGGGATTTTGATCAGTTCGTGCAGCAGCTTCTTGATATTCGTCTAAGAAAATTTGGAGCTGACTTGGCTTACCGAGCGACTGGTTGTCAGTCACAGTGACCTCACCAGATCTTGCAGTTTTCAAGGTCGGGGCGTTGCCGATGAACCAATAGTAGCACTGAATATTGGAGTTCCGCCACCGCTAATTGTCGGCGTTGGTGTGCTCGCAGGGGACTCCACTGGCTTGGCTGATGTCGAAGCAGGTGTGGATCCCAGATAGACTGCAACCGGTGGAGGCGGTGATGGTTGGGTGCCGCAGCTTTTCAGAGATGCCAAAAAAGTGCCCGCCGCAAGAGTAACTGCAACGCCAAGAATTATTCACAATCCGTTAACTTCGCGTCGTAATTCATTTCGGAGGGCCTCGACATCCTTTTCGAGGGTGAATGGTGAAGGCATCCGCGCAGCTAGATTAGTAATAGCATCGTCGGGCAAGTGTTCCTGTTTGTTGTGTTCACCGTGATATTTGTCCGCAGTAGGCTTATCGACAGAGGTTAGCCACAGAAGAAAAACCCGGGACCCATAGCTGAGGTGGATGGTTTGGACACCTGCGTTGTACATCGAGAACACGAGCTTTCCTTCGAATCCTGGGTCAACATGAAAACCTGAGACATTGATTAAACCTCTCGCTTTCAGTCCGAACCTGATCGACAAGAGCCCAATCGCATTGAGCGGCATTTTAATCATCTCCCTCGTAAGAATCAGCACGACTTGCCCAGGAGGAATCCCAACCGAGTCTCCTTCTTTTAGAATAATTTTCTTCGCGGATTCGCCCGTCACGAAAGCTTCCTCCCCGACAGCCAACTCGTAACAGCACGCGTTGACAGCGGAAGCGTCGTAAGGACTAATGATCCTCTCTTTATCGAGTCGGTCCTTGAGCGTCTCGGTGCTCCAAAATCCGGGATCGGGCATCCGGTCATTTACATATTTTCTTCTTCGATGACCAGCCAAAATTAGATTGCGTAGAGATCGACACATCTTCCTCATCCAGACAGTTTGTGAATATGCGGCACCGCCGCGGCCCCACTAAAAACCCACGGCGCAATCGACAGAATCTTATCTGATTTTTGCAAATTGTGTTTAGCGCAGAGCAATCGAACATTCACCGCGGTAAGACTGCTACCACCTTTTGAAAACGGAATGTCGTGATCGAAGTGCAGGTTCTTCGTTGAACCGCATTGCACGCATTGACCGCGATCGCGTCGCCAGACTTCAACCTTCACAGGCGTCGGAATCAATCGGTTGTGCGGAAGCTCGACAACGCGTCCAAATGATTTCTTCTCGACCGGTTTCAGCGAAAACTTGAACACCTTCCGTTTTCCGTCCGAAATGATATTCGCGTCGATCAGTTCGAAAAAACCTTTGTAGCTCCAAATCCCGCGCGAAATCTTCTCGTAAACTTTTATCAGTTCCGGTTTCTCGCGGAGACCGCTTTTGAAATCCATCGCAGCGCGAAAAAACTTACCATTCTCCGTCCATGACCCTCTCGGCGTGGTTAGCGGCTGATCAACTTCCTTCGGATTCGGTCCGCCGGCGCGCTGCGGTTCATCATGACCTTCATACGTTAGCATCCCGCTGACTTCATCGAGCGCGTCCGCATACGGCGCTCCCTCGCGCAGCGACATCAAAAAGATCGAATACTTCTTTCCGACTCCAAAGTTCATTCCCTTTTGCAGCGCTGCCCTCTCCGCCGTCACTACGTCGTGGTAGCTAATGATGTCATCGACTTCCATTGGTCACCGATGCAGTTTTAACCAGTTTGTGACGAGTTGGAGATAGTCAATGAAGGTAAGCTGAGCCGGATTAAGCTGTGCTTCCTCTGCAATGACTGGCAGCTCTGTTCGGAACCGCTGGTAATCTTGCCAGATCTTCGTTCCGCCGGGAATGGCGGCTTTCCCCGGAGCAGATTGCAGCCAGTCGCGGACATGGCGGATTGCCTCCGCCGGGCTTTTGTGATGCGCCCTAATGTCCTGGCCACCAATATCCGAAATGAACCGCTGGTACCGGTGTGGGGCGCGATCCATGATTAAACAGCGTTTCTGAGACGAGCGCCCTCCAAATCGTTTGGCACCGAGAAAAATCCCCAGCTCCAATGGCATGTTGAACCGAGGGAGTCGGTACGGCTGATCTTCGACTTCCGTCCGAGAAATATCGTGGATACTGTGATTACACTGAGCGATCAGCCGATAGATATTTTCAATCCGAACCTCGGCGGCATCAGTCAATTCCAACGTGCATCTCGGAACGAATCCGCACGCGGCGACACAGAAGACAATCGCTTCGAAAAGCGGCTCGTACGTTTCGTCGAACGGACAGTTGATAAATACGCTAGCGCTGGGGGACGCCGGCATTTCGGTTTAACTGTGTCGAACAACTAGCTGGACAGGTATGCTCGCGCTCGCGCGAATCTTTGCCTTGTACCGCGCAGGATGAGCTCGCTTTAGCTCAGCCAATTTTTTTACGGCTTGCCTGATTCTAGCTTTTGACACGGTGCCGTTCCGTTGAATTTCAGGAACTGGACGATATTTCGCTGCGGGCATACCGAAATATAATTAAGCAAGTCCTTTTTGTCATTAGAAGAGTGAATGACGAATCAAATTCGCTTCACTTGTGCGTCTAAGCACAGCGTGAAATGAGCTATTTGACGAGTCCCACTCGATATTTCTCCGAGTCTCGTGCTGAATCCAATTGATTAGATTGAAAGGGATCGGTTTGCTCTCTAAACACCCGAGACCTACTCACTCCATATCCGGGTAAGGACCTTTACCGCCTTCGGCGATGAAACGGTCGATCCGCGCGGTGACAACGGGCAGCGGCACCGAGCCGAGCTCGAGCACCGCATCGTGGAAAGCGCGGATGTTGAATTTCGCTCCGAGCGTTTTCTCCGCTTTTTCGCGGGCACGCACGATCGCGAGCTCGCCCATATAATAAGAGAGGGCTTGCCCGGGCCAGGCGATGTAACGGTCCACTTCCGTTTCGATCTCGTGCTCAGGCAACGCGGTGTAATCGTGCATATACTTGAGCTTCCCGTTCGCGCGTCCAACCTTTCGAATGAACGATTAGTTAGGCGCGGGTAGCCTTGGCGAGAGCGCGCTGGTTGCAGGCGGCGCGCAAAGCTTTCATCTCAGTGCGCAGCACCGCCATCCGTGCAGCAACGCCTTTGTATTTCTTCGTGACTCCTGTGACTTCCCGGTGAACCGCGCCCTGGCTGACAAGGCCCAGAAGCTTTTCATACGCACGCAAACGCAGCATCTCTTCGCCTCCACTGGCAGCATTTCGTTCCCGAAGATTAAGCAGGATGATGTCGAACAAGGGCCTGAATTCAAACGACGCCTTGGAGGAAAGCACGACAACCAGCTCCTCTGTAATGTTGTCGGGCATACGACGTGTGAAAGAGATAGCACGTTTTTTAGCCATTAAAGACTATAGGCGAGATCGGGGAAATAGCCACCGAGGCCATCGGGCCGTAGGGATGAGGCGACTCCACGAGGTCAACTCGATTTTCCGCCGAGTTTTTGTGCGGAATCGATTAGATTGAAACGCAAATGAGTATGGAAGAGAACGGATTACCCAGGCCGGACAATGTCATCTTCGGCGAAATCCAGGTGCTTCTCGCTGAGAAACGAACTGCTCTAGCTTCGTTGCGCACCGGCATTGCCGTCTTCGCTTTGCCTCTGTCTGTGCTAAGCGCGCTGATCGCGACCTCGCGCTATTACAGCATCGAGAAAGTGATGCCCCTCCTGGCGCCCCTGATGCTCCTGAACCTCGGTCTGGTCGTGCTAGGCACCTGGCTGGTCTTCCGTTCCATCCATCGTATTCGCCATTTCGAACACCGCATCCGGGAACTCAGTGAGAAATATCGTTCAATCGCGCAGTTCATAGAATAGCGGCACCGATGAAGCGCCAAACGACAATCCGAGACCTACTCACTCCATATCCGGGTAAGGGCCTTTACCGCCTTCGGCGATGAAACGGTCGATCCGCGCGGTGACAACGGGCAGCGGTACTGAGCCAAGCTCGAGCACCGCATCGTGGAACGCGCGAATGTTGAATTTTGCTCCGAGCGTTTTCTCCGCTTTTTCGCGGGCGCGCACGATCGCGAGCTCGCCCATATAATAAGAGAGGGCCTGCCCGGGCCAGGCGATGTAACGGTCCACTTCCGTTTCGATCTCATGCTCGGGCAACGCGGTGTAATCGTGCATATACTTGAGCGCCTGTTCGCGCGTCCAACCTTTCGAATGAACGCCAGTGTCCACCACCAGTCGCGCAGCGCGCCAGATCTGATAACCCAGCATGCCGAAACGCTCGTATGGCGTTTCGTACATGCCCATTTCCTGCCCTAACTTCTCACAATAAAGCGCCCAACCTTCACCGTACGCGGAAATGTAATCGAACCGCCGAAATTCCGGCTGGTTCTTGTGTTCGAGCGCGATCGCAATCTGGAATGCGTGTCCGGGCGCGGACTCGTGCAGGGTCAGCGCGGGCAGATTGTAGAGCGGGCGATGCGGCAGGTCGTAGGTGTTCAGGAGATAAATGCCCGGACCGCCACGGCCTGAAGTATAAAAAGGTGCGAGATCGGGCGGGACCGGTTTGATGGTGAAACGCATCCGTGGCAGATAGCCAAAGTATTGCGATGATTTGCCGTCGAACACTTTCGCAATCCAGGCGGCGCGATTAAGCAGCTCCTGCGGTGTTTTGGCGTAGAACTGCGGATCGTCACGAAGGAATTGCACGAATTCCGGAAACTCGCGTTTGAACCCGGATTCGCGCATCGCGTCGACCATCTGCTGATGTAATTTGGCAACCTCCGACCAGCCGATCTTGTGAATTTCGTCGGGCGAGAGATCGAGCGTGGTAAACTCGCGAATTTTCTGGCGATAGTACGTTTTCCCGTCCGGCAGCGCTTCGGCCGCCAACGTCGTGCGGGTGTGCGGCACATATTCGTCGCGGAAGAATTTGAGCAGGTCCGCATAAGCCGGCTGCACGATCTCACGAATCACCTTTGCGGCTTCCAATTTGAGCTTGTCCTGATCGGACGGCTGAACTCCCACCATCGGTTCTCGAAATGGTGTGTAGAGCAGATTGTCTTCGGGTTTGCTCTCCGCAATGGTGGCGATGGATTTCTCGCGTCCCTGCAAAGTGAGGCGTGGCGGCGTGAAGCCGCGCGCAAGCCCCGCCCGCATGTTCGCGATTTGTTCGCGGAAATAGCGCGGGATGTCGCGCATCTGCGCGATCCAGTTTTTGTAATCCGTCAGCGTCTTGAATGGGCGTCGCGCGGTGTAGCCCAAATCCGTCCAGAAAGCAGAATCGGAGTTGGCAGGCATTTCGTAGTCACGGAATTTTTGGCCCGCGACGAAATTCTCGATCTCCCGCCGGTAGACATCGTAGTTGATTTGCTCCTCCGGCGAGAGCTGCGCGCGCGGAATATCAGCGAGCTTGTGCAGGACATCCTCCCAGTGTTTCAGGCGCATTTCTTGCGTCGGCGGATCCACTTTCGGCAGGCGATCGGGTACCGGCTTCGTGACTCCTTCGAGGCCGGGAAACTGTTCGAGCCGCCACTTCCATTCCTCTGTGTAGATAGCCCGCAGCCGCTCATCTGCGTTTTGCGCTGCTGCGATACACGGGATGCACCACATAACTGCAGCACCAAGCAAAACGACCGTTTTCATGTCAGTTCTTGTTCGACGTTGCGCGCCAGCTCTTTCGAAACGGTATCGCGGAAAAAATATCAGCACGGTTTTCTTCGAACAATATCTACGCCGCGCCAATCATTTAAATTTCGGCGTTTTTTTGAGGCTTCAGGTAGAGGACGAACGCGAATTCGAACCGTTTGGAGCTTTGCCTGGGACTCCTGTCGATAGAAAATTTGCGACGCGATGCGCGGCGCGCTCCGTTCCTGGAGGATACCAGCGATTCATGCATAACCATGCGTAGCTTCTCGCGCAGGCCGCTTTTGAAATCCATCGCCGCACGCAAGAACTTGCCAGCCTCATCCATCATGGCCGGTATTTGAAACTCGTTCGTTTCCCGACTTCCTCGTCGCTACCCTCGCGACTTTACCTTCTATCTCGCTCATCCCGGTCGCTCCATTCTTGATCAGAGAATATGTTCGCGCGGGATTAGGCCGCGTATTTCGTTTTGAGATGGTCGATATAGACGCTGTACGCTTCTGCGAGCGGTGCGCTTTCGATAAAGAGAATATTTTCGGCTTTGAATTGCGCGCTGCGCGAGAAGTTATAGGAGCCGGTGATTACAGTGTCGTCGATGACCAGAACCTTGTTGTGCATGAAATTGTGGCGGCCAGTCGGCGTATAGGGCGTTGAATTTTTTCCAACGAGACCAGCACGCGCGACGCCGCCGTTCAAAACAAAGTAACAAGCTTCCGTAAAACGAACGCGATTGACTGAATCTGTAGATGCGTCGGTGACTAGCGCTCGCCTGCATCATAAGCGGCTTATGATGCGCCGAAATCAAAACCGTGCGATCAACGATCAGCAAGGTTCGTTTTGGCGAGGCGCCAAAAGTCCGAACCGGGCTGGCATTGCGCATGAGCTCCGGAGCCGGAGTGGCATTGCCTGCGCTACTCAGTCGTATCCAAAAATATCGTCAACCTCCCATATCAGAGTAATTCTTTGAACTGCTCGATTGTTAAACCGGCGTCTTTAACAACTCCACCCATTGTGAGGGCGTTTACTGGGTTGTGTCGCGGGATAGTGATGAAATGCGTGCCGTCGCTCATTATGACATGCCTGCCTTGACGCACAACAAGCCTTTTCAAAAGCCCTGATTGCCCGGAGATGATTGACACCGGGAATTTTCGGCATTGCTAAACTGTGACTTCAACCTCGCGAACGTCTGCACCCGGCAACGTTTCCTTGATGGCAGCGAGATATTCGCGAATCGCGTCACGAATATTTTCCATTGCCTCTTCCTCCGTGTTCCCCCTGAGACCAGCATCCCGGGAGCGCAGGGCAACTGACCGCGTAACCTTCATCCGATTTATGCAGCACTATCGAATACCGCAGGCTCACGGAACGATTTTACACCGTCGTGTCCGAAAATCATTGTCAATTTGCAGAAGATAACAAAAGAACACTCGCGCGATTCATCGTTCGCACATCGCAATTCGTTGACCGCAATTCCTTTCAAAATCGCACCTGGTGCGTTTCATCCATCATTGAGAGGAGGCCCGAGAGCGCGGAGCCAGTCGTTTGCCCGCCGCGGCGGGTGAACTCCGTGGAGCAATTCGGTGACGGAATTGGAGGAATGGGCGTTCGATCAGAAGGAATAACAAAAAAGACGCCGCGTACACAGCAATCTCCACTCCGACGAGCGCGGGCACGGACGTAAGCGCGATGTTGCGGCTCGCGCAAAATTGCTCGGCGAAACGGATCACGAGTTTCTGAATCAAGTAGGCGCTGTAGGCAATGCTGGCGATGAAGGCCGCGCCAGGAATTGCAAACCAACGGAGAAACAGCCGCGGGCTGACGGCGCAAATCAGAAGCGCCGCCATGCCGAGCGCGATCAGCGGGAATTGCCAGATGCAGGCAGTGACGGTGAGATAATCGCCTTCACCCAGCCATAAGCCGTAAACAATGAGCGCGAACCCGGGAAGCCAGAGCCAAACCGCGCTATCCATCAATCGTTGCCACCATTGCGGTCGGAATTTTTCGATAGCCGCCAAAGCAACACCGAACACGAGCGGATCGAGCCGGGTCCATGTTGGGTAATAAATCCAGGCTTGGAAACCGCGGAAGGAAACGCCGCCATCAACTGATGGGTTCTGTGCAGCCAGAAAAGCGCGTAAGGCGATGCCGCCAACAACGAGCAGGCAGGGAACGATGAACGCGGTGCGGGGACGGCGACAGAGAAAGAGCAACAGAAACGGCAGCGCTAAATAAAATTGGTCTTCGACTGCAAGGGACCATGCATGCGAGAACGCGGTGCCGCCGTGAAGGGCAATGTTTTGGATCGAGAGGAGAAATTTCCAGAGCGGTTGGGACATGTCTGGATACTCGCGCCACGTTGGCAGCAAAAAGTAAACCGCGAGAACAACGAAATACGCCGGCATGATGCGCAACACGCGGCGCGCAAAGAAACGGCCAAGACTAATTTCATTGCCGCGCGCGAGGGGCGCGAGCAATTGCCCGCCGATCAGGTAACCGCTGAGGACAAAGAAAAGATCGACACCGATCCAGCCAAAACGATCGATTCGGCCGGGCAGTTTGAATCCGAAAAGCGCGGCGTGGTAAATGACCACCACGATAATGGCGAGCGCGCGGAGAAGATCGAGCCCCGGCTGGCGTTCGCGATGTGTGAAGCGCGGGTCGACTTCGAGCTCACTCCGGCGAGTCTTCGACCGGAGCGGCATTATGGTTTCAGAGTCGGCGATGCGGCGAGATCGACATCTCATCACTGATACTTCGCCGATTCCGGCCAAATCTTTCGATTAATTATTCTGTGCTAATGCGGAAACGGCCCGCCGCGGCGGATAAACTTCGCTTCGCGGGTTGCAGACAATATCATCTTCCGCACCACGCGCTCAACACGCGACAAACCTCAACACCAGCGCTGCGTCATTCATCTATCATAAGCCGCTTACGATGCGACTTTTAGCGGCGGCATTCAGTGGGCTGCAGACAAATCATCTTCGGGGGGCGACTCCATCCCCTTCGCCTCCGGACGAATCCTCCTCGGTGCTGACCAGCGCGCGAGCGCGCTCACACTGGACGAGCATTCAAACCAAAGATTGGATCCCTGATCCATCATAAGCGGCTTATGATGCGGGGTTATTCTTTGTGCGTCGTCTCGTTAAACTGGCGGAAGACGGACGGGTTGATTAGCTGAGGCAAGTCGCGAAATTCCCAGACTTCTGAAACTTAAACCGTCCCTCGACTGGCTTCTTATCTTCGTTCCGCTCGCGATGCTTCTGCGCTTCTGGCCCGGGGGCATCAGTCCGACTGCGCTCTTCGTTTGTTCCGCTCTCGGCATCATTCCGGTCGCGGGCTGGATCGGGCGCGCCACCGAAGCGCTCGCCGCCCGCGTCGGGGAAGGCCTGGGAGGATTGCTCAACGCCACTTTTGGAAACGCCGCGGAGCTGATCATCGCCGGCATCGCCCTTTCCAAAGGTCTGACCAATGTGGTGAAGGCCTCCATTACGGGATCGATCATCGGTAACGTGCTGCTGGTGCTCGGCCTGTCCATTCTATTTGGCGGCACTAAATATAAAGAACAGCGTTTCAACCGCACCGCAGCGCGCACTTTCGTCATCTCGCTCTCGCTAGCCGCGATCGGTCTCATCATCCCGACGGTTTTTCATCTCGCCGCCGACTCCAGTCCTGCCGGCTGGAGCCCGCTGGTCGAGCAGAAGCTCTCATTGGCCATCGCCGTTGTCTTGTTCCTTACCTATTTCTGCATGCTCGGTTTCTCGCTCCGGGCCCACAAGTATTTCTTCCAAAGCGCCGAGGAACATGTCGAAGAAAGAGGCAGGCAATGGTCGCGCGGCAAGGCCATTACCATCCTACTTGTCGCTACCGCCTTGGTCGCCCTGCTCTCGGAGTTTCTCGTCGGCACGATCGAAAACGTCCGGGACTCCGTCGGCCTGACCGAGGTGTTTGTCGGTGTTATCGTAGTGGCGATTGTGGGCAACGCGGCCGAGCACTCGACCGCCATCGTCATGGCGATGAAAAATAAGATGGACCTGAGCGTCGGCATCGCGATCGGCTCCAGTCTGCAAATCGCGCTTTTCGTCGCGCCCGTGCTGATTTTTCTCTCTTATCTTTTCGGGCGACCGATGGACCTGGAATTCACGATGCCGGAAGTTGTCGCGGTCGTCGCCTCGGTCTACATCCTGTTTCAGATCAGCGGAGACGGCGAGACGAACTGGATCGAAGGCATCCAACTTCTGTCGGTCTATGTGATTCTCGGGATTCTCTTTTTCTATCTTCCGGAACCGCAACATGCCGCACCCTAGGCTTCGCGCGATTCTCGCGAACCACGTCCGACGGATTATTTGTGCAGCCAGCGTTGAGACTGTAACTGCCCGAGATGTCGTTGTTCGGAAAAGAATCGATCGTCACCACGGAACTAGTTTTCGATCGCGCCACAGGACCCTTTAAATCGCTTCCGCAAATGTCGGTGCGCAGGCTGACAACGCCATCGGCGCGACGCATACTACGGGGAAATCCTTGATCCTTCTGTCGGCGAAGTATGCGATTGGGGTAATTCCGCTGTCTAACTTATGGCCTTTTATCGCGGCGGTGTCCGCGATCGCGGAGTGTATCGTCACATGCCTTCACGATATAGACAAATTACACTGCAGGCTGACATCTTCTTGTCTCGGAATGACTACTTGCGCCAGTGGCCCGCCGCGGCGGATAAACTTCGCTTCGCGCGCCGCGAGCCATCATCTTCTGCACACGCGCTCAACACACGACAAACTTCAACCCATCGCTGCGACGCTCAAAACCATCGCTGCGTCATTCATCTATCATAAGCCGCTTATGATAGATCAAATTTACCGAGGACCTTAGAGAAGCTAAGAATAGATGCATCGTAAGCAGCTTACGATACAGGAGCCCGAACGAGTTTTACGGTTGTTTCTCGTAAATGCCAACGAAGCTAGTCTCCCAGGTGCGGGCCGTCGTCGGGCGAGGTCGTCCATTCCTGCTTAACCCTTTCCGTCAGCGAGCGGTGTCCACGTTATGCGATTGAGCACGCTTCCGCGCGCGGTCTTACTCTGTCCGCTCAGGACCATCGCGCTGCCAACGAGTTCGCCTTGGAGATGAAGTATCATTCCGTCACCACCGACCCAATCCTGATGCCATTTATGGTCGGTTGAGTCGTAGTAATTAATACTCATACCGCTCGATCCGGACGCTAATTTCCACTGTTCACGAATAGCGCAACCTTCCGAGGCGCGACTGATTTCACTGGTGCCGACTTGTTTGCCCTGCGGATTGGTGACTTTCCAATGGCCTAACCAAAAATTGAATTGCCGGAACTCCGGGCCGACGCACGCTGGCGTTGGAGAAGGGGCGGCGTGTCAGCCCAGGCGGGCGAGGCCGCCTCGACTGCTGAAACCAGGGCAAACCCAAGGATGATCGGCATGAGGGCTTTCATGCGGCGAATGTGCCTGGCTTCGAAAGCAAAGGCAAAACCGGAGAGGAAATAAGAAGGGAAATCCGATGAAGACGCGATCGCCAGATCAGATTAGGTGAGCTTGAGCAGTTTGCGATTGCGCGGTGGCCATGGCCGTCCCGCTCGTAACGCAACGCGTTTCGCTTCACGGATCGCAACCATTTGTCGCGCGTGTGATTTGCTCAGCTCGCGTCGGCTTGCTCGACCGCCACGCTGGCCGATCTCGGCCAGATATTCGCGGACTTTGTTTTGGACTGCTGTCATCACGATCCCCAAGCATGCATCATAAGCGGCTTATGATGCAAGCGATCACGGTTACATTTAGGTCCGTTTCCCAGCGGCCGGGGAAACCAGCACGCTAGGGCGCGTGGCCTCCGCAAGCTAGGGGATCAGTATCCCCGTAAATGTAATCGTCGATAGGAATGGTTTGTTTGAAGCGAGGCAAATTGAAACGGTTGATAGTTGAGAGTCGATGGTTGAGAGCGAAAAAGCTTTTACCCGCTATACCGATAAACGGACAGCACTTTCTGACGTTGCAAGCAGCTCGCGTCTGGACGCGAACATTTCGATCAGCTTAGGTTCGGCGCACCATGATCAAGCAAATCAAATTCGTCAGCATTCCAGTCGCCGATCAAAATCGCGCGCTGGATTTTTACACCGAGAAACTCGGGTTCACGATCATCACCGATCAGCCCTTCGACGAGAAGCAGCGCTGGATCGAATTGCGGATTCCGAAAGCGGAAACGCGAGTCGTGTTGTTCACGCCCGAAGGCGACGAAAAGCGCATCGGCTCATTCATGAACATGTCGTACACGTGCGACGACATCGACAAGACCTATGCCGAGCTGAAGAAGCGCGGCGTGGAATTTGAAGGCCCGCCGCAAAAACAGCCCTGGGGCACCTACGCGATGTTCAAGGACAGCGAAGGCAACCGGTTCGTTGTTTCATCGGACTGAAACCGATCCGGCTCCGGTCTTTAATTGGACCGCCGTTGCTCGTGCCGCGTCACTCGCAGACGCACTCCAAGGGAGTAGACCAGATAGTAGCCTATCAATCCGGCAGCGACTGCCAGGGAAAGCTGCGTTCCGGAGGCTGTGACCAGCCAATGCTGATCGCCGGGAGCGCTGCTGGCGGAGTGCGTGGCGTGCCACCAGCCGTAGACAAAGCGTGCTGCGATTGCCAACGTGACGAGAAGTGCGAGCCAGCGGCTGGGAGTGTAGAAAAGTCCTTCGGGCCGGCTTTCCCAACGCGTCATCGCCAAACCGAGGAAGGCGAGAATCGCTCCGGAACTCATCCCAATCAGGGCAAATCGAAAGGCTGACCCGATCCAGAAGGAGAGGAGGAAGGCGAAGGAGAGAAAGAGAACGGCGGAAAAGCTGGTCATCCAGACATTTAGACTGGCCACCCAGCGCCGGGCTTGCCGTCGAGCAGTGCCAGCGCGGTAGCGCAAAGCAAGGGAAAGCAGAACCACGCCGGCCAAGGCGAGGAGAACAAAAAGCAGCAGTGCAAAGAGGATGATCGGCACCGCTGATGGTAGCACGAAGCGCCCGACTTCGTCCCGCGCGGCGTGCGATTCAAAATGTATGATGAATCGTGTGTTAGTTTTCGTTGTCGCGGTCCCGCTTTCGGCGGTCGCATCGGTTTGCGCCGACGACTATGGGCCAGTTGATTTACGAGATGGCTGGGGGCCTGACAATGTGCGGGCGGTGCAGACAAAACTGCGCGACGGCGGGTTTTACTTTGGAGAGATCGACGGCGCCTACAGCAGTGAACTGGCCGCAGCCCTGGGCCGTTATCAGATTCGCAACGGGTTGCCAATCACGGGACAGCTCGATGTCGAGACGAGCAAGGCGCTCGGCGCAAAGCCGGCGGTCGCAACCTCCAGCGCAAATGATTCGGCGCGAACATCCGAAACCTGGCAACGGTTGCGCAAAAGTGATCGGCAGTTCCTCGGCAGAATGGAAGGGCGTGCAACCCCGGCTGCGTCGCCGAGCATCGATGAGCCGACGGCCGCAAACACAGCAGCCGCGATCACACCAACCAGCGCTACTGGGCAGACGCCACCCGTCGACTCCGCATCGCCGCAGTCGGTAGCGGCGACATTGTCTCCGGCGCCAGACATTACCGAGGAACGCCTGCGCGATTATGTCGGCGCGTTTGTGCTCGCAGGGCTCGATCCTCAGGTGGGCGCTGAAGCGGCGTTCTTCGCCGATCGCGTTCAGTACTACAACGAGGGCATGATGGGCCGCGAAAAGATCCGGAACGATTTAAAGCGCTACGACGCGCGCTGGCCGGAACGTCGGTTTTGGCTGGCGGGCGATATTAAGGTCGAACCGCAGAGCGATAATCGCATGCGCGTGACGTTTCCGCTGAGGTACGAACTGCGTAGCGGCGCCAAACATTCATCTGGCAAAGTGGACAAGACGCTCATGCTCGAGCGAGCTGGGGACGATCTCCAGATCGTCGCGGTGAACGAGCGCAAAGCTGAGTGATCAGCGGATGACACTATCGCGGCCACTTCATTCGGCGTGGCGAACCGCATGATCATCGCGCGGGAGTCGGTCAGTGTCGCTTCAAGCCGCCGGATTACGCCGCGTATTTCGATTTCAGACGATCGATGTACGCGCTGTAGGTATCTGCGAGCGGCGCGCTTTCGATGAAGAGAATGTTCTCGGCGTTAAATTGCGCGCTCCGCGAAAAATTATACGAGCCGGTGATCACAGTGTCGTCGATCACGAGAACTTTGTTGTGCATGTAATTGTGGCGCCAAGGCGCCGAGTAAGGCGTTGAGTTTTTCCCGATCAGACCGGCGCGCGCGATGATCTCTTTGAGCGCGCCAATTTTCCATCGGTTCTGCGGTACTTCCTGCCACTGCAGGTAAACCTGCTCCATTTGCGTGCGATCGTAGATTCCATCCACGGCGACGCGCCCGCCATGCAATAAATTGCCGAGCTCGCCGATCAGCGTGCCGGAGTTGATTAGCAAGCTGCAGATGCGCACGCGGCGCTGCGCTGCTCGCACGCGTCTTGCGATCTCCGAATCGATTTCCAAACCGCAGCCCGGCGAAAACATCACACGCGCATTAGCTGATTGATTCGAAAACGTGAGCGGCACTGGCTCGGTGTGAATGTCGCCGGTGTGTTCGAAATTTTCCTTCTCCCAGAGCTGCTCGAAATTTTGGGCGTAATAATTGGCCAAAGCCTGCGAGTCGATTTCGACAATGTTGTTTTCCATTAAAGTGAAGGCGTCGTCCGTCAGGTTGGCCGAGCCAGTCCAGACGGCTTGTTGGTCCCGTACGACGAATTTGCTGTGCATCAGTTTCATTCCGGCGATGCGACGCCACGGGTAGCCTAGCGCTTGCACAAATGCACCCGTGCCCGCAGGCGCAGGATCCTGACCAGCGGCAAGATTTGGCTGGGGCGGTTTGTCGGCGTCATAGCAAAAACGAATTTCCACACCTGCCTCAGCCCGGTCTCGCAACGCTGCTGCTAATTGGGCGCGGAGCGGTTCGCCAAATCGCATGTCGTAAATGGCAAAAGCCAATGTCTGCTTCGCCGCGCGTATGAACGTGGTTAGCCGCGCCATGACGTCGTCGGCGGATTGTTCGTCTTCAGCGACAAAGAACACTGAAACATTATCCATTGATGAGATGCTCAGCCGGTTAGCGAAGGCTGACAACGTTATCGCTGCGACGCATACTACGTGGAAATGCTTGATCCTTCTGCCGACGAAATACGCGATTGGGGCAATTCCGTCATCCAACTTATGGCCGAGTATCTGGGCGGTCTCCGGGATCGCAGGGTGTATCGTCACATGTCTTCACACGAGATTCGCGACCGACTCGACCCCGCGCTTCCGACCAAAGGAATCGATTTCGACGGCCTGCTGAAGGTTTTTCGCGAGACGGTCATCCCCTTTAGCCGACAGAACGCGCATCCGCGCATGTTTGGCTATGTGCAATCGCCTGGGACTCCCCTCGCGGCGTTCGCCGACCTGCTCGCTTCGACCTTAAACGCGAATCTCACGGTCTGGCGTTCCGCGCCGGCACCGGTGGAGCTCGAACGCCTGACGATCGATTGGATCCGGCAGATTCTTGGATTCAATACTGAAGCCGGCGGACTCTTTGTAAGCGGTGGCTCCATGGCCAATCTCGCCGCGATCGCCGCGGCGCGGCAGGCGAAAGATTATTCGTCAGGTCGCTTTCGCATCTATGCGTCAAGCGAGACGCATTTTTCCATCGCGAAGGCAGCAGCGCTTTTGGGAATCGGCCGGGAGAATGTGCGCCTCGTCGCTGTCGACGAGCGCTTCAAAATTCGAGTGGACGATCTTGTTGCAAAAATCACTGCTGAGCTGGAAGCGGGCTACGTTCCATTCTGCGTTGTTGCTAATGCGGGAACTGTGAACACTGGCGCGGTCGACCCGTTAGCGGAGATTCGAGAGATTGCGGATCGCTTCCAACTTTGGATGCATGTGGATGGAAGTTATGGTGCCTTCGCCGTTCTCGCGAAATCCGCGCGTGCATTGTTCACGGGCATTGAGCGGGCGGATTCGATCGCGCTCGATCCTCACAAATGGCTTTATCTGCCAGTAGATGTTGGCTGCGTGATTTATCGCGCGCCAGAGATCGCGCGGGCCGCTTTTGCGCACGAGGCCGAATACACTCGCATCATTGGGGAGGACGCAGACGAGGCCTTCGCATTTTGGGATTACGGGCCGGAGTTGTCGCGGCGTTTCCGGGCTCTGAAAGTATGGATGTTGTTAAAAGGAGTCGGCCTCGATTCTTTGGGCGAGGCGATCGAAAGCAATCTTGCCTGTGCGCGCTACCTGGAGTCGATGGTCCGAGCCAGCGATGACTTCGAGATGGTCGCGCCGGTCGAGCTGTCGATCTTCTGCCTTCGTCATCTGCCGGTACACTTCAGAAGCGAATCGTCCCAGGCAATCGATGCCTTCAATGAACGCCTCTTGGTTGCTCTGCAACGAGATGGCAGTTCGTATCTCTCCAATGCGACGCTCGGCGGTCGCTTCGCCTTACGCGGTTGCGTGCTGAACTATCGGACCACTTTCCGCGATATGGAGATCCTGCTCGACGATTTGCGACGCGTAGCAAAATCGTTACCGACTGCACCCTAGACGCAGATCACTCCAGATTTGGCGTGCAGGTCAGCGAGGACTGCGGACTTGCTATCCGTTTCCCGTTCCTCCGCGCGTCGACCGTTTTATCTTCTGTCTAGAGATCACTTAAAAACGACCGATGGGCTGGTCACTGGCGAAATTCTAATGAGGAGTAATAGAAGGCGCAAAGTTATGGAAACAGGTTCTAAAATAGCAGGCGGCAATACCAATCAAGGCGGCGTGTATCCCGAAAAAGAAGCGGCTTATTGGCGCGAACAACATTCCAGACAACCGTACGCAAAGAACTATTCTTACGAGGAATTCGAGCGTGCGTATCGCACCGGCTACGATACGTTCTTTAGGTATCCTGGGAAAAAATTCGACGAAGTCGAAGAGTCCGTTGCGTCCGATTACGAGAAGGCGAAACCCGCTTCAGCATTGCCATGGGACACGGTGCGTCCCGCGGCAAACGCGGTCTGGGAAAAAATGGCCGGCGTCATCGGTCCGCGCGACCCCGACCGCGGCGTGCGCGGTTCGATTTGAGACGCTGCGGAATTTTCGCGCCGCGGAGTTGTGATTTCATTCCAGGCACAGGCTCCCTTTCGCTCGTGTAAGTGCCGGGATGGTGCGTTTTAGCTGCTCGAGGAGAGTTACTCCGCCGCGGCGCGGCTGATTCGAGAAGCTTTTCTCTCGCGCCAAGAGTTGAAGAGAAGGCGTGGAACAGTTTCGATTTGTTTCGCGTCGGGCGCGATAGATAACATCAGAGCGATGGGTGCGCCGCGTTATTTATGTTGCGTCGGCCTCATGATCCTAGCGGGCTTGATTTGCTTTTTTGCCCTGGACGCTTGCGGACACCGTGAAGGTTTTTCCCGGCTGAGGCCGTGCCGGTTATCGGGAATCGATGAGAAAGTGCTCTGTGGAAAACTCACGGTACTTGAAAATCGGCAAACTCGCGCCAGACGAATGATTGATCTCAATGTGGTCGTCCTGCCAGCGCTTGATCCTAAGAACAAAGCCGAGCCGTTATTCGATCTTGCCGGCGGACCGGGCGTGGCTGCGACCAGTCGCGCAGAGTTCTATGCGACAGAAGGCAAAGAATACCGACGCAAGCACGACATCGTGCTCGTCGATCAAAGGGGAACAGGGCAATCGAATCCGCTGACGGCGAAGCCGGTAAAGAAAACACCGCAAGATTACCTCACGGAGATGTATCCGGTGGAGTACGTGAAGAACCTGCGACGAAAGCTGGAACGGCACGCTGATCTCACGCAATACACGACTTCGATCGCGATGGACGACCTCGATGACGTGCGAAACTGGCTCGGCTATGAGCGCATCAATCTTTTAGGAACGTCTTACGGATCGCGCGCCGTGCTTGTTTACATGCGTCAACATCCGGAAGGGGTGCACACCGCGACCATCATGGGCGTGGCGCCTACCTATTTGAAGATGCCTCTTTACCACTCCCAGGCGGCCGCGCGTGCGATGGAATTGTTGCTCCAGGAATGTGAGGAGGATTCGGTCTGTCGCCAGGCGTTCCCGCAAATCCGCCTGGATTGGCAGAACGTGCTGTCGCAACTA
>JBKPDP010000026.1:0-6889 GCA_046727935.1 Verrucomicrobiota bacterium | reverse complement strand
GGTACTGGTTCACCGCAGCCTCTTTCTTATCTGCCTGCACCTTGGCTTCTGTTGTCTCACGAGACATCCGCATTGGAACGATGATTTCTTCGAAGTATTCGCACCGCTTGCCGTCGGCCAGTAGGCATTTGGAGCAGGGCCGATACTTTGAATAGTCAACGCGCAGATCGTCGTTGTAATAGATACCAAGACAGGAGCCGCCCGGCTGATAGTTAGCGCAGTGCGCCTTAGCTGCTTGCAGCGGCGTCATACCACACCTCCAATCGTCGCGCCTGACTCAAGAAACGATTCTAAGTCCGAGCGCCTAATGCGCACGAGCTTGCGGCTAGGTTTGAGCGCCTTGAGACGCCCTGCGCGGATTTGCCGTTCGAGATAGCGGGCTGTGCAACGGAGAAGTTCCGCTGCTTCCTTCTTGGTTAGGATGTCCGAGATATTGTGAGCCGTCTCGGCCGTCGGCGCTTGTTTTGTAGTAACCATGTTAAGGTACACCTCTCTTCTTGGTGTCCAGCTTGACATGGCTATAGGCGCTCGGACGTTTGGCCTCCCGGACTTGTGCTCCGGTTTTTCGCCAGCTCACAGAGATGGCGGGGTTCCCGTGTCCGCCACTAGGCGGACTAACTACCCTCAAGAAACCCGGTTTAAATTAAGAAAAGAACATCAGGCTGCGGGCCTGTTTGAAATAAGACTGTCTGCAGTAGCCTTTAGCACGCGGTCACCTATAAGCCAGTAGTGGTAAAAGCGCCGCCGTTGACGATTCGTCAGTTTCGTCGCCATCACCGCCTCCTCAGAGCTAGCGCGTTCCTCTTCTCGCATCTTATCCAAAGCACGGGGAAATACATCTACTGAGCGGTCAGGCTCGTGCAGCGCCAAGGCAAAGCGTTTTTTCACCCGGTTGTTTACTCTCTCAATTATAGCGAGTCGCTCGTTCCGCTTCTCTACTGCGGCTCTCCGGGCTCCTGGGTTACCGCCAGCGGATCGAATCTGTTTTGTTTCTAAATCTACTTCGCAAACCATAGGTCTATTGCTCTTTCATTAGCTTGTCTTGGAAGGTCCGTTATGCAGCCTTAGTTGCTGCCCATCCGCGAACGCGTTTAATGCGCTCCCTAAAGGATCGATTCTTAGAAATATATTTCTCTGCGACTTTCGCCGGAAACCCCATGTCGGCGGCAGCCTCAGCGACGCTCATGCCGTTACTGATTCGCTTGGTGAACTCCCGTTGCGTCTGTGGATTGCCGAAGCCGAAACGTTGTTTATCTAAGGTTGCGCTTCAGGCGCTGCCCAGTTCGAGCCGCTGCAAGATATTTACTCTCTCACTAATGGCGGTCAAACACGGGAAAACGCAATTTCTCCTTCAGGCTGAGGCGGTAACGAGGAAATGTGCGTTTTCACCGATCAAGACGGAGCAAACGCGACCACTTTGCCCGCCTCGGCCGTCGGCGCGATCTGCCAGTAACGCTCCGCTTCTTCTGGTAACACTAACTCCCGGTAAGTGCAATAAATCATCTGTGGGCTAGTGTGTCCTAACTCAGCCGCCACGCGAGGCGCGTCATGAATTGCCGCCAACCGGTAACTGGCGAATGAATGCCGGAGCCCGTTGTTCGGCCACCTGACCAGCTCGGCCGCCTTGCGGACCCGGTCCAGTTTCCGGCGGGCTCCGGACGGAACCACGCGCCCGGTCAGGCCGGAGTAGGGCTGGAGCCATGCAGCCAGATTCGGCTGTATCGGCACAATCCGCCTACGCGCGCTCTTGGCTTTTGCTGCTTTCACTTCGATGTGTCCGCGCGCAAGATCAACTTCGCTCCAATCCAGGCGTTGGATTTCAGCCTCTCGTAATCCGGCGAACGCGCCAATGGCGAGCATTGGAACCATATCATGAGCGGTGCGGTTTCCGGCTTCCAGTAGCGCGCGCAGTTCATCACTGGCGAATATCTCCGGCGGCCTGTCGATCAGCTTCGGCTTGGCAGTGCGTGGGATTGGATTTCTATCTATGATTCCGCGGCTTTCTGCATGGCTAAACAACAAGCCGATGATTGTTCGGTAGTTCGTTCGGCTTTGGGGCGAATATGGGAGCGCGCGCAGCCAGTTGTCGAGTTCATCAACAGTAATTCCTGCTATTGGCCGATACCCGAAGTCTTGGACAAATCTATTCAGCCGGTAGCGTAAATCACGCAGATAAACTGAAGAGCGGCCGTCTCTGCGCTTCGCTTCGACTACTTCATCCGCGAGTTGCGCAACCGTGATTCCATGTCGGCGCACGCGCTCTAAATGATCAATGCGAAACTTTACTGCATCATTGATTGTCTCGCTGTAGGCAGCGAGCTTTCGCTTCGCTTCAATGAAGTCGGACATCTCTCGCTGCGACAAGCCGACGGCTTCCCGGCTGTAACGCTCTAGTAGCGTTCTCTGTCTCATCGCTGCGCCTTCGGCTTCCGCACGTGTCTTGAAAAACTTGCGCCCTTTCCCGAATGCGCGAAGATCAAGCACGAATTTGTATTTCGGATGGTGACGATACGGCAGAACCTTCAAAGATGGTTTCACGCCGAAAACGGTCTCACGGCGTCAACTGGATGTCAATTAGAAATTTGCTTGAGTCTGGGATTTGCTAGTAAATTCCGTATCATTAGATATTTGCCGACGTAGCTCAGCTGGTAGAGCAGCGGTTTCGTAAACCGCAGGTCACGGGTTCGAATCCCGTCGTCGGCTCCAGCCTTCGCTCGCAACAACGTCGAGAACGACAGCTGTCGCGCTGTAGCTCGACGGAGGCGGATCGCTTGATCCCAAGTAATTTCTGTTGCGAGCTACGGCTTGCCAGGCGCTCGATTGCGGATTGCGAATTGTGGGAATCCGACGACTGAATGCTAGGCGCCTGCCGCGCCGTAGACTTGCCGAAGGCGGGTTGAGCGTTAAATGTTTGGCGTTCTAGAATGACAGACTCCTCCGAGTTTTCCAATTCCGTCTCGATCATCATTCCCACTCTGAACGAGGAGGAAAATATCGTCCCCCTGGTTTCGGAAATTAACGCGTGCACTGTTCCTTTTCGCGAAATTTTGTTCGTTGACGATCATTCTACTGACGCAACTCGCGACAAGGTTCGTGCTCTCGAGGGAAGCCAGCCGATCCGCCTGATCGAGCAGGACGGCGCAGGCCCGGGGTTAGCGGGTGCGATTATGTCCGGCGCGCGAGCAGCACAAGGAGAAATTCTTCTTGTGATGGACGCGGATCTGAGTCATCCGCCTGATCGGATCAAGGATTTGCTGGCGCCACTGTTTGCTGGCACTGCGGACCTTGTGGTCGGGAGCCGCTATGTCAAAGGCGGATCGACGCCAGGCTGGCCAGTATGGCGCCGGGTTGTGTCACGGACAGGAGCAGTGCTTGCCTACCCGCTCACTGGTCTGCACGATTCCATGTGCGGCTTCTTTGCCGTCGGTCGTTCTCGGTTGCTGGAACTCGCGCCGCAAACCAGCGGTTTCAAAATTGTTTTCGAAACAATGGTGCGCGCCCGGGGCACGCTGCGCGTACGCGAAATTCCCATCGTCTTTCGTGAACGCGTACACGGGAAATCGAAAATGTCGTTCGGCGTTGCGCTGCGATTTTTTTTCCGCTGGCTGCACGCGATGTTCCAGCATTTGGTCTCCGGCGCGACTCGACGCGAAAGAGGCGCAAACCTGGCTAGCGCAGCGGAGGCTTTACATCCAGAGGCTCCAGGAAAGTAGCGCGGACGCATCGCGCCAGACGCGGCTTGAAGTGTCGCCCAGGACAACCACAATCACATCCCTGCCAGGACGCGTGCCACTTGCGATCAGACATTTTCCTGCGGAATCAGTATAGCCAGTCTTCATTCCATTGCAGTAAGGCAGCCGCCTGAGAAGCTTGTTGGTGTTTTCAAGCTCGCGTGTGCGGCCGTTGGCGAAGCGAAAAACAAGCTGCGGAAGACAAACGATCGACCGGATTGTCGGATTCGCATAAGCAGCCCGCGCGACCAGCGAGAGGTCGCGCGCGGTGGAGTACTGCCCCGGCACCGGTAAACCATTTGGATTCACAAAGTGCGAATGCACAGCTCCAAGTTGTTGGGCGCGTCTATTCATGACCTCCGCAAACGCTTCCAAACTGCCTGCATTGTCCCGCGCCAAACATCGGGCGACGTCATTAGGACTTTTCACCAGCAACGCGCGCAGAAGATCGATCCGCTGATAAGTGTCGCCCGCCTTGATGTTCAACTTCACCGGCTCAGCCATTGTATCTGTTGGTTGCACTGTGACCTGTCGATCGAGAAAACCGCTCTCCGCTACAATGAGCGCCGTAAGTAATTTTTGCGTGCTCGCTGGGGCCCTGAACTGATCCGGATTTTTTTCGTACAATGTTTTGCCGGTATTCGCGTCTACCACAATCACCGAAGCCGCGCCGGTCTTTGGTATTCCTTCCGGAGTGTAATCGGTGGGTGCCGCCACTTCTGGTTCCGGGGCCTGTTTGGCTTTCGCATGTGACCGGTGCGAACGAGTGCGAGTCGATTTCTTTGACTCATCTTTCCGAGCTGGACTGGACGAGACATCGGCATCCTGCTTATCTTTTGCTGTAACCGCCTTCGCCTTGCGAACAGGTGCGATACCGCTGGGCCGCACCTCGGAATCAACGACATCCTGACTCCAAGCCGTGAGCGCGAATGCTGAGACCAATGCGCAAAGGAACAAGATTCGATTGCGCGACTTCATGAGCGGGAAATTAGCGACAAAACTCTTCCCGACGCAAGCGGAAGGGATGACACGAATTTCACGAACCTACACGAATTCATCCAAGGGCTATGAGATTCGTGACAATTCGTGTAATTCGTGTCTCTATTTGGCGCGCTCGATCAATTCGATCTCGTAGCCTTCCGGCGCATCGATGAAGGCAATTTTGCCACTGCCAGTTGAATGCGGGCCGTCTGATAGCGGATAACCTTTTGCCTTGGCGTCCTTCGCGAACTTTTCCAAGTCGTCCACTTCAAATGCGAGATGCGTCAGGTCGGGGCCGACCACTATCGGCCCGCTCTCGTCAAATTTACAAATTTCAATCTCCTCATCGCTATGGGGTGCTTTTAAGAACACGAGCTGCGACCCGCGGCCGGAAGTTTGACGGCGAAGCTCTTTGAGTCCCAGCACATCCTTGTAAAAAGAAACCGTTTTCTCCAAGTCGTGTACCCGGTAGCGCGTGTGCAGCAATTTCTTGACCATGGCCTATCTTATTGTTGCGGCACATGGATTCAAACTCTCGCTCTGGACAAAGCCGCTAAAACGGCTTGATTGCGCGTGCCGCGGAGCAGCGGGCTTAAGCCCGGCGTTGATGAGAGTCCACCAACTCGATTGCCTTTGTGTCATGTCGAGCGAAAGCTTGCCCTGAGCGAAGTCGAATGGTCGAGACATCTCTTGCTGAGGTCTGAAGATTCCAGAGATTTCTCGACTTCGCTTCCCGCTTCGCTCGAAATGACACCAGCACAACTATGAAAAAAATCGGAATTCTTTTTGGCCAGGAACACAGTTTTCCGCCGGCGTTTGTGGAGCGGGTAAATCAGAAAACCGGCGGCAAGAACATCGTCGCGGAATTCGTCAGAATCGACAAGCTAATTCAGGGCGAGCCATGCGGCTATGACGTGGTGATCGATCGCATATCGCAAGATGTCCCGTTCTATCGCGCCTGGCTGAAAAATGCTGCGCTCACCGGGACAGCAGTCGTGAACAATCCTTTCTGGTGGAGCGCCGACGAAAAATTCTTCAACAACGCGCTGGCGACAAAGATCGGAGTAGCTGTTCCCCGAACGGTGTTGCTTCCATCAAATCAACCGCCACCGGACACGAACGATAAATCGTTCCGCAATCTCGGATACCCACTGAATTGGGAAGCGATTTTTAACTACGTCGGTTGGCCCGCGTTCTTCAAACCGTTCGCAGGCGGCGGCTGGAAAAATGTTTATCGGCTGCACAATTCGGAGGAATTTTATCGCGCCTATAATGACACCGGCCAGTTGGTGATGATGTTACAGGAGGAAGTGAAGTTTGACATGTACTTCCGCTGCTATTCGATTGATCAGCGCCACGTCCGGATCATGCCCTACGAGCCGCGGCATCCGTTTCATTTGCGGTATCAAACCGAGTGGCATGCGCCGAAGGAGATTCTGCAAAAAGTTGAAGAGGGTGTTGTGCGGTTGAATCAATTTCTCGGCTACGACCTGAACACAGTCGAATTCGCTATTCGCGATGGCGTGCCAGTCGCGATCGACTTTTGCAATCCTGCGCCCGATTGCGAAGCGGCATGGATCGGTCAGGCGAATTTCGAGTGGGTCGTGGAAGCAATTTCGGAAATGGCCATCCGCAAAGCACGTGAACACGTTCCGGGCCGCGACAACTTGAGCTGGGGCAAATTCCTGCAAGCCGCGGTGACAAGGCGTTCACTCGGCGACCTTGCCTAAGCCCAGGACTTGCTCTCGCGTCATTCTGAGCGGAGCAAAGCGGAGTCGAAGAACCCCGAGATGTCACGGTTGGGTATCGCAACGGGATCCCTCGACTCCGCTCGGGATGACAACGCACTGTTTTTGGCGGAGATTGGCGGCCCCTCCATGAGCGCGAAGGATCATACGTTTACTGTCGGCATCGAAGAGGAGTTTGCCATCATCGATCCGGAAACGCGCGAGCTGCGTTCGCATATTCACGAAATTCTCGAGGGGGGAAAGATGCTTCTTAAGGAGCAGATCAAGCCTGAGATGCATCAGTCTGTGGTGGAACTGGGCACGGAGGTTTGCGATTCCATCGGCTGTGCACGCGCGCACGTGATCGAGTTGCGCAGCAGACTGGCCGAACTCGCCGGCCGGAGTGGATTAAAGATTGCGTCAGTCGGCACGCATCCGTTTTCGCACTGG
>JBKPDP010000025.1:0-81832 GCA_046727935.1 Verrucomicrobiota bacterium | reverse complement strand
TTTTCTCTTCTGGATAGTGGGAGAATGGAATCGCCGGCGGCGGGAGCGACGGGCTCTGCAGTATCGGCTGCGCTGCGTGATTTGCGCGTTCGAATTTGAGGATCGAACGGACGCCCTGCTTCCCCGCTGCCCGCGCTGTGGAAGTTTAAACGAACGATTTAGAATGGAGCCAATTTAATATGGGGATGTGGATAGGCCGGAATCGCAAAGCACGCGTGACCTACGGATTTGATGAAATCGCGCTGGTACCCGGACGCGTGACGATCAATCCGAACGAAGTCGACATCACCTTCCGTTTACCGCGCAGAGAAGCGAAGCCGCTCGAATTGAAAATTCCCATCCTTGCCAGCGCGATGGACGGAGTCGTCGATGTCCGTTTCGCCATTGCCATGAACAAATTGGGCGGGTTGGCCGTGTTGAATCTCGAGGGAGTGCAAACGCGCTACAAAAATCCGCAGGAGGTGCTGCAAAAAATCGTCGAGGCCGATAAATCCGAGATCACTGCGCTGCTGCAACGAATTTACCAGGAACCCATTCAGGAAGATTTAATCGCGGCGCGTGTGCGCCAGATCAAAGACGGCGGTGTATTGGCGGCAGTCAGTTCAATTCCTCAGCGCGCCGCCGAATTTGGCAAGATCGCCCAGGAAGCCGGCGCGGACGTTTTCGTCGTGCAAAGCACGGTTTCGACTGTGCGACACATTTCGTCGGAGTACAAGTCGCTTGATCTGGAGAAGTTTTGCCGGGAGATGCGCATTCCTGTGATCGTGGGAAACACTGTCGGTTATGACGTGACCTTCGAAATTATGGAGTGCGGGCCGGCTGCGGTTTTGGTCGGCGTCGGCCCAGGGGCGGCTTGCACTTCACGCGGTGTGCTTGGACTCGGTGTTCCGCAGGTCACCGCGACGGTCGATTGCGCGGCGGCGCGCGACGCTTACTTCAAAAAAACATCGCGTTACGTGCCAATCATCACCGATGGCGGAATGAGCAGAGGCGGCGATGTTTGCAAGGCACTCGCCTGTGGCGCGGACGCTGCAATGGTGGGAAGTGCCTTTGCTAAAGCGAACGAAGCGCCCGGCTGTGGATACCATTGGGGAATGGCCACGCCGCACGCCAATCTCCCGCGAGGGACGCGCATTAGAGTGGGCGCCACTGGCTCGCTAAAACAAATCCTGTTTGGTCCGGCAGAAGTTGACGATGGAAGCCAAAATCTAGTCGGCGCGATTACTACCTGCATGGGTAACGTTGGCGCTCGAAATATTGCCGAGTTTCAGCAGACGGAGATTATCATCGCGCCTTCCATCAAGACCGAAGGAAAACTCTTTCAAACAGTTCAAAGCGTTGGGATGGGAACGAGCTGACGTTTTTGACGTTCCAACGCTTCACCCTTAACGATTGATCGCCATGACTGATCGCAGAGTAGTTATCACTGGTCTGGGCGTAACCACGCCGGTCGGCAACGACGTGGAGACGTTCTGGTCCAATCTCAAGAACGGCGTCAGCGGCATTCATACGATCGATGCATTCGATACAACGGCGTACGATTGCAAAATCGGCGGACAGGTCCGCGATTTCGATCCAAAGCCATTCTTCAAAAATCCCAAGGATGTCCGCCGCACCGATCGATTTTCGCAGCTCGCGATGGCAGCGGCAAAAATGGCTCTCGAGGACAGCGGGATTGATGTAGCGAACCTGAGCCGACGAGACCGCTTCGGTGTCCTGGTTAGCAGCGGAATCGGCGGACTGAAAACGCTCCAGGATCAATTAACAATCCTCTTAACCAAGGGACCCTCCCGGAATTCGCCGTTCACGATTCCGATGTTGCTCAGCAATATGGCCAGCGGCGTTATCTCGATGGAGTTCGATCTGCACGGGCCTAACATGTGTATCGTTACCGCCTGCGCGACATCAAATAACGCCATCGGCGAATCCTGGCGGATCATTAAGTTCGGCGATGCCGATGTCTTCCTCGCTGGCGGTTCGGAGGCGTCCATCGTCGAGATTGGCCTCGCAGGATTTTCTGCCATGAAAGCGTTGAGCACGCGTAATGATGAACCCAAACGTGCGTCGCGCCCATTTGACCGTGATCGAGATGGTTTCGTTGTGAGCGAAGGGGCGGGAATCGTTGTGGTCGAGGAGTTGGAACACGCGAAGGCGCGTGGCGCGAAAATTTACTGTGAAATCACAGGATATGGTCTTTCTGCCGACGCCTACCATATGACGTCGCCACCTCCGGATGGCGAAGGTGCGGCGCGCGCGATGCAACTGGCGCTCGAGCATGCCCGCATATCACCTGATCAGGTTGATTACATCAATGCGCATGCGACCTCGACTGACATCGGTGACATTTGCGAGACGCGCGCGATCAAACAGGTGTTTAGAGAACACGCGCACAAGCTCGCCATCAGCTCTACCAAGTCGATGACCGGCCACTTGTTAGGCGGCGCCGGCGGAATCGAGATGGCCGCCTGCGCGCTCGCTATCCGTGATTCCGTCATCCCGCCAACGATCAATCTGGAAAATCCTGGAGAAGAATGCGACCTCGATTACACACCTAAAGTTGCACGCGAAAAGAAAGTGCGCGTCGCTCTAAATAACTCTTTTGGCTTTGGCGGCCACAATGCCACGCTCGTTGCCGCCGCGTTTGAAAAATAAGGGCGTGCTAGCAGTGGTGACCTGCCATTGGCGCCCTCGCCAATCGCTTTGACTATTCACTCGTCACCACTCACTATTTACTTGCCAAAACTTTCAGAGTTCGCTTCCCACAACACGCGGGCATAGCTTAATGGTAAAGTTCCAGCCTTCCAAGCTGGCCATGCGGGTTCGATTCCCGTTGCCCGCTCATTTTCATAGGTTGCAATAAATTGGAGTTCTTACATGCGTTGCGCGGGTAGCTTCCCGTGCAGATCACTCATGTTCGGCTTTATTCGTTTGCGGAGCCACGCTACATTTTTCCGTATTACACGGCCTCCTTTTAGAAGTGGGCGTGTTCTGCCCAGTTTCGGATCGAACACACTAACATCGGCAGGAAGCGCTGCCAGAAATCCACAAAAATCTGGGACTCCATTGTATTTGAATGCTGCCTCGCGCACGGTTTTCGCCGTGAGCGGGCGGGCGTTTGCTACTCGTGAATCGCGAGCCTGAGCAGCCGAGAGTGAGGGCGATGATTCGGGATAGGGAAAAGGGGCAGGTGACGGTAAGGCTGATGATTCGGGAATGGTCGGCGCCGGAATGCGCACAGTTTCTTCATACGGATAGGCGCCGGGGACTTTGATGGTCAGGATTGCCGAGTGAATCGGCTCAGCAGCAAGGGTGAGCAGGATCATTAGTCCCCCGCCGATTCCGATAATTCCGATCAATGCTGGAGCGTCGGTTCTTTCCATATTGAAACAGCACTACTTCCGCAGCGATGACGAGCCATTCTTTATTACGACGCTACAGGCGGGCATATGGTCTTTACAGTTCCTGAATTAGGTGTGACGGCTAACGCATTAGAAAGCGTCGCGCCAAAGCGAGCACGCCGAGAGCTACACCGAGCAACATTACCGTAATGCCACCGTCCGGAACCCCTATACCGCGTGGGCCAAAAAGCGTCCATCCGGGTGAGGTGGTGCCCGGCGGCTAGAAAGGGAATCGTTATTATTCCACTCAGATTGCCGACGTACCAGACTTCGGAACCGTAGCCGTTGTAAGTTGCGAACAGGTAAGTGTACAAACCACCGGTGCGGAGGTATATCGTTCTGCCACCGCCGCGGTGGGCCCATACGGCGGGCGGTAAGGGATCAAAACTATGGTTTGACCGAAAATAGACCTGGCCGTTGGCGATGTTGATCGCGCCAAGAGCCATGCCGACTAAGTGGTTCACATAGATTACTCTGTTTTGATTACCTGATTTCTTTTGCATGCCGGGCCAGAGGAAACCCAGCTCGCGGGAGTCGCCGATGCTAATGCCAACCGCCCTAGCGCCGTGGGCCGGCGCAAGCAGTGCTCCGCAAAAGACCAGGCAGAGCAGCAAGAAGTCAAAACTGCGTTTGTTTGCATGCTGCAGCGTAAAACGGTATGAGCGTAAGTATGCCGCAGGTGCCGTGCCAACAAGAAGCGCCCTATTCAATGATCGCCATAACTACGTGCTTCACAGTAAGTTATGCTAACTACAAGTTCGATAATTATTCTCCGTCGGAAACGACATTGTAAGGGGTTCGGAACAATTATGCACCGGCTCAACGAACCGGCGGATAACAGCCACCAGCTGAATACGTTACGCCACCTTCGAAAACGTATGGATTTCCGACGATTCAGTCTGCTCTTCTGACTATCGTAACACCGACCGATGCGATGTGCTTCACATAGTATCCAGAGACGTCCAAGCGCAGTTTTCTACATCCGTTTCCATCGTACTAACTGAACGGCGGAGACATAACGCGGGTTCGGCTCCCGTTGCCCGCTATTGGCTCGGCACAATTAACTCACGGTTTCGCCAGGCGAAACCAAGAGCCGAATAAATCGTTAGTGCTACTGTAATCCAGACCAGTACCCGGCCGGCTTCGTTCCAAGCTCGCACCCACCAGATCGATGTTTCGTTGGCGTAGCGCAGCTCGGCCATCGATAGAAGCCCAAGGAAGAAAATCACGGTAATGATTTGCCAGGAAGTTTTCTGTTTACCCAGGGTTTCCGCGGGAAGAATCCGGCCTTTGGCGCTGGCCATCAGGCGCAAACCGGTGATTAAAAAATCTCGCGCTACCACTGTCGTGGCTGCCCACGCCGGCACAGCCTTAAGAGGAACTAATGAAATAAACGCTGCTGCCATCATGATCTTGTCCACAAGCGGGTCCATCAACTTGCCAAAGTTTGTGATCGCGCCGTAACGCCGGGCGATTTCTCCATCGATAAAATCCGTAAGACCCGCGATGAGAAAAATGATAAGCGCAGTCGTGCGCGCATATTGCCAGGACGAATTGAGCGCCACCACAAAAAACACAGTCAGGGCGAGCCGACTTAACGTAATTCGATTCGCCCAATTCATGCTGTGGCCGTCTCGCTGCGCGAGGCGCGGCGCAAATTCTCGTTCTCAAACCGCGGTCGTTTCCAAATCGGAACCTTTTTTTTCAACTCATTCACGATCCATCGACTCGCTTGAAACGCTTCTTCCCGATGTAGGCTGCACACTCGCGTAAACAGCGAGGTGTCCCCAACAGCGATAAATCCGACTCGGTGATGAATGGTAACGGACCTGAGCCCAAATTTCGTTGCGGCCTGCTCAGCAATCTGTCTTAACTGGTACTCGGCCATTTCACGATGCGCCTCGTAATCGATCCCATCAATTTCGCGGCCATCTTCGAGTCTTCGAACGACGCCCCAAAAATCGACTATCGCTCCGGCCGCGGGATCTGCTTGATTCTGTACCTCTTTGAGCGGTGCTTCGGTTAATAAAACTTTACAAACGAAATTTGCCATGCGCCTGAAATGCTCTTTACAGTGATTTGCTCCGTTCAAACATTACGAAAGAAGATACTAAAATGACTCCGAATCAATGTGATATTGGGCTAATCGGCCTGGCAGTGATGGGCGAGAACCTCACCCTAAATCTGGAATCCAAGGGCTTTTCTGTCGCCGTGTTCAACCGCACAACCGAAGTGACGGAGAAATTCGTTGCCGGACGCGCCAACGGAAAAAACATCCAGCCGACGCGCACGATGGAGGAATTTGTCGCCGCGCTCAAAAGGCCGCGCATAGCAATGATGATGGTGAAGGCGGGTGCGCCGGTGGACTCCGTCATCAGCCAGCTCGCACCCTTGCTGGAAAAAGGAGATATCATCATCGACGGAGGGAATTCACTTTTTACCGACACGCAACGCCGCGGAAAGGAATTAGAGGGTACCGGAATTCATTTTGTCGGCATGGGTGTGTCGGGCGGCGAGGAAGGCGCACTCAAAGGCCCTTCTCTCATGCCGGGCGGCTCACGCGAGTCATGGGAGGTCATCGCCCCGATTTTCCGTAAGATCGCCGCGCAAGTAGATGGCGAACCATGTTGCCGTTACATGGGCCCGAATGGCGCCGGTCATTACGTCAAGATGGTCCACAACGGCATCGAATACGGCGACATTCAATTGATCTGCGAAGCGTATGCGATCATGCGAGATATCCTGGAGATGCAAGCTCCGGAGCTTGCCGATGTCTTTGCGGAATGGAACAAAGGCGAGCTCGACAGCTACTTGATTGAAATCACGTCCCAGATTTTTCGAAAGATCGATCCTGATACCGGCAAGCCGCTGGTCGATATGATTCTCGACAAAGCCGGACAAAAGGGAACCGGCATCTGGACCCTCCAATCCGCTATCAGGCAATCTGTCGTCATTTCGACAATTAACGCTGCCGTTGAAGCGCGCGTTGTCTCATCACGGAAAGAAGAGCGCGTGGCTGCATCCAAAATCCTGCCACAACCGAGAGCACGAAAGTTCAAAGGCAATCGAGCGCGTCTCATCGATGCAATACGCGACGCGCTTTACGCTTCGAAAATTGTTTCTTACGCACAGGGAATGGAACTTCTCCGATCTGGAAGCACCGAATACAAGTGGAACCTCAACCTTAGCGACATCGCTACCATCTGGCGGGGCGGGTGCATCATTCGCGCGAAATTTTTGAACCGGATCGTCCAGGCGTACCAGCGCGATGCTGCGCTGCACAATCTCCTGCTCGATCGCTATTTCACGAGGATCATCAAGAAGGCACAGCGCAATTGGCGCGTCGCGGTATCAACAGCCATTAAACATAGCGTTGCCGTTCCTGCATTTTCCGCCTCGCTTGCTTATTTCGATAGCTATCGTCAGGCGCGTTTACCGGCCAATCTCTTGCAAGCACAACGCGATTTCTTCGGCGCGCACACTTACGAACGAATCGATAAGCCCGGCGTATTCCACACGGAATGGATCGAGTCGGATCAGAAACCAGCCGAAAAACCGACGGAACCGAAAACACCTGAGCCGCATCACGCGGGAGAATGACCGGGTGAGGTCGGGGCGCCACCGAGCGCGGACATCGGAGCGTGATTTCTCTAGCGAAAATCGTGGGACTCGCTCCCGACCAGTTGTTCGTGCAGGAACGGTCTAATCTCGCGCGCTTTGATTAAAACTACGTTGTCCGAATTCTGCACTTCGCCTTCGATGAGCAGAAAGATTTCTTCTGTAATCACGAGCCGAAGTCGTTCGAACAAGTCAGGATCGAGAATTGCATTTGAAACACCGGTCTCGTCTTCCAGGCTGATAAAAACGAATCCTTTCGCCGTGCCGGGGCGCTGTCGGCAAATCACATTGCCGGCGATTTGTACTGTTGTGCCATGTTGCGCGTGTTTGAGATCACTCGCCCGCCAAATACTCGGCAAACTTTCGCGTAAAAGTTTCATCGGATGCGGGCCGGTGGTCAGGTTCATCGTCTCGTAATCTGCTTTCACGCGCTCGGGCAAGGTCATTCGCGCAAGGGGAGATGTTGTAGAGGCGCTTGCGCCAAGCGCCTGCTTTTTTGGTTCGGCGTTTGACACAAACGCCGCTACAACGCGCGAGGGCGTTAGCAGATCATCATGCAGCGTTTCCTCTACATCCCACATTGCCGCGCGGCGATGTTCAGTAAAACAATTGAGCGCGCCTAATTCTGCTAATGTGCGCAATTCATCTCTTGTGAGCGGGACCCGGCGCTTGAAATCGTCCAACGAGTCGAATTGTCGATCTTCGCGTTGCCTAACGAGTTCATCGGCGTGTTCCTGCCGCAAGCCGTTCACCACGCAAAATCCCAGACGCACCGTGTTATCATCGATGACTGTGCAATGCCAATCAGATCGCGAAACGCAAATCGGCTTGATCTTGAGCCCATGTCGCTGCGCATCCTTCACAATCGTCGCAGGCGTGTAAAAACCCATCGGCTGATTGTTCAGCAGGCTGGCGTAAAATTCCGCCGCGCGATGTACTTTTAAATACGCGCTGCCGTACGCAAGAATGGCAAAACTGATAGCGTGCGATTCCGGGAATCCGTAAAGCGCAAATGAACTGATCGACTGAATGATTTTGTCGATCTTGTCTGGCGCCACACCCTTTCGTTCCATCGCCGCGCGCAATTTCGCGCAGACCTTGTTCATTCGTTCTTCGGAACGATGAAAACTCAGCGCCCGGCGCAGCTCCTCCGCTTCATCGCCGGAAAAATCGGCCATCACCATTGCGATCTTGAGCATTTGTTCCTGGAACAGCGGGACGCCGAGTGTGCGTTCGAGCACTGGCTTCAATCGCTCGTCGAAATAAGTCACTGGTTCCCGTCCTGCCCGACGCGCCAGATACGGATGGACCATATCGCCCTGGATCGGGCCGGGCCGAATAATCGCTACTTCAATCACCACATCGTAAAAACATTTCGGCTTCATCCGGGGCAGTGTGGCCATTTGCGCGCGACTCTCGATTTGGAAAACGCCGATTGTGTCAGCGCGCTGCATGATATCGAAGGTCGTCGGATCATCTTTCGGAATGTGCGCTAGGTCGAGCGGCCGTCCGCGTTCGCGGCATAACTCGAACGCATCCTGCATCACCGACATCATACCGAGGCCTAACAAGTCCACCTTCACGATGCCGAGATCTTCGCAATCATCCTTGTCCCATTGCGCGACCACGCGCCCCGGCATCGAAGCGTTTTCCAGCGGCACAAACGAACTGAGTTTGTTCTGGCAGATAATCATGCCACCGGAGTGCTGGCCAAGATGCCGCGGTAACCCATAAATCGCGTGATAAAGCCTGATGAACGCCGGCATCCGTGGATGCCCTTTTGGCAAACCAGCCTGCTCGATCTGCGATTCGAGCTCGAGCGTGTGCGGGAAATCGCCACTCGCAAAAAGATGGGAAAAACGATCGATAATGCTCGGGGCAAAATTGAGCGCTTTACCGATTTCCCGAGCCGCGCTGCGGCCGCGATACGTGATCACGTTTGCCGTCATCGCCGCGCCGTGTTTGCCGTAGCGGCGATAAATTTCCTGAATCACTGCTTCGCGTCGATCGCCGCTGGGAAGATCCAGATCGATGTCGGGCCAGCCTTTGCGGCTCTCGTTTAGGAATCGTTCGAACACGAGATGGCTACTTACCGGATCCACCGGCGTGATCCCCAGGCAATAACAAACCGCGCTGTTCGCGGCGCTACCCCGACCCTGGACCATGATGTTGTGTTCGCGGCAGAAATTAACGATATCCCAGACAATCAAAAAATAGCCCGCAAACCCGAGCTTCGTGATGAGCGCAAGTTCCTCTTCGAGCTGGCGCTTCACTTTTGCGCTGATGGCAGCGTAACGTTGTTGCGCGCCGAACCAGACGATGGTGTGCAAGAATGAATCCATCGTATGACCGGCTGGCACTGGATATTCGGGAAATTTATACCCCAGATTTTCGAGTGAAAAAGTGAGTCGTTCGGCCAGGCGAGAGGTGTTTTCAATCGCTTCCGGCAAATCGCGAAAGAGTTCGCGCATTTGTCGATCACTCTTCAAATAACGCTCGGCGTTTTTGGTTAGCAATTTTCCCGCGGCATCCAAGTGCGTGTGTTCTCGAATGCAGGTGAAAACATCCAACACTTCGCGTCCGTAGGGCTTCGCGTATTTCACGCCGTTTGTTGCAAGAAGCGGTAATCGATGTGCGCGTGCCAGATCGATCAGTTCGCGATTGATGCGTTCCTCGCCGCGAATGAAATGCCGCTGAAGTTCCACGAAAACATTTTCGCGCCCAAAAGTATCGATCAGAAATCGCGCGCGATCTTCTGAGTTCTGGGGAGCACCAAAGAGTGCCACCAACCCTTTCGCGAATTGCGGCAATTCGTCCCATCGCACTGCGCATTTTCCTTTCTCACTGCGCAAATGCGCCTGGGTCAGCAGCTCACACACATTCTTGTAACCGGTCCGGCTTTCGACCAGCACAGGCAAAACGCTCCCGTCGTCCATCGACAATTCGCAGCCAATGATCGGACCCACGTTGTGTTCCCGCGCTGCCACAGAAAATCGTTGCGCGCCGTAAACGCCGTTGCGATCGAGCAAAGCCATCGCCGGCATTTCCAAGTCGGCCGCGGTTTCAGCTAATTGCTCTGGAAATGAACCGCCCCGCAAAAAACTAAATGCGCTGCACGCATGTAATTCGACGTAAGACATGGCATGTCATGCTGAGCAGAATCAAAGACCTCCCTTACAAAGTATGGATCACGGCGGAGATTGAGAGTGCTCGATTGTCCTTCTGTGAGATCTCCCGCTCCACCCGACAATTTCAGTCATAGATTCCATCGATCTTCCAACCTCCTTGGCTTTGATGAGCGAGAACGAGTTCTCCACTCTCCAATTGCAGGTCCCATTCTGTGCGCGCCCACGATTTTTCGCCCCACCAGTTTCCAGAAATCAAATAGGGGCCGCGTTGATCGACGATTTTGCTGCGGAAATCCGCGCTACGAAGGTGCGCCGGCCTGTCGTCGTCTAACAAGATTGATGCCGACATATCTCGCCGAAATCGACGCAGGGGAATCTGCGATGTTGGTTCGACCGTCTTCGGGCGATTGAGGTCAATCGTCCCTAGCTGCCATGCGAATGGTTCCATGCGAAATGCATCGGGCCGATGTGTTTCTTCCAAAACTGGGCTGCCAACTCGATCAGCCCCCAGAAGAGCAGTCAAACGAGCAAGGGTTTCTGATAGTTGATGCGGATTGCGTAATGTGATTTCAAATAATCTGAATTGTTCCCTGACAGGTTTAATCGGCTGCGCGCTCAGCGCGACTGCAACGATCGCTTGCTCGGATTTAAAATTCTCCAGATGCGTGTGCAGCATCCGGAAAAGAAGATCGACATCGTTAGTCGGCTGCGGAATTTTGAAAACACGTTGGTAAATTTCTTTGTTCGTAAACGTGATGCGCAGCGTTAGTTCTTTTGCGACGAGATAAATCGCGTTCAGGCGCACTGCGAACTGCTCTAAAAAACGACGGAGCATAAAAAGCAGCGGCTCAGCTATTTCGATTTCGTTTTCAAACTCGAAGCTCTCCTCGAATGTCTCCGGCGGGTGAACCAGTTTGACCACTCTCTTGAATTGTCCATTGGCCCGCTTCCACATTCGGACGGCTTCGGGGCCAAGTCGCTCCCCAAGCTGCTCCCGATCCAGGGCGGCAAGCTGCCCAAGCGTATGAATCCCCCACTTATGCAGAATGGTTAGAATTTGGCGGATCTCACTCTGCCGAGTTCTTGCTGCAGAATTCGACGAATCAGAGCGCTCCATGCGCTCAAATTAAGTTGTGCTTTATATATGTTCAAGTGAACATTAAACTGCCTTAAATTATTTCTATCGGACATTTCGGGAGCGCCTGCATGAAGGCACGACCGTAGGGTCTGGTCACGATGCGATTGTCCAGGATGACAATTATACCATGGTCGCTTTTCGTTCGAATCAAGCGGCCTACGCCTTGTCGAAGTTTCAGAATCGCTTCCGGCAGAGAATATTCAGTGAACGGATCGCCGCCGCGCTCCTCGACCAATTCGAGTTTCGCTTCGATCAGCGGATGATCGGGCACGGCAAACGGCAGACGTGTAATGATCACATTCGAAAGCGCCTCACCCGGAACATCGACGCCCATCCAAAAACTATCCGTCCCAAAAAGAACACTGCGCGGCGTGGTCTTGAATTGCTCAAGAAGTTTTCCGCGCGGCGCGCCGCCGCCTTGCACCAGTAAATTGAATCTCTTTTGAGAAAAAAATTGCGCCATTCGGTCGGCCACCTGCTGCATGCCGCGATAACTTGTGAAAAGGACAAATGCGCAACCGTCAGTCTTCTCAACAAAATGCGCGATCCAATGTTCGAGCGCTTCCTCGTAATGGGCGTCGCGTGGGTCCGGCATTTTCTTCACGATGAACATTCTCATCTGCTTCTGAAAATCGAACGGACCGCCGAGCAATGCCGGCTGGACTTCGTCTGCGCCGATGCGTTGCCGGAAATAAGCGAGATCCGTGCGACCGACTGAGAGCGTGGCGCTGGTCATGATGCATGAACAATTGTTGCGAAAAATCATCCGCCGCAACTCGGGGGCCATATCGATCGGAGCGGCGTTGAGGGTTAGAAACTGGGCTGTCTTACCCGTGCGCTCGACCCAATAAACATGCTCGGGCCGATTTTGGTCCAAGAAAGCTGTGATCCCGCTGCGGGCATCACGAATCCGCCTGCCGTATTCCTGTAATTCCGCTTTTAGAAACTCATCGTCAGAGCGTTTCACAGCCTCGGCGATCCGCACCTGCAAAGCTGTCAGGCGACCGGTGATTGTGTCGGGAACAAGATCTGCATCACGCACACGAAATTCGCGGCCTTTCTTAAAATCGCATTTCGATTCAACTGCAGCGAAAAACTTCTCCGCGTGATCGACCAGTTCGGCCGCGAGCCTTACGCCCTCCGCATCACGCGTCACTGTGAACAGGCCCTTGCGCGTGCGGGCATTGTAGAGCCGCTGGATCGTCGATCTCAGGCCGTACTGCGAGATGCCAATCCCGATCTGCCGCGACGCGACCTGCTCGACTGTGTGCGCTTCATCCAGAATGAGGAAATCATTCGGAAAAATGAAGCCGCTTTCGCGCTCTTCCTGCGCCTCCGAACTTACTAGGAGAATGAACAGCAGGGTGTGATTGATCACCAGAACATCGGCTGCCAGCAAACGTTTCCGCGCTTGCTGATAGAAGCAGCGCGAGTCCTGGCCGCATGTTTTCTGTGTGCAGATATGCGATTCGCTGCAGACCTGTATCCATACCTTCGGGTCCGGCTCGACCGACAGATCGCTGAGCGAACCGTCGCGCGTCGTGCGCGCCCATTCCGCCAGTCTGTTCAGCTCATTTTGCTCCGGTCCGGTGAAAAGCTCATTGGCTTGCTGCCGCGCGCGTTCCAATCGTCGCGGGCAAAGATAATTTTGCCGCCCCTTGATTAACGCGGCTTCGAACTCGACCGGCAGGACCTTCTTCAGGATGGGGATGTCCTTGTAGAGAAGTTGCTCCTGAAGGTTAATTGTGTGGGTCGAGACGATGGCCTTCTTGTGCTGTTCGATCGCCCATAAAATTGCCGGCGTGAGATAAGCCAGGGATTTGCCTACACCAGTTCCAGCTTCGATTACCAAGTGGCGCTCTTCCTCCAGCGCGTTCGCGATGGTCGCCGCCATTTCCTGCTGTTGCGGACGGAACTCGAAATTTTTTGCCTTCGACAGAGGACCGTCTTGGGAAAAAAATGCGCGAACACGTTCGACAAATTCGCTGCCCAAACTGCTCTTCAGTGCGATCATGACACGTCTTTAGGCTTCATCGTTCGGGTTTCGTCGTTCATTTCTCTCGTGATTTGGCACGCGCCATTGATTTGAGTACGCTCTAAATAGCAATGAGACTTCTCGACCGATACGTCATTCGCAATTTCTTGCAGGTCTATTTTTACTGCATCGCCGGCTTCATCTCGATCTGGCTCATTTTCGATGTGAGCGATAATATCTCGACCTTTATCGATGAGCACGTCGGTCTGCTTTTAGTCGCTCGTTATTATGCCACGCAGATCCCGCAGGTTTTAATTATTCTGCTGCCGGTTTCGCTTCTGCTGTCGCTGCTTTTTGCTTTGGGTCGAATGTCGCGGGCCAACGAAATTGTCTCTATGCTCACCGCGGGTGTAAGTCTCCCGCGCGTTCTGTCGCCGTTGATCGGCTTGGGGCTGCTCACCGTAGGAGCAAGCATGGTGCTCAACTATTCGCTTGCGCCGCATGCAGAACTGGCCCGCAAAAATTTTCTTTCGGAAGCGCAGGCACGTCCCAGCCGTTACATCCAAGGACAAATTTTTCGCAACCGAACCGATTTGCGCACCTGGTTCATTCAGAATTTTATTCCTCGCGGTAATACGTTTAATAACGTTCAGGTGCTTCAACAGGACGCCGACGATAATATCGTTACGAATTACGTCGCAAGTCGCGCTTCCTACAACCCCGAAACCAAAACCTGGAATCTGGAGAACGTGAAGGTCGTTCACTATGATCACGCGGGAAATATCGTTGACGAGCAAATTTATCCGTCGCTCAAGATTGAGCACTGGAGCGAAACCCCTTTCCGACTGGGCAGCGCAAATGAACGCGCGGAATTTCTAAGCCTGCCAGAATTACGGGAGTATTTGCATTTCAATGCAGATTTCCCCGCTACGTTGCTCGCGCCGTTTCGCACTCATCTGCAGTATCGGCTTGCTCTGCCGTGGACCTGTTTGGTTGTTGTCTGCATCGCTGCGCCGCTCGGAATCGGGTACTCGCGCCGGGGTGTGTTATCGAGTGTGGCCGCTGCGGTTTTTCTCGTCTTTTCGATGAACTTCCTGGTGCATCTGTTTCTAGCGCTTGGCGAAGGTGACCGCGTTTCTCCATGGGTGGCCGCATGGGCGCCGAATCTTCTTTTCGCCGCGATCGGTCTCTACTTGCTCTATCTGCGCGCGTCCAACCGTGAGCCACCTAGTTTTCATCTTTTCGCCTCGCGTCGTATAGTATCCCGATGAATCCGCTTCCAAACGAATGGGCGATCACACATCGGGCCGACGTCTGCGCCATGACGCGTCGACCGTTTATTCCCGGAGAATACTTTTACACTTTGCTCTATCACAGCGCGGATGGCTATCGCCGCGAGGATTTGAGCGAAGAGGCCTGGCAAAACCGGAATGAAAACATTCAGCCATTTTCATTTTGGAAATCGCGCTACGAGCCATTGCCGCCGAAGCCGCCTGAGCCTCTGCCGAGGGAAAACGCGGAACAACTTTTTCGCCGTTTAATTGCATCCAAAAATCCGCCCGCGAATGCTTGCTACGTTCTGGCAGCGATGCTCGAGCGCAAACGCGTCCTGAAACAAGTGAAGACTGAGTCCCGCAACGGCGGAAGGCGCGTCTTGATTTATGAGCAATCTAACACTGGCGACGTCTTCATCGTGCCTGATCCGCAGTTACGCTTGGATGAACTGGAAGTTGTACAAAATGAAGTGGCTCAACTGCTCCGTGCAGCAACACAAAACTAAAACGACTACCATCCCACCTGCTTGAATGGCTACAGAATCAACGCCCGTTAATTACAAGATTGGCAATGAGCGCCTCATCAGCGTTACCGAGACAGCGGCCCGCAAATTGGCATCGTTGCTAGAGGAAAAAGGCAAGCCAGACGGTGCGTTGCGTCTCGCCGTGGTCGGCGGCGGATGCTCCGGCCTGCAATACGTCATGGATCTGGTGGATGGCCCTAAGGAGCGGGATATTCTCGTGCCGATATCAAATGTCCGGCTGGTTGTCGATCCGAAGAGCGCTCTTTTCGTCAGCGGCTCGGTGCTCGATTACAGCGAAGACCTGCAAAAAGGCGGCTTCAAAGTCACTAATCCAAACGCAGTTGCGCACTGCTCATGCGGCGAAAGTTTCGCGGTCTAGAAAATTTAGTAACAACTTCGAGACTAGGCAGATTTTTCCAGGAAGCCGGGAGACCCCTTGCTGCCGATGCGTTTCTACAGCCTCCATCGCCCGCGGATGTCCAGTGTTTCGCCGAGGTCGCGGCCGGCTACCACCATTGGCTCGCCAGCCCGCAGGAAAACGCTGCGGTGGGCATCAAGCTACTGTGATGACAAAGCGGCAACTCCTGCGGGAATCCGAGAGAACCTACACCTTCATGACCTCGGCTTCCTTGTGCTTGAGATGATCATCGATGGATTTAACAAAGCGATCGGTGAGCTTCTGCACTTCTTCCTCCACATCGCGAAAACCGTCCTCGGTCAACTCGCCCGCGGCCTTCAGTTTCTTCGCCTCGTCGAGTGCGGTGCGCCGATTCGCACGCACACGCACGCGTGCTTCCTCGGCCATTTTGCTCAGTGAACGCACCAGCTCTTTGCGTCGCTCTTCTGACAGCTCCGGGATTGGCAGGCGAATGATCTTTCCGTCAACCGCAGGTGTGATGCCGATCTTCGATTCTTTGAGCGCTCTCTCGATGTCCTGCACCGTGCCGACGTCGAACGGCTGAACAACGAGCAAACGCGACTCAGGCGTCGTGATCAACGCAAGCTGCTTTAGTTTCATGGTCGATCCGTAAGCGTGGACATCGACGTTTTCGACCAGACCAGGCGAAGCTTTGCCGGTGCGCACTGCGGCAAATTCATGCACCATGTAATCGACGCTTTTCTCCATCGACATCTCGGCCTCCAGAAGAATGTCATCTTTACTCATGTCGCTGAATCTTTACTTCGGTGGAAGTTCATCGCAAACCAGCGTTCCGACTTTTCGCCCCAGCACAGCGTCACGCAGGATTCCGGGCTTGTACATGTCGAAGACGACGATGGGGATCTTGTTGTCCATGCAGAGGCTGAACGCAGTCGAATCCATTATCTGCAGGCGTTTGGTTAGCGCTTCCGTAAAAGTGAGTCGGTCGTAGCGTCGCGCGCCCGGATCCTTATTTGGATCGCGATCATAAACTCCATCGACCTTGGTGGCTTTTAAGATGACGTCCGCGCGGATCTCGCTCGCCCGGAGCGCCGCCGTCGTGTCGGTAGAAAAGTAGGGATTGCCAGTGCCCGCCGCGAAAATGACAACACGACCAAGTTCAAGATGGCGAATAGCCCGGCCGAGTATGAATGGCTCGGCGACATTTTTCATTTCGATCGCTGTTTGCACTCGCGCTTCTACGCCCATCTGGTCGAGCGTGCTTCGCAACGCCAGCGCGTTAATGACTGTGGCAAGCATGCCCATGTAATCCGCAGTGGTGCGATCCATACCACGATGCGCTGCGGAAAGCCCGCGCCAGATATTTCCGCCTCCAATCACTACCGCCACTTGTACGCCAAGATCGCGCACCTCTTTAATCCGTTCGGCAATTTCACGCACCACCGCTGGCGAAATATTGTCGCGCCCACCGCGTTCTTGCACCGCTTCCCCGCTTAGCTTGAGAACGATGCGCTTATATGCTGGCGCTTCGGTTTGCATGACTCACTTACAATGATCAACAGAAGATATCGATCTTGGAAAGCACAAACACGCATGTCATCCCGCGCCGTAAAGACGGCGGAGGGATCTCGCACTTATTTCAGCTTCCTCTCGAGTAATCGAGCATGGCCGCGAATGAAGTCGCTCGCGCTCATACGCCATTTTCCTTCAAGCTGAACATGCCACACGGAAAGTGCGTTCTTACCCGTGCCGACAATTAACTCGTTGGAGTGAGCACGCAGAATTTCGCCTGGTCGCCCTTTAAGATCGACGATCCCTGCATCCAAAATTTTCATCCTTAACTGGCGACCGCTCTTGTCGGTCACAAGCGCAAATGCGCCTGGCCATGGATTGAACGCGCGAATTTTTCTCTCAATCGCTTCGGCTGGATCCGACCAATCAATTTTGCCGTCTTCGCGCTTCAGCTTCGGGGCGTAAGTCGCAGACGCATTGTCCTGCGGAGTGCGCGGCGCTCTTCCTTCCGCAAGCAGGTCCAAAGATTCGAGTAGCGCGTCAGGCGCAATCTTCGCCAGTCGGTCGTGCAATGATCCACCCGTATCATCCGGCCGGATATCAATACTGCGTTGCAATAAGATGTCGCCAGTATCGAGTCCTTCATCCATGTACATTACGGTGATGCCGCTCTCACGATCACCCGCCGCGATGGCTGCCTGGATTGGCGCGGCGCAGCGCCACCGCGGCAAAAGCGACGCGTGCAGATTCAAACAGGCAATCTTCGGAATCTGGAGAACATCGCGGGGAAAAATTTGCCCATAAGCCATGACGACGATCACATCTGGCTTTAACGCACGAATTTCTTCAATTGCTTGTCGATCCTTGATCCGCGCCGGTTGCAAAACGCGCAATGGTAGGGCGCGATCGCCGAGCGCGCCGCTCATCAGTGCTTTTTTAATCGGCGGTGGCTCGACCAACTGAGCGCGCCCGGCCGGTTTGTCGGGTTGAGTCACAACGCCGACGACTTCATGCTCCGACTTCAGCAAAGCTTGCAGCGTCGGCACGCCAATTTCGCCCGTGCCGGTGAAAACGATGCGCATGCCGAGTTACGGCGTCAGTTGATGAACCACAGTGGAACGACGTGGACGCCGCCCCGCCATTGCTTGCGCCAAAAGTTTTTCGCCGGCCGTAATCTCGCGCCGGCCTACGGACGATCCACAGCCGGAGCAGAGATAATCGAAAATCTCCCGGTCGGGCAGAACGAGAAGTAACCGCTCGCGCACCGGCATCGCGGCTTTGCACTTTTGGCAGTACAGGCTTGAAGCCGTGAAACTTTCAAACTGCTGCTGGTTCATACACGCCGTTCACGCTCTTTAGAATATCGAGCAGAACTTTGGCGGGCGGCTGAGTCGCGTCAACCATGGTCACCAGCTCTTGCGGGTAATAGGAAAGCACCGGCTTCGATTCTTTTTCGTAAATGTCGAGGCGCCGCTGGATGACCTGCTCGTTTGCGTCGTCGAGGCGGTTGTCCTTCAGAGCGCGCTTCTTCAGCCGGTAAAAGAGCGTCTCGCGGCTCGGACACGCGAGATGAAAGACTTTTTTTACGTCAATCATTTCCTCCATGATCTTGGCCTGTCCGACATTTCGCGGAATGCCGTCGAGCACCAGCGTGTCGATGTCCGGCTTGAACTTGTGCGCTTCCACGGCCGCATCGATTGCCTCTCGCCAAAGCTCCACTGTGATATCGTCCGGGACCAACTGGCCCTTGCTCGAGTATTCAAGGAACGCTTTACCCACCTTCGTGCGGGTGTCGATGGAGCGGAAGACGTCGCCACAGGCGCAATGATAATAACGTGGGATCGTGCCGAGCGTTTTGCCCTGAGTGCCTTTGCCGCTGCCGGGCGCGCCGAAAAGGATGAAAGTGTTGTATCTCATGAGCGGGACGCTTTTATATACAAGGCTGCTGGCGCGTGGAAGCAGAATCGACCGGACTAGTTTCTGGTCACCATTGGATCCACGTTTACCCGGCGCCCAGCACGGTCGAAGCGCACGCTTCCGTCGATCAGCGCAAAAATCGTATAATCCCGTCCGAGTCCCACGTTCTTGCCAGGCAAGAATTTTGTCCCGCGCTGGCGCACAATGATATTGCCGGCGACGACCCTTTCGTTGCCGAATTTTTTGACACCCAGCCGCTTGCTTACGCTGTCGCGGCCATTCTTAACGCTGCCTTGTCCTTTTTTATGAGCCATCGGAGAAACCCGTTAATTGAGACCTGATATTTTGCTTCGCGCCTTTTACTCCCCAGTTTTCTTCGCTGCGGTTTTTTTCCCTCCTACACTGATGCTCGTGATTCTTACACGCGTCAATTTGCGACGATGGCCGACGGTGCGGTGATAGCCTTTGCGCCGCTTATACTTGAATGCGACCACTTTCTTGTCTTTGCGCTGTTCCAGAACTTCGGCCGTGACCTTTGCTCCGGAGATGAGTGGGCCGCCGTGCATCACGTCTTTTCCGTCGGCAAACATCAGCACCTCGCCGAAAGTCGCGGTCTTGCCAGGATCGACATCCAAAAGATCGACATCGATGGTGTCGCCTTCCGCGACGCGAAACTGTCTGCCGCCAGTCTTAATAATTGCGTAAGCCATGACTCGGAAAAAAAGCGGTCCAAAGTTCCACAGATGCCTCGGTTTGACAAGCGGAAAGCTTGACCGGCTGCACAACGCGGGTGCTAACTACGCTGCCGCTGCTTCGACCGCGCCAACAAGTTCCCTGTATAGGGCTTCGTAGCGCCGAGCAGATGCGTCCCAGGAAAAATTGCGCGCCATCGCCCGTTTCATCAGTTTGGTCCAGAGATGCCGGTCGCCGAAGATTTGCCGAGCGCGCTTCATCGCATCCCAGAAGGCTTCGCTTGAATATTCATAACAAAGGAAACCGTAACCGTTGTCTGAGGTCGGATCGTAGTCCTCGATGATCTCGTGAATTCCGCCCGTCGCGCGTGCGACCGGGAGAGCACCGTAATTTAAGTTATACATCGCGCTCAGGCCTGCTGGCTCGAACCGTGACGGAATCAGGCTGATGTCCATCCCCGCCTCGATCAGGTGCGCCAGTTTTGCGTCGTAATCTTTTTGATATGCAAACCTCGTCGGGAATTTTCTGGCTGCCACCGCAAGCGAAGTTTCATACGTGGGATCACCTTCGCCGAGGATGATCAAGCGCACATCATCCCACAAAAGCCGATCGAGAAGCGGCACCAGAATTTCGAAACCCTTTTCCTGAAGGACGCGAGTCACCATTCCAAAAACAGGACCGCGCGGTCCCGGTGCGAGTTTCATCTCCTTTAGCATTGCATCACGGCAAACCCGTTTTCCACGAAGCCTTTTTTCATCGTAGCGCGCCGGTAGCAAACGATCCGACGCCGGATTCCAGAGCTTGTAATCTGCGCCATCTAAAATGGCGCTAAGGCGATGCGCATTTTCGCCCAATACCCCATCGAGGCCATAGCCGCCGCCCGGCGTCAGGATTTCGCGCCGGTAATGTTCGCTTACGGTTGTGATCTTATCGGCATAGAGGATTCCGCCCTTGAGAAAATTCAACCGTCCGAAGAACTCGACCCCATGCAGGCTGAAAAACCGCTGCGGCAGATTTGTAAGCCCGAAATCGAGTCCCCAAAAACTGCCCTGGTCAGCGACATGATGGATGGTCAACACAGTCTTGAACGGCAGTCCTTCTGCCTGCACAAACACCGGCACCAACGCCGCCGCCCAATCGTGCACGTGCAGAACCTGTAATTGCGGTGTCAGTCGGCGAGACAACTCCAGCGCCGCCTTACAAAAAAAGATAAATCGCGAGGCATTATCCTCGTAAGGCTTTCCCCGCTCTCCGTAAATTCCGTCGCGATCGAAAAATTCATCGCAGCGGACCAGGAACAACTGCACGCCACTGGCACTTCGCCCCTCGAGGTACCGGGCAGAGTAAACTCTGTCGCCCACCTGGACATCGACAGTGATCCCTGTGTCCTTTTTCTTGAATGCGCGGTTCTCTCGAATCTCCCGGTAGAAAGGAAGAGCCACAACGACTTCGTGCCCTCGGGCACGCAGTGCAGACGGCAGCCCATCCATCACATCGATCAGCGCCGCCGTTCGCTGCAGCGGCGGCCCTTCGGCGCTAATCATAAGAATTCTCATTCCATGTTAGTGTTTCTTGCCTGGCGAGTATTCTCGTTTCACCCATTCGAGCGCTTCCTCCCGAGTCCGCAAGCTTCCCTCGAGCTGACGCGTCTCGATTGCTTCAAGAATCTCGCCAAACCTTGGGCTTGGCTTCAAACCGAGGGCGATCAGGTCGTCCCCTCGTACCAGTGGCGGCGGAATAATCGGCTCGTTGGCGAGTTCCTCCCGCTTGCGGAGAAGAAATTCGTAGTTGTCGAGCATGCGATGGCTGCCCTGGCAATCGACCCGGTGCAGCTCGAGCTCGTCCTCAAATGTTGGCCGCGCCATGAAACGCTTTAATTTCGCCACCCTCATATTGGGCACGTCCTTAAAAACCATGTGCTGCCGCACCATTTCGACCGCGGCTTCGATTTCGGCGCCGGAAAACCGCAAACGCCGCATGATTTCTTCAGTCATCTCCGCACCCAGACGATCATGTCCGCTGAAGCGAATTCGCCCGGTTCCATCCACGGTTGCCGTGCGCGGCTTGGCCACGTCATGGAACAACACAGCAAAAACGAGGGGCACAGAAACTTTCTCGGGCAGAAAGTCCAGCATTAAGCGTGTGTGCTCGAAAACGTCGCCTTCGGGATGAAATTGCTCGGGTTGTTTGCACCCTTTCATTGCTTCAATCTCGGGCAGAATAGCGCGCATCAGTCCGCTTGCGTCGAGCAAGTCCCATCCGCGTCCTCGGTTGGGCGACAGAAAAATCCGGACCAGCTCGTCGCGAATTCGTTCCGCGCTGATCTCATTGATCGAAACCGCGTTGGCGACCAATGCGTCCCATGTTTTTGCGTCGATCTGGTAGTCGAGCACCGTCGCGAACCGCACTGCGCGCAGCATTCGCAACCGATCCTCCGCGAAACGCTGCGCCGGATCGCCGATAGCGCGCACCAATTTCGCAGCGATATCGGCGCGGCCACCGACGAAATCAATTACTTCTTCTGCAACCGGGTCGTAAAACATTCCATTTATGGTGAAATCCCGGCGCCCGGCATCCTCTTGGGGCGATGAAAAATGAACCGCGGTAGGGTGCCGTCCGTCGATGTACGCGTCGTCGGAACGAAACGTTGCTACTTCGAATTGGAAATCGTTTTCCAGAACGATAATCACGCCAAAATGCGCGCCGACCGCATAAGTCCGCGGAAAAAGTCTCTGCACCACTTCCGGTCGCGCATCGGTGGCGATGTCATAATCCTTTGGCGTCAAGCTGCGAACCATGTCGCGCACGCAACCACCGGCGAAGTACGCGATATGACCCTCCTCGCGCAAGCGCGCAGCGACTTTGCGCGCCGCTTCTTCCATCGGCGAAGGCTTCATCCGGTCACTGTAGCTGCTTGGCTACGTGAAGCGCAACGCATCACCGCGGTCAGCGTCAGCGCGCTCGCCGAGCGGCCGCCACAGCGCGGCGTCTCTAGCCGGGGCTCTTTTGCTTCCAGAACGAATGAATAATGAACAACACTATCGCAACCGAGATACACGAGTCGGCGACATTAAAGGCCGGCCAGGGATGCGCATATGGGATATGCAAATCGAAAAGAAGAAAATCGACCACGTGCCCATAAAGAAGGCGATCGGTAAGATTTCCCAAGATTCCGGCGAGAAGAAGTGCCAGGGAAAGATCACGGCAACGATCACGTGCTCGCGCCCTCAGGAGGAGGCCCAAAACAATCACAAACGCCACAGAAGAAATGACGACGAAGAAGATATTGTTGCCTCTGAAGGATCCAAACGCTGCGCCGGTGTTAGTCACGTTAACCAGACTGAAGAAATCCGCTACCAGAACGCGCGGTTCATCAGGACTGATAAACTGCAGAACCATCTGTTTGGTCCACTGATCCAGTGCGTAGAGCGGGAGGGAGAGAAAAAAAATGTACTTCATGTCGTTCGGCCATTCGTGTCATGTCGAGCGGAGCCGGGACATCTCTAATTGGATTTTTATGTGAGAGATTCCTCGGCTTCGCTGCGCTTTCGCTCCACTGCGCTCGGAATGACAGAAAAGGATCATCGGGCTTTCTCTGATAGAGTTGCGACTACGCTTTCGCACCGATCGCACAAATCGGGATGCTCTTTGCTTGTGCCAACAGCTGGCCGGTGACGCCAGCAACGGGCACATCTTTTATACGCTGTTTTGGTGACGGATGCGCTGGCTTCGTCTGCTTGGCGGATCGTCAGATCGCTTAGGATAAAAAATTCCTCTAACTCTTCTTCGCTGATTTTTGTTGTGACATCGGAGTTTGAATATAAAACAACCGCTGCCTCCAGAGCATTGCCGATCAATTTTTGCTGTCGCGCGCGCTCGATCGCCTGACCGATTACGCCGCGCAATTTCAGAAGCTCGGCAATCCGATCGCTCGCTTCGTGCGCTCGATGGACGACTTCCGGAAATTCCTGCAGGTGGACTGAACCGCCCAGGGCTGAATGTCGCCACGATTCCTCGGCGGTAAATGCGAGGACTGGCGCGAGCAATCGGCACAGTGCGCCGAAAATCTCATGCATGACTGTTTGAGTTGCGCGACGCCGGGGCGAATCTGCCGCGTCGCAATACATCCGGTCCTTGGTGATGTCGATGTAGAGGCTGCTCAGATCGACGGCGCAAAACTGATTAAGCGTGTGATAAACCTTGTGGAACTCGAACGCTTCATACGCCAACCGACAATCAGCGATTACCTCGTTCAACCGCTCCAGAATCCAACGATCAACCAACGTTGTAGCCGGAGGCGGTGACCCCGGCCCGCCGTCAGCGACCGCGGCTACAGAAAAATCGTAAAGATTTCCAAGCAGAATGCGCAGCGTGTTCCGAACCCGACGATAAGTGTCACCCAAACGTGTGAACATTTCTTCCGAGAATGGAACGTCATCGGTGTAATCGATGCTGCTCGCCCAAAGCCGCACCAAATCGGCGCCGTGTCGGCCGACGAAATGATCGGCGGCCATTGGTTTGTCGTATGTGCCGGATTTTGAAATCTTCTTGCCGTCAAGATCGACAACGAAACCGTGCGTTACGCAAGTTTTGTACGGTGCGCGATTATTCAGCGCGACGCTGGTCATCAATGACGATTGAAACCAGCCGCGATGCTGGTCGGTCGCTTCGAGATACATGTCGGCTGGATCGCGCAGTTCCGGATGCAACGCGCATACTGCTTTGTGCGAAACGCCGCTATCGATCCAGACGTCGATCGTGTCGTTGCGTTTCGTTGTGCCAGGCGGCAGTCCAAGTTTTTCGGCAAGATCGGCATCGCTTAATTCGAACCAAACGTTCGAGCCACGTTGCGCGACGAGATCGGCCAATTTTCGAATAACTTTTGCATCCAGAACTGCTTCTCCATCCTTCGAATAAAAAACGGGAAGCGGTACACCCCAGCTTCGTTGACGCGAGATCACCCAGTCAGGACGCGATTCAACTGTCCCGGCGATGCGATTTTCGCCCCACGCTGGAATCCATTTCACTTCGTTGTGAATGGCATTAAGCGCCTTGCCGCGCAGCTCGTCGATGCGAATGAAGAATTGCTCGACATTCCGAAAGATAATCGGTGTTTTCGAGCGCCAACAGTACGGATAGGAATGATGAAAACTCTGTTGGCCGAGCAACATTCTCCGCTCGCGCAACAAGTCGATAATGTCTGTGTTTGCGTCGAAGACGTATTTCCCAGTGAGATTTGGCAAGCTGGCTTCATCAGTAAATCGTCCGTGATCGTCTACCGGAGAGAGAATTTCCAAGCCGTTAGCCTTGCCTAACCAATAATCGTCCTCGCCGTGACCGGGAGCGATGTGTACTGCCCCAGTCCCGGTATCCATCGTCACAAAATCAGCTGCGAGTATGGTTGATTTTCGATCTAGAAATGGATGTTGCGCCTGAAGCCCGACTAGCTGTTTGCCAACACGAAAAGTCGGTTCTTCCGCAGCCGCAAAGCCAGTCTGTTGAATAAATTGATCGCGAAGCTTGTGAGCGACAATCACCCGCTCATTCTGATTACCCAAGATTTCATATTCGGCGTCAGGGTCCACGGCGATCGCAAGATTTGCGGGCAATGTCCATGGAGTTGTTGTCCAGATCGCGACGTTCACTGGCTTATCAGTTGGCAAACCGATTTTCGCCACTTGGTCGGGAGAAAGCGGAAATCGCACGTAAACCGCAGTGTCGTCGCGCTCCTGGTATTCTACTTCAGCTTCGGCCAGCGCGGTCTGCGCGCCTGTGCTCCAAAAAACCGGCTTCTTCGATTGATAAACGAGACCTTCCTCAACGAATACAGCGAAAGCGCGCAAGATTTCTGCTTCATATTTGGGATCCATCGTGAGATACGGATTTTCCCAATCACCGAAGACGCCGAGGCGCTTGAATTGCTCGCGCTGAATGTTGACGAACTTTCGCGCAAACGCTTCCGATTTTTTGCGAACATCGAGGGGAGAAAGGCCGCGCGATTCCTTCACCACCTTGTATTCGATAGGCAGACCATGACAGTCCCACCCAGGGACATATGGCGCGCGTTTGCCCAGCATGGTCTGAGATTTCACCACAAAATCCTTAAGGATTTTATTGAGCGCAGTGCCCATGTGCACGTCTCCGTTTGCAAATGGCGGCCCGTCATGGAGCACAAACAGCTCGCGGCCCTCTCTCGACTTCTGGATCTGCTGGTAAAGTCGCGTCTCCTCCCACACTCGGAGCATTTCCGGCTCGCGTGCGGCGAGATTTGCCTTCATCGGAAATTCCGTGCGTGGCAAATTAAGAGTATTTTTGTAGTTCTGACTCATGACAGGCCGGCGAGGCTACGTAACATCCACCATTGCGCAAATCAACGCGTGCATCGAAACATGCGGCTGAGGCACACAGCAGGTAGCAGTGTGTAAAGGTAACTTTGCCGCGCTATGATAACGCCCGAGAAATCGAAAGACACCTTGCGCGTCTTTGTCCTGGCGGACACGCACAATCGCTTGCCGGAAAAAGTGAGACAAATTGCCGAGAACGCTGATGAAATCTGGCATCTGGGCGATGTTTGTGCGGAGATCATTCTCGACGAGCTTCGCGGGATTGGACCCCGAGTCACCGTCGTGCGAGGAAATTGCGACACCTATTTGGAATGGCCATTGGTTGTCGATCTTGCGCGGGGCGGATTGAAGCTTCGCCTGCAACATATACCACCCGACCACCTGCCAAATGACATTGATATCGTCCTCCATGGACATACCCACGTCCCGCGGAACGAAAGGCGTGGAAGTGTGCTGTTTCTGAATCCCGGTTGCGTGACGCGAGCTAACCAGGGTGCACCTCCTAGCGTGGCGTGGCTTGAAATCGCAGATAAAAAAATCAGCTGGAAGATCGTCCCTCTACGTTAGCGCGATTTCTGTCAGACGCTTTTTCGTCTGACATCGTGTCAGGACCAAAGACCAGCGACTTTGCGACAATCGACAACGTCACCGAATTGCTAGCCGCAATCCCACCACTTGCTGATTGACTCCAGAACTTAAGACGATTGCCCGGCGCGCCTTTACCATGGGCAGCCGCGCAAGTGAAAGCCGCAACGAAATGTTTGGGTCCGCGTGAAGGACAGGCGGCAGCTCTCCATGACGCAAGGCTTGGGCTCCCAAGATAACTTGCCACAACCCCGAAGCACCGACGCTTTCGCCCATCGCAGGTTTGGCTGTGTAAACGACCGCGTCTGGAATGCCTTGCTCCAAAGCGCTGCGCTCCGCTTGATCGATGAACGTGCCGTTAGCACTCGAGATAACAAGATCGATTCCGGTTTGACTAAGATCACTTAAGATTCGCTTCAAGATGTCCGCCGCTTCCGCGCGCTTTCGATAATGACCGCCAGGATGAGCGCTTTCGACCGTGATCGGGCGTTCTTCCGCCTCCTCGGCGCCCGTGCGTAGTAGGCGTGCGAGCAGAATTGCCCCCGCGCCTTCGCTCAAAATCATTCCTCGCTTTTGTCTACTGAACGGCTCAATGGGAGGCGCCGAACGAAGCAAACGCCATCGCCGATAGGCGTCACATAACAGCCAATCGACTTCTTCGGTGCCGACGACCAGGCAATAATCAAGCGACTCATTCGTCATCACGTCCTCGGCCATTTTTATCGCCAGGAGACCCACCGCTCCATCACCAACGACCGTGTAAGTGGTCCCCGTAACACCGAGAATTGATGCGAGATGGCTCGCCGGCGCGTTAAAGACCGTTTCCGGAAACAAGAGAGGACTGGCCGACTGCGCACCGGCCTCGACTACATCGCGGTAGAAGCGCTTGGTGTAAATCACGCCTCCGTTGGAGATCGCGAAGATTAGCGCAATTCGTTCCGCATTCTGCGAATTCACCTTTACTCCGGCAGCTTGCAAGGCTTCCAAGCCTGCTACTGCGGCAAATCGCGAAATCACACTTGCCCGGCGGAGGCGTGGATGCGACAAACCGGTCAGCGCCGATTCGGGCACGCGGAAAGCGCTGTAGGACCGATCCCCGAACTGTTCGGAAATCGCTAGCGGGGATGCCTCATCGCCACGAAGCAACCGCTTCCATACTGATTCAACACCATTCCCGAGCGGGGTCACCCACCCCATCCCGGCGATCACCAAACTCATGCTCCAACTCTACGCATCAGAATCGAAGCATTCGTGCCGCCAAAGCCAAATGAATTCGAAAGCACCGTACGCACAACGGCCGATCGCGACTCGTTCGCTACAATGTTTAGATCGAGATCGTCATCTAAAGCGCCAAAATGGATGTTGGGGGGGAGAAATTGATGTTTGAGCGCCAGCAAACAGACAATGGCTTCGACCGCGCCCGCGGCTCCAAGTGAATGCCCCATCATGCTTTTGGTCGAACTCACCGCCACGCCACCAAACAACTGACTGATCGCCTTCCCTTCCGCTGCGTCGTTAAACACAGTGGCGGTTCCGTGTGCGTTAATGTAATCGACTTCCTCCGTTGAGATATGCCCGCTCTGGAGGGCTCGCTCCATCGCCTGTCGCGGTCCGATACCGGAAGGATCCGGCTGCGTGATGTGAAAATTATCCGTGGAAATCCCGTAGCCGATAATCTCTGCCAGGACAGGCGCGCCACGCTTTCGAACGAGTTCGAGATTTTCCAGCGCGAGAATGGCGGCACCTTCACCCAGCACCATTCCGGTGCGATGTCGATCAAACGGGCGGCATTTCTCAGGCGTCGAGGCTTGAAGTGAATCGAAGCCCGTGAAGACCAGTTCCGACAGAGCATCGTAGCCTCCGGCCAATACGCGCTGGTAGCGACCCGATCGTACGCATTCGAATGCATGACCAATTGCATTTGTACCTGAGGCACAGGCGTTCGCGATCACCTGGCATGGCGCAGAAACCCCGAGGACTTCCTCCTGCGCATCGAGTACCGGCTTTTGCGGCGGATAATTAGCAATCCAGGTCGGCGCGTGTCGCAAATTCTCCGATCGACGCAAGGAACGATAGTAATGTTCCCCGTAAGACATCCCGCCGCTCGTGGTCCCAATTACCATTAACTCAGCCTCAAAACCAGGCACTTGTGTTACGGCTTCTCTTAGCGCGTGAATCATCATGTGCGAGGCCCGATGCAAGCCTTTGGTGCAGAGCCTTTTGTTCAAGCCAGCGAGCAGGCGGTCATCGGAGACTTGACCAGCAGTTTTACAACGACATTCAGCTACTGAAAATCGTGTTACAGCGGTCACGCAGTCTTGCGCTCTGCGTAACGAATCGAGTGTTTCGGCGAGTCCAAATCCCAGCGGACTGACCGCGCCAGCGGCCACTACCGCGACCCGGGCAGAGGCGTTTTCACCGGCTGTGCTGCTTGATTGGGTCATTATATAAACACAAAAGTGATCCGCGTTTTTTTATTGCTTTCCTATGGGAAGCATTTTACAAGTGAGCCGAAACCGGAAACGGAAGCCTGGAAGTTGGTGGATTGTCAGTTGAGTTTATTCAGTGGCGATTTGAAATCCGATAAGCGGGAACAGTGACCTGGCAGCCTTTTCCAGAATAAACTCGATGGGAACTAAACTATACGTAGGCAATCTTTCCTTCAACACGACGGAAAACGAACTGCAGGAACTTTTCTCACAGGCTGGCACTGTGCAGGAAGTTACCCTCATGCAAGATAAATTCACCGGCAAGTCGCGTGGCTTTGCGTTTATCACCATGGGCTCCGAAGAGGATGCTCAAAACGCCATCTCGAAATTCAACGGCCAAACTATCGAAGGCCGGCCGTTGACTGTGAATGAGGCTCGCCCGCGGGAACCACGACCGCCCAGCGGCGGTGGACGGGGCTACGGCGGCGGCGGTGGATACGGTGGCCGGCGTGAAGGTGGCCAGCGAAGAAGCTATTAGGGAATCTCGAAACGAGGGGATTCAAGGGGATTTGGGCAGGGCTGGATTCGAACCAGCGAAGGCGTAAAGCCAGCAGATTTACAGTCTGCCCCGTTTGGCCACTTCGGTACCTACCCGTTAGTTCCCGGAAAGCTTTCCGCGTTGATATAGCCCGCGCTCTGCGGCTCGCAAGTAGTTTGGCTAGCGCTCGAGGCTTCAGCTAAGGAATTCGGCAATCGCCTCCACGACGTATCGCTGCGCTTCACGCGAAATCTCAGGATAAATGGGCAGCGCGAGCGTCTCACGAGCGGCACGTTCGGTCTCTGGGAAATCACCCTTTTTGTAGCCGAGATAGGCAAAACATTTCTGCTCATGAAGTCCGAGTGGATAGTAGATCGCCGTCTCGATTTCGCGTTTGGCCAGATCCTCGCGTAAAGCATCGCGCATCGGCGTCCGGATGACATATTGATGATAAACGTGATGATTCGTTAGGCCACACTTGCGATAGGGTTCGGAGGGCGTACTGATCCTTTCAGTCAATCCCACGCGCGCGAATTCCGACCCGTAAAAATCCGCAGCGGCGCGCCGTGCAGCCGCCCATTTTTCCAGATATGGAAGCTTAAGCGCGAGTATTACCGCCTGCATTTCGTCCAGGCGAAAATTGCCTCCAATGACATGATGGAAATAGCGCGGTTCCATTCCGTGTTCTCTGAGAGTGCGTAGCTTTTGCGCCAGCTCCTTATCCTGGCAAACGATCATCCCCGCATCACCGGCAGCTCCGAGATTTTTTGAAGGATAAAAGCTAAAAAAACCAACTTCGCCCATCGTTCCGGCTTTGGCGATCCTCTCGCGAAATGGAAATTCGGCTCCAATCGCCTGCGCCGCATCCTCAATCAGATCAAGCCGGTAGCGCTCTGAAATTTCACCGAGGGCGTCCATCTCGCAGCATAGACCAAACAAGTGAACTGGGGCGATGGCGCGGACTTTCTCGCCGTTTTTGGTTGTCCACTCGCCATTTGAGTTCATCCGACAATTTTGCTCGATGCATTCCTGAATGGCGGATGGCCGAATATTGTATGTCTCAGGATCTATGTCGGCAAAAAGTGGTCTCGCGCCGACGCGGGCAATGCATCCAGCCGTAGCGAAAAATGTGTAAGGCGTGGTGATAACGGCATCGCCCCGCCCGATTCCAAGCGCCATCAAAATAGCCAACAAAGCATCTGTTCCAGATGAAACACCGACGGCCTGCGGCGTACTACAATACGCGCTTATCGCCTTCTCGAACGCCTCCACTTTTGGGCCAAGGATGAAGCGGCCGCTCGCCAGGACGTCGTCAATTGCCTCGCGAGTTGAATCGCCGAGGACACGATATTGTTCGCTAAGATCAAGCAGCGGCACGCGCATCGCCAAATAGCTTGGCAGTTTCGCAATGCCATTCAAGACGTTGTCGTTCCTTCGCCTGGTATTGATCGTCGTGTCCGCACACGTTAGCCTGTTTGCATGGCGCTCTTGCGCGGCCTTTTTTGGTTCGTTCTGTTCATCGTTCTAACTTTTTGTTTCGTTGTGCTGTTCGAGTACGGCCCACACGATTTCGCCAATGGCGTTCAGAAGGAGTACGCCCGCGTGAAATCATTCGTTGTAAAGCAAACTGAAACGATCGGGAAACCGAAGAAGAAGCGCTGATCAGCGGTCTCGTGCGCAGCTGAAGATCGCGCCGTAATGCTCTATCAAAAAACCGGGGAAGATGTTTCGAGGGTTTCTATGGGCAAAGGAGCAAGAAATTCTTTTACGTTCTCGATGTGTAGAACCGGTCGCGCCAGATGTGCTGCGAGAAAACTGGTATCTGGCGTAGCAGCAATCCCCGCTTGAGCGTGAATATCACATTCAGCTAGTAATTCGATAACACGCAAAACGTTCTCGTAGCTTTGGCTTCCAGTCCGCCAATGGACGGACTCGCCGTGCCGAGCCAATCGATTATCTGCAAGCTGCCGATGCCACCTCGTAAACTGAACGGTAGAAATCCCCGGTGCAGTGTTTTCTATAAATGAGCTGAGCGTAAAGGCGTAGTGAAGCAAAATTTCCTGGATCGATTTCTCCTGCTGGGGAGCTCGCACTTTGATTACGACCCGCAAAGATCGCGCCAGAGCCTGACTTGGAGTCATTCCTTTGTAGATCCCTGCCTTTTCTGCGGCCTCATTCAATTGAATGATCACAGGTTTTTTTTCCTGTTCTTCAATTAAGGCTACCGGTTTTGCACAAAGTCCAGGCTGATGCCGCATAGCGGCCTGCAAATAAAAGTTCGGCAAATAAATCGTCGCAAACATCAATGGACGCCTAGGTAGGGACGGCGCGCTGCGGTCGCCGCGGCGACACATCGCAGGGCGATGTCCCCACCAACATCGCCGCTGAGATGCGATCGTTTTACAACGATCCGCAGTTGAGAAACTGCATTCTGGTTTTCCAAAGTTTCCAGGTTCCAAGAATTTTTGAGCACAAGCTTGAGTTGTGCGCTGCTGACCATCTCATACCGGGTGAGAACCAGACATGCTGTGGGCACTGATTCGACCAGTCGTTGCAAGCGATACCAGGTTGTTTGCGGAATTTTGCGCAATTCTTCCGGCGAATTGAGAATCAGATCGACAACCACCAGTGGGAAATTTCCGTCGCGTAAGAGCAGGTCCGCCGCTTTGACTGCTTCAAGGGCTTTAGTGCAACGCACCCAAAGCAACTGACGCAAAATGGAATTGGCCAGCGCACAAGGATCGAACGAATCACGCCCATCGATCAGCGCCACGAAATACTTATCGCGATATGCGCCATGGATGAGGGCGTGAATGAGCGATGCGCCTCCTGCGCTGCCTCGTGGGCCGATGAATTCAGTGATCGCGCTCTTCGGCAAGCCGCCGCCAATGGCTTGATCGAAAGAAGCCAGGCCCGTGACTAACCGCGTTGCGGCTGTGGTAGGGGCACGAGGAAAACGCTCTGTCAGTAGTTTCCGAAGATCGATAATCTTGCCGCTTGCCGCCATCGAGAAAAGATGGCGCGGCTCAGTTATATGTTCAAGCGAACATTTACAAGTTGTTTAAAAATTTGACTCGAAAAGGCGATGCGACGACGCGTCGCACCCTGAAAGCACTTCGTGCGAAATCCGGGCAGACGTCTCACTTCTCACATCTCACTTTTGTGTTTTTCTAATGTCGCTTTCGGCGCTCTTGTTTCCGCACCAGCGATACCATCACGCCCTGAATCTTGAGCTCGCGGGCCGGAACAAGATCTGGATAGCGCGCGTTTTCCGCCTTGAGATATGGCCGGCCGCGCTCGACGACATAACGTTTCAACGTCGTTTCGCCGTCGATCAATGCGGCAACAATGTCGCCGTCGTGCACGTCTTTGGCGTCTTCCAAAATCACGATGTCACCATCGACAATGTGCGCCCCGATCATTGAGTCGCCGCGCACCCGCAAAGCAAACGTGCCGCGATTCTTTTGCACATTGGCGGAGCGCGCATCGAGCGACACGTGGCCCTCAATAGTCTGCTCGGTCAACGCCGACATGCCCGCGGGGATCTGCCCGTAGATGGGAATATCGGTAATCCTGACCTTCATGGCTGGAGTGATCAACGCTCGGGCCTTCCGCGCATGTCGATCGAGAAAACCTTTTCGCTCTAATGCGGAGATGTATTGCATCACCGATGTCTGACTTGCGAATCCGAAATGATTCTGGATTTCACGCGTGCTCGGCGTGATCCCTTTCTCGCGTTGCTCGCGCTGGATGAAATCGAGAATTCTCCTCTGCCGCTCGGTCAGCATGTTGTATCATCGTCTGAACTGCCGTGAAGGCAAGTTCAAATGAACATGAACATGTCAGGCGCTTGCGATGGCAGACTTACAACCGCACGAGATCGACCAGAAACTGGCACCAAAGATAAAACATTCCGCGCCAGGAGTATTTTACCTCGCCCGCCGCCGTTTGTTTGAGAACGCCTTTATGAATGTTGTGCGCGATCTGGTCGCGCAGATCGTTCTCCATTTCGGTTTGAATCTGTTCCTCCTCGAGCGGGTCGATTGCAGCGGGATTGACGCCGTTTCGCCGGAGAAATTCGCGATGGCTTTGGTAAAGCTGCCAGAATGATCGGTCTGGACGCTGTCGATTGATGCGGAACAGGGGAGTAAGCTTCAAGCCATAGGAGAGCGGATAATTCCACGTTGTCCAAACCGTGCCGCCTTTGGCACGCGATGAAATGCGCAAATAATAAAACGAGAAATCACGCTGTTCGTTCAGGCAGATGGCGGCCTGGGCTCGATCATCCTCCCTATAAAACAATCGGAAAAACTGGCGATAATCTTCCCAATCCCAGCCGGCGTCGCCCACGTGGACAAACCCTTCGTCCTCGATCTCGCCCGTGATTTCACTCAGCGCTGGGAACGTGTCCGAAGACGGCGGACTTTTCGGTCGAAGCCGTTTTTCCTTGGGAAGCCGAAGCGCGCGGATGCGAGTGAGAATTTCCAGCCACGGCAGAAAGAGCCAGCTCAACCCGCCGACCAAACCCCACATCCAGCTGCCGGTGATAAAATAAACGCCGAGAAAAGTGGCAGCGAGAATTCCGAGCGCGCCGGCCTTTTGCGCATACGAGTTTTGAAAACTGCGCAGGCCGGCGCTGAGCACCGCCACGCCAAGTGTAAGAAGGAAGCCAAAAAGCATCAGGAATTGGTTTGTCCTGGATTGATCTGGTGCTCGGTCAGAAATTTTTCCAGCTGATTGGTATCGAAATTGGCCAAAACCTTATCACCTGCTACAAACGTGGGCACATAAGTTTGAGAGGAAAGCTTCTTCATATCTTCGTATGCCTGGCGATCTTTGCCGACATCAATTTCCTGGAAGCGATACCCCTTCTCGGTGAGATAATCCTTCGCGTCGATGCACCACGAACACCACTTGCGGCTGTACAGCGTCAGTTCCATCGGCAGCGCGCAAATAAACGAACGATGATCGCGGCGTCAACTGACATGCTTCCCATAAGCTTGATGACTCGCGACCCGCCCCCGGGCTTCAATATGATTTCGCCCAAACAACGCGCCGAGCACTTGGTTCGCCGGTGAAAATACATTTCCCAGGCTCGGGCGAATCATCCAATGGAATAACGCGGATCGTGACTTTGAGGTCGTTCTTGATTTGTTCTTCCACTTCCCGTGAGCCGTTCCAATACGCGAGGGCAAAACCGCCATGGATTTCGGGTTTCGCAGAGTTTTTAGGCGTAAAGAAATCGTAGAACTCTTTTTTTGATTCGATCACGCGCGTGTTTGCCTCGCAAAACTTCTTCGCCCGCGCATATAAAGAATCCTGAATTGAGCTGAGAATTTCGGAGGCGCGAGCGACGAATTCTTCCACCGGCACCGCCTCCTTCACCTTCACGGCTTGATCGCGCCGGCTGACTTCAGCGGAGTTTTTTTCCAGATCGCGCGGTCCGATCTCGACACGCAACGGCACGCCCTTTTTGACCCACTCCCAATTTTTGACGCCGCCACCAAGATCGCGCCGATCGACCGCCACTTCGATCGGAGCATCGCCATAGCGAGTCTCACGTAGGCGCGCTGCAAGCTTGTCGCAAGCCTCGAGCACCTTTGCGCGCGTCTCTTCCTTAGGAGTGACGGGCAGAATGACAACCTGAGTCGGCGCGATGCGCGGCGGCAGAATGATCCCGTCATCATCTCCGTGCATCATGATCAGCGTGCCAATCAGCCGTGTCGTCATTCCCCAGCTGGTGGTCCAGCCAAATTCCTGTTTGCCTTCCCGGTTTTGAAATTGGATGCCACTCGCGCGCGCGAAGTTTTGCCCGAGAAAATGCGACGTGCCGGCCTGGATTGCCCTTCGATCCTGCACCATCGCCTCGATCGACAACGTCTGCACCGCACCGGGAAAACGCTCGCTCTCCGATTTTTCGCCGGTGAAAACCGGCACAGCCAGATGATCGCGGACAAAACGTTCGTAAAGGTCCAGGATCAATTTGGATTCTGCGCGCGCTTCAGCTTCTGTCTCGTGAACCGTATGGCCCTCCTGCCAGAGAAATTCAGTGGTCCGTAAAAACAGCCGCGGCCGCATTTCCCAACGCACGACGTTTGCCCACTGATTAATGAGAACAGGCAGATCGCGGTAGGATTGGATCCATCTCGCATAGCTGGCGCCGATGATTGTTTCCGAAGTGGGCCTGATCACAAGCGGCTCCGTCAACGGACTGGCTGGCTTCATCTTTCCATCAGCGTCTACCTCCAGACGCGTGTGCGTGACGACGGCGCATTCTTTGGCGAAGCCTTCAACATGTTCTGCCTCCTTTGCGAAATAACTCAGCGGAATGAAAAGCGGGAAATAAGCGTTGCGATGGCCCGTCGCGCGAAACATGGCGTCGAGTTGACGCTGCATGTTTTCCCAAATCCCGTAACCCCAGGGTCGAATCACCATGCAACCGCGTACGTCCGAGGGCTCAGCCAATTCCGCTGCGCGGATCACCTGCTGATACCACTCCGGAAAGTCTTGGTCTCGCCGCGGCGTAATCGCCGTCTTTGTAGTTGTCGTATTCATCGTCGCTGGCGTTTCACAGAAACGCCCTACAATTGTAGGGTGGCTGTGTCAGCCGCCAACTGGGATTTTATGAACGACGGCAGACAGACCGGCGTCGATAGGTTGACAGGCGCTTGCACTCCTCGTAGTTTTCGTGCCCTTTTTCTGCAGTGATGAAAACGTTTTCTGCCAAAGCCAGCGAGGTCCCACGCAAATGGTGGGTGATCGACGCCAGGAACCAGATACTGGGAAAAGTAGCGGTGAAGGCCGCCAATTTGTTGCGCGGTAAAGAGAAAACCGTTTTCACGCCGCACGTCGATACAGGTGACTTTGTGATCGTCATTAACGCGGAGAAAGTGCGACTCACCGGAAAGAAAGAAGAACAGAAAAGCTATATGAGTTTTTCAGGATACGTGGGCGGCCACAAATCTGAGAATGTCCGAGCTCGCCGAGCACGGCATCCCGAACTATTAATCGAGCGCGCTGTGCGCGGAATGATTCCGCACAATCGACTGGGTCGCCATGTTTATCGGAAGTTGAAAGTTTATCGCGGCGATTCTCATCCGCATGCCGCGCAACAGCCCGAGGTTGTTAAACTCACCGGAAAATAATCCTATGCCAGAAACTGAGGAATTCGTCGCCACAGGTCGCCGCAAGACGTCAGTCGCGCGCATCCGCATGACGCCAGGCAGCGGAAAGATCGATATCAATGGTCGCAGCTTCGAAGATTATTTCCCGACTGTGCCGTTACAGAACGTCGTGCTGCAACCGCTTCAAACCGCCAAGTCGGTCAATGCCTACGATTTGTCGATTAACGCCAGCGGCGGTGGCATTATGGGGCAGGCCGGCGCGGCGCAGCTTGCTATCGCGCGTGCTCTTCTTCAGGTCGACGGCAATTTCCGGAGCACGCTGAAAGCCGAAGGCTTGCTCCGCCGGGATCCGCGCATGAAGGAGCGCAAAAAATCTGGGCAACCCGGCGCGCGAAAACGTTTCCAATTCTCGAAACGTTAAGGCAAGTCAAAACCAGACCGCAGCCCCACTGTAGCCACGGCCCTGTGGGCCGTCTACTGTTCGAAAAGCAGCGCGCCGAGGTGGGCCGGCCACAGGTCCGCACACCGGACGGATTCGTCCTGCGGCGAACGGGTGGCTACAACATTTACGAAACCGACCTCGTGGGTCCAGTAGGACCCCGTATGTCCGGTGAGGCAGACGCAGCGGCCGCTTATGGCTTGTCTGGCGACGGCGCGCCCTGCGGGGCGGGTGCTGGCGCCGGAGGCGCTAAGAACGGCGGAACCGTCGCGGCTGGGGTCGCTGCCGGAACCGGCGTGCTACTTGGCTTCAGTAAGCGCAATTCCTGCATGGCCTCGCCGGCCCAAAAGCTCGTTCGATATTGCGTCAGGATGGTTTCGCAGATGCGGCGCGCATCGTCGGCTCGATTTTTCGTCTTTAGAATGTACACCTGCGATAGCAAAGCCAGCGGTGCGTTGAAGCTGTTCGGATAAGTCGTTGCAATCTGTTGGTAGGCCGCCAGCGCTTCATCGTTTTTTCCCATCGACTCCAGATTGGCAGCCATCGCCATTCGCGCCGTGCTCACGAACTCGTGCTGGGGAAACTTGGCGATGAACGCCTGAAGCGTTGTGTTCGCCTCAGCGAATTTCTTTTCGCTCCGCTGAGCTTCAGCGAGTAACAGATAAGCATCAGCGGCTGCTGGGGTGTTTGGATAACGGGCGATCACCTGTTGATATTCCTGGGCAGTCTTCGCACTCGCCAATGAAGCCGACGCTGCTGCCGCGCGTCGATCAGAATAAAAGCGGTAACCAGTAAAGCCGACTGCTGCGAGCACAGCTATGACAAGCACCGCGATGATCTCTTTCTTGAAGCGTTCCCAAAAGACGCGCGTTTCCAGCGCGACATCGCGGGAAGGAGGTGGAGCTGTCGGCATAAATTTTCTTGTGCTCTGCCAATTCAAACTGGACGAGCGGTCGTCTTATGCCACGCGATGGTTTCTCGCGCAAGCGGTACCGAAACCGGCATGCGCTCGACCAGGCTTTTTGCGGCGATAGAATCTTACGTATGAATGCACTTTGGAACTTTTTTGAAACCTTCCTCGGATTGAGCGCGCAACCAAAAGACCTGACGTTTGTTCAAATCTCTCTGCGCGGCATCATCGTTTTCCTAGCCACGTTGATCATGGTGCGCCTTGGCCACAAACGCTCGCTCGCGCATAAAACGCCGTTCGATGCCATCCTGCTGGTAATTCTCGCATCGGTACTTTCCCGCGCGATCAACGGTTCAGCAGCATTTTTTGCCACCATCGGCGGCAGCGTGGTTCTCGTCCTGCTGCACCGGCTCTTTGCGCATTTGGCATACTATTCCCACGGGTTTGGAATTTTGGTCAAAGGCAAGCCGGACACCATCGTGCGCGACGGCGAATGCGATTTTGGCATGATGCGGCGGAACCATGTCTCCATGCATGATCTGGAAGAGGACATGCGTCTTGGCGCACACATCGATGACCTGTCGAAAGTTCGGCTCGCCCGCGTAGAACGCAGCGGCGATATCAGCTTTATCAAAAAATAATTTGACCCATATGGCCCATATGTTCTATGACACCACGGGACTTATGAGACGAACAAAAAAGCGGTGGATCAAACCGATGTTGAAAACCGTTCCGATCTTTTTCGAGTGCACCTGTTATGCAAGCGCGGTTTGATCGAACCTGATTAACTGACTCCGAAAACTCCGGGTTGATTCGCATTCATATTCTCGGCAGCGCAGCCGGCGGCGGCCTGCCTCAATGGAACTGTGCCTGCGCGAACTGCTCGGCTGCGCGCGCCGGAAAAATTACGCCGCAGACGCAATCAAGCATCGCCATCAGCGGCGATTCGGAAGGCTTTCACCGCTGGTTTCTGATCAACGCATCACCTGATTTGACGCGTCAAATCGAAAGCATGCCACGGTTGCAGCCGCGCCGTGATTCGCCCCGCAACACTCCGATCGCGGGCGTTCTTTTGACAAATGCGGACGTCGATCATGCCCTGGGTTTATTGCTCCTGCGGCAACAGGACATGCCGCTGGTCGTTTACGCAGCCGACGAAACGCGAGCCGCACTCGCGTGGATCGATGGCGTCCTTGCGCAGTTCTGCGGAATCGGATGGCGAAAGACGAACGCTGAATTTCAGACGCTAAATGGCAGCATGGTTTTTCGGGCGATTGAATTGCCCAGGAGCGTTGCATTTCAATTTCGGGACAATACGTCGGGAGCAACTGCGCTGTTCGCGCCCAGTGTCGGTGAACTCACCGATGAATTGCGGAACGCGGTTCACGAATCTGATGTTGTTCTATTCGATGGCACCTTCTGGAGTGACGGAGAACTGGCTGTTGTTCGGCCCGGCGCCCGTGGCGCGCGCGAGATGAACCATTTGCCTATCAGCGATGGCAGCCTCGATTTCTTGCACCAATCGCCAGCGCGCCGGAAGATTTACACCCACATAAACAATACAAACCCGATTCTTATGCCCAGTTCCCGGGAACGCGCCCATGTGAAGCAGGCTGGAATTGAGATCGCGCGCGACGGATTGGAAATCGTCATATGACTACCGGACTTTGGGACCGCGAAACTTTCCTCGAAAATTTGCGCGCGATCGGCGCGCGTGCGTATCACGACAAACATCCATTCCACGTGGCCATGAATGAAGGCCTGCTTTCCCCGGAAGCATTGCGCGGCTGGGTGGCCAATCGGTTCTATTATCAGCGAAACATTCCAATCAAAGACGCCGCGATCCTTTCCAATTGTCCGTTGCGCGAAGTGCGCCGGGTCTGGATTCATCGTATTTTCAATCATGATGGCATTGGCGAAAACGAAGGCGGCATTGAGGCGTGGCTGCGGCTGGGCGAGGCATGCGGGTTATCGCGCGACGAGCTAATGCAAGATCGACATCTGCAACCTGGAGTTCGTTTCGCGGTAGATGCTTATGTGAACTTAGTCCGCACTCAGCCATGGCCGGTCGCGATCGCCTCATCCCTTACCGAGCTTTTCGCACCCGATCTGATGGCGAACCGGCTCGCAGCCTTCGAAAGATTCTATTCCTGGATCGATTCGCGCGGCCTTGATTATTTCCGTCGCAGAGTCACCCAGGCACGACGCGATTCAGATGAAGCGCTCGCGATTACGCTGGACCATTGCAACACGCCTGACCTGCAGCGCGATGCGGTGCGCGCCCTCGAGTTTAAATGCGATGTGCTCTGGTCGATGCTCGATGCCATTCATCACGCGTACGGTTCTTCTTAAATGCAAACTCCCACGATCGCTGACTCTGCCCAGCCAACACTCGCCCGCGGAGTCCGGTTGCAAACCGATCCGAAAACTGGGAACAGCGTCCTACTTTTCCCCGAAGGCGTCCTCGAACTAAACGAGACCGCTCAGGAAATTCTTACCCGCTGCGACGGACGAACAGTGAGCGAGATCATCCAGGCGTTGGCTGAAGAATACAATGTCGATCTTGAAATGCTTGCCGCCGATGTGCGGGAAACGCTTGCGGATTTGCAACGACGTAAGCTGATGGAACTCACATGATCACTCCGCGTCCATACGCTTTGCTCGCCGAGATTACTTATCGGTGCCCCTTACATTGCCCATACTGTTCAAACCCGACGCAGGCACGAAACGATCGAGAATTGACGACAAATGAATGGACGCACGTAATTCGTGAAGCCGCTGCGCTCGGTGTATTACAAATCGGTTTTTCCGGAGGCGAACCACTCGTCAGGCGTGACCTGCCCGATCTTGTTCGCGCAGCGCGCGAGGCAAACCTTTATACCAACCTCATCACCAGCGGCATCGGTCTGGATGATCATCGCGTGGGCGCTTTGCGCAATTCGGGCTTGGACTCAGTCCAGCTAAGCTTTCAATCGGACGACACCGATCTCGCTGATGAAATCGCCGGTGCTCGCGCGCATCAACACAAGTTGGATGCTGCTGCGAAAATCCGCGCAGCCGGAATTCCGCTCAGTCTCAATTTAGTGATTCACCGGCGCAACATCGATCGGCTGCCACAAATGATTGAGCTCGCCGAATCGCTCCAAGCCGAGAGAGTCGAGCTCGCCAATGTCCAGTTTTACGGCTGGGCATTTCTCAACCGCGCGGCTTTGCTCCCGACGCGCGAGCAAGTTGTTCGTGCGCGAGAAATCGCGACAGCAGCCAAGGCGCGGCTAGCCGGAAAGATCGACATTTTTTATGTGCTTCCGGATTATTACGAAACCGGACCCAAACCCTGTCTTAACGGCTGGGGCCAGCGTTATCTCACAGTCAATCCAATCGGCGATGTGCTTCCCTGCCCCACTGCTTCGTCGGCTATTCCCGATTTGCGATTTGCAAATGTTCGGACGCACGCGCTCGCCTGGATTTGGCGGGAATCGGAAAGTTTCGACCGGTTCCGTGGAACAGAATGGATGCCGGAGCCTTGTCAAAGTTGTCCACAAAGAGAAATCGATTTTGGCGGTTGCCGTTGTCAGGCTGCGTTGCTGACCGGGAACGCTGCAAACACAGACCCAGTATGCGAATTGTCACCAAATCGCGCGAACGTGGATGCAGCGTTGCGCGATCTGAATTCATCAAGCGACCACATGGGTGATTGGAGCTATCGTGTTAACCCGAAAACTGTCGCCTGATGGCGCCCGTGTCCACGTTGAGGGAAATGATGAAATGTTGTATGGTCGTGCCGCCATCGGGCGTAACCATTGCGTCCAAAGACAGCGCCCGTGAAGCAAGATCGACAACAGGCGTGCTGTTGATGCCCATGGGATCCACGTTACTGCAGCTGAGATCGTTTGCCGGCACCGGAGCGCCCACATTTCGCTGCCAAATGATGGTGCCATCGACAGCGTCGAGTGCATACACGTTATTCGATTCGGTTACCGCAATGATCATCGCCCTGCCGTTCGGACCGCCCTCGATGTAAAGCGGTTGGGCATAAACCACGCCTGCAATTGTGCCGTCAAAGTTCAAGTCGCGCGCCAGGTTCGCGGCAGCCGATGGCGTGAAGGCCGAATCGATATAAAGGCCATCACGCGAACTATGGTTGTGATACTGGGTAACGTTGCCCTGCGCACTTGTTGGAAGAATTGCGCTCCACAAACCTAGGGCGACAAGCAAAGAAATGGAAAATAAAACTTTCAAAGGTCCCGCCGTGGATTTTACCACAATGCGCTGTTTACTTGTCAAGCGTTGCGGCAACAGAATTTGCGTAAAATTTTGCGCGACAATCCGCTTGAGGTGGCGCACTATCGTAGGGCAAGCGCGAACACCTTCGGGTTAGCTAATCGTTGTCACGGCGTAGCCTTGGGCGTAGGCGGATCACGATTTTCTCACCTCGGCGGAGTGGAACGCGGAGGTAGACTCGGGCGCGGCCTCGGCGTCGGTCGCGGAGCGGCGGCAACGTTAACGACCCCAGTCATGCCAATGGAGCAGTGCGCCGCACAGAAGTAAGAGTATGTACCCGGCTGAGAAAACGTGTGTTCGTAGACCGTACCTACGTTGGAAAGAGTTCCCGCGGCGCAGTTGGTATTATCAGGGGAACAATATTGGCCATCCGCCGTGCAAGGAGCGCCGCTGGTAACACTGTGGCCGCTGCTAGCCCAGGTCCACCGCACCGTGTCGCCCGCCGAGATGTTAACTGTGTCCGGCACAAACGCGAACCCCTGCCCCACGGTCACATCAAAAATCTGGCTAGTGGCGGATGGCGCGCCGCTGCGCACCGGCTGTCCGTTTTGATCGACAACCTTGATAGCCTGCGGTCGCGGCGGCGGAGTGGGCCGCCCGCGCGGCGTTGGGCGTGATCTGGGTGTTACCCTTGGCGTAGCGGTAGGTGTTGGACTTGCTGTGGGACTGGTTGTTGGCGTAGGCGTAGGACTAATTGTTGGACTTGCGGTAGGAGTCGCAGTTGGAGTTGCTGTTGGCGTAGGTGTCGCTGTCGGTGTTGGCGTTGGTGTCCCCCCTGGAACGCGGAAGGCATAAACCTTGTTGTCATTGGCAACGTAGATGCTTCCGCGAGCCACAATGCCGCTGTTCCATTTGCGAGTGCCAGTCATTTGATCGCCGCCGGTATAAATCACTGCGCCGCTATCACCATCGTAACCGTGCAATCGACCGTCTCCCTCGGCACCAACCACCCATACGATCGCGTTATTGGTCCCATCGGTAGTCGTAACCCACGGCGAGCCTTGGCCGCTTTGGCTCACGCTCCAAGCGAGGACTATGTCTGGTGGCGTTGTCGCAGTAACCTTGTAGGCCTTAACCAAGTTGCCAGCTGCACGGAAGACAAAATATGTTCCCAAGCTGGTGGTATAGGTAGCAGACGATTGACCTCTAATTACACCGTCAACGCTTAGCTGGCGCACCGGCGGGGGCGATGCCTCCAAGGTTGTTACGGTTAACCAAATAGGCGTTACCATCCTTCCCCGTTGCGAGAACTAACTGCGAAGGGGTTGCGCCGGGCACATCGATGAGCATCGCACTGACACCGCCCAGATCGGTGTCGTTGTTGTCGAGCTGGAGCCAGTTTGTAGGCGCCCAGTAATCGGTCGTCTGCCCAGTGAAAGTCGGCCCGTCTTGCAGCCTGATCATGGCTTCACCACCCATCCAGTTACCGTTAGTGTTGAAAGTGTTCCCTGTGATTACAAACATGTTCGTTCCATCGCTGGCCACGCCGCTGTGTCCCCAAATCCCGCCACCGATTGCTTTTGTAGCCCACGCCATTACATCAGAAGGATTGTTGATCGCTATGCCAACGACCCAGCCGTGATACGTACCACAATCACCCAGATGTCCTGAAAAAGGCACATAAACTCTACCGTTAACCAAGCCAAGCGCACCCCGTTCGTTCTCGACATTGGAAGTAAATGGTATGCCCTGATAGCTGGCTGTGGCATTCAGATCTACTGGCCAAGGGGGATTGGTAGCCCCGGTATCGACGTTTAGAGAGAAAACGAAATGTTTCTTCGTGGCGCCGTCGATCATCGCGTTAAAGAAGAGCGATCGCGAGGCAAGATCCACCACGGGTGTTCCAATAATGCCGAACGGATTAACGGGGACGCCGCACAAACCCGACGTGACTGGCGTGCCAACGTTGCGCTGCCAAATGATACTGCCATCGGTGGCATCGAGCGCATAAACATTATTCGACGCGGTCACGGCAATAACCATCGGGCCGTTCGGACCACCCTCGATATAAAGCGGCTGAGCGTGAACGTTACCCACGATTGCGCCGTCAAAATTCAAGTCGCGCGTCAGGTTGGCCGCGTTGGCCAGCGTGAATGCGGCATCGATGTAGAGGCCATCCCGGGAAAGATTATTGTTTTTCTGGGTGACGTTGACCTGCGCGTTTATCGGAAGGAGCGCAGTCCACAAAAGAATAACGATAAGTGATGAAGAGGAAATGAGAGTCTTCATAGATCCTGCGATGGAAATGCCGCGCCTCCCTTGTAGCACGGCACGCCGCCCGTGTGTCAAGGATTCCAACAACAGGGTTTGTGCGCCAGAAAAGTAACGCCGTTGTTACTTCTCCGGGAGCCTATGTTGAGGATGACGCAGCAGAAGTTGTATTTTTGAGTGTGACCTCCCTCTGCGGAGCGCACGCGCCGACCTACGAGATCAGAATCTCGGCATCAGCCGGATTCTTTGGCTGGTTTTTTCTCAGGTGTCTTAGTCTGAGCCGGCGAAGGACCTTTCGTAGGTTCCTTCGCGGTGGCGGATTTTTCTCCAGCACCCGAGGGAGCGGGAGATTCCTTTTTGGCCGCCTCTTTGTAGGAATCACTTCGGTAATCCGTGATATAGAATCCCGACCCTTTGAAGATCAGACCGCCACCGGTGCCGAGCAGGCGCTTCACCCTGCCGTGTCCCCACTTCGGCAATCGGCAGAGCTCTTTCGGGCATTCACGGAACGGTTCATCACGCATCGACTGGAATGCGTCGAAGTTCTGACCGCACTTTTCACAAGAATACTCATAAGTTGGCATGGATATGAGACGACGCTCGAAAGTCTGCATCAAACAGGTTGCGATTCAAGCTCTCAAGTCCCCCTCCCTCTCCAATGACGAATTATCAGAATGACGAATGACAAATTAAGTCCGAATGACGAAACCCGAAACGGCGCTTTGTCATTCGTGCTTCGACATTCCTTCGTCATTCGCCATTCATGCTTTGTCATTTCCGATGTTTCATTGGTGTCCATTCGTGTTTAATAGTGGTTCATTATGACATATGGCGTAAACGAAATCGCGGGCTTGTTTCCCGGCTTGATGGAAATCAAGGATGAATCATTGCGGGAAAAAGTCGCAGCGGTGTGGAACGAGGCCATTACGACCGGCTGCGGAGGGAAAGGCTGGAGCTTCGACGAACTGCGCGCGGTCAAGTTCACATTGCTGGCTGGCGACATCGATATGACCTTTGTCGAGCATCTCAATTCCTGTGCGCGCCAGTGCGTTGCCATCGCCGATGTGTTGGAGAGTTCGTTCCGCTGCGGCATTCCCATTCAGCGCGATTACCTGATCGCCGGTGCGCTACTGGCCGACGTGGGCAAACCGCTCGAGTACGACAAGGACGCCTCGGGCAAAGTTATTCAGGGAAAGTTTGGGCAACAATTACGTCATCCCTTCAGCGGCGTTGCGCTGGCGCACAAGCATGGTATTCCCGGAGAAGTCCTGCACATCATCGCGACGCACAGTCATGAGGGCGACAAGGTGGAGCGCTCGATCGAGTCGATCATTTTTCATCACGCCGACTTTGTGGACTTCGATATCGCAAAGCTCCTCGGGAGGCGCGCTGCGAAAAAGTGAGTCATTGGCATCCGAAACCGCGGATTACGCTGGTTACGCGGATGTTTGCAATGCTGGACGCGAGTACTTGGGCTGGGTATTTTACTGAAAGGAGTGTCTGGAATGGGTGATACGCCGCCGGAAATCGAGCGAATGCTACGCGCGAAGGTAATGGCGCTCTCGGGCGAGATGCGACTCATCATGGGCGCACAAATGTTCGATAGCGCACGTGAGATGGTGAAGGCATCCCTGCCGAGAGGCTTATCAGAAACGGAGCAACGACGGCTGTTGTTCAAACGCATCTACGGCAAGGAAATTAACCTAGGAAACTGATATGGGCCTGACGCTGGTTGAGAAGATTGCAGCACGCCACGCCGATGGACTCGCGCCCGGCATGGTGGTTCGCAGTGGCGATTTCATTTCGATTCGCCCGCGTCACGTGATGACGCATGACAACACCGGCGCAGTGATCCCGAAGTTCAGGCAGATCGGTGCGACCAGTATTGCCGATCCGGCGCAACCGGTGTTTGCCATCGATCATGACATCCAAAACACTTCGCCGAAAAACCTGGAGAAATACGCGAACATCGAAGCGTTCGCTGACGAGCACGGCATCGACTTTTATCCGGCGGGCACCGGCATTTCGCATCAAGTAATGGTGGAGCAGGGCTATGTTGTTCCCGGCGCGATGGTGGTGGCGAGCGATTCACACTCGAATTTGTACGGCGCCGCGGCTGCGCTTGGCACGCCGGTGGTGAGGACCGATGCCGCGAGCATTTGGGCGACCGGAGTCACGTGGTGGCAGGTTCCACCAGTGGCGAAGGTGGTTCTCAAGGGAAATCTTTCCCCGGGTGTGGTCGGCAAGGATGTCATCATCGCGTTGTGCGGACTCTTCAACAAAGACGAGGTGCTTAATCACGCCGTTGAGTTCGTAGGCGACGGCGTGGCAAATCTTCCCATGTCAGCGCGGATGACCATCGCGAACATGACGACCGAATGGGGAGCACTCGCGGGCGTGTTTCCATTTGATGAAGTGACAGTGAACTATTTGCGCTCGCGCGTCCCTGAGTTCTCCAATCCGAAACGCCCGGGAACGCGTGGTCCGAAGAGTCGCTCCGGTTACACGAACGCCGATATCGACGAATGGTGGAAGAATCGCAGCGAGTTGAGCGCCGACCCCGACGCGGCGTACGCCATCGAGCTGGAGCTGGATCTCGCGACTGTCGTCCCGCACGTGTCGGGGCCTAACGAAGTCAAAACGATGGTGTCACTGCCGGAAATGGAACGAAAGCACGTGTCCATTCAGAAAGCATACTTGTTGTCGTGTGTGAACGCGCGCTTCGAAGATTTGCATGATGCCGCCGAAGTGGTGCGCGCCCAAGGCGGGCGCGTCGCCAGTGGCGTGGAATTTTATCTCGCCCCGGCCAGCGCTGAAGTGCAAGCAAGGTCCGAGTCCACTGGCGATTGGCAAACTCTACTGGGCGCCGGCGCAATTCCGCTGCCGCCTGGTTGTGGCGCATGCATTGGACTGGGACGAGGTCTCGTGCAAAAAGGCGAAACCGCGATCAGCGCGACGAATCGCAATTTCAAAGGGCGCATGGGCGACCGCGACGCGTTCGTTTATCTTGCTTCGCCCGCTGTTGTCGCTGCCAGCGCCCTGGCCGGATTCATTTGCGCGCCAACAAATTTCAGCGAGCGCCCCGCTGGCACAGCCGTTCGGCGGCCTGAAAGAAAATCGAGGCCCTCGGCGTCGGTGCAGATCATGGAAGGTTTCCCCTCCAACGTGCGCGGCCGCATTCTCTTCATCGACAAAGACAATTTGAACACCGACGGCATTTATGCCGGCAAACATACTTATCGCGACGATATGACCCCCGAGCAGATGGCCGCGGTGACATTTGAAAACTACGATCCGAACTTCAACGCGATCTATCAACACGGCGATGTCGTCGTCGCCGGATTTAACTTCGGCACCGGCTCGAGTCGCGAACAAGCCGCCACAGCGCTAAAGTACAAAGGCATTCCGTGCGTGATCGCTGGCAGTTTTTCGGAGACTTATAAACGCAACGCGTTCAATAACGGCTTCGTGGTGTTCGAGTGCCCCGAGTTAGTGACACACTTGCGCTCGACTCTGACCAATCGCGCGCCCACGACTGTGGGACCGGAAATCACAATCGATTACGCCAAATCCATTCTGACCGTTAATGGAAAATCGTTCCCCTTCCCGCCGCTGAGTCCCGCCGCTCAGGAGCTGATCGTCGCCGGCGGCGCCGAAAGCTTGGTAGCCAGCCGCCTTCGCGCAAAGCTGTTGTAGCCACGGCCCTGTGGGCCGTGCGCACACGGCCGGACAACGCGCAAGAGTCAGCCGGACCACAGGCCCGTGGCTACAGCTCTGAAGATACCAATGACGCAAAATCGGGAGCGGCGTAAATCACAATGAGCGCGACTGAATTGGTCGCAAAATGCGACCACATATCCGAATAGATTGGGGCGACGCGCTTATGATCCAGCATGAAATCCGATTTGCCGACGCGGAGGTTCCGACGGAGGCGCAAGAAGCGGCAGAAGTTTCTGGTAGATGTCGCGCAAGGCTGTTTCGTGTTCCAATAGCGTCTTATCGATCTCGGCGAGGCGCTTCAGAATCGCGGCATTCGCCGCAACCCTTTCGCGCAATTCAATAAAAGCGCGGATGACATAGACGCTCATTGCAATGGCACGATCCGTTTGCAGTACATTTGCGACTTGAAGCGCGCCATGCTCGGTGAACGCCCAGGGCCGATAGCGGATGTTCCGCCGAGATGCGGTCGCAGATTGCGACCGGTTCGTGACGGTGGTCTCGATTTGGTTTAAGGTCGCAATTTGCGACCTTAAAGATTCGTATTCTTAACCGGTGAGTTGAAACGCGAAATCTGCCGGGAGGCGCTTTCGATTGCGTCGAAACTGTTCATTGAGGCGTTTCGTGGTCACGCCATAAATGCGCGCAAGATCAGAATCCAGCACGACGTTTTGGTCATGAATCGTAAGAATTTTAATATCCGGAGCTTTGTTTTTCATTCAACCAGTCGGAGCATCTTATCGTTCCCCCCTCCTGATTCGTCGAGAAGATATCAATTGCTGCGTGGATGGCCGCTGGATGCTGTCTCAATTTGTGACCGCATGTTTCCGAATGCATTCGGCGGGCCGCCAATCCGACACACTGGCAGTGTGTCCTCCCCAGAATTATCCGCTTAATCCGCGTAATTCTCGGTTCCAAGAATCTCCCGGCCCTTGCGGGTTGATAAGGCCCCGATAGAATCGCCTTCCTATGGCTAAATACAGAATTGCGTGGATGCCTGGGGACGGCGTGGGCAACGATGTCATGGAGGCGGCGCGGATTGTTCTCGATCAGATGAAGTTTGATGCCGAGTATGTGCCTTGCGATATCGGCTGGAAATTTTGGTGCTCGGAAGGCAACGCGCTTCCCGATCGCACCGTGAAGGCGCTTAAGGACACCACGTGCGCACTGTTCGGCGCGATCACCAGTAAGCCGCAGGACAAAGCGAAAGAGGAATTGAGCCCGGAACTTAAAGGGAAAGGATTGAGCTATTTCTCGCCCATCGTAGGGCTGCGGCAGTTGTTCAATCTGCACACCAACATGCGGCCCTGTAAAAGTTATCCGGGTAATCCGTTGAATTATCGCGGTAACAAGATCACGAACCCGAGCGGCGCGGACGTCCCGATTGATCAGGTCGTCTTCCGTGAAAATACCGAGGGGATGTACGGCGGCGTGGAGTTCTTCCCGTTGCCGGAGTCGGTTTACACCGCGCTGTGTGCCAATCCGAAAATGAAAAAGTGGAAGGACAAGGGTCTTGAGAATGTCGCGCTCTCCACACGCATCATGAGCGTGCAGGGATGCACGAACATTTGCAGAGAGGCGTTCGATTACGCAAAGAACACCGGGCGCAAGCGTGTGACACTGATCGAGAAACCGAACGTGCTGCGCGAGACCGGCGGATTAATGACGCGTTGCTTCCGCGATGTCGCTAAGGATTATCCGGACATCTGGGCTGACGAAGTAAACATCGACGCCATCTGCATGTGGATGTTTAAAAATCCACAGGATTACTCGGTGCTTGTAGCGGAAAATATGTTTGGCGACATCGTCAGCGACTTATGCGCGGGCCTCGTTGGCGGACTCGGCTTCGCACCCAGCGCCAACCTCGGCGACAACTACGCCGTGTTCGAACCAACACACGGATCGGCGCCGAAATACGCCGGTCAATATAAGGTCAATCCGATCGCCATGCTCCTGACCGCCAAGCTGATGCTCGGCTGGCTCAAAGAAAATGAAATGGCCACGCGTTTGGAATCCGCCATTGCTCGCGTGATCGCAGAAGGCAAGGTGCGCACCTACGACATGGGCGGAACAGCTTCGACCCTCGACGTGGCCAAAGCCATTGCCGATTACGCCAGTTCATAAATAAAGTCTAACGAGCATAAGCTCAGCAGCACCTACCGAGAGCGCGATCGAAAATTTCAGGGGGTCGTCTAATCATCGAAAACGTGGGTACAAACGGGTTAGGTCTTGGGTGCACGTCTAATTTGCTCGGCACGCCGCTTGTCGGCTGGAGTGGGCCGTCAGGAGGGTCGAGCTGTTACGCGAACCAACCGGTGGGCGACAACGCAAAGCCACAACAAAAAGAGGAGAATGAAAGCTCGCTGCTGCAATCCTGGCATCCCGACATCGGCGACCATCGACAAGAAGGCGGCAAGCATACCGAGAGCCATTAAGAGCGTTGCTGGGTAAATTGTCTGCCACGCTGCAGCCTGCCGAAAGCTCCATGACAAAAGCAACAGCGCCATCACGATGCTTGGAAAGGCTACGGCGCTAGCCAGAAGGTGAGGTATGGAATCCTTGAATACTCCGGCCAGACATACGAACAGCGCCCCGACCGCCAGGAGGCCGAATCCGATGCGTGCACTGCGTGACGATTGGTGTTCGTCTCGCATGCCGGCTGCGACTGCGAAAGCGGCCAGGCCCAGCGCGAAAAATGTAGTGGTCATTAGCCACCCATAAGGTCCCAATGCATACTCGCTCATGAACCTGAATCGCGGATCGAATTCTGGTCCAAGTATGTGAAGGGCAATGAGGACAATCACAAAGTACGCTGCGCAGACAAACACGATTCGTCGAAGGATCATTGCAATCCTTGCTCCATCGATTCCGGCCGTGACACCTCCCGGGCCGGGAACATGACGTCTTCCAAACCACCGCGCAACGAGCAGGCCGAGGACAAGTCCCACTCCGGCTCCAGCCAGATGGGCGATCAAGACAGAGTTTGCCTTCTTGCACTTCTCGTTGGCCAGTTTGGCGACGTGATCGGCAAGCTCGCCGTGGTCGCGCTTCGCGAGAAGTTCATCCAGGAACGCTGACTTCGCGTCCGGCTTCGACTTCGCCAACACCTCATACATCTGCAAAGCTCCTTCGACGCCCGCGTGATACTGGGCAAATTTATTCCTGGCCTGGTCCCGATGCTCGATCGCGAACGCCGCGGCCGAGAACATCGCCTGGAGGTTGACTTCGCGTAAGTAAGGATAGTTGTCGCCCAGACCGTGACCGAGCAGATCATCGCACGCGTAGACCTTAATATCAGGCACCTCGATGATCCATTTTCGCAACCACTGTCGAGTCGCGAGGGCGTTCTCAATCAAGGGATCCCGCTCGAGCAACCGCGTGAGAGCGACCACTTTCGCTCGTTCCTCAGGTGTCGATAGCCCGGGCCCCAGAACGCAATGAACCTGAAGCGCACACATGAGAAACAGCCCAGTTACGACGGCGACCTCGCGACTGACCTTCATTGTTCGCCTCTCTCTTCTGCCCGCCTAACTATAATTGGGCTGCGAACTGCCCTAAAAAAAGGCGGGCTATTGTAGCCTATTCCTTTCGTCACCATGGCGAAGCGGCTTGAAAATCTAAGATCATCATGTCACGGCATCCAACCGAACTAAAGCGTCTTCGGTCGCCGTCTCGAAACCGCGATTACTCGTGTGATCGCGGAAGGTCACGTGCGCACCTAGGGCATAGGCGGCAAAGATTCCACGCCCGATGTAGCCAAAGCCGTCGCTGATTACACGGGCTCATAAGTAATGTCCAAGCATGAGCTCAGCGGGCGCCTTCTGAGGGCGTGACACACGCGGCGGCGCGGCGGCGGGAGCTTAGCTACGGACCACGAGCGCAAGTGGCAGCTTTTGAAACAAATTAGCTAAGCTGAGATCCCAAGGCAGTTACGTTTTCGAGAACGAGCCTCGCCTAAGGGACAGTCGAACGGATTGGCTGCCAGGCCTCGTTAGATGTGAATTCACGGTTCGGGCGGTGTCGAAAGTTTACTTGATCCCTTTTTTCTCCCTCCATGCTCGCTGTTTTCGCTCAATCTCCGCGTCATACCGCGAAGCGCTCTCCAGTTCCTTCGCCACCGTCTTATCAGCCAGCATGATATTAGAGTAGCGGGGAATCTCCCGCTCATCTAAAGAACCGTCGAGGATTGCGAGCGCTAAGGCGGCATCCTGCGCGGAGCGGTATTGCTGCAACTGTGCGCCATCACTAGCGGTCGCCCGGCGCGGCGAACCGATGTAACCCAGCCAATTCGCTGCTTTGCCTACTCGGAATAACTCGGTTGAATTGTTCGCGGTGAATGGCGCAAGTGTTCGGTAGATCGGATTGACGAGGTCTGGCCGCAAAAACATCAGGCGACTTGTTTCCTCGAACCCTGCATGAATATCTAGCAAACCATTTTCTTTGCTTTCCAATTCCGATAAGGCTGGCTTGGGCGGCCTTAATTTCAGTTTGGAGAGTTGTTCCGGCGTCGGTTCCAGTCCCCTTAAATGAACCATCCTTCCACCGTAACTGTCGCGAAAGTAATCGCAGGCTTGGTCTAATATCAGATTGTGAAATGGAGATCCATGACCGTGCACCACGAAGACCCAGCGGAATCCTTGTTCTCCGAGTTCTCCAGCTAAATCCATAAAGACTGCTCGCAGAGTGTCTCTACGGACTGCATAAGTGCCGGGGAAAACATACTTCCCGCCAATCTCGTTGGCGCCTCCGTGACCCAGAGGAATTATTGGAAACACAAGCACGGCCCAGCGCGGGCGGGCAACAATTGCTTCCGCGAGTTTCTCCGCTAACCACTCGTTTGAATATCCATCGGTGAAGGACGGCAGATGTGGTCCATGCTCTTCGAGGATGCCGCCGGGTAGTATGACAACGGTTCTTTGTCGGTCGAGGGCGCCTATCTGCTCGGAGTTCATCCGCGCCACGCGATAGATTTGGGCGCTTGCCGTACCGGATGACAGCGCAAGAAAAAGAGTAACAATAGCTAGCAATCTTTGTTTCATCATTTTTGCTCCTACTCTAATTGTCTGCGGAAAAGGTGATCTCGTGAAGACATTCCTAAATGCGCAACAGGTCCCAATCGCAAAAGAAATTTCTCATGTTCGGGATTCCACGCTCGACGTTGCCAAAGCCGTCGCTGATTACACTGGCTGACCAGAAGTAAGTCATTTGCCCCCGTTCAACTCCCGCGCGGCAACGCGAGTGCACGCGAATTCGACGATTTATTTCTTCTCCGTTACACGAGTAACGGTGAAAATTTCGCTCGGAAGGACCTGCCCTTCAGGCCGACCTGGCCCTTCCTGTGAAATGATGCGGGACTTAAAAACCCTTTCACTGAGTTCGATGATTTCTTCCACGGAGGTCGAATCGGAAGACTCTCCGTTAAATCGCCAGGTCTCAATCAACCGGCCGTGTTCAACACGCCATTTTCCGCGGGTATTGTCCCCTTCATCCGGCGGATCCATGATCCACGTCCCGTCAGCGCGATATTGGGTGTCGTGTCGATGACCGTGCCATGTTCCAACTAAAAGCCGCGATAAAGTTGAATCGTCCGGAAGCGCTAGCGCGCTTGCGGGCACAACCAGAGCGAGGATCAGGAAAGCGGCACGCATCAGCGCTTCTGAGTGACGTAAGCAAAAATCTTCTCGTTGTATCGGCGCGCGTATTCTTCCTGTCGTTCCCGAAGTGGTATGTCATTCGTAACGCAGCCGACTCCGGCGTTAGCTCTCGGATATTGCTTAGCGACCTCGATCGGCACGCCAACGGGTCTCACCGCAATGCTGCCCGCCCAATAAAATTTGATATTCCCTGTGCGAATATCTTGTTCGGCTTCCTTCACGGCATCCGCCGGATTCCAACTCGGTTTCGCGGCAACGCAACATCCGGCAGCCAGCGCCAAAATGAGAATGCACAAGGGCGTATGTTTCAGTTTCGTAAGCCTAACGAGAAGTGCCCGCAGGTGCTGGCGCCGGAAGATCTGAATTCCACGTATCCGCCCCGCACTTCCACTTTCCGTCGGCCTGCTTTTCCCAAACGACGAGATACTTGCCGCGATCATTAACCGGCTTCCCGCTCGGATCATTCATCGTTAACTCGTACGTTCCGCTGGCGTAAGCCATGTCGCCGGACTTGGAGACTTCCACCTTTGTCGTTTTCCAGTTGATGGCCATGCCGGGACTCGTTAGCAAGCCACTCCACAAACTTCGAATCGCGTCCTTTGTCGTCGCGATCGGTGCATTGGCGGGCAGGACGATTGCGTCGTCGGAATAGAACGAGACAACCTTATCGACATCTTTGGCGGATGCGGCGCTGGACCATTGGGCATCAAGATTGCGAAGAGTTTGCTCAATGGCGGCTGTATCGGCCGCTGAAGCTACGCACAGAAGACTGAATAAAAGCAGAGCGATTAAAATTCTACCTTTCATGCGTCCATCAAAAGGGCGAATTGAACTCACCGTCAACATATTTCCGAGTTAGAACACCGTCATAGATGTTGTAGCTACCGGCCTATGGCCGGGTCTGGGTCACCGCGGCTTTTCAAACGAGAAAGACGGCCCACAGGGCCGTGGCTACAGCGCGTGCGTTCAACTCGCGCTAACGAGTGGAAGGTGAAACCTTGAGCAACAGCTCTTTCTTCCTTGAAGGAGCTATTTCTTTGGCAGGCTTACCTCGTTCAAATTGTAAGCTGAGTAAGCCTTGGGCTCAGCGCGTTTGGCAATGAGCCCATCGACGACGCGGGCGAACTCTTCCGTGTGCCAATGTCTCCGCGTCTTCCACCACTGTTGTACGCCGGGATAGGCGATCACGTCACTCATCGTTCTCTCAACCTCACCCCATAAGGAGGCACTGAGCATGCCGTCGCAATGCGAGAAAAACATTGCCTGGAAATTTTTGAAGAAGCGATTGAGGAACGAGCTAAACCTGAGCTTCGATACTGCATCGAGATCGGTAAAAGACTGCACGCCGCGAAGATAGATCGCGCAGAACTCGCCGTTGTCGTGAAACGACTTGGTGAGATCGCCCCACTGAACGGTGAGAGCGTTTACCGCCGACTGGTGGCGTTCCTTAGTTTGAGCCCTAATTTGCAGGGCGAGATAAATTAGGGAAGGGATTCCAACAATCACAGCAGCCAATTGTCCGATCGCCGTCACCATTTCCCAGTTCATATGCTACCGAGGAGCAGTTTCCCGCGGCGCGATACCGAGCGCTTTTTCAATTGCCGCCGGGTCGTACACTTTTCCGCCTTTGATTACCGTGGTGATCTTGTTGATGTCCTGGATGTCTTTCGTCGGATCGCCATCGATGAGAATCATGTCGGCCAGCTTCCCCGGAGCAATCACGCCGCGGTCTTTGTTCACACCCATTACCAGAGCTGGCGTCCACGTCGCCACGCGCAGAACTTCAGCCGGAGGAATACCAGCACGCGCATAAAGTTCGAGCTCGTGGTGGAGCGTGTAACCGGCCAGGGCATCGGTTCCTGGAATAATCGTGACGCCCGCGTCGTGAATTGCCTTGAGTAGGCGCAACATTGCCGGGAAGGCTTCGTGATAAGCCGCCTGTTTGTCTGGCGGAACTTCGAGCGCGCCACTCAGCATTGCGCGCCGCACCTGCGGCGGAAAACGAGGTACGATTTCTTCCAGTCCGGGTGTGATCGCGCTGGGATTGCCGCAAAAAAGCCCTTCGAAGACGCTTATAGTCGGGTCGAGCACGGTCTGATGGTCTTTGAGAAAATTGATGAAATCGCGCACTTCGGGTTTGTCCGGAGTAAACTCCTGGGCGCGCTCGGCGACTTTGATAAAGCGATCTCGGTTACGTGTCTCTTTCACTTCGGGAAACAAGAAGTTGAGCACGATAAAATTGAGATGCTGAATTTCGTCGGCGCCGCCTTCGACGAACTGGCGCGCCGACATAAATGCCGGCACGTGTCCGCTTACGCGCAGTCCACGCGCGTGCGCGTGATCGGCCATGATCGGAACCAGCTCCGGTTTGATGGAAGAATAAATCTTAATTTGGGCGTAGTCGTGATCGGCATACCAATCGACGTCCTGAATCGCTTGCTCAGCGGTGTCCACTCGCATCTTGGTAGGGCCCGCAAATTCTCCGGTGCCATCGATAATTCCCGCCTTTAGAACACGCGGCCCGAGCTCGCTGCCGTTGTCGAAGCGCGCGACGCGTTGTAGAAACGTATCGGTGTCATTCGCCATATCGCGCGCGCTGGTCACACCGTTTGCGAGGTCGAGCGCGCCATCGTTGTCGCTGAAATGTTGGTGATTGTCCCACAAACCGGGCATAAGGAAGCCACCTTTCGCATCGATCACCTCCGCGTTTGCAGACGATTTAATATCGGCATCTGGTCCGACGCGGACAATACGCTCGCCGCTCACGACGACACTTGTTGCAGGCGTGACGCTGAGATCGCGTGGATCGAACAATCGCGCGTTGCGAATGACAAGGTTGCCACGCGGAGCGTGCGCGATTACGCGGGCGATGCGCTCCGACCACGCCGTATCGGTTTTTTGTTGCGCATCGAGCACTTGCGGGATCGAAGCCTCGGACCCATCGGACACGACTGAAAACCAGGGCGATACGGATGCGGCCGTGCCCTGACGATCCAACCAGATCGGTTGCGGCGAAAATCCGAGACCGGTAATACGATATTCGGTCAATTCTCCTTTGCCGGCTGGCATGGCGATTTTTTGTGTCTGCTCGATGCTCGCCTCGCCAGCAGGCAGGAGCGGCAGCTTGTGATTCAGCGCCTTCAATAGTGCGCGCGCCAGCACCCCGAAAAATTCCGGTGGCGCATTCATCGGCAGGTAGAAAGCTTCGCTAGAGACGGCTTGCTCGCCTTGTTCGCTGCGATTCTTCCAACTCGCCCGACCGTTCTGTATTTCGAAATGTTCTTCGACCGGTGCCTTCATGTAATCATTGCCGTGGCCGTCGTATTCGGTCGGCACACCAGCGTCGTCGAGTTTCCAGGTTGCGATGATGTGATCGCCGCGGCCGCGATCGTTGTAAGTGTACTCGGCACGCACCGTACCGTCAGGCTGGACCTCGACGGTTTGCGCGCCGGCGGGGTTACCCTGAATGACAATTTTGTCGGTGTGTTTCTTTGCGGACGCCTCTTGAAACGCCGGTTTGGGTCGCAACAATTGGTAGGCAGATAGACCGAATGCTATCAAAGCGACGCTGCTAACAAACGTGGCAAACTTCCGTTTGCTCCAGTAGGGAAGGACTTCGGTCGGCGAAACGTCCGACGTTCGTTTCATCCCCTCTGGCGTCATTTCAAAAAACCAGGAGATGATTAGGGCCAAAATGAAACCGAGCGCGAGGAACACGACGAATGCTTTCATCACCCACGGCGGCGCGTCGAACGTCGGCAGAAGAATCGAAGCGGCTTGAATCAGCAGCCACGCGACGACCACATAAACAAGTGCAACCTTGTAAACGTTCCGCCGCTTTAGCTCGCCGAAGAACGAAGACTTTTCGGTCATGATGGTGCGGGTAAACCGAGTTTTGCGAGCAAGTTCTTGTAGCGGGGATCGTCGCGCAACCCGCGCAACAAGGGATCAATTAACAAGGTGAGCGTCCCGGTGTCGTGATTATCAAACGAGATTTGCAACCACTCGAAAGCTTTGTCTCTCTCGCCGCGCACGGCATAAACCTCAGCGATTTGATAGGCTAACTGATCTCGGCCATTGGCAATGAGATCAGACAATGCCGCGTCGGCGGCCGCGCGATCACCGCGCACGTAGTGGGCGAGGGCGAGCTCAAAACGGCGATAGCCTTCATCGGGCTCTAGTTCCGCTTCCCGCAGCGCCGTCTCACCATCACCGCGCTCGACGGCGACGAGGACCTGGTAGCGATGATTGCCGGCCGCGGCTGGCTGCAACTCCGCTGCTTTGCGTGCTACCGCATCTGCCTCATCCAGTTTTCCCGCGACGAAAAGGACGCGACTTAGATTACCCTGCGCTGTAACAGAAAGAGGATCGAGTTCCACTGCGTGTCGGGCGTGCCGCTCGGCCTCATCGACTCGCCCCAAATAAACGATCACTCGCGCCAGCAGATCGTTTGCCGTAGGATTTGCGGGCGAGAGTTCTTTCGCGCGCTTTAGTTCGCTCAACCCTTCCGCAAACTTCCAATCGATAAAAAAGCGAACCCAACCCAGGGCCGCGTGCGCCTCCGCCAGCTCGGGCGCGATCGCGACGGCCTTCTCTGCATCGCTTTTCGCCTTCGGCCACGCGGTCGCGCGTTGCCCAGTGAGATCCCCAATGAAGGACCAGGCTTCGGAACGTTCTGCGTAAGCCAAAGCGTACTTGGGATCAAGCCGGATCGCCTGATCGAAGTAGTCGGCGGCTTTGCGAAAATCCTCGAGATTACGGCGCTGAAAATGGAAATGGCCCTGGAGGTAAGCGTTGTGCGCTTCTACACTGCTCGGCGCAGTACTTTGAGCCGATCTGTCAACCGCTCCCAGCAAGGTCACCTTCAGTGAATCAGCGACCGCCCTGGCTATTTCCTCCTGAACGGCGAAAATATCTTTAAGTTCATGATCGAAGGTTCGCGTCCATAGCGCAATTCCATCCGCGGCGTTCACCAGTTCCGCTACGATGCGCACCCGATCGCCCTGCTTGCGCACCGTGCCTTCTAGCAGCGTGGCAACGCCTAGTTTTTCGCCAATCGTCTTGCTCTCTTCATTTCTTTCTTTGAAACGGAACGAAGAGCTGCGGCCGATGACTTTCAGCTCTTTGATTTGCGCAAGCGCCGCGATTAATTCTTCCGATAAGCCGTCCGAGAAATACTCGTCCTTCGGATCGCCGCTTTCATTGAGCAACGGCAACACTGCGATCGATTTCGCTGACACGGATTCCGCGATTGCGGGAGGCCGTGCGCCTTTGGTGTTGTTACCCGCCGTGTAGCGTCCAACAAAAAACAGTCCGACAGACAATACGGCTCCGACTACAACGACGTAGATCCAGGCGCGGTTTTTCGATGCGCCTGTACCGGCGACATCAACATCTTCAGTGCGTCTAATTCCTTCCGGTGTTAATTCAAAAGCCCAAGCGATGATCAGCGCAATCGGAAACCCGAGGATAAGCGCGAGCACCACGAGCCGCACCACCCAATTCGGAATATCGAAGAACGGAAAGATCTGACTCGCGATCTGCATGAGCAGCCAGCCGACCACCGCATAAGCGACGGCTACCTTGTAAACATTGCGCCGCTTCAGCTCCCCGAAGAAATTCTTCGGATTCATCACATAGCTTTTCTCATACAGACCGATTGCGAACAAGGGCAAGGATTGTTGCCATTTGCCGTCGCCGAAACCTGCTTGAAAATCACCGTGGCCCGATCAATCTCATAAACCTTCAAAAATCGACATCGCCATGGCACATCAATCTACAGAATCAAAACGTCTCCTATCGTACACGATAGCTGAGTGGGCTTGCGGACTGAAATACGAAGACCTTGCGCCGGAGGCGATCCAGGCAGCGAAATTATTCTGGTTCGATTCCATCGGGTGCGCCCTTGGAGGAAGCCAGCAGGAAGATGCCAGAATTCTGCTAAAGCATTATGGGGCGATGTCCGCCACGGCGGGCTCGTCCGGTGGCGAGGGCGGCAACGGCAAAGCCACGGCATTCGTCTCCGGCTTCAAGACCAATCCTGTCGATGCCGCGTTTCTCAATGGGCACATGATCCGGGCAATGGATTACAATGACATTTATTGGAAAGCCGACCCATGTCACCCCAGCGATCTCATCGCTGCGCCGCTGGCACTTTGCGAAAGCGAAGGTTTAAGCGGAAAAGATTTAATTCTTGCCACAATCATCGCCTACGAAATTGAGATGCGGCTTTGCGAAATCGGCAGGCCGGGTGTGCGCGAATATGGCTGGCACCACGCCACGCTGAGCGCATTTGCTGCTCCGGTAGCGGCAGGTCGCGTGCTCAACCTCACGCCTGAACAAATGGTATCCGCAATTGGCATCAGCGCGTCGCGAACGTTTTGCCCGGGCGCGGTCACCGCCGGCAAGTTAACCAACATGAAGAACACCGTTGATCCATGGGCTGGGCGCATGGGCGCAGAGAGCGCGCTGCTCGCGCGCGAAGGATTTTCCGGACCCGAGCACATCATCGATGGCAAGGAAGGTCTGTTCGCCGTGTTCGGCCACGTGCAATACAAGGGACAACCGGCAAGTTTCGACGGCGAGGGTTTGGTCAAGGATTTGCCAACATCACCAAAGTCGCATTACCGCATCCTGGATTGCGGGATGAAAAGTTTCCCCATTGAAGCGCTCAGTCATGCACCGCTCACTGCCATGATGAAGACCGTAAAGGAAAACAACATCAAGGCAGCCGACGTGAAGGAAATTAAAGTCGAAGTCATCGCGCGCGCTGCGGACATTCTTGGTGATCCGCACAAGTATCGACCAACATCGAAGGAAACCGCCGATCACTCATTGCCGTATTGCATGGCCGTCGGACTCGTCGATGGCATGGTGACGCCCCTGCAATTCCGCGAGGAACGGGTGCACGATCAATCGCTGATTCCAATCATGGACAAAATAAAGGTCGTCGCGAATGAAGAATTCGAATCGCTCTTTCCGAAGTTCCAGCCGAGTCGTGTAACAATTACGACCAACGACGGTAAATCGCATTCAACTCGTGTTGATGTGCCCAAGGGTGATCCGCGCGATCCAATGACCGAGGAAGAAATCGCGGTCAAATTCACCGCGCTCGGCGGCGACGTAATTGGGAAGGATCAATGCGAGAAATTGAGGAAGTGCATCATGAATATCGACAGCGCGGAGAAGGTTGATGAACTTCTCCAGCTGACAATCGCGCGATAGATGGAGCCACCGGCCTGTGGCCGGTCGAGTGTAGTCAGATCCCCGACGAAAAGATTTCGATCATTCGCAAGGTACGCGCTACAGATTTCGCAGTGAAGCGTGATTTCGGGCGACGACCACCACGTCTGGGACGGATCTTCGCAACAAGTCCTGTTTATTTCGTCACCTTCTGCACACACGACCGACAGCGGATTTTAGCAAAGGAAGAGGTTCACGCCGCATTCGTTGCTTTTGCTAAACGCGCCGAGTTCAACTTCAACATCGCAGTAGGTCGGTACGTGATTATGCCTGATCACGTTCATCTCTTCGTCCGCGGCGGCCACAATTTCAGGTTAGGACTATGGGTCGGTGCGCTAAAACAAGCGCTGGCAAAGGCCGCTACATTGTCGCGGGGAAAGGGACAGATATGGCAGGAAGGATTTTTCGACCACGTATTGCGAAGCAACGAAAGCTACTCGCAAAAGTGGAATTACGTTCGTGAGAATCCCGTGCGCGCCGGATTGGCTGAATCAGCAGCAGACCGGCCTTACCAGGGAGAAATCATCTATATTGATCGCGCCTGATCTGTTGTAGCCACCGGGCTGTAATCCGCTGTAGCCACCGGCCTGTGGCCGGTCAGGGAGCGGGAGCTGCAATGTTACAAAAACGGCCCACAGGGCCGTGGCTACAAGGCTCAGCAATCGCCGTTGGCAATTTACGCAGTGCTGCTCCCCTCGCCCGCGCCAAACTGAATTCCCTGCGCCAGCGGAAGCTCAGTCGAGAAGTTGATCGTGTTGGTCTGGCGGCGCATGTAGCTCTTCCAGCAATCGCTCCCGCTTTCGCGGCCGCCGCCGGTATTCTTTTCCCCGCCGAAAGCACCGCCGATTTCCGCGCCGCTGGTGCCGGTATTTACGTTCGCGATGCCACAATCGCTTCCCACTGCGCTCACAAATTTCTCCGCTTCGCGAACGTCATTTGTGAAGATCGATGAAGTCAATCCCTGTGGCACACCGTTTTGGATCGCGATTGCTTCGTCGAAATCGCGATATGTCAGCAAGTAAAGCAGCGGACCAAAGGTTTCGTGCTTCACGATCTCGAAATCCGGTTTTGCAGTCGCCAGGCACGGTTTCATGTAACAACCGCCGGGAACGGTAAGTCGCTCCCCGCCATAAAGGGTTTCTCCACCTTCATCTTTCAGTCGCTGGATCGAATGCTGAACAAGATCGACTGAGTTCTTGTCGATGAGCGGTCCCATCACGGTCTTGCGATCAAGCGGATTTCCGATTGGCAGACTCTTGTAAGCAGAAAGAAGTTTATTGCGAACTTTCGACGCGACCGATTCATGCATGATCACGCGCCTTGTAGAGGTGCACCGTTGGCCGGCTGTCCCTACGGCGCCGAAGAAGATCGATTGCGTAGCCATATCGATGTCGGCGGTGGGCGTGACGATTAGCGCATTGTTACCTCCGAGCTCCATGATTGATCGGCCCAGACGGCCATGAACAGCTTTTGCGACGTTAAGACCCATGGCCACCGAGCCGGTAGCCGAAACCAACGGAATCCGGTGATCGTCGGACAATTTTTGTCCAACTGTTTTGCGATCGCCGATGAGCAGTGCGAAGATCGCCGGATCGGCTCCAGTTTCGCGACAAACGCGCTCGCAGATTTTTGTCACAGCAATTGCCGTGAGCGGTGTTTTTTCTGAAGGTTTCCAAACTGTTGCGTCGCCACAGACGGCGGCAAGCGCAGCGTTCCACGACCAAACCGCCACCGGGAAATTAAACGCAGTAATCACCGCGATGACGCCTAACGGATGCCATTGCTCCATCAGACGGTGACTTGGTCGTTCCGATTGGATCGTCAGGCCGTACAGCATCCGCGATTGGCCGACCGCGAAATCGCAGATGTCGATCATTTCCTGCACTTCGCCTTCGCCTTCGGCGATGATTTTTCCGGTCTCCAGTGTCACGAGTTGGCCGAGCTCGTGTTTCAATTCACGTAGCGCGTTGCCCAAGCGGCGAACGCTTTCGCCCCGAACTGGTGCAGGCGTGGCGCGCCATTTCAAGAACGCTTCCTGCGCGCGCCGGATTGCCTTGTCGTAATCGTCGTCTGATGCGGTACGAACGCTAGCGAGTCGGCGTCCGTCAATCGGCGAAATCTTGTCAATCTTCGCCCCGCCGCCACGCCATTTACCATCGAAGACGCCGTCGTTTACGTCAGTAACGCCGAGTTTTTCTAATACACGTTGCATAATCCAAATGGTGGGGACGGACCGCCGGGCCATCCGTCAATCCCCGGCGCGCCCGGCGGGCGCGCCCTACCAAAATCATTTTCGCTGCCGGCAATACTTTCGCATCAATTCCGTCGCTTCGTCGATCACCTCCGCGGAAATATCAAGCGGCGGTCGAAACCGAATGGAATTCTCGCCCGATCGGAGCGTCAGCACACCGAGATCGAAAAAGCCCTTCCAAAAGTCCTCGCGTGTTTTTGCGTCGGGCAGATCGAACGCAAGAAACAATCCGCGGCCGCGCGCGGCCGAAATCAGGGGCTCTTCGTTTTGCAGATCGCGAAGTTGATCCAAAAAATATGCCCCAACCTTCGCAGCGTTTTCGACCAGATGTTCCTCTTCGATAATCCGTAGATAATGAGTCGAGCGTACCATGTCGGTGTAGTTGCCACCCCATGTCGAGTTCAACCGGCTGGATAAGCGAAATGCATTGTCTTTCACTTCGTCGATACGCGGGCCGGCCATCACACCGCAGACCTGCGCTTTTTTTCCAAACGCCAGGAGATCGGGCACTACATTGAAATGTTCGCAGCACCAGTTGCGTCCAGTCGCACCCATGCCGCACTGCACTTCGTCGAAGATAAGCAGGACGTCGTTTTCGTCGCAGATTTTCCGCAGCTTTTGCAGCCATTCGCCACGGAAATGATTGTCACCCCCTTCGCCCTGGATCGGCTCGATAATGATGGCGCAGATGTCGATGCTGCGCTGGTCGATGAAATCGCGGATCTCGCGCTCAGCGTTCTGTTCGCGCGCAATCACATCAGCTTCGCGCTTCGATTCCGGAAGCGAAAAATCGATGTGCGGGCACGAAACGCGCGGCCAACCAAACTTGGCGAACAAATCCGTCTTGCGCGGATCGGTATTTGTCAGGCTCATCGTGTAACCGCTGCGCCCGTGAAAAGCCCGGCGGAAATGCAAAACCTGCGTGCCACGTTCGCCACGACCCGCGGCCATGTTCTTGCGCACCTTCCAATCCATCGCCGCCTTCAGACAGTTCTCGACCGCCAGCGCGCCGCCTTCGATGAAAAGATAACGCTCAAGCGGCGGTAAACCCACCACGCGCTCGAATGTCTCGACAAACTCAGCGTATCCTTCCGAGTAAACGTCCGAGTTGGCGATTTTGATTTTCGCCGCACGAAGAAGATCGCGCTGCACTGCGGGATTATCAAAGTGTGGGTGATTAAATCCAGCCGGCATCGAGCCGAAGAATCCGTAGAGATCAATGAGGCGTTTGCCGGAGACGGCGTTATGCAAATATGAGCCGCGACTTTTATCGAGATCGACTACGACCTTGAAGCCATCGAGCAAGACATGTTGCTCGATCGTTTCAAGAACCTTCGACGGCGCTATTGCTTTTTGTTTTTCGCTCTTTGTGGCGCGGCTTCGAGATGAAGCCGCCTCCGCGAGCACGGGCGGCATACTCATCCGTTGAGATTAGCTTTGGCGGTAGGCTCGGTCAACCAAGAGGAGAATTGCACCCGTCGCGCTCTATCGATGTCCGCGAAAAACACGGCGCCACAGCGCAGTGGCTACAACTACACGATGCCGTCGCGTAGGAGCTCGTGTTTTCCGGCTAACAAATCTTGCACCAGAGCGTAACCTCGTTTGTCGACGTTGCGCGCCGTGCCGGCGAAATGGTGATCGATTCTCATCCGCGCGGAGCGGCAGAAATAATCCGCGACGGAAAGAATTTCGTCAGCCGGTTTACCCTGACCAAGCAACCATTGGGCGTAGGAACACGTCGCGCTGATGGCGAACAATTCAGTGGCGACGCCAACAAAACGCGAGAGCAACAATTGCTCCCGATCCAGTTTCGGACCAAACCGCGCCATGGCGTGAAACAGACCGCGCGCCAGTCGCTTGCTCGTGCGCGCGGCGTAATCGACGTGGCCGTGCAACGTCGCGTGCAAATTGTCGATCTTGCCCGCGCCGTTCAGTAACCACTGTCGCGGATACCAGCCGGCATAAAATTTTCCGGAACTGAAAACAGCCTTCGCGCGCTCGGACATCCGTAACTGCGTATTGAAAATTGCACCGCCGACTTTCAAATGTGGATCGAGCGCTTCACGCGCGATAAACAACCGCATGATTTCGCTCGAACCTTCGAAGATTGTGTTTACGCGGCAATCGCGCAGGAATCTCTCAACTGCAATCGGCGGCTCGCCTCTTCCAGCGAGCGATTGCGCAGTTTCATAACCGCGACCACCGCGCACTTGCATCGCGTCATCGGCGATTCTCCAGGTCATTTCGGTTGCCCACATTTTGCACATGGCGGTTTCGATGCGCAGATCGCCCGCTTTTCGATCGAGGAGCGATGACGTGAGGAATGTCATCGCTTCCATGGCGAAAACGTTCCCGGCCATCTCGGCGATTTTTCCTGCGATGGCAGCATGTTTGCCAATGGGCACACCCCATTGAATGCGTTCGCCCGCCCATTTTCGCGAGATTTCCAGCAGCCGCTTGGAAAGTCCAACACACGCGGCGGGCAACGTCAGTCGTCCCGTGTTCAGCGTCGTGAGCGCGACTTTTAATCCCGCGCCTTCCTTGAAAATGATGTTCCCTCGCGGAATCCGCACATTCGTAAATTTGACGACTGCGTTGTAAAGCGCGCGCAGGCCCATGAACCGGCAGCGATAGGCGATCTCGAGTCCCGGTGTATCGACGTCGACAATGAATGCCGTGATTTGTTTGCGTTCTTTCCCGCCTACCATCTTCGATGGCGTGCGCGCCATCACTACGAGGACACCGGCTTTTACGCCGTTGGTGCACCAGAGTTTTTCGCCATTTAGAATGAATTCGCCCCCATCCGGTGTGGGTTCGGCGCGCAGGCTCATCGTTGCCGGGTCGGATCCGGCGTGCCGCTCTGTTAACGCGAATGCCGAGATTTCTCCGCTGGCGACGCGCGGAAGATATTTTTGTTTCTGCTCTTCCGTCCCAAATAAGAGCAGCGGTTGCGCGACGCCAATGGATTGATGCGCGGAAACAAGAGCGGCCACGTTTCCATCCCAACTTCCAAGCAAGACGGCGGCCCGTCCGTAATTGCATTGCGACAAACCGAGCCCGCCATATTTCTTCGGCACCTTGATCCCAAACGCCCCGATTTCCGCCAGTCCCTTGAAATTTTCCGGAGGAATTTCACCGGTACGATCGATCTCGTCGGGATCGACGTGATCACGCAGATAAACTTCCAGCTTCTGCAAAAAATCTTCGCCCGCCGCGCGATCTTCAGCGCTCTGCGCGGGATAGGGATAAATTCGATCGAAATCGTAGCGGCCGACAAAAAGATTGCTGGCAAAACTGCCACGGTCCTCGAGCGGGTCCCGTGCCGCTTCCGCCAGCTCAAGAGCTTCGCGCTGGCCTTTCGCCATCTTCGATGTGTCAATGACGGCCTGCGCTGGCTTTTCTGGCTTCGCGCTGGTTTCCTCAGCGATTTGTTTCTCGGGCGCTTCGAGCGGGGATTTCATAGCAATCTGTCATTCCGAGCCCTTCGACTTTGCTCAGGACAAGCTCCATTGAGGAATCTCTCGATACTAAAATACAACGATAAGAGATGTTTCGACTTCGCTCGACATGACAAGGCGGTTTCACGACTCATAAAATTTCGTTCCATCCCGGGCGTGCTGCTTCAATATCTCGCACGGCGAAAATTTCTCCTCAGTTTGCGCCAGCCGTTCCAGTTCATCGACGACTTTTTTCAGCCCAAAATGTTCCGCGAACCGCAATGGGCCGCCTCGGAACGGCGCGAAACCGGTTCCCAAAATCATTCCGTAGTCTGCATCCTCCGGTGAATCGACGACTTCCTCCTCCACGCAGCGCGCAGCTTCGTTGACCATCAGGAAAACCAACCGGTGCGCCAGCTCCTCTTCGTTCGGCCGCAAACGGGGGTCGCGGTGCCAGTCCGGCGGAATGTTTGGTCCCTCGGCGCCTTCGGGCTCGCCGTGCAACGCGCGCCGCCATTGCGCGAGCGATTCGTTAGGCGTCTGCGCTTTACCCTCATATTTGTAAAAACCAGCGCCTGTTTTGCGGCCCAACATCTGGCCATTGCGTAACCAGAGCAGAACAGCTGAAACGTGATCGCGTCGCCCGTACGCCTTTTCCAGTGTGTTGCCAATGTCTATGGTAATATCGATCCCGATCTCATCGATCAATCGCAGCGGCCCCATTGGCATACCCCATTGCATGAGAGCATTGTCGATCTTGTCCGCTTCCAGGCCGCTTTCAAAAAGCTCAGCGGCATCGAGCAAATACGGAAACAAAACGCGGTTCACCAGGAAACCCAGGCTGTCGCGCACAATTACCGGCAGTTTTCCAACTTGTCGCACAAAGGCCAGGCTCCGCTCGCGTGTGTCGTCTGACGTTTGTTTCGCAATCACGACCTCCACCAGTTTCATTCGGCTGACCGGATTGAAAAAATGAAGACCGATTACGTGCTCAGGTGAAACGGTCGTGTCAGCAAGCCTGCTGACCGGAAGGGCCGACGTATTTGTGGCGATGATCGTTTTCGGGCCGGCCTGCATCGCGAGCTCGCGAAAGATTTCCTTCTTTACCTCAAATTTTTCCGAAGCGGCCTCGATGACGAATTGCACGTCGCGCAATTCCATCGGCGCAGTCGAGGCCACGATGCGGGCACGCCCCTCCTTCGCTCTTTCCTCGCTCATCAAACCGCGCTTTACCGCATCGGAATAGATTTTTTCAATATTCGCAAGACCGCGATCGATCTGCTCACGCGCAATGTCGCGCAGAATAACTGTGACGCCACGAGAGCTAAGCCATTGCGCGATGCCTGAGCCCATTACGCCTGCCCCTATCACTGCGGCGTGCACTACTTTCTCCGGCGCCGCTTTCGAAGTTCCTTTCTTGTACTTTTCGGCCAGGAAGAAATTGCGAATCAGATTTTGCGTCGATTCCGTTTTTCCAAGATCCACAATCGCATCCAGCTCCATCCGCAACGAATCGGCTGGCGAAATCGACAGAGTCTTGTTGATGATTTCGCAAGCGCGTTCTGGTGCCGCATTTCCGTGTTGCCGTGGAGAGGCGAGCTCGCGCGAGCCCGTCGTCGCACGAGTTCCACCATCCAATTTGCGTTTTCCATCGCGCAATTTTTTCCGCGCTAGATCGAGAAGTTGATCGCGTGGAGCGATTTCATCGACCAAGCCCAGCTTCAAGGCTTCCTGTGCCGAATAAAGTTTCCCTTTTACAATTACGTCCGCAGCTTTCTCGGCACCAATCAAGCGCGGCAGGCGGGTGCAACCGCCCCAGGCCGGAATGAGGCCCAGAGTCGTTTCAGGCAGTCCGATCCGTGTTGCCGGATCATCTGAAGCAACGCGATAATCGCACGCCAGGGCAACTTCGTAACCACCACCGGCAGACGCGCCGTGGATTGCAGCGGCAGTCGGAATTTTCAGTTCCCCGAGCCGGTTCAAAACCCGTTGCCCGTGAGCAATGAACGCCCGCATATCGCCGCTTTGCGCCTGGTGCAGCAGAGTCTTTAAATCGGCGCCGGCCACGAAAATGGATTTTTTCGCCGAGGCGATGATCAGGCCACGCAACGAGCGGTCATTCTCAACAAAATCGAGATGCTCATTCAACTCATCGAGCGTAGCTTCGTCGAAGATATTCGCGCCCGATTCGGGACGGTCAAAAGTGAGCAGACAAACGTGATCGTCGCCGATCGCGCGCCGAATCATTGGACCCGTAGCAACTGCAGGCATTACCCTCATTTTGTAACGTTTCCGGCAAATGCCAAGCGGAGAGAGGAGTTAAAATAGCTACAAGGTTAAAAGAGTTACAACGGTAAACCCGGCTGATTTCTAATCCTTTTAACTTTGTAACGCTTATAACTTTTTTACCGCTCACGAGTCGTTGCTTTGAGCGAGCGCGAGTGTTACAAACGCGACGTGGTCGGCAAACTTCTCGCGCCAGAAATCAAAAGTATGATCGACGCCCGAAACTTCGGCGCGTTGCGTGAACTGTTTCGTGAGTGGCCGCCGGCCGACGTCGCCGAAGTGATCCTCGATGTTCCGGAGGACGAACAGGTCATCATCTTTCGTGTCCTGCCTCATGCGCTGGCGGCGGATGTGTTTGAATATCTCGATTTCGACGCGCAGCAGAAGTTGCTGCGCGCGATGGCGCACGAGCAGGTTGTCGGAATCTTAAACGAGATGGCGCCGGACGATCGCACGGCGCTGCTGGAAGAATTGCCGAGCGCTGCGGCGCGGCAGTTGATTAGATTGCTTACGCCGGAGGAACGGCGTATCGCCACGGCGCTGCTCGGTTATCCGGAAGACAGCGTTGGCCGCTTGATGACACCGGATTTCATCGCCGTGCCCGAGGATTGGACCGTGCAGCAAGTGCTCGACTATGTGCGCGAACATGGCCGCGACAGCGAGACGCTGAACTTTGTTTATGTCGTCGATGACCGCGGGAAACTGATCGATGACGTGCGGATGCGTGAGTTCCTGCTCCGGCCGCTCACGGCGAAAGTAAGCGAGATTCGGGATCAAAGCTTCGTGGCGTTGAATGCGACCGATTCGCAGCAGAACGCGCTGAATGTTTTCCGCAGGTACGATCGCGCGGCGCTGCCGGTCGTCGATTCCGGCGGGATCCTCGTCGGCATCGTCACCGGCGACGACATGCTCGACGTTGCGGAGGAAGAGGCGACCGAAGACATCCAGAAGTTCGGCGGCATGGAAGCACTGGATGAGCCGTATATGCGAATTCCGCTCTGGCGCATGGTGCGCAAACGCGCCGGCTGGCTCGTAATCTTGTTCCTGGGAGAAATGTTGACCGCGACTGCAATGGCAAATTACCAGGAAGAACTCGCCAAAGCACTCGTGCTCGCATTGTTCCTACCACTTATCATCTCAAGCGGCGGCAATTCTGGCTCGCAAGCGTCCACTCTGATGATTCGCGCCATGGCACTGGGTGAAGTGACTCTGCGCGATTGGTGGCGGGTAATGCGTCGCGAAGTGCAGGCTGGGCTTTCGCTGGGGGTGATCCTCGGAGCAATCGGTATCGTGCGCGTCGGCGGGTGGGCAATCGTCGGCGAGCAATATTTTCATCGGCAACCATACGGGCCACATTGGCCACTGGTCGCTCTCACCGTCGGGATTGCGCTCCTTGGTGTCGTGCTTTGGGGAACGCTTTCCGGGTCCATGCTTCCGTTTATTCTGCGCAGAGTCGGCGCCGACCCTGCGGCGTCTTCCGCTCCATTTGTCGCCACGCTTGTCGACGTGACCGGCTTAATCATTTATTTCAGCATCGCCCTGGTCATCATGCGCGGCGCCATGCTGTAGCCAAGATCAATGATCGCGCATCTGCTTAGCGCCAAAGGCGCGGCTCAAGAACATTGGTCGTCGTAATCAGGCCGCGCGCTGCCGGACCCGAGATTGACTCGCGCTTTCAGCGCTTCTAGTGATTTCCATTTTGTTCTGGGGCGTTGCCCCAGGCTAAAATTGAGGTGCGCCTTCGGCGCTAAACAGATATATAATCGCGGTGTTTGCCCGCAGTGAAAAATGGCTGGCCGGAGTCAGCAACTCCCGGCCTGCTGTAGCCGTGGGCGCTGACAGCGGCCAGCGCGCCGGGCAAGCTCTGAGATTGCCGAGGTCAGCGCCGTCGGCTACAAAAGAAGTGAGTTATGTTGTCGATCCAAAAAATCTTTGGGCGCGACGAAAAATTCTACGATTTGTTGGAGAAGAGCGCCGAAGAAGCAGACGCGAGCGTGCATCATTTAATCGCGCTGCTAGAACGGCTCGAGCAAAAAGAATCGCCGCAGAGCCTGGAAGAATTCATCCTCAGCCGGCGCAAAGACAAGGAAATCACTCAGGAACTCACCGAGCAGCTTTGCAAAACCTTCATCACGCCTTTGGAACGCGAAGATATTCAGGCGCTGGCTGGCGCACTGTACAAAATACCGAAAACCGTGGAGAAAATTGGTGAGCGCGTTTTGATCTGTCCTGAGGACTTACACGGGCGCGATTTTCGCAAGCAAGTCGAGCTTCTCGATCAAGCGGCGGAGACAGTCCTGGCCATGGTCAAACAATTGCGCAAAGGCACCGACGCGGCGACCGCGCGGGAAATGAACGCCAAACTCCAGTCCATTGAGGGCGAGGCCGACAAACTCGAGCTCGATCTATTGCGCGATCTTTACCAGGGCGATTACAAAACGAAGCAGGTAATTTTTCTGCGCGATCTTTTCGGATTGATTGAAAAGGTAATTGATCGTTGCCGGGACGCGGGCAACATCATTCTTGAGGTCGCACTGAAATATTCGTAGCTCCGAAAGCGTTCGGCGCTGCGGCTTATGCTCACATTCCTCATCGTCGTTGTCGCAGCGATCATTTTCGAATACAGCAACGGATTTCACGACGCCGCCAACGCGATCGCGACGGTGGTCTCGACCAAAGTTCTCACGCCGCGTCAGGCCATTGCGATGGCGGCGTTTTTTAATCTCACCGGTGCGCTTCTCGGCGGCGCTGTGGCATCGACAATCGGCAAAGGCCTTGTGGACACGAACGTCGTCACCATGCCTACCGTTCTTTGCGCAGTCGTCGCTGCGTTCGCGTGGAACATGACCACGTGGTGGTTCGGTTTGCCCTCGAGCTCGAGTCACGCGCTGATCGGGGGACTTTGCGGCGCAGCGCTCGCCACGGCGCGCGGCGATTGGTCGGTCATAAAATGGAACGCCGGCATGTGGCCGAAAGTTATTGTGCCTATGATCACGTCGCCGCTCGCCGGATTCGTTTTCGGTGGGCTATTGATGTTTCTGCTTTTCCTAACACTTCATCGGTTTACGCCGCACTTTGTGAACACGCTATTCGGCAAGCTGCAAATCTTCAGCGCGGCGTGGATGGCACACAGCCACGGCTCAAACGACGCACAGAAGACCATGGGAATCATCGCGCTCGCACTTTTTACCGGCACTAAAGCTGGCAGCTTCGATCATTTGCCCGGCGCGTTGGCTTTTCTCAAGACTCCGACATTCATCCTACCCGTATGGGTCGTCGTTCTCTGCGCCCTAACCATGGCCGTCGGGACCGCCGCGGGCGGCTGGCGGATCATTCGCACACTCGGGCATCGCATGGTGAAACTGCAGCCGGTGAACGGCTTTGCCGCGGAAACAACCGCCGCATTGATTATCCAGGGCGCGAGCTACTACGGTATTCCGCTTTCAACCACACACGTAATCACAACGTCAATCATGGGCGTAGGCGCTGTGAAACGTTTCAGCGGCGTGCGATGGACCGTTGTCGAGCGAATCATCTGGGCCTGGCTTTTTACGCTGCCCGCTAGCGGGCTGATCGGTTATGCTCTCGAGCATGTTGCTGCTGCGCTTTGATTCTTTTGTTGTGGCGGCGGTCTATGACCGCCGAATTCGTGGGATTGTCAATAAGCGTCCCAAATTGCCAGTAACTGCCGATAATGAGGATTAATGCGACAAACACAAACTAGGCTTGGCGTGTATGGTCTGGGAAACTTCTCAGGATTTGATGTCCTTCAGCTATCCCGCGGCAGTAATGATCGATTCCTCGGATTAGTCCAGTTCGCTAAAGTGAAAACGAACACATCGTTAGCATTAATTGGTCTGCTTGCGTTATTCAGCATCGTCGCAGCAGACGCAGCTGATCTGCACCCAATCATAGAGATCGAGACAGGGTACTTCTTCGGGGTGAGCGCGAATGGAAAGTGGATCAAGCCTGAACAGGCGGCGAAATTAGTTACTAACGAAACATCTTACAGGTTTACAGCCTGACTAAACAAGTAAGTCAAACAATAGGAACCAAACCGAAACCTGTCGACGAACCGTGCCTTGACACCTTAATGGTTCTACTTTCGCCAAAGCCAAAAGGCGGTGTAATCGGACTGGCCGCGCGGTGGAACGCGTTGCCGCGAAAGCCACAAGTGGTCGATCCAACGCAAAAGGTTTACGTCGGTGCGGTGCGCGATTTTTTGAAAACACGCGGGATCAAGCAGCCGAAGGTGAAGATCGACAACATCCTGCGCGTTGATCTCGATGGCGACGGTGAGCCTGAGGTTTTGATCAGCGCGACAAATTATCTCAGCAAAGAAAACCGCGTGCCGATGCGATCGCCGGCGGGCAGTTATTCGATGGTGCTGTTGCGTCGGGTGGTCGCAGGAAAAGTGCAAACGCAGCTCATCGAGGGTGAATTCCACCCGCAGGCTTATGTCCGGCGGGACGACTCGTTCGACGCGCCAAACGCATACAAAGTGATTGCCACACTGGACCTGGACGGCGACGGCAAATTGGAAATCGTGGTAGCTTCCAGTTACTACGAAGGAGAAGCGACCACGATTTATCGCTGCGATCCGAAAAAGATTGAGGCGTTGCTTTCCGTCTCGTGCGGCGCCTAACTATGCGGGTCGGCGAGAGATCATGACAATTCGATGGCTCGAGTAATTCTGGCCTGTTTCTGTGTTGGTGCTTTGCTCCCGCCCGTTTCGCTGCACCCACACCCTACGCCCACCGCCTCTCCGACGCTGGAAGAGTTAAAGGCAGACTTTGAAAAACAAGACGCCGAACTAAACCAGATTTATAAGGAAACAATGGCGCGCCTGCCGCCAGAACAGCAGAAGGAGTTAAAAAAATCCGAGGTAGAATGGATCAAATATCGGGATCAAGAGGGCACGACGAAAGACCCGGAACTCCATTGGCAAATTCTCTCCTTTAACACCAGGGAGCGAATAAAGGACATTCGCGCGGATTTCCCGCTGGAAAGTGGCCCTTATCCGCCGCCGAGTTACAGCGAAGCAAAAGACGAAGGCGCCGAATCTCCCAAGGGAGATTTTGTGATCAAGGTTTTTCGAGGAGAAGGTGACGATTTTCGCAGGCAGGAGGCGTGGATTGTTTCGAAAGATGATCCTACACAACGCAAGCGATTGCCAGGGAAGACCGGCACGTCCTCCACGGAGCATTTCATTTCACCAGACGCGCGGTGGATTGTTCGGTGGCAGCACGACAATAGCGATGAAGACTCAGCCTATCTCTATCGCCGGAAAGATGGCCTTGTTTTCGAATCGATAACCGATCCGCTCAGTGAGCTGGCTTGGGAATTTTTCGAAAAAACTCCGCCTAACAAACATAAGTATAAGATCGATACGAAGAATCTGGACAAATCGTTTATTCGCTTCGTTTCCTGGAGCGGTGATGGGAAAAAGGTGCGACTTAGTCTCACCGGCCTCGTAAGCCACAAGTGGACCATTGATGACTGGCAATGCGATTACAGCATGGAAAAGAAAGCCTTTGAGCTTCCGGCGAGTCTTAGCGAGCACAACGCCAAGGCGGTGGAAGCCTTTAAAGAAGACTAACAACAGATCAACATCTGTGTTCGAAAAAATATCGCTGCCGGAATGGCCAGGTTCTTCGACCAGAACGATGAATAGAAAGCTGATTCACGCATTCGCGAGTCTGGCACTCGTTTACCCGACGACGGCTTGGTCGCAGAAATAAGTCACGGCAACAATCAACGGGTCGGATGCGTACACGGGGTCTGGTTTGATCGAAGGCGACGAGGTTCGCATGACCATAACGCCCGGCGAACGCTTTATCGCAAGGAAATTGTCCTACGGCGAGAAAGACTGGGAGGTTTATCTAAAATCCGGAATCACCGGTCGAATTCCTGACAACCGGATCCGCGTGTTGCCGGATGAGCCGCTCATGAAGCTTAACTTTGACGGAAGGAAAAAGGAGTGGCTGACATGGCAGTCTAAGCCTGTGAACATGAAGGACGATACTGCCTCTTCGGCAAAGTATCATGGTGTGGCCAACTATTATAAGACTCTCGTTCAAGCCAGCAAAGGCGATGTAAAAGCATTCGCGCGCTTTAGCTCTCTTACCCCGTTCATGGATGGAAATGCGGGCGAAGGACATTCCTGGAATAGGTGGGTGCTTCTTCATGTCGCGGGCGATAAAACCTTTGCCAAGCTACTCGCTGGACAGTCTTCCAAGGTCCGAACGGACTACGCGGAACAATTTTCCGCTCCGTCCGAAACCGAACCTATTTCGGATCCCAAGCCATACATCAAGCGGCACTTCCCGAAGACCTACGCGATACTGTATGGCAAGTAGCCTAACTAGATCAGGAGCACGCACAGTCGCGCGTTTTATTTTCAAGCGCTGGCTTTTGCGATGGTAGTAGCTTCCAGTTACTACGAAGGACAAGAAACGACGATTCATCGCTGCAGCCCAAAAAATAATTGAGACGTTACTTTTTGTCTCTTGTGGTGCTTGATAGCTTTGGGAAGGGTCTGTGCCCACGGCAAAGGCAATCTCGATGCGGAAGCGATCGCGGACATATTGCAGTCGATCGAAGAGCGGCGACCTTAAGAAGATGAAGCATCACGTGTGGCGAACGCTATTCCGCGTGACAGCGTCGAACAACACTGGCGTGATTAGCCCAATAAAGTTGTTCGGCTTTATCTTTATCGGAGTTGCTGCCTGGTCAATCGCGGCAGACGAATCCAGCACGCCGGCTCCGGATGTGGAAATCCATGGCCCGAATGTTCGACCGGGGTATCCCGACGCGTTTGCCCTGGGTTATGAGATTGCCGAAGACTCGATATCGCCTGACGGAAAGTATGGTGTCATCTATGCCGACGCTCATCCGATTGTGGATCGAGATGTCGGTTGCAATTTCCTAGTCGCGTTAAAGCCATTCCGCTTATTGGCGCTAACGGAAGCTTACAATTATTACAACAGAAAAGCTCTGAACGTGGAATGGACAAAGGATAGCTCGGCTGCTCTCGTCGATGTTGAAGGAAAATGGGGGGCAGTTCGGGTTCACGTTGTTCGAGCTGCATGATGGCCGGGTGACGCGGCGAACTGACCTTGCCGCTGAAATCGATCGAGCGCTTGAGCCCGGATATGAGAAGGCCAGGGTCAAGCCGTGGAATGATCTAAAGCACTTTAATTTTGATCGTGACGAACAAGAAAACGGAGAGGAGTTCCATCTCGAAGATGATGGTCAGCGGATCCATTTCGATGTCATTGCAACTAACAATCCCAAGCCGATGGAACCGCCCATAAAAACATGGTCCGGACATTTTGAAGGAACATGGAGTATTTCGGAGGCAAGGTGGCTGACGCAAAAGGTAACCAACCAGACTTATCGTCAGTGAAAACAACGCGTTGTGTCGATTTGTTCGGAACAGCTGTGGCCTCGGCGCTCTGTTTGCTGCCGGCCGCGATTCGGTCGGAAGAAACAAAATCACCGGAGCGCATCGCAACCGCACCAAGCGGGAAGTTCTACCTTGTTCGTTATACCGATGTTGATCAGTCCGGCGCCTCCGCCGGCGAGCGACTCGCACTAGTCCCGGCGCATGATCCGAAAACATGCGCTCCTTTGCCCATCAGTGAAAAGGTGGATGCGAATACGACGATGGGACTGGCCTTCTTTTCTCCAAATGAACAATGGATTTTCTCAGACGACACTCTTTGCAGCGCTCGCCTTTATCATCGCACGGGCGATCTGGATTACGTTCAAGCATCCGCCGAATGCCTCAGCGAACTCGCGTGGCGTTTCTTTGCCGAGCAGGAGAAGGTTGATGACAAGCTGATTGGAATGCCTCCGCCGAACGATCAGGTTGGACGTCGCGTGATTGAGTTCGTTGATTGGAGTTCGGACTCGCGCCGGTTGCTCGTTAGTCTCTCGGCGAGTATCGGTCCGCCAGACAAGGCTTCTTGGGATTTTGAAACGGGTGCGGCCTGGTGGCTTTGTTACTTTAACACGGACACCGGTAAGTTCGAACTCACTGGCCGTTTGCGCGCGGCCAATCGCGATGCACGGAAACGATGGAAAGATTATCACATCGGATGGATCAGCAAGACATTGCCGCTCTCTGCGGAATCTGTCGGTCAGGAAGAGCCATGGATGCCGGTATCGACGCGCTTCGAACGAGCCGACAAAAAACTAAACAATGTTTACGCTGCGCTGCTCAAGCAATTGGAACCAGACGCGCGCAAACAGTTTCAACGGGAACAACGCGAATGGCTGATTCGGCGTGACACCGACGCAGCCATTTATGCAAATCAGCACTGGGGTCCGTTTGGCGCAGCAGCTTTAATGGAAGGCAAAGCGCTTTCAACCGAAGCACGGGTCGCCGATCTCGAAAAGCAGGTTAAGCCTCGGCAGGAGTAAGGCTAAATTCAGCGCGCCGAACAACTGAAAGTCCACACCACGTTCGTGATCGGAAAGCGCGACATGGAAGCCGGTGCAGTCAGCGTCCGCGTCCACGGCAAAGGCAATCTCGGCGCGAAACCGCGCGCCGAGGCGATCACAGAAGTTCTCCAGTCAATCAAAGAACGCCGCGCGTGAATTCGCCTCCCTTTCGTCACCAATCCTTGTTAGATTCGGTCGAATGAGAACAAGCGGCGAAGTCGATGAACGGTGAAATAACCTATCGGATTTATGGATTGACCCAATCACTCGGCGAAGCCAAGGGCGGCAAGCCGAAACCGTCAGAAGAGGATGTGTGTTCAGATGTGCTGACCGTTTCGTTGTCGCCAAAGCGAGATAAGGGCGCGATCGCGCTCGCCGCGCCATGGAATGCGTTGCCGCGAAAACCGAAAGTGACCGATCCGACAGAAAAAGTTTATGTCGATACGCTTCGCGATTTTTTGAAAACGAAAGGGATCGAGCAACCGAAAGTGAAAATCGACAGCATCCTGCGCATTGATCTGGATGGCGATGGCGAGGACGAAGTTCTAATCAGCGCGACAAATTATTTCAGCAAAGACAATAGCGTGCCGATGAGATCACCGGCTGGAAGTTATTCGATGGTATTGTTGCGGCGAGTGGTCGCGGGAAAAGTCGAGACGCAATTGGTCGAAGGCGAATTTTACCCAAAAGCTTACGTCTCCGACGAAGCCAGCTTCAACGCGCCGAACGCTTACAAAGTAATCGCCGTTCTGGATTTGGATGGCGACGAGAAGATGGAGATCGTCGTCAGCTCTGATTATTATGAAGGCGAAGCGACCACGATTTATCGCTGCGATCCGAAAAAGATTGAGGCGTTGCTTTCCGTTTCGTGCGGGGTGTAGAGCGACAACGGTACCTATGAACAACAAGTGATCGCGGATCCCCCAATAAACTCTACTTCGTTTCCGCTTCCCGTTTTCGCAATTCGGCGGAGCGTTCCTCAGTAAGCTGACGCAGAACGCGGTCGCGAACGATTCGCGCGTTCTCGGTGTCACTTTTGTTACGAACGGCTTCATCGGCCTGGCGGTCGCGTTGTTCGAGCCATGCGCGTTGTTCGGTTCTAAGCTTCTCTCGTGCCGAAGAGTCGAGCCGTTTTAACAGCGCAGAATAAATTGCATTCAACTCGCGATCAGCTTTGGCGAGTCGTGCTGATTCGGAAAAGGGATCGTCCGGCAGTGGTCCGGGAGTAAGCTTAACGACGCTGGCAGTGGGACCTACGCCTGCGCGCGCGAGCTTAAGTGAGAGAATGCCTTCGCTGATCGAAGCATCTTGTTCGCGATCCTTTGTAACAAATGGGAGACCAACCGTAGTCGCACTGGAAAAGCCGGTCTTCTTTCCAAGTTCCGGCAGCCCGGTGAGTAGATACGTAGAATCAAACGGTCCGCGCTGCCGCGGCTTGGAACGCTTAATCTGCGCCTCGATAGCTTTATCCAAAACAGGCCCGATCTGTGCCGAGCGACAGTCATCCGTCCCCACGTCCAGAAGAAGTAGCGTATCTGTGCCCCATTTCCACTGATAGGCTGCCAAAGCAAAGCGCTTTCCATTCTCGATCGGCCCCCAGGCGACGCTCAACGTTCGATGACTGCCTGGCCGCACATAGCCTCCCGTATCCCCTACAGTGCCTACCTTCTTTTTGTCACCGAGATTGATAACCCAGATCGCTTTCACCTCGTATTGTTCGTAGAAACGATTGGGATCCTTGTCTAGCAGCGACCAATCGACTGGCTCGAGGCTATCAACTACCCAAGCCAGGGCATTACGACCATCTGCCGATTGTGAATCACGGGCAATGACAGCTTTCTCCGATCCTATCTCAACCCAGCGCGACTCCGGCTGCACCGAGGGCTCGGCTGCTTTGAGTCTGCCGACGGCAAACCGCGCGGCAATTAGCATGCAACCGATGGCCAAGATATAAGCGCTCGGCTTCATTGCCTCTTAATGATAGGTAAGGTGGGAAGTTAGCACAATGGAATTCCGCTGCGGAGATGTGGTAACGCGCTTTCACATCTCCAGGCAGAGTTTGCTTGCAATCGAACGTTGTTATCTGGCACTCTCGGATAATGAAAGAAATGGCTGAAAAGGTTTCGAGAGCCCAGCGCATGATTAATCGCCGGTTGCGTTGCATCGCCTGTTTTTGCGCGGCTGCGTTGTGTTTTAGTTCCGCCGTCGCGCAGGACAAAGATGACGTTCGCGAAAAGATTCATCAAATCGAGGAGTTGCGTAATGCGGGCAAATTTCAGGAAGCAGTGCCAATTGCCGAAGAGGTGTTGAAGTACTGTGAAAAAAACTATGGTCCCGACCATCCGGAAACAGCCGATAGCCTGAACGATCTTGCATATCTATACGGTGGAATGGGTGAACACGCGAAAGCCTTGCCGCTTTACCAGCGTGCCTTGAAAATTCGGGAGAAAGCGCTCGGCCCGAACCATCCATATACCGCGATCAGCCTCAACAATCTCGCCGAGACTTATCGAGAGAGCGGTGACTACGCAAAAGCGGAGCCGCTCTACAAGCGGGCAATAAAGATTTGGGAAGCCAAACTTGGCGCGAAGCATCCGAACACGCTGTCAGGCATGAGCAACCTCGCGCTGCTGTACCAGGACAAGGGAGATTCGGCTAAGGCGGAGCCGCTATACGTGCGAGTCTTGAAAACCCGCGAGGAGACGCTTGGCCCCGATAATCCTCAGGTTGCCAACAGCCTGAGCAACCTGGCGGTCCTTTATTATCATCAAGGCAATTTCGCGAAAGCCGAACCGATGTATGAGCGCGCGTTGAAGATCTACGAAAAGGCGCTCGGACCTGAGAATCCACACACTGCAAACATCCAAAATAACTTGGGCGCGATTTACCTTGATCAAGGCGACCTGGTAAAGGCCGAATCGCTTTTTAAGCAGGCACTCGAAACGCGCGAGAAAATTCTCGGCCCAAACCATCCTGCGACCGGAGAAAGTATTAATAACCTGGCCTGGGTTTACATGGATGGCGGTGACTATAGCAAGGCCGAGCCACTCTTTCAGCGCTCCCTTAAGATTACCGAACAAGCTTCTGGTCCCGAACATCCAAGCACCGCCACTTGTCTCAACAACCTGGGCGTGCTTTACCAAATGATGGGCGACTACAAGAAGGCGGAGCCGTTTTATCAGCGCGCTTTAAAGATCCGCGAAAAGGCTTTGGGACCAAACAATTCGGCCTTGGTCTCGAGTATTGGGGGGTTGGCGGATCTTTATCGGCTTGAAAAAGATTACGCCAAAGCGGAACCGCTTGCCCAACAGGATCTGAAGCTCTCTGAGAAGGCGTACGGACCCACGCACGAAATGACAGCGACTTCGTACAATAATCTTGGTGCGATTTATGAGGGCATGGGCAAATACGACAAAGCCGAACCGCTTTTCCAGAAGGGATTAAGACTTTTTGAGGACAAACTTGGACCAAATCACTACAAGACTGGCGCAGCTCTTGACAATCTCGGTGTCCTTTATCGTGAAAAAGGCGAATACAAGAAGGCCGAATCGTACGCCCTGCGCGCGGTGGAGGTCACCGAAAAAGCGAGGGGCCCGAACCACCCCGAAACTGCCACTTGTCTTAACGATCTCGCCAAGCTTTACGAAGCAATGGGTGACAAGGCAAAGGCCGATCCGCTCCGAGAGCGCGCCGCCAAAATCCGGGAAAAAGGCAAGACTAAACCTGCCTCGCCGCAGCCAGGCCCTTCATCTACTCCGACCTGAAGTTGTTCGGCGGCTAGCTTGCTCTCGGCGCTGTGAACAGCATTTCAGCCTCTGAACACGCGATGAATTAACACGCCGGCGCGAAAGAATTTCGGCTCATCAGTCGTTAGGTAGTCGGCGCATCTTCAGTAGTTCGAGACGCGGCCCGTTCGGGCCGTCACTCAGGTGTAAACGTTCGTTTACCTTAAAGATTGTTTCGCCCCTGCAGTCGCCAAAGCGGCATTGCTCCGACGCCTCCAGATCGATCATGCCATCGTTGCTCACTTTGTTGATTTGGAGCGAAAGCTCGCCGGCGCCGCCATTCTCCGAATCGAAACGCTTTTTAACAAAGGCGTAAGTTTTCTTTCCGATCGCTTTGTCCAGGTCCACTGCGCCGGCAAGCTTTGGGCCTGGACTGATCTTTCCCGCCACACAGGCGCTGGACGCCCATTTGTCATCCCAGAGCTCCACAAACTTCAGCGAGTCGGGGGACCATCTGACGATGCATTGCCGATGATTGTAACGCCGACTGGTGCCGAAATAATTGCAGCCTGTTTCCCCGAGAATCTTTTGACTCGCAAGGTCAACAACGTAGTTGCGCAAACCCTCCTCACCCTCCGTCAGCCCCTCATCCATT
>JBKPDP010000024.1:0-39447 GCA_046727935.1 Verrucomicrobiota bacterium | reverse complement strand
ATGATGAAGTCGAGCAGCCGGCCGCTCCTGCGCTGAACTGATCTCGCCTCTACCGGATCGAGATCTTCCGTCCGCACTACTCCTTCAGGGGTAAGTTCGTAAATCCAGGACAGCAGCATCGCGATTGGAAATCCGACCGCGAGCGCGATGACGACGAAACGCACTGCGGAATTCGGAATTTCAAAAAACGGGAAGACCTGCGTCGTAAGCTGCGTAAGGAACCATGCGACGACTCCGTAAGCGACCGCTGCGCGGTAAACATTGCGTCGCTTCAGCTCGGTCAAAAACTTCGTTGGATTCACTCTGCGCGCCTTGAACGAAGCGCTCGTTCCGGCAGCATTCTACTTGGATACGCGTGGCTTGGAAAGCGTGCGTAAAGCTCCAAAGCAACCTTTGAAGGCGCCCAGCGGGGATTTTTATCAGCCGCTCGGCCGCTTTCGCACTGCATAGAATCAACTGCAACGCGATAGCCCTTTGCAGCAATTAAGCTGCGTCGTGAGTGCAACGCCGCCAGGCAGAGCAACAAATTAAAGCCGCTTTCGTGGAATCATTTGGAATGCCACAGGCATCGTGCGTTGCCGCAACGCTCGGCACTTTTGGAGCTTGGGGCGGATAACCTAGCGTTTGTGGAAGCACCCGGGCGCACCCCTCAGCGCGAAGGGCACTTGGGGCAGCAAAACACTTTTTTTTCCGCAAACTTTCTACAGCTTTTCTTGTGTGCAGGCTTTGGTGAAAACCTCTATTTTCCTGCCCAAGTGCCTTCCGCCCGCGCGGCTAGCACGGTTTGCGCCGCCTGCACGCCTCCCGCAAAGGCCCCGCTCACTGGAGTCGGCATCCTCGAAGCAGTTGAAGAAGCGAGCGCGCCGTTGCCGAAACAACCATCGTGTTCGTACTTGAGAGAAATGCCCCTCCATAATCGATCATTTCCGCTTTTTCGTTCGGAAATTCCTGCCCGCGATCGGAGCCGCTTTGCGAAGGCTTTTGGCTTCATCGGTACTTTGGTCCCGCGCTCCCGCGCCCATTCGAGGTATGCGTATTGCAACTCCCATCGTGTGACCTCAGCCATAGCGCTGACGACGCATTTATCTACGATGAACTCGCCTAACTCGTCCTCTTCATCTTTATATTCATTGGTTGCCGCTCTGACCGCCTGTGGAATCGGAAGACCTTGTTTCTGCCAAGCTAAGCAGCCTTGGAGTGCCCAATTCAAAATGCCGGGTAATTCGGCAATGAGCTTCGCGGGCAACCGCCTTTCGATCTTTGACTCTTCAATTTGCACGCTAAATGGGACGAGCCGCATTCGCCGCCAGATTCCCAGGTCGTTCCCACTCACATCGGGCTTGTGGTTTCCGAAAATCCAAAGCTTATGCGTAGGCTTGAAATCAAATGCCGATGAATACAAGAAGCGCCCGGTGAGTGTGTCCTGTCCCGTCAAATCTTTAACTCGGCTCTCGGCCAACTTTGCGCCTTCTTCGATTTCTGAACCAATAACCAGACGCGATCCAACCAACCTTGCGATTTCCTTTTCCGGCTCGCGGCCATATCGGTCCGCTACGAACAATGCAGCCGGTGCATGTTGTGCATAATCACCAAGAAGCGATTGAAGTGTTTCCGTAAACGTCGATTTGCCGTTTCGCCCTGTTCCATACAGAAAGAATAAGACCTGTTCTTCGGTCACTCCGGTCAGGCTGTAACCAACCGACATTTGAACGAACTCGATAAGCGAAGAGTCGTCTCGGAATATCGTGCTCAAGAATTCTAACCAGCGCGGGCATCTGGCGTCAGGAACGTACTCCGTGCCTGCCTGTTTTGTTAGATAATCTTCTTTGGACGCTTGCCGAAAGCACGCAGTACGAAGATCAATGACTCCGTTCTTTACGCTGAGAAGGTAGGGATTGGCATCAAACATCTGCGGCGTTGCCGAAATGCCAGTTTGAGCACCAGCAAGTTCGATCATCGCGTGCAATCTTGCCGCGTCTCCCGCTCGCATTGCTGCAGTCGCGGCTTTTTTCCCCTCCTCGAAGCTTTCGATTCTCGCTGCTTCCTCCAATAAGAGTCTTGGCATTCTCTGCGCTAGACGAATGATCCCGTCATCTTCGTCGCGTGACCATCGATTGCCGTTCCAACGAAGCCACACTTTCCAAGTCGCGACATAGTGCAAGTCAGCCCCGAAGTTGTCAGCGAAGCGGACCGCTCTTTCAGAATCGTTGACCGGATAGGACGAGGACCGCTCCGCTTTTCCAATGCGCGAACGAAGTTCGCGGTTTACTTGATCGACGACATCCCGGCAGTGATTGTGGAAACAATGAATTGTTGGCGCGCCGTCGAGATACACTTCACAATCACGTTCTTTGTCGTCGGTCGTGTGTAGGTGTTTACCTGGGCAAGCACAATAGCCGCGCGTGTCTGTAGACCAGTCAATGTCACCCAGTAATTCGACGGCAATGACTCGCCGTTTTGTTTCTTCTGGTTCGCAGCTGGCAACGCTCACGGAATCCCGCGACGGTATTGGCTCAACAAGGAGCGAAAGTTCAATCGCGTTGTCGTTCCAATAAACTTCCGGGTCATGGCTCAAAAAGCATAATCGCCCAACATCCGAGCACGATTCGTCAATCTGAACACCGGTCAGCGCCCGGACGTGCTGTTCGACAGCGCGAAAACTTCCGTTGTGCTTCTCTGGCTCGGGGAGCACGCGAAACACGCACTTCAAACCGTCGCCCGTGGGGGACGTGAAGAGCGCCCATAGATGCGGACTGTTTATGAGTCCTTTGCGAACCTCAGTAATTCGGTCGCCCAATTCATCAAGATCGGCGCATAGCAAGCCGGAATGCTGTAACAGCCTGTCGGGATCGTTGCTTCTACGACTCCGAAACGAACCAGACCACATCGCTCCCGGTAACCGCTTTTTGTGCTCAGCAACCGCTTGTTTTGCGGCTTTCCGGTCGCCTCCAGTGGACGCCATAACATCTGCAAACGCCTTACGAATTTTGAGGATCGGTCCGCGCAATAGGAAGCGTTTGTCCGCGCGGATCGACTCAATGATTTCTTTTGCGTCATAGTGTTGGGTTGCGGTGTCTCTGGCACTCGTGACGCAGGACACGAGCATATCATTTATGCTCGGAATGCCCTCGCTGCTCGTAGCCCACGGATTTTCGTTCAATGAAAGCGCGTTCATCGACGTGCCCCCACTTCTTTAACTTCGTAGCGCGCTAACGCCGCTTCGACTTTCGGCAGACTGAACCGCGTTAATCTCGCGCTCAGTCGCAAGCGAGGAATACGCTTTTCAGCGAGCCAGTTTTCGATTGTGCGCTCCGAAACGCCGAGGATTGCAGCCAGTTCGCGTTTAGAGAGCAGTGTTTTAGTGAGAGGCGCTACGGGAGCGGTTGCGGCTGTTTGAGAAGGGCCGCTGCCTTCATTTGAATAAGACATTTCTTGAATCCTATTGAATTGAGTTTTAGCTCGCCCGAATCGCGCTGGGGATTTTGCCCCGGCAGCTTATTGCCCCCTCTTTTGGGGAGGCGTCGAACGGGAACCCAAGGCACAGGATTCACCGCGCGGCAGTCCCTACATCGCGCGGCAACTGGCAAATACAGGAAAGCACCTACCGCATTAAGAGCGCAGTGTTTCCTGTCACAGACGAAATTTAGCACAGGATCACGCGCTGTGCAGCGCAAGGAGCGAATGAGGGGGATACCGTGTAACTCAAGAGGCGCGAAATAAGGGCGACATAATGGCGACAAATCCCAAAAAGTGGCGTGCCTGGAGGGATTCGAACCCCCAACCTTCTGATCCGAAGTCAGAAGCTCTATCCGGTTGAGCTACAGGCACTGATGGGAAAGTGATTGGTGAGAAGTCAGAGGTGAGAAGTAACAGATGGGAAACGAACACGGAACTTCTCACTAATCACTTCTCACTTCTTACAGTTCAACGAACGGGTGGCCGACGGGACTCGAACCCGCAACAACCAGAACCACAATCTGGGGCTCTACCATTGAGCTACGGCCACCATCGCTGGCGCGGAAACCAACTCTAAAATTCGAATCCTTTTTTGCAAACAAAGGACTCGACTTTCCCCAATTGCCCTGCTAAGTCTCGCCGCCGGTGGAACGAAAGTCTGCCTGCAACTGGTTTATTATAGCGCTTTGCCATCGCATCGTGCGAGCCGGTTCGCTTTTGCTCGTTCTCTTCTTCTTCCTCTTGTTGAGCAGCCCCCTTGTGGGGCAGCAAGACGATCCGAGCGAAATTTTTCTTAAAGCTTATCTGTCGGCGCAGCAGGGCGAAAAGGTGGAGCATGAAAACCGATTCAAGACTGCCCTCGCCAAATTTCGATTTGCTGGAAGCCTGATCGAAGAGTTGCGTAGATCGCACCCTGATTGGCAGCCAGCAATCGTGGAATATCGCGGCCGTAAGATCGGCGAAGGAATCCTGCGAGTCCAGGAGCGTATATCGAGGCAAAATGAACTAACAGTGGGACCAAGTCCGCTGCCGGATGTAGTTCCATCACTTCCCGAGAGTGAGGCCTGGTCGGAGCCCGGTCCCGAGGTCGTGGCTCCGCAAGGATTGGACACGATTTCCCAAGGATCGAGCGACGCGGCGGTTGAAGAGGCAACCAAGAAATTGCGCCGCAAGGTCGATCAACTGCAAGCGGCGCTTGAAAAGTCGCGCGGCGATTTTGAAACCGCTCGGAAACAAAAGGACGGCGTCAATAAGCGTCTGCAGGAAACAAGTTCCAAGCTTGAGGATGCACAGAAGGAAATCGAGACGTCGAAGGAATCAGAACATCAGGCGCGCGATCAACTCGCGCAGACGCAGGCGTCGTTCAAAGCGCTTCAGGCATCGCAAGGAAATAGCACGACGGAGCAATTGCGCGTGCAGATTGCTGAATTGAAAAATGAAGTTGCTGTTGCCGAAGAGGCGCGTGCAACCGCAGAAAGGCAAAGGGACGAGACCAACGCGAAACTCACCGAGGCAAACAAGCAAATCGCTGCGGTTGAGCAGCAGCGCGATGAAGCGCTCACCCAGCTAAAAGCGGGGAGCGAAACGGAACAGCACACGCAGGCGCTCCTTGCCGAGAATAGCGATTTCAAGCAGAAGCTGGCAAATGCAGAGAAAGACGTGCCTGGTAACGACAATTCAGCAAACGCGGAGGAATTAGTGGGAGTGAAGCAGCAGGTTACGCAGCTGCACCAGCAACTGGCCGAGAGTCAGAAACAGAATCAGTATCTCGTGGCTAGAATTGCGGAGCTTTGGGTGCAGTTGGATGAGACTGGGGCGCAGCTTCAGAGCGCGAAGCTAACCGGCAAAAACAGCGAAGACACGGATCGACTGATGAGAGAAAACGAGCTCCTGCGAAATATCGTTGTGCGCGAACGTCAGGAAGAAGCGCGTCGGGACGAAGCAAGAAAGTTGGTGCTGGCGGAGCTGGACAGGTTAAAAATCAAATCCGATGCCTTGAATAAGGAGATTGAATTCCTCGCCCAGCCGGTTACAAAATTGAGTGACGAAGAACTCGGTCTGCTGCGCCAGCCTGTGGTCTCAGTTTCGGATCAAAACCGCGGCGTATTGACCGCGAGTTTTATTTTTGCGAAAAAATCCGCGGAAGATTCAGTCGAAGGCGAGGCGACAATAAACAACTCCAGCGCGTTGAACGGAGATGTTCGCGAACACCCGCAGGGTGTTGCACACGCGGCCAAGGAGAGCTTTAGCGGGACGAGTACCGGACGGCAGAAAGCGGTATCAGGAAATCCTGACCAAGGATCCGAATAGCTTTACGCACTCTGCAGTTTTGGCGTGGTTTGACTGCAAAATCTAGCGCCGAATCATTCGATCAACTCAAAGCAAACTAGCCACATCTTCATGCGCGTTCTCCGTGCTTTATTCATCGCGCTTCTTACGGCGTTCGTTGGCTGTCTTCTTGCTTTCTTCGTCGGCGACTATTTGGCCAGGCTCGCGCACGTGCCCGAAATGGAAGGCCAGCGGGGCATGACCGTTGTTTTTCTGTGCGCGCCTCTTGGGATTCTGGCGGGTCTGACAGATGGCGCTCCGCTATCGCGTCCGCCCGGTTGACTATTGATTCCGCAGCGCGGTCTGTGACCGCCGAACCTCCCCGTGAAACCATTTCTCACTGCCAACTGGCGCTATCTGGCGATGCTGAATTATATCGTCGATCCTGCTCTGATCGCGCCGTTGGTTCCGCCTGGCACCGAGATCGACTTCGAAAATGGTGAGACATTTGTCAGCATCGTCGGATTTCTCTTTCTCGACACGCGTCTTCTCGGTCTTCCGATCCCGCTGCATCGCGATTTCGAGGAAGTGAACCTGCGCTTCTATGTGCGGAGAAAATCGGCTGATACCTGGCGACGCGGCGTAGTTTTTGTCCGCGAGCTTGTGCCTCGCCGCGCGATTGCCCTCATCGCTCGTGCATCTTACGGAGAGCGCTATTTCGCCCTCCCAATGAAACACAACATAGAGCACGTCGATCCTAGACTGAGCGTCGAATATTGCTGGCGGCGCCAGAAAAGGTGGGAATTTCTTAAGATGAGCGCATCCGGTGAACCGCAATTAATTCCTCTCGGGTCACACGCTGAATTCATTACGGAACACTACTGGGGATACACCTGTGTGCGGGATGGCTGCAGCGAATATCGCGTCGAACATCCACGCTGGAAAATCTGGAACGTGGCCGACTTCGAATTCCACGCTGACGTTACGACCCTTTACGGCGAACAATTCGCCGAAACGTTGAGTCAGCCTCCGCGTTCAGCATTCATTGCCGATGGCTCCCCGATCACTGTCGAACGGCGGTCGATTCTCCTGTAGCGGCGGTCTGTGACCGCCGGGATCACGCCTTCGCAAGGAGTTGTCTCAGGACAAACGGCAAAATCCCGCCGTGCCGATAGTAATCAATTTCGATTGGCGTATCGATGCGAACCTTCACAGGCATGGAGCGCTTCTGCCGATCTTTGCCTTCGATCTCGAGCGTTACGGTTCGCCCAGGCTTAACTGTTTCAGACAAACCAATGATCGAAAAGATCTCCGATCCGTCGAGCCCCAGCGATTGTGCCGTTGTTCCATCGGGAAATTGCAAGGGCAACACGCCCATGCCGACGAGGTTTGACCGGTGAATCCGCTCGAAACTCGCCGCAACGACCGTCTTCACGCCTAACAAGCGGGTGCCCTTTGCAGCCCAGTCTCGCGATGAGCCGGTGCCGTACTCGTGGCCGGCGAGAATAACCAGCGGAGTGTTTGTCTCCGCATACTTCATCGCTGCGTCGAAAATCGACATCTCTTGACCTTCACCGTTCGCAAAATATTTGGTCAGGCCGCCTTCGGTTCCCGGCACCATCAAGTTCTTGATCCGCACGTTGGCGAATGTTCCGCGCGTCATCACCAGATCGTTGCCCCGCCGGCTGCCATAACTGTTAAAATCTCGCGGCTGAATTCTGCGTGACATCAAATATTTCCCGGCTGGCGACGTTTCCTTGATTGCTCCCGCAGGCGAAATGTGGTCGGTCGTTACTGAGTCGCCGAAAATACCAAGCGCGCGAGCGCCTCGAATCTCTTCAATGTGGCCAGGCTCCATCGAAAAATTCTCAAAAAACGGCGGCTCGTGAATGTAATCGCTTTTTTCGTCCCATTGGTAAATGTCACCGGTGCTTGATGGAATGTCGTTCCACTTCGGATTTTGATCTGCAAAATCGCGATAGAGTTTGCGGAATGTATCCGGTGCGAGTGCCGTTTGCATGGCGTCCCGGATTTCACTGAGACTTGGCCACAAATCTCGCAGGAAGATCTCCTTTCCGTTTCTATCTTTTCCTAGCGGTTCGCGCGAAAGGTTAATGTGCACGCGGCCTGCGAGCGCGAACGCGACGACCAGCGGCGGCGACATCAGGAAGTTTGCCTTGATATGCTGATGCACGCGTGCTTCAAAGTTGCGGTTTCCCGAAAGAACTGAGGCGGCAACCAGGTCGTATTTGTGGATCGTCTTCTCGATGTTCGGATGCAGCGGCCCCGAGTTGCCAATGCAGGTTGTACAACCATAACCGACCAGGTTGAATCCGAGCTGGTCGAGGTATTTCTGGAGACCTGTTTTGTCAAGATAATCGGAAACAACACGCGAGCCGGGTGCCAGCGAGGTTTTGACCGCAGGATCAACGCGCAGACCACGTTCGACCGCATTCTTTGCGAGCAATCCAGCCGCGATCATCACGCTGGGATTGCTCGTGTTCGTGCAACTGGTGATTGCTGCGATCAGGACGCTGCCATGCCCGATGTGAGTGCGCCCGTGCGTAAAAACGTCGCTGGACTCAGCTTCAATTTCTCTGCCAGGATCGGGCGTTGGCCTGTTTGAAATCATCTCAATCTTGTTGAGTTCGTCCCCGGGATTAATCCCCTGATCTTCCTTTTTGTCGGTCGAAGCCATCTCGCCATTGCGAGGCGCGCTTCCATTCAATTTCACGACATGTTTTTCGCGAAGATCGACATTTTGTTTCCCGTATCCGCCATCGCGCACCGGTCTTTCGAGCAACTCGCGAAACGTCTTTCCAAGATCCGGCAAATTGATCCGGTCCTGCGGTCTTTTGGGTCCGGCGACGCTCGGCTGCACCTCGGCCAGATCCAGATCGATATCGACGCTGTAATCGATTTCGCCTTTGAGCGGCATGCCAAACATTTTTTGCGCTCGAAAATAATTTTCGAACGCAAGGCATTGTTCTTCGCTCCGACCCGTCGCACTCAAGTAATCCACGGACTCTTGATCAATCGGGAAATATCCCATCGTCGCGCCGTACTCTGGCGACATGTTCCCAATCGTCGCGCGATCAGGAACTGGGAGCGACTCGGCGCCTTCACCGTAAAATTCGACAAATTTGCCGACGACTTTTTGCGCGCGGAGCAATTGTGTGATGTGCAAAACGAGATCGGTGGCGGTGACGCCTTCGCGCAGTTGCCCGCTCATGTGCACTCCCACCACTTCCGGCGTCAAAAAGTAAACCGGCTGGCCGAGCATGCCGGCTTCCGCTTCGATTCCACCAACGCCCCACCCAACGACGCCGAGACCGTTGATCATTGTCGTGTGCGAATCGGTCCCGACGAGAGTGTCGGGGAAGAAAAGTTGAGAGTTGAGAGTTGAGAGTTGAGAGGAGAGAACGCCTTTCGCAAGATATTCAAGATTCACCTGGTGCACGATGCCGATCCCAGGCGGGATGAGCTGGAAAGTTTTGAACGCCTGCTGTCCCCATTTGAGAAACTGATAGCGCTCCCGGTTGCGCTTGAATTCCATGTCCAGGTTCTGTTCCAGTGCTCGCGCGGAACCAAAGAAATCCACCTGCACAGAGTGATCCACCACCAGATCAACTGGCACGAGCGGTTCAATGATTTTTGGATCGCGACCGAGTCGTTTGACCCCGCTGCGCATAGCTGCAAGATCGACCACCAGTGGCACGCCGGTGAAATCCTGCAAAACGATGCGAGCAACGACGAATGGAATTTCCTCGTTTGCCGGGGATTTCGCGTTCCAGTTCGCCAGCGCTTCCACATCTTTGCGCCGGACTTTTTGTCCATCGCAATTGCGCAGGATCGATTCCAGAACAATCCGGATGCTCATTGGCAATCGAGATATTTTCCCGATTCCCTGTTCCTCCAGAGCCGGCAATGAATAGAAAAAACCCTCGCGACCCTTGCCGGCATCAAATTTGCTCAGCGTTTTGAATTCGTCTGTCATTTTCAATTCCGTCATCCTGAGCGAAGCGAAGGACCTCGCACAGATTCGTAGTGGCACGCATAGTACTTTGAGTAATCAAAAGCACAATCGAGAGGTCCCTCGCCGTCTGCGCGGCTCGGAATGACAAGATCGGGCGCGTGCATCACTTTAGCTCCGCCAGTTTGGCTTTGATCTTGTCGAAATTGGGCAGTTGTCTTGCGTCGTCGTTGCTCTCTGCATATTGGATCACGCCATTCTTATCGATGATAAACGCGGATCGTTTCGGTACGCCTCCCATCCCGAGATTCATTTGTGGCAGGAAGGAATCGTACATCACGCCGTAATCCTTCGCGATTTTGTGTTCGTAATCGCTTAGCAACGGCACGGTGATTTTCTCCTTTTGCGCCCACGCTTCCTGCGCAAACGGATTGTCTCCGCTGATTCCGAAAACAGCTGCGTTCAAATTGGTGTAAGCGTTCATACCTTGGCTGACCTCACACATCTCGGTGGTGCATGTACCCGTGAAGGCCATGGGAAAGAAAAGCAGCAACGTATTGTTCTTTCCGAAATTGTCGCTGAGCTTGATTTGCTTCGGCCCGTCACCGGTCTTGGTCGATAATATGAAATCGGGCGCTTTAGTTCCGACAGCGAGTGGCATAAATGGATTCTCCAGTTTGAGTTTAATGCGGGGACTTCCACTATAGGAATCGAGGTGTGCGGGTCAAAGCCTTCGTTGACGCGCGAATCATTGAATCGATGGATCGGTAAATCGCTAGCTGATGTTATGGAACTCTTTTGGTGGTTGGTGGCGGTTATCCTGTTCGCAGTCGGCTTGATTGGCACGGTGCTGCCGGTGTTTCCGGGGACTATTATCATTCTTGCTGGCGCGCTCCTTCACCGGATGATGCTTGGGCCGGAGAAAAGCATCGGCTGGCGAACGATCGCCGCCCTTGTGCTGCTGACTCTGGCTACGTATGCGCTCGACTTTCTGAGCGGCTACTTCGGCGCGAGATTTTTCGGAGCGACAAGATGGGGAATGTTCGGCGCGATTTTGGGCGCGCTCGTCGGCATCTTTTTCGGAATGGTCGGATTATTTGTGGGACCGGTGATCGGCGCGGTTCTCGGTGAATTCATTGCCGGGAAGAGAATGATTGATGCCGGCCGGGCAGGCTGGGGCAGTTTGCTCGGAAATCTCGGGGCGATGATTGGTAAACTCGTGATTGCCCTCGTGATGATCACGATTTTCTTCCTGACAGTCCCGGCGCCATTCTGAGTTCTTGTCATGTCGAGCGGAGTCGAGACATCTCTTGCCCTCCCGGCCCTCTTTTCTTCGGTAGCAATTATGATAAACTACTAACCGATGGCAGATGATCACCGGTGAATCGCAGGATTCGCTGGAGGAAAGTCCGAACACCATACGGCGGCATGCCGCGTAAAATACGCGGGCATCACAGTTGAAAAACTGCGGTGACGGAGAGTGTCACAGAAAAGACACCGCCGGTTCTTTGGCAACAAGGAGCCAGCAAGGGTGAAAAGGCGAGGTAAGAGCTCACCGCTCGCGAAGCAATTCGCGAGGCATGAAAAACCCCATGCGGTGCAAGACAAAACAGAGGAAGGGCAGCCGGCCCGCTCCGAAGAATTTCGGGGTTAAAAATCCTCGGGTACCGTCGCATCACGGCGAATCAAAATTCGTTGGGCTCTCGGAGAAATCCGGGAGAGATAAATGATCATCACGGTCGCCACGGCGACCGGACAGAATTCGGCTTATCGCCATCAAAAATATGAAGGGCGCTTTCGGAAACGAAAGCGCCCTTCGCTTTTACAGTTTGTTCCGTAACGCGTGCTCTTGCACCGACGGCCAATCTCAGGCCACAGAAGGCTTGAGATTCGACTTTTTGCGCAGGAGCGGCAGAACTTTTTCCACCAGTGCGTCCGCGGTGATACCGTGTTTCTTGCGCAGGATTGGAACGGCGCCGTGCTCGATGAATTGGTCCGGCCAACCGATGCGCACCACCGGGGTGTTAATCATCTGCGAGTGCAGATGTTCCATGACTGCGCAGCCAAAACCATTGTGCAAAACGTGATCTTCGATGGTGCACACGACTTCCACGCTGCGCGCGAAAAATTCGAGCGTGCCAGTGTCGATCGGTTTGATCCAGCGCGGATTGATGAGCGCGACGGAAATTCCTTTCTCCTCAAGTTTGCGCGCGGCCTCCTCGGCCACTTCAAACATGTTGCCAAGCCCGAAGATCGCCACGTCGCGCCCGTGTTGCACCACCTCGGCCTTGCCGATTTCGAGAAGTTTGGGCTCCGGTTTGATTTTTGCGCCTGGCCCCGATCCTCGCGGATAACGAACGGCAATTGGACCGGAGTTGTAGTGCGCCATGGTCCAAAGCATATCGACGAACTCGTCCTCATCCTTCGGCTGCATGTGCACCCAATTTGGGACGTGTCGCAGATAGCCAATGTCGAACAAGCCATGGTGCGTTGGGCCGTCGTCACCGCTTAGTCCTGCGCGGTCCATACACAACTTCACGTTCAGGTTCTGGATGGCGATGTCGTGAATCGCCATGTCGTAGGCGCGCTGGAAAAACGTGGAGTAAATCGTGAGAAACGGCGTCATTCCCTGCGTCGCTAGGCCACAGGCGAAAAGCGTGGCGTGCTCTTCTGCAATCCCGACATCAAAGTAGCGGCCGGGATGCGCCTTGGCGAAATGCGCAAGACCGGTCCCGCTGGGCATCGCCGCGGTGATGGCAACGATCTTTTGATTCGTCTCTGCAAACTTGGCGAGCGTCTTGCCGATGATTTCTGAATACGTCGGCGTAGGCGTTGGCGCGGTCTCGCCGCTCTCGATCTTGTATTTACCGAGACCATGGAATTTATCCGGTTGCTTGAGCGCCGGCGCGTACCCTTTGCCTTTCTGGGTGAGAATGTGCAACAAGACCGGCTCTTCCTGCGTTTTCAAAAATTCGAATGTCCGGATGAGCAATGGGATATCGTGTCCATCGATCGGCCCGTAATAACGCAGCCCGAGTTCCTCGAAAATGACGCTAGGCACGAGTAAGCCCTTCACGCTTTCCTCCACTTTATGAGCGAAATCCGCTACCGATTTTCCGGCAATCGCCTGGACGAAGTGGCGCGCTTTCTCGTGCAGGTGAGCAAATGTGGGGCTGGTCGTAATCGTGTTGAGGTAGTTTGCAATTGCTCCGACATTTTTTGCGATCGACCACTCATTGTCGTTCAGCACGACTATGAAACGCTTGGTGTGCGCTTTTACGTTGTTGAGCGCCTCGTAGCTGATGCCGCACGTGAATGCGGCGTCACCCGCTACTACGATGATGTTCTCGTCGCCACCGCGGAGGTCTCGCCCGACCGCCATGCCGAGTGCAGCGGAGAGCGCCGTCCCCGCATGGCCGGCGCCGTAACAATCGTGTTCGCTCTCGGTGCGCAAAAGGAAACCGTTGAGCCCGCCGAATTGGCGCATCGTATTAAAACGATCGAGCCGCCCAGTAAACATTTTGTGGACGTATCCTTGATGACTGACGTCCATAACGAATCGGTCGTGCGGCGTGTTAAAAACCCGGTGCAACGCAATCGTCAGTTCAACGACGCCGAGATTCGGCCCCAAATGTCCTCCGGTTTGGGAGAGGACTCTGATCAGTTCGTCCCGCACCTCTTGGGCGAGCTGGGGCAGATCCTGTTCGCGCAGCGCCTTGATATCGGCAGGCGAGCGGATCGCATCGAGCAGACGCGGTGGCACTGCGGTCGCCTCAGAAGTCCGAGGCGACTTAGAAGAGCTTGATTTCATCATTTGTGCTTTCGGATTCATTAGCTGCTTCGGCCGGGGCAGCGGGCTCCGGTGCAGGCTCGAAATCCTTAACTATTGTCTTGCCTGCGCTGTTGCGAGCAATTACTTCGATCTTTTGCTCGGCCTTGGTAAGTCGTTCCTGGCAAACTTTCACGAGGTTCATTCCCTCTTCGTAGCGCACGATCAGATCTTCAAGCGGCAATTTGCCGGATTCCATTTGCTCGACAATTTTCTCCAGCCGATCCAATGCGCCCTCAAAATTAAGTTCTGCCTCGCGCGGCTTTGATTTGCTGCTCATGGGGAAAACGGAGGAATTAAGCATAGGTTGGCCAGGAGAAAAGCAGGACTTACGCGAAGCGCTCCGTCAAGAACGGATCGAATTGCACACTTTGACGCTTTCAAACGACACACCAAATAAGCATTCGCGTCAATTCGAAGCGCAGCCGAATATCTTTCTCCCATATCCATGAAGAGAATGCCGGCACTTTCGCGTTTGTCGTGGCGTCGAGCGAAGGATACGAATCCGAGTGAGTTGTCGCCCTCGACATCCCATTACGGGATGTGGGACGCGGTCGCACGTTTTGTGGCTGAAATCCGGGCAAGCGATTTCATGGCTGAGATGATCCGGCGACGCGACGCCTACGGTAGCGAAGGTGCGATGGGAGCGCTCGATTGCGCGACGCTTTACGGATTGACACGGTGGCTCCGGCCGACGGTGATCGTCGAGTCCGGCGGATATCTTGGAATGTCGTCGGCCTTTATCTTGAAAGCGCTTGCAGACGAGGAGCTCACCACGGCCAAACTGTACAGCATCGAATGGAGCCAGGAATGCGAGCAAGGCGCCTTGATTCCAGATGAATTGCGATCTGCAACGGGCGGATTCGTGCCGATGCGCGGCAAAGTCGAAGATTTCCTTAAGCGCGGTGCGCTCCCGTCATCCATCGACATGTTTCTGCATGACAGCTCGCATAGCTATCGGCACATGCTTTGGGAATTTCGCCAATTTTGGCCGAGACTGTGCGACGGCGGATTGCTGGTGTCGCACGACGTGCAGATGAACGCGGCGTTTCCCGAATTCGTAACCAAGACTTACGCTCACGATAAAAAGACCGGCCGCCGCGACGCGCAACGGACATCACATTACGAATGGGGCCGCTGGGGCTACATCGGCTTCGCCATTAAAAAAGGCTGAGTTTGGTCAACCTTTCTATTACTAAAACACTCGTTTCCTCCTCGCTGATTTTTCCATCAGCTTTTGCAGTCGCTTCAGCCGCGTTGCTTCCTGTTTTGCGCTTACTATCCACCACCCGACTGCTTTTCGATACGAGGGTGGCTGAGCATAAAAGAAGTCCCATGCCGCTTTGTTTTGTCTCAGCTTTTTTCGTATAGCGAATCGAGATTGGCGCTTCTTTGTTCGTATGAATAAATGCCCGACTTATTTTCTTTCCGCGCATTAAACGCGGCCATGCCCGGAGGTTACATCAAACCCTCGTCGCTCAATTCTCCTGCGCGCTTGATGTTGACCATGCTCCAACTGCTTCCGCGTCTCCGTGGCGTAAATCGGATTGTGTAACGCAAATCGTCAACGCTCTTGCGGATCCCGTCGATCCAGCCAAAGCAGAGCGCTTCATCTACCGATTCCGGCCAGGTGATGCTCGGTTGCCCTGAGGCTTTCTTATAATAGCCGACCCACAATTCTTGGGTAGTTGCATGATTCTTCTTCAGCCAACAACGAAAATCGTTTGCTGATTTGAAGTATTTGATCTTCATCGCAGCAGATCGTTCTCGCTCTAACGGGAGGGCAAGACCCCGGACAGCTAGCGTCGCTACGCGAGCGATCGCGTTGAGCATTTTCTCATCGGGCGCCGGTCTAACCGATCTGCTTTTTGTACGTTTCCGCGTCTTTCAATTGTTTGAGATCGTCGGCGTTGTCGAGCTTGAGAACGAAAATCCATCCCTGACCGTACGGTTCGCGGTTGATCAGGCCTGGATCGGCTTCCAGCACTTTGTTTACTTCCACGACCGTTCCCTTCACGGGCGCGTAAATGTCGCTTGCTGCTTTCACCGATTCCACAATCGCGATCGCTTCTTTGGCGTTCGCTTGCCGATCCATTTTTGGCAGCTCGACGTAAACCACGTCGGTCAATTCAGATTGGGCGTGATCGGTAATGCCGACACGCACGTTGTCGCCTTCGCGCTTAATCCATTCATGGGTGTCGGCGTAGAGCAGGTCGTCGGGGATGTTCATGATTTTTTGTAGAGCGGTTTCTTTTCTATGGTAGCAGGAAACTTTTGTCCGCGAATTTCGACGTCGATCTGCGCGCCGGTTTTCGCGTGCGCCGCCGAGACATACGCCATCCCTACGCCCCAGTTCAAGCTCGGAGAAAGCGTGCCGCTTGTTACTTCGCCGATGCGTTCCCCATTCTCGAAGACTGCGTAATGCGGTCGCGGTGGGGGTCCTTTCTCTTTCATTCGAAACGGCACGAGCCTTTCGCGCGGTCCTTTTTCTTTTGTTTCGAGCAAAACATTGCGTCCGATGAAGTTCGGCTTTGTCAGATCGACGAAGAATCCCAGTCCTGCTTCGATCGGATTTCGTTCCGGCGACAAATCGGAGCCGTTCAGCGGGTAGCACATTTCCAGGCGCAACGTGTCGCGCGCACCGAGGCCGCACGGTTTAATTCCAAATTGCTTTCCTTTTTCCAGCGCGGCGTTCCAAAACTTCACCGCATCCGTTGCGCGAAAGAAAACTTCAATGCCATCCTCGCCAGTGTAACCAGTGCGGGCGACGGAAACCGTCGTCCCATCGAATGAAAAATCGGCAATCGAATTTCGCGGTGGAAGATCGGTATTCGTGCCAAATAGAGCGTGAAATAGCTCTGCGATGCGCGGGCCTTGAATCGCGACTCCCCCAAAATCCGCGCTGCGATTGGCGAGTGCAACTGCGTTTGCAACCGGAAGATGGCCCTGCAACCACGTAAAATCTTCGTCCGTGCGCGCGGCGTTTACGACTAACAGGAACTTCAGGTCGTCAATCCGATAAACGATGAGGTCATCAATGATGCCGCCACGCTCGTTCAGCAGAAACGTGTATTGACCCGTTCCAACATCGAGTTTGCCGACGTTATTTGTCAGCATGGTATTGAGCCATTCGCGCGCGCCTGTCCCGTCCACAATCAATTGTCCCATGTGCGAAATATCGAAGATGCCGACATTGTTTCGCACGGCTTGATGTTCCTCGACGATGCTCGTGTACTGCACCGGCATGAGCCACCCGGCGAAAGGAACCATTCTCGCGCCGAGCCGAACGTGTTCTTCGTAAAGCGGTGTCTTGTTGTATTCGCGGCGCGTCACGAGCGACAGCCTAGACTCAGTGAGAGCTATCGCAAGCACATGGACTCGACTTCGATTCTCACCTTCATCATCTCCTTGGTCGAAGAGGAGAAGAAAAGATCTGCCGCGCACACATTTTTCGCCCGTGTCGCGTGAAATTGTTCGCCTCTCCCTGGGATCGCGACTGGGCGGAGCGTTGAGAGGATTGAGCTGAGGGATTGTTGCGCTACTGTCGGCGAGCGATGCCTCTGCTCGACAGACTTGAACGCCGCCTCGGTTTTCTCGGGATTCCGGGGTTGATGCGCATCGTAGTCGTTTTTAACGCACTTATTTTTTTGCTGGTTCGTTTGAACCCCGGTTTTCGTTTCGTGGTTGACCTCGACCCGGAGCGGATTCGCCACGGCGAAATCTGGCGACTGATCACATATGTTTTTCTTCCGCAGACCGACAGTTTTTTGTGGGTCTTCCTTCTCCTTTGGTTTCTCTGGTTTATTGGAGAAGGCCTTGAACAGGCGTGGGGAGCGTTTCGCCTTACGCTCTATTTCATCATCGGAATGATCGGCACGACAGCAGCCGCATTTTTCTTCGGAGCGCGTTTTTCCAACTCAATGTTGTACGCATCGTTATTTTTCGCTTTCGCCCGGTTTTATCCCGATCAGGTGATCTATCTATTTTTTGTTTTGCCGGCGAAAATCAAGTGGATCGCCTGGGTCTCAGCGGCGTTTTTATTGCTAGGTTTTGTTGTCGGCACGAATTCCTATCGCATGGCGCTCGTGGCTGCCCTCGCCAATTATTTGATCTTTTTTGGACCAGAAATTATTCACGATGCTCGCCATCGCGGCGAAGTCTCGGCGCGACGAAAGCGTTATGCACGGAGTTCGCGAAGCGAAGCCGAGCCGCTTCACAAATGCGCAGTGTGCGGTGCGACCGAATTGAGCGATCCGAATCTGGAGTTTCGCGTGGCCCGCGATGGTGAGGAATACTGCATGGCGCATTTACCGAAAGCGGCGACGCCCACGCGGTAGATTTGTAGAGGCACTCGTCACGGCGAGCCCGTGGCAGTTCGGCGTTTGACGCAAACGCCGCTACACCCTTGACCAGAAATCGCTGAGTATGAAACTAAGCGCGATGACCGATAAAAGCACTGCGCTGGGTCCCGAAGAAGGCTGGCATTGTCTGCATTTGTTTTATCGGATCGAGTACGGCCAATGGCAATTGCTCAACCGCGAAGAACAGAATGCTGCCAAAACGAATCTCGCTTCGCTGGTTCAGGAAATTCGCGCCATGGACTCAACGCAATTGCTCACGCTCGGCGTGGTGACGCCGAAAGCCGATATCGGTTTCATGTTGATCACGCCCGACCTGCATAATGCCAACAAGATTGAAAAACAGCTCTCGCTCTCGTTAGGCGCGGACGTGCTGACCCCGGTTTACAGTTACCTGTCGCTGACCGAGGAAAGCGAATACATCACGAGCGAAGACGAATACGCACAGACGCTGGAGTCCAGTGTGCGGAACGATCCCGTAAAACTCGATGAAGCTCTGGCGACATTTCGCGAGCGAATGAAACACTACCGGCAGGAGCGTGTCTATCCCACATTGCCCGATTGGCCGGTCGTTTGCTTTTATAACATGAGTAAGCGCCGTGGCGAGCAGCGGAATTGGTACGCGCTGCCGTACGATGAGCGCCGCAAACTGATGAAAGGACACGCGACAGTAGGCCGCGAGTTCGCTGGCAAAGTGAAACAGCTGATCACCGGTTCGACCGGGCTCGACGACGCGGAATGGGGCGTAACGCTGTTTGCGCGCGACACATTCCAGATCAAAGCGATCGTTTACAAAATGCGTTTTGATCCGGTCAGCGCCGAGTATGCGGATTTCGGCGAGTTTTATATCGGCATTCAATTGCCGCTCGACGAATTGTTTCGTCGCTTGCAACTGTAGTTCCGAATCGTGCTCGCGCTCATGCTCGTAATCGACTTTCGAAACGAGCACAATTACGATCACGAGCACGATTAGGACTTAATTGGATGGGTGACAGAGTGGTTGATTGTGCACGCCTGGAAAGCGTGTGTGCCGAAAGGCACCGGGGGTTCGAATCCCCCCCCATCCGCCAGTAGGCTCCTGCTCATAATCGTGCTCGCGCTCTTGCTCGTCTCCGCTTAACCTGCATGTTGTTCAACGACTTGCAGTTCCTGTCGCAGCTTGACCACGCTGCCATGGGGGAGAACACCGCGAAAGTTTACGCTGGGATAAATCATGCAATCGCGGCCGATGACCGAGCCGGGATTAATCACAGCGTTGCAGCCGATTTCCGTATGATCCCCAACGATCGCCCCGAATTTTCTGAGACCCGTTGGAATGTTGCCATCGGGTGTTACGACCGCGATCTCCCCGTGATCCAGTTTTACGTTTGAGAGAATCACGCCTGCGCCAAGATGGGCGTGATGACCAATGATCGAATCGCCCACGTAATTAAAGTGCGGCACCTGTACGTCATCGAACAGGATGGAATTCTTAAATTCGCACGAGTTGCCCATGACGACGCCATCACCGACAATCACGTTCTCGCGCACGTAACAGCCGCTGCGAATCTGGCAGTTCGCTCCGATCCACGCCGGACCTTTCAATACCGCGCCTTGTTCAACGACAGTTCCTCTTCCAATAAAAACATGATTGCTGATAAACGGCTTGCCCATTAGCTCGCCCAGGATTGCGGGCTTCAAACGAAACTGCAGATAACTGGCAATTTGTTTGAGGGCGTCCCAAACGTAATTCTGGTTTTCGAACAACTTCGGATGAGCCGTGCGTTCGAGGTTAAAAAAATCGGCGGGTGCAAACATCTTCAGTGCTCAAGATGACGAATGCATCCGCTGGTTGCTAGCGCATTTTTCTGGGCAGCGCGCGCGTCTCGCGTGCTGGTTTCGGCGTCACGCCGAAACGAACGTTCGCGAAGGCGAGTGTTCACACCTGATCTGGGATTAACAAAAGTCCGCGATCGCGAGACGCGATCGCCAACACGCGGGACGCGTGTGCTCCCCGAATCACGCTGCTCCACGCGGCGCAAGTTTTTGGCCGTCTTTCGTGTCGCGCACTTCCCAGCCTAGCGTGAAAATTCGCTCGCGCAGTTCGTCGCTTCGCTTCCAATTTCTTCCGCGTCGCGCGTTCTCACGCTCGTTCGCAAGCTGCGCCACTTCGGCGGGCACTGTAATCTCAGTTTCAGGTTCGAGATCGAGAACAGTGTTGATCCGTTCCCACCAATTCAGCCATGCGTTTGCGGAGGCGGCGTCGAGTTTGTTTTCATCCATGGCGCGATTCGTTTCCCGAATCGATTCGAACAGAAATCCCAGCGCCGCGGAAATGTTCAAATCGTCATCGAGTGCTTCTTCGAATTGCGCGCCCTCTTCCGTTGGACGTTGGACGTTGGGAGTTGAGCGTTGGACGTTTCCTTTTTTTGCAATTTCGCGTAACCGGGCCAGCCATTCATCAATTCGGCCTAACGACTCGCGCGCCTCTTTCATTCCTTCCCAGGTAAAATTGAGGGGTACACGATAGTGCACGCGCAACAACGCGTAACGAAGCTCGCGCCCAGTGTAACCTTTCGCCAGAACATCCGGGACAGTGTAAAAATTGCCTAACGATTTTGCCATTTTCTGGCCATCAACCAGCAAATGCGCGCAATGCAGCCAGTAGCGGACGAATTTCTTTCCCGTTACGCCTTCGCTCTGCGCGATCTCCGCCTCGTGATGCGGGAAAATGTTATCGACGCCGCCACAATGGATGTCGATTTGATCACCTAATAATGCCGTCGCCATCGCGCTGCATTCGATGTGCCAGCCGGGCCGGCCTGGTCCCCATGGCGAATCCCACTTCACATCGCCGTCTTCTTCGTCCCACGCTTTCCAGAGCGCAAAATCACCGATGTGCTCCTTGTCGTATTCGTCGTGCTTCACGCGTCCTGTTGATTGCAATTGCGTGAGATCGAAGTGCGCAAGCTTGCCGTAATTCGGAAATTTGTTGATGCGAAAATAAACTGATTTGTCGTCCGCCTGATACGCGAGACCGCGTGCGATGAGCTCGCCGATCATGTCGATCATCCTGTCGATGTAACGCTGATCTGTGGCAGCGGGGAATTCATTGGCGCGTTTGATCCGCAATGTTTCGGCATCTTCAAAGAACGCCTTTTTGAATTGCTCGGTGAACTCTACCAGCGGTACTTTGGCTTCGCGCGCGCCGCGGATCGTCTTGTCATCCACGTCGGTGATGTTCATCACGCGATGCACCTTATAACCGCGCAGCTCCAGATGGCGCTGAAGCAAATCTTCGAAGATGTAAGCGCGAAAGTTTCCGATGTGTGCGCGGCTGTAAACAGTTGGTCCGCAAGTGTAGATGCTGATTGTCCGCGCGGCTGGATCGCGCGACTCGAACTGTTCGATCTTGCGCGAGTACGTGTTAAAAAATCGCAACGCCATTACCTACCTGTTCGGCGCGCCCGGCGGTCGCGCCCTACCGTTTCAACGGTTGCAACCGCCATCGCGGCAATACCCTCGCTGCGCCCAATGGCGCCGAGTTTTTCGTTCGTGGTCGCTTTGACACTGATGCTTGAGATCGAAACACCCATCACGTCCGCGATTATTTTTCGCATCGCTGCAATGTGCGGCACAAGTTTCGGTTCTTCGGCGATGATTGTTGCATCGACGTTAAGCGCGCGCGCTTGGTTCTCCGCAAGCAACTTGCTCACGTGCTTCAAGATCTCGATGCTGCTGATGCCCCGAATTGATTCGTCCGTGTTTGGGAAATGTTGGCCAATGTCGCCGGCGCCGATCGCGCCCAACAATGCATCGGCGATCGCGTGAGACAAGACGTCTGCGTCCGAATGTCCTTCCAATCCGCGCGAGTGCGCGATCTCCACCCCGCCAAGGATCAGTTTTCGCCCTTCAGCAAGGCGATGCACGTCGTAGCCAATTCCGCATCGAATCATGGGCTTCGCCGCGTTAAATCGTTGAAGAGTTGAAGCGTTAAATCATAAATCGGATGTAACGATGTAACGGTGTAACGAGTCACGCAGATCACTTGTGCTTCATGCTTGGCAATTAATTCGTCATTCGTCATTCGTGCTTCGTCATTCATCACAGTTTGAGATTAATAACGCCATTCGACGCAATGATGCTGTATTTATCCTTCATGTCCTCGCGCGGTCGAAGATCGACAGTTCCACCAGCGTTTTCAACCATGAGCCAGCCGGCTGCGATGTCCCACAAGCTGATTCCCTGCTCAATGTAAGCGTCGAGTCGTCCACAGGCGACATAGGCCATGTCGAGCGCAGCGCTGCCGAGCACGCGGCATTTGCGCACGCGATGAATCATCTGCTGGAGCAACGGGAAATTTGCATCGATGGTCTCGCCGGTTTTGGCGAGCCCGACAGAGACAACGGCTTCAGCGAGGTCCGCGCGATCGCTTACCTGAACGGGATCACCATTCAGTTTTGAGATCTCGCCTTTTTGTCCTTTCCACATTTCCCGACGAATAGGGTCGTAGATAACACCAACCATGACCTCGTTACGGAGGCGCAGTGCAATCGAGACACAAAAATGCGGAATACCATAGAAATAATTCACCGTGCCATCAAGCGGATCGACGACCCATTGATGCTCGCTGGATTGATCACCCACGATTCCTTCTTCGCCGTAAAGCGCGTGCCTGGGAAATTCTTTGAGAAGCAGCTTGGTAATTAACTCCTGAGTCTGAATATCGATCTCCAGTTTGATATCGTGCGCTGCGACGGCATTCACCCGCTGCGGCCGCCGGAAATTTTTGCGAAGCAACTTTCCGGCGGCGCGCGCGGCCTTTTCAGCCGCATCAAGATAATGCTTCATCGCAAAGATTACGTTGCACAAAGAAGACAAAGTGCACAGCGGAAATGCAATTGAAGGAACAGCAAACACCGCGATGTCATCCTGAGCGAAGCGAACGATCGCTCAAGCGAAGTCCACGACACACAATTTTTTAGCGTGCTTCGTCAGTTTCTGCGAGATGCCTCGTCGTCTGTTGCGACTCGGGATGACAATAAAAAACCGGGAGGAAAAATAAATTCTCCTCCCGGGTTGAAGTTAGGGTTGTGACTCCGAAAGCATTCGGAGCCGTTAATCAAGCGTGGGGCGTTAGTGCCTCTTTTTCTTCGCTGATTTTTTCTTTGCTGCTTTCTTTTTCTTCGCCATCGACTAATTCCCCCCTTTCATCCGCAACACGCGCGGAGATCTGTGAAGAGTTGGGAATGACTTCACTTAATCGACTTCAGTTAATCATCACATTTTTTTTGTCAAACGTTTTTGTTGCAAAATCTAAAAATATTTTTACGAGCTCGCGCGCGATATTCTTTTTTTGCGCTCGAGAAATTTTCTCTCGCTCGCCATTTCGGAAGAGAATTATTACTTCATTCACGTCGCTCTCTATTCCTGAATCTGCGCGGCTGACATCGTTTGCGACGATGATGTCGCAATTTTTTGCGCGCAGTTTGTTCGCCGCGTTTTCTTCCAGATGATCTGTTTCCGCAGCGAAACCGACGAGAAGGAATTGTCGATCCTGTCGATGGCCTAACGAATCGAGGATGTCGCGCGTAGGAACCAGTTCGAGTGAAAACTTCTCGCCGCGCTTTTTGATCTTTGTCGAAGAAACGTTTGCCATCTTGTAGTCGGCCACGGCGGCGCACAAGACGCATATGTCAAATTGGTCCGCATGCCGGTGCGCTGCTTCGAACATTTCGTCGCTGGTCGACACAGAAATCAACTTTGCGTCGTGTGGGGCCTCGAAGTTTACCGGGCCTGAAATCAACGTGACGTCGTGCCCTTCAGCGAGGGCCGCTTCGGCGATGGCGTAGCCCATTTTTCCGGATGAACGATTCGAAATGTAACGAACCGGATCGATCGGCTCGCGCGTGGGGCCCGCCGTGATGAGGAATCTCACGCGATCAAATTATCCTGGCGCGCGAGCAGGAACTCCGCGCGAAACGCGATGTCGTTCACCTTCCAAAGTCTGCCAATGCCTTCGTAGCCGCAGGCAAGCATTCCTTCTTCTGGTCCGATAAATTCAACGCCGCGCGCTTTCAATTTTTCCACGTTGTCCACCGTAGCGGGATGCTCCCACATTTTTCCGTTCATGGCCGGCGCGAGCAGAATCGGGGCGCGCGTTGCGAGCGCGATGGCTGCAAGCGGGTGATCGGCCAGACCATGCGCGAGCTCGGCGATGATGTGCGCTGTGGCCGGCGCAATCAGCAACAGGTTCGCGCGATCGGCCAGCTCGATGTGCCCGGGTCGCCAACTTTCTTTTTCGTCAAAGAAGCTGATTGTGACCGGATTTTTTGAAAGCGTCTGCAATGTGAGTGGAGAAATAAATTCAGTCGCATCCTGTGTCATGACGACAAAAACTTCGTGGCCTTGTTTGAACAGCAAACTGGCGAGCTCAGCCGACTTGTACGCGGCAATCGATCCCGTTACGCCGAGCACGACCGATTTCGTGCCCGGCCGAATGCGCACAACCTTTCGCGCGCTCGCTTTATCGCGTTTCCTTTTAGAGTCTCTGTCTTCTGCAATCATCTCTGGATCAAACGCCGACTCAAATAACTTTCTGCCTCCATGATTTGCCGGAACCTCTGCAAATCTTCCTCTACCGATCCACTGATAATAGTATAACGATAGTCGCGCCAATGTTCCATCTCCCGGGCGGCGGTAGCCAGGCGCGAATCGATCTGCTGCGCGGTTTCCGTACCGCGTTTCAACAGGCGCCTCCGCAATTCCTCGAGATCGGGAGGCATGATGAAAACGTCGGCTAAAGCATCTCGGATTAGTGGATCGCCGCAATTGCGAATAACAGCAGCGCCTTGCGTATCGATGTCGATCAAAACATCCTTTCCGCTTTTTAGATTTGTTACGACTGGCTCGCGCAAGGTGCCGTAATAGTCTCCGTGCACCTGCGCGTGCTCCAGAAAATCTTTCTTGTCGATTCGGTCGCGGAAATCTGCATCGGAAAGAAATTGATAATCCTCGCCATCAATTTCACCGGCTCGCGGCGCTCGCGTCGTGCAGGAAACGGAATAAAAAAGATTGGGGATTCGCCGAATCCTTTCCACGAGTGTGGTCTTGCCCGCGCCCGATGGAGCAGAAACCACAAAAAGAATTCCGCGGCGGCTGAATTTTTTACTCAAGATTTTGGGCTTGTTCGCGAATCTTCTCCAGTTCCGCCTTGCAGGCGATGACGCGTTGGGAGATTGCGGCGTCATTTGCTTTTGCACCGAGCGTGTTCAGCTCGCGAAACATCTCCTGAGTGATGAATTCCAGTGTGCGCCCGACCGGTTCTTTGCTGCGCAGATGGTGCGCAAATTGGGCAAGGTGACTTTCCAGACGGGTTAGTTCCTCGGACACGTCTGCGCGATCGGCAAAGAACGAGATCTCCTTTAACAAACGTTCATCGTCACTGGCAATCGGCAAGCCAGCCTTCTGGATGCGATCGAGAAGGACGGTACGATATCTCTTAACCACATCGGGGTGAACTGCGCGGATCTCCTTGAGTTTTCTGCGAATTGCTTTCAGGCGATGGATCAAGTCCTTGGCCAGATGTTTTCCCTCGCGTTCGCGCATTTTGATTAAATCGGCGAGGGCACCGCGCAGGGCGCGATCGATGGCCGGCCATGCTTCCTCAGCGTCGAGCGTCTGTTCAGGGAAGCGCATCACTCCCGGGGCTTGCAGGATTGTGCTGATCGTGATTTCCCCCGGGGCGTTCAACTCCTTTTGCAACGCACGCATCGCTTCGTGATAGGAGCGGGCCAATTCAGTGTCGAGCGCCAGGTTGCGTGAGCCGTTTGGGCTGCTGTGAAGGGCGACCGTGGCATTGGTCCGTCCGCGCGAGATATTTTCATTGATCGTCTGGCGAATGCGCGGTTCGAGCTCGGTCAGGTCCCGCGGAAGATTAATTACGATGTCGCTCTGCTTTCGGTTCACCGAATTGAGTTCCACGCTAAATTTTCTCCCGACGTAGACCACTTCAGCCCGGCCGTATCCAGTCATGCTTTTCATAGCTCGATGCAAAAGTTTATGCCAGAGAAACGCTCAACGTTCAATGGAAAGCAATAAAAGCGAGGCGAAGACCAGGCGTTGAAAAGCAGCCGGGCATCCATTATCCACGCGTGTGAACCACTGGCAGCGAGAGCTCGTTGCAAGCGCGATCTTTGCAATTACGTACGTTCTCATCAGCGGCCGCCAACTCAAGATTCTGCCCTTGAATCGCCCCGCTGCCGCGTTGTTAGGCGCAGTGTTGATGATTGCGACAGGCGTGATGACGCCGGAGCGCGCATATCGCGCAATCAACTACGACACGCTCGTACTGCTGCTGGGCATGATGCTGATCTCGGCCTATCTTTATCTCGCGCATTTTTTCGAATGGGCGGCGGAACTCGTTCTGAACTTCTCGCGAACTCCGGCGCGACTGCTGCTTTACGTCACGCTCACTTCTGGAATTCTCTCCGCCCTGCTGGTGAACGACACGATTTGCTTGATGCTTACACCGCTTATCGTGGCCGTTATCCGGCGCGCGAAATTGCCGCTGCTCCCGTTTCTCATCGCGCTGGCGACCAGCGCAAACATCGGCAGCGTGGCCACGCTGGTAGGCAATCCACAAAACATGATCATCGGACATTTCTCGCGCATTTCGTTTCCAGAATTTTCGCGCGCTCTCCTGCCGACAGCCGTTGTCGGCTGGGCGATTAATTTTTTCATTTTGCGTTTTGGTTTTCGAAAAATGTTACGGGAGACAGCAATTGATCGTGGCGAATATGCGGTCCCAAAACTTGAGCGCGGTTTGTTCGTGCTTGTCTGCGTGGTGTTTGTAGCGACCTTTGCCGGTTTCCTAGCTGGCTTGAACCTGGCGTGGACAGCGATGGCCGGTGCGGCGCTGGTGATGGTGCTCGCGCGACGCGACACGCACGACGTGCTCAAGCTGGTTGATTGGCATCTGCTCCTTTTTTTCGCGGCGCTCTTCATCGTGGTAGACGGGTTGAGTGATACCGGTCTGCCAGATGCGATCTACTCGCGGGTGCAGCCGATCTTCGGATCAAGCGCGCCTGCGCAAGCGTGGAACCTCGCGTGGTTTTCAGTGCTCGGATCGAACGTTTTCTCGAATGTCCCGTTCGTTCTCGTAGCAGGAAACTGGATCGCACGCTTCAAAGACTCAGCTTTGATGTGGAATGTGCTTGCGCTTGCGACGACGTTTGCCGGCAATCTCACAATCGTTGGCTCGGTGGCAAACATGATCGTCGTGGAATCAGCGCGCGAGCATATCCAGGTCAGTTTTTGGGATTACGCGCGCTTCGGAATTCCGATTACCATTCTGACGACCGCCGCCGGCGTGGCAATGCTACTTGCTTTGCGCTAAGGAGAGCTTGCGCTGCGCGGCGATGAGGCGAGGGCATTGCGATGTGGTCAATGGATTCAAACCACTGCTGCGTCGGACCGATTCTGTTTGTCGTTACGCGACGATACACAACAAACGCAATCCGATGGTGGGTGAACGAAAATGTCGATCTGTAGAGCGGGCGGCTAAGCGCCTGTGTTTCGAGGCGCGGCAAAATCCACATCCCACGCCACCGTGCGGATGATTGTTCGAGCAGAACCCTGCCGTTACTAACGACAAATGCGTGTCTTTCGACAAGTCGCTTTGTGAGCGGTTTGGATTTCTTGATAGGCAGCATTTCCGGATTTTTTGCGCGACAGAATTTATTCACCGGGCAGATGCTGCATTTTGGTTTATTCGGCACGCAAACGAGTGCGCCCAAATCGACCAGCGCGGAGTTGAAACGCGCTGCATTGCGTTTCGGAACAAGTTGCGCGGCGTTCCCCCAGAGTCTTTCACTACCGATGGCAGAATCAATCGGGGCGCCCATGTCGAGCAAGCGAGCGAGTACGCGCGCGCTATTCGCTTCGACAATTGGGACCGGTTGATCGAAGGCAAATGTTGCGACTGCGTTCGCTGTATAGCGGCCAACGCCGGGCAAGTCGCGAATCGCAGCGATGTCGCAGGGGAAAGTCCCACGGTGCCGATCCCTTACAATCTTGGCGGCGGCATGAAGATTCCGGGCGCGATTATAGTAGCCGAGCCCCTGCCAGGCGTGGAGGACTTCGTTTTGCGAAGCGCGCGCAACAGAAGCGAAATCGGGAAATCGGCGGAGCCATTTATCATAATAAGGGACCACGGTGGCCACCTGAGTTTGCTGAAGCATGAACTCGGAAACAAGAATGGCATAGGGATCGCCGGTTTTGCGCCATGGAAGATCACGGCCGTTGCGGCGAAACCAGCGGAGAAGAGAGCGTCGGAACGCGCGAACGTTTTCTGGCGATGTCACGATTCGAAGGAAACGTTCAACGTCCAACGCTCAACGTCCAACTCTCAATTCAGAAGATGATTGAACGTTGAGCGGCTGCCGCGCCGTAGGCTTGCCGAAGGCGGATTACGCGTTGAGCGTTAGCCGTTGAATTCTTACACCCACGCTCTCACGCAGGAACAGGTCACAAAGCTGCGAGCTTTACTCGGAGAGCTTGGCTTCGAGTTCGCGCCGAAGCAGTGGACGATTCTCTTCGCGCAAAAAAACAAGTTGAGCGTCGCAGTGTACGAGAAAGGGCCAAAGGTGCTTGTGCAGGGAAAAGGCGTGGAGGAATTCGTGCAGTTTGAGCTGGAGCCGAAGATTCTCGGCGAAGCAAGGCTGGGTTACGAAGAAGTGCATTCCCCGGAAATGTTCCAGCCGCATTTCGGCGTGGACGAAAGCGGGAAAGGAGATTTTTTCGGGCCGCTCGTAATCGCCGGAGTGTATGTCGATCGCGGGATCGCGCGCCAACTTCTTGACGCCGGTGTCGTTGACAGCAAACGGATTGGCTCCGATGCGCGGATTCGCGCTTTGGCGGACACGATTCGGAAGAGCTCGCTGGGCCTCGTTGAAACTGTTCTGATTGGGCCGGCAAAGTACAACGAGCTTTACGAGAAATTTGGCAATTTGAACAAACTGCTTGGGTGGGGGCACGCGCGGGTGATTGAGAATTTGCTGGCGAAAAAGCCGGATTGTCCAAGGGCGCTTTCGGATCAATTCGCGGACGCGCGCGTGGTGGAGCAATCGTTGTTGCGGCACGGGAGAAAAATCAACATCGAGCAGCGGCCAAGAGCGGAATCAGATATCGCGGTGGCGGCCGCATCGATCCTCGCGCGAGAAGCATTCATCAATTGGCTGGAGCGTAAAGGGAAGGAGATGGGTTTGCGGTTGGAGCGCGGCGTGTCTGCGGGTGTGAAAGAAGGGGCCAAAAAACTCGTGGAAATGAATGGGCCAGGGGCATTGCGCGAGGTGGCCAAAGTGCACTTCCGAACCGCGCACGAGACGGCGCCGGACTATTATCCCGTTCCGGCCCCGCGCGAGAATTGGGCAGGCCCACGCCCGCCTCGCCGTAGCCCCGGCGAAGGCGGGTGATTCGTTAAGGCGTTAAACGTCAGATCGCTAATCGGGTGTCGTATTGAAGCGCGCGGGCACTCGTCCAAGAGCGTTTGGCCTTCTGGTCGAAGACGTTAGCCAGTTTAAAAAATCGTGTTTTTGTGCTTCATTGAGCCACCACAAGAGCAATACGGAACGATTAGTAAAATAGATATGGCAAAGTTAACCAAGCGCGACATCGTCGTCGCCATCAGTAACCAAACCGGCATGGTCCAGCATCAGGTTTTCGATGTGGTCCAGCGGACGCTTGATAAGATCACCGACAGTCTCGCTAACAATATCCCCGTCGAACTTCGCAATTTTGGCGTTTTTCAGCCGCGTCTGACCAAGCCGCGAGTCGGTCGAAACCCGAATCAGCCCGGAAGCAGTTTTGTTATTCCGCCGCGCGCGACGGTGAAATTCAAAGCCGGCAAGATTATGCGTCAGCGTGTTGAGAAGCTTTCACGGGAATTAAAGGAAGCGGCAGAGCGCAAGCCTGAGACCGAGACGACCGCACCGAACGGCGGGTAAGGGAAACGCTCAAAACTTTCACCGCTAGAGAAGCGCTACGAGAGCAGATTCTGAATTGTTTTTTCCAAGCGCTCAAAATTGATCGGCTTGGTGAGATGCTCGGAGAATCCTGCCGCTCTGGATTGGTTTACGTCTTGTTCTGTCCCAAAGCCGCTGAGTGCGATTCCGGGCAAGTTCTTGTTGAGACGCACTTCACGCATTAGGTCGTAACCGCTGCGGTCCGGTAATCCGATGTCGCTGATGAGCAGGTCGAAATCCTGTGTGCGCATTTTCTCCACCGCTTGGTCAGCGGAATGGGCTACCGTAATTTCGTAACCGCGGCGCTCCAGCATCCTTTTCATCCCAATGCAAGTGTCGTGATGATCGTCCACCAGCAGGACGCGCCGATGTCTTGAAGCAACCAGTTCTCGTTCCGGACTTGCCGGTTGATATTCTCTCTCGCCGTCGGTACCGGCCGGCGTGACTACAGTGTTTAGTTCCAGCGAAAAGGTGGTGCCCTGATCCTTTCCGGGACTTTCCACGCGGATTTTTCCACCGTGCGCGTCGATCAGCGCCTTTGAAATCGCCAGTCCGAGTCCGAGCCCTCCAAAACGCCGGGTGATCTCAGTCTGCCCCTGTTCGAACGCATTAAAGATTTTATCGATCTTTTCTGGCCCGATGCCGATGCCCGTGTCGATAACCCGAACCTGAATCTTGTCCGGCGTGGGGTTAAGCGTTTCGATAGTGATTCGGCCTTTTTCAGGCGTAAATTTCACGCTGTTCTTGATCAAATTCCAAAAGACCTGTTGCAGTCGCGCCGGATCGCCTTCCACGTGGGTTTGAGTAGCGCGAAGATGAAATTCCGCTTCGAGATTCTTGGCAGCGATTTCCTCCCGGCATATTTCGTAAGCGCGCTGCAGGGTTTGGTGCACGCAAATCGGTTCAAAGCTTAATTGCAACTTCCCCTTGGCAATTCGAGTCACATCGAGCAGATCGTCAATGAGCCGTGCTTCCAATTCGACGTTGCGCCGGACAACCTCGAGCGCTTCTCGGACGGGGCGGGAATCTGGCAGCTCGGCTTCCAGTTCACCGACCATCGCAATTACAGGCGACAATGGACTTCGCAGCTCATGTGACAGCAATGCCAGGAATTGGTCCTTTGCAGCGTTCGCGCCGATCAATTCCTGACGCAGCGTGACATCGCGTGTCTTATCTTCGACCAGATAAAGCACGCCTTGAATGGTTTCCTGCGCGCCTTGCAGCCGGAGTAAATTGATATTCAAAAAATGCGTCATACCTGTCTTATCCTTTAACGGTTGCTCAATCAGCTGAAATGGCGTTCCAAAGGTAAGCACCCTTTCAATCGCCCCAGGTGGGGCGATCTTCACGTCGTCGTAAGTAGTTTCCGTGATGTCGCGACCGGCTGGCACGTCGCCAAAGCGTTCCGCCATCTGGGCAAAGGCATGGTTTGCGTGGAGAAAACGACGAGAAGCTGGATCGATGAAAGCGATACCGCTGGGCATGTTCGCAAGCATTTTCTCGTTGAAGACCACTTCGCGCTCCAGCCGCTGTTTGGATTCCAGCTGGTGCTGGTAATACACGCTACCCAGCCACGCAAAGACCGCAGTGAGAACGACCAACCAGGCTGCCAGTACAGTCATTCGTCCCAAAAGATCATGAACCGGTTTGTAAGCCAGGGTTCTCGGCTGCTCCACTACGGCCACCCAACCGGTCGATTCAATCGGGTTGAAAGAATAAAGGTTACCATGCCGCTCGAAATGCCCGGTCTTGCTCTGGTTGATCTCTTTGATCAATCCTTCATTTGCCTTCGGTGCGGGCGATACGGGAGTTGGCTTAAAATCGCTGGCGAAAAGCGCCACCCCATTTTGGTCGAGTACCTCGAAATGAAGCCGATCTGAAAACTCAATCGTGGCTAAGCGCCGGCCAATTCTTTCCACCAGGACGGAAACTCCTACATAACCCAAGATGGTCCGGTCTGGCGCGCGCACCGCGCCGACGATATCAGTGACGAGCCGGTTATCCGACAGCCTGGGATGAATTGCCGAGACAAAGGTTGCATCCGCCGCCGCCGCTTGCTCGCGCCAGTACTCGGAACCAAAATCCTTGCCAATCATCTCTGAAGCCGTGGGGATCGATGCGATCAGGTCGCCGTTTGACGCGGTGATGAACATTCCATCGATCTGCGGATGGGAGTAAAACGCTGAGTTGAGCCATTGTTGAGCAACTTGAGGATCGGGCGCGCTCAAATTTTGCACCAGCTCCGGCAGCGTTTGATAATATTCAATAACGCTGCTGCTGCGGCTTAAGTCGTGGGCGACGAGGTGCCCCACCAGTTGAATTAACGTTTGCCGGTCACGCAGGATTCTTGATTCCAGAGTGTCGCGCAGGATTGTGTAGGAAACAATGAGCGTCAGGACAGACGGGATCCATCCCGCCAGAAGAATAGGAAAGATAATCTTGAAACGTTCGAAACGGTCGCGCCTTCGTTTCGTCATTGTGTCTCCCAACTGAATGCCTGCTGTTTGCGAAAGTTGGCCCATCACGGTTACTCTGCTCGCCGCTTCAAGCAAGGATGAATGTCGCGAGCAAAAGTTGGGTCGGAATCATCGGGTGAGTCCAATCCACACGAAAAACCGCGTGGTCTTGGCCAATCAAAGAGATTGCCAGACCGCTTGCCCTCTCAATTACGAAAATCGAGAGGAGATTGTTGTGTATCAACAGAATGCGGCGTCGGTCTTCAGAGGCAAACATACGATTTTTGAATTGACGCACATGGTGAAACCGGCATCATGTCGGGCTTACCCCGAAAAACTTTCGGGGCTGTAGAACTCCCATGCAAGGAAGCCTCGGACACATTATCTGGTCGGTTTGTTACCTGGGCGTGCTCATTGGACTTTCAGCTTATGGTATCCATCGCTATTTCATCATCTACCTGTACCTGAAAAATCGGAAGCGGGGACCGCTCCCGGCGCATCATTTTGAAAAACTGCCAAAGGTGACGATGCAACTTCCGATTTTTAACGAGGTGTACGTCGCCGAGCGTTTGCTTCGTTCTGTGAGCGAATTGGATTATCCGCGGGAGCTTCTGCAAATCCAGGTGCTGGACGATTCAACCGACGAAACCCGCGAGATCACCGCCTCCTGCGCGGAGGAACTGCAACAGCGTGGTTTTAATGTTCAGCGCATTCATCGAGTCGATCGGACCGGTTTCAAAGCCGGCGCACTGGCGATAGGGCTCGAGGCTGCTGAAGGCGAATTCGTTTGTATCCTGGACGCTGATTTTGTTCCGCAAAGAGATTTACTGAAGCGGACGATCCATTACTTCACCGACCCGAAAGTGGGAATGATCCAGACCCGCTGGGGACATTTGAATCGCGGTTATTCCTTGCTCACTCGTATGCAGGCGATCTTTTTGGATGGACACCTTTTGCTGGAGCAAACCGCGCGCAGTCGCAGCGGCAGGTTTTTCAATTTCAACGGAACCGCTGGTCTTTGGCGGCGTTCTTGTATCGAGCAAAGCGGAGGCTGGCAATACGATACGCTGTGCGAGGACCTCGACCTTAGCTATCGCGCCCAACTCGCGGGCTGGAAATTTATTTATCTGTCAGATGTTGTGACTCCGGCGGAGCTGCCGGTGGACATGAATGGCTTCAAGTCTCAGCAGCATCGCTGGACAAAAGGCTCCGTGCAGACTTGTAAAAAACTATTGCCCACGATCTGGCGCAGCCGCCTTCCGTTTCCAATTAAGCTTGAGGCGACTGGGCATTTGATGTCGAACTTCGCCTACCTGCTGCTTGCTTTTCTGTGCGTCCTTTTACACCCCTCGTCGGGAGGGCCCCAGGGCGGCTGGTTGCGCACCGTGCTTATCGACGTTCCAATCTTTCTTGCGGCCTCGGCCTCCGTCGCGGTTTTTTATGTTTGTGCCCAACGCGAGCTGCATCCGCGAACATGGATGAGAGAAATTCTTTTCCTCCCATGTCTGCTCGCCTTGGGAATTGGTCTTTCGCTCAACAACGCTCGAGCGGTGCTGGAGGCGCTCGTCAATCACAAATCAGACTTCACGCGCACACCCAAGTATGGCATTGAGCGCAAATCGCAGCAGTGGCGCAGCTGCAAGTACCGGCCGCTGAAATCGGCACTTCCGCTGGCGGAACTCGCGTTCGCAATCTATTTCACCTACTTTCTGGTGTTCGCCATTGCGCATGGCCAATTTTTATCCGTGCCGTTCCTGCTGATGTTCCAGGGCGGTTTCTTTTACGTCTGTATCTCTTCATTCGGCAGTCGCCGGTCAAAAATCAGCTTTGGCAGATCAGGTGCGGGCGATGCAATTCCTGCGTGACAAATTCAAATTCTCGAGTAAGAAATTGCGCATGCTTCGGCCCCTGGCAGTAATTTTCAGTCTCATTTCAATTACGCCCGCCTTCTCCATCACGCCGCTCGACGCTTCAAGCCAGCTTATCGTCAGTGTGCGCGATCAGAAGCTGATGCTCGTACACAACGGCGGGAAGGTGGCGACGTACCCGATCTCCACCTCCATGTTCGGGCTAGGCGATGCCTGGGGACGAATGACGACTCCTCTCGGTTATCTGGCAGTCGAGAAAAAAATTGGCGATAACGCGCCGACCGGCGCCGTCTTTCACAATCGGCGATTTACCGGTGAGATTCTGCAGCCAAATGCTCCCGGTCGCGACCCGGTGACCACACGCATCATCTGGCTGCGCGGATTGGAAGCGCAAAACGCGCATGCTTTTCAGCGTTGTATTTACATCCATGGCACGCCGCAGGAGAAGACGATCGGCCGCCCCGCCAGCTATGGCTGCATTCGGATGAAATCGAGCGACGTTGCTGAGCTTTATGATCGCGTTCCCCTCGGAGCGCTTGTGCAAATTACCCCCGAGCGCTTGCCGAAAGTGCCAAAGGCGCCGCGACTGCAACCGAGTAGCACTTTCGTGGCCACGAAGCCCAAACCTCAGAACCAGAATCAGACGGGTTCTACATCGACAGACGCCGCCACACTCTCCGTGGAACAAATGCGAATGGCTGGGGCGCTGGCTGCCGAGCGGCGAAAAGCAAAACTCGAGTCGAACAAACGTTTGTAACCTCCAGGTTCTCGAATAGGTCGCAAGTACGTCACCGCGCGTCGGCCTGCGTGAATCCAGACTTCGAAAACCTTCAGGATTGACAGCCGCAACTCGCTTGCGAGCGTGCACGTCCACAAGGTATTTATTACAATGGCCAATACGAAATCAGCCGCTAAACGCGCTCGGCAGACAGTGAAACGATCGCTCCACAATCGCAGCGTGGTGACGCGCCTGCGAACGATGCAGAAGGCGGTGCGCTCCACGCAAACGCCGAGCCCCGAGCAAATCCGCGCACTAATCTCGGCTATCGATAAAGCTGCCAAGCGCGGGATCATTCACGAAAACGCTGCGAATCGCCGCAAGGCGCGGCTGAACAAGGCGCTCGCAGGGGCGGCGAAATAATTCGCTGCAATCGCTCGCTACGCGAAGCGATGCCGAGGTATTTGCTGTCGTAAATGCCCTTTGCATATCTTGCCGGACGGATAGATTCTTTCGAATGATTCCCGCTTTTCTGCTCGTGTTTTCGGCTGCGGCCTATCGCATTACGACAGGCCTTTTGATTCATTCCGGTGCGACCTGGCTTTCTAATTTCACGCCCCTCGCGGCAATTGCCCTCTGTAGCGCCGCGTACTTTCCAAAAAAATACAAATTCTCGGTGCCGCTCGTTACGCTTTTTATTTCCGACGCGGTAATTAACTTCCGTTACGGCGCGCCGCTACTCGACTCACAAATCTTCCTCCGTTACGTCGCCCTGGCTGTCGTTGGATGCGCCGGGCTTCTCCTGCAGAGTCGAGCATCGCTAAAAACGCTTTTGCCGGCTTCCATCGTTGGATCGACATTTTTTTATGCAATCACAAACGCGTTTTCGTGGTTCAGCGATCCGGGCTACACAAAAAATTTGGCGGGCCTCATTCAAGCGCTGACGACCGGATTGCCCAGTTACAGCGCTACCCCCAGTTGGATGTTCTTCCGCAATTCGCTCGTCAGCGATCTTTTGTTTACCCTGCTTTTTGTTCTTTCCATTAACCTTGGCCGAAGCGCGGAGGGCTCGCGCGCCCGTGCCGCGGTTCCGCGCACGGCTTGAGCCGCCCATGCAGCCGGTAGAGCAGCGCGACGAAGTCGAGATGCTCTCGCTGATGCTGTTGATCAGGCGTTTCGAGGAGCGCGCCAGTCAGCAGTACCAAGCGCAGAAGATCGGTGGTTTTTGTCACCTTTACATCGGCCAGGAAGCGGTAGTCACCGGCGCTGTCGCTGCCGTGCGTGATGATGACTACATTATCACGGCTTATCGCGATCATGCTCATGCTCTTGCTCGCGGCACGAGCGCAGACGCATGCATGGCGGAACTTTTTGGAAAGGTGACCGGCTGCTCGCGAGGCTTGGGTGGTTCGATGCACTTCTTCGACCGAAAAAATCACATGTATGGCGGTCACGCCATTGTCGGTGCTCACGTTCCGCTCGCAGTCGGGATGGCATTTGCCATCAAGTACCGGGGCGAAGATCGCGTCACGCTTTGCTTCTTCGGTGACGGAGCAATTAATCAGGGCGCCTTCCACGAAGCGCTGAATCTCGCCGCTCTTTATAAATTACCGATTGTCTTTATTTGTGAAAACAACCTTTTCGCCATGGGTACTTCGGTGAAGCGGTCAACGTCACTGAGGCAAATTGTCGATCGCGCGGAGGGTTACGATATTCCCGGAGAAATCGTCGATGGGATGAACTTTCGCGAAGTGCGCGACAAAATTGCCGAGATTGTAGACTCCATCCGAAAAGAGGCGCATCCCGCCTTTTTGGAAATGCGGACTTATCGCTATCGCGGTCACTCGATGTCGGATCCGGCAAGTTACCGGACCAAACAAGAACTGGAGAAATATCGGCTCGACGATCCGATTATCCGTTTGCGCGCGCAGCTCACGCGTGAGGGGAAATTGACTAACGAACAGTTCGATCTTCTCGACAAACGGGCGAAAGAAACGGTGCTTGCCGCGGTTAAGTTTGCTGAGAAAAGTCCGCAACCGCCGCTCGATACGCTTTACGATTACACGTATGCCGATGGAGCTGTAGCGGCAGGCGTGTCGCCTGCAAAGTCCGATGAGTCTCCAACCGACGCCGCTGCTGCTACGAAAGAAAGCTGATGAGAGAAATCACATATCGTCAGGCGCTCAACGAAGCGCTCGCGGAAGAACTGGAGCGTGATCCGAATGTTTTCCTGATGGGCGAGGAGGTCGCCGAATACCAGGGTGCCTACAAAGTGAGTCAAGGACTCCTTCAGCGCTTTGGGTCCCGGCGGATAATCGACACTCCAATCAGCGAGAACGGATTTGCCGGCTTGGGAGTCGGAGCGGCGATGGTTGGGTTGCGGCCAATCATTGAGTTTATGACGTTCAGCTTTTCGCTCGTCGCTTTCGACCAGGTCGTAAACAACGCGCCGAACATGTACACCATGTCGGGCGGGCAATTTAATATCCCCATTACGTTCCGGGGGCCGAACGGGCCGGCGCATCAACTCGGCGCGACGCATTCGCATGCAACCGAAAACTTTTACGCCAGCGTGCCAGGTCTGAAAGTTTGCACGCCGGCCACGCCGCGTGACGCAAAAGGACTGCTTAAAACAGCCGTGCGCGACAACAATCCTGTGCTGGTTCTGGAAGCCGAATTGCTCTACAGCTCCAAAGGAATGGTTGAGCCGCCGGATGAAGAGCTGCTCATCCCACTCGGCAAAGCAGAAGTGAAACGTGAAGGCAGCGACGTCTCGATTATTTGCTACGCCCAAACTGTCCCGCTGGCACTCAATGTTGCGGCTCAACTGGAAGAGGAAGACATCTCCGCGGAAATTCTCGATCTGCGTTCAATCAAACCACTCGACGAGAAAGCGATTTTCGATTCGGTCGCAAAAACGCATCGTGTAGTGATTGTGGAGCAAGATCATCCATTTTGCGGTGTGGGCGCGGAAGTTTGCTACCGGATCCAAAAAAACGTTTTTGATGCGCTCGACGCGCCCATCATCCGCGTATCACAAGAAGACGTACCGATGCCCTACAACGAACGTCTCGAGAAAGCGGTGCTCCCAAACGCGGACAAACTCATCGCTGCTGTGAAACAGGTCTGCTACGCGTGAACCAAGCTCAAAGAGTTACAAATGTTACAAAGTTAAAAAAGGCGAGCAATGTAACATTGTAACTCTTGTAACCCTTTAATTCTCTCATGCCCGAAATTCAGATGCCCAAACTGAGCGACACGATGACGGAGGGCACCCTCGTCGCGTGGAAAAAGAAGAAGGGCGACCCGGTTTCGGCGGGCGAAGTTCTCGCTGAGATCGAGACGGACAAGGCAACCATGGAATGGGAATCGCCCGAGGACGGAACCCTCACCGAGATTTATGTCCAAGAAGGTGGCAAGGTAAACGTAGGCGACAGGATTGCTTTCATCGGTGAGGAAGGTGAGGAAGCGCCCAAAGAAGGGGAGAAGGAAAAAGAGAAGGAAGAAAAAGCGGAAAAGCCAAAAGCCAAAAAAGAAGAAGAAAAGAAGGAAGAGAAGCCGAAGAAAGCAGAGCAACCAAAAGAAGAAAAGCCGGGAACGGAAGAGAAGGAGGAGAAAAAAGCGGCGCCACCGGAGGCAGAAAAGAAGGCTGAAGCTGAAACGCCAGCGCCTAAAATCGAGAAGGCCGAGGAAGCGCGGGTGAAAGCGTCGCCGGCCGCGCGGCGAATTGCGGCCGAGCTCGGCGTTGACCTTTCCAGCGTGAAGGGCACTGGCCCGGAAGGTCGTGTGACTGAGACCGACGTGCGCGCCGCTGCTAAATCAAGACCCGCTGCTCCAGGTCCCGCCGTCCCAGCAGCAATAAAGGCTGGCGAAAGCGCGCGCATTCAACTGTCTGGAATGCGCAGAATCATTGCACAGAGATTGGTCGAAAGCCTCGGCCCGGTTCCACATTTTTATCTCGACATCGATGTCGATGCCGCGCCGCTTATGGAAGCACGTGAGGAATTGAAGTCGGCGGGCGAAGGCACGGATGCGGCGAAAATCACAGTAAACGATTTTGTTTTGAAGGCGGCCGTACAAGCCGCAGTCAAGGTGCCGCGAGTGAATGCTTCTTTCGATGGCGACGCGATTGTGCAATACGCGGATGTCGATCTAGGAATTGCGGTCGCGATTGAAGATGGGCTACTCACGCCAGTTATTCGCGCCGCGCAAAACAAATCGCTGCGCGAGATAAGCGAACTGGCAAAGGATTTAGCGCATCGCGCGCGCAACAAACGGATGAAGCCGGAAGAATTTCAGGGCGGCACGTTCACCGTTTCAAACCTCGGCGGCATGGGCATCGACAGGTTCTCCGCTGTCATCAATCCGCCGCAAGGGTTCATTCTAGCCGTGGGCAAGATCACAAAGGTTCCTGTAGTGGACGACTGCGATCAGATCATGGTGGGGCATCGCATGTCGCTTACGATGAGCTGCGATCACCGCGTGATCGACGGCGCCCTCGGCGCCGAATATCTGAAAG
>JBKPDP010000023.1:0-19396 GCA_046727935.1 Verrucomicrobiota bacterium | reverse complement strand
GCCCATCTCCAATAAAGAAGAATTCCGGCAAATAACGCGCAAATGCCAAAGACAATCAGCAGTGTGGCGAGCGCTCGATTTTGCCGAAACCAGTTCATGGCATTAACCACGGATTACACGGATAGCGCGGATAAGAAGACTCAGGCATGAAGATCAGGAGCGCTGCGTTCCTCGGCTTCCTGCGAGCGCAATACTCGTTTCCATTCCAATCGCGCATTCTTGAAATTTATGAGAAGGGCCAAGTCCAAACGCGTGACGTTCAGATACCCGATCATTTGCGCGACATGCGTGTCTGTGAAGCAGGAAACCACTTTGGGATCGACAATCACCGCATTGTCAACAATCAGATCGGGAATCAGATTGCCGATTAACTCCCCGCGATAAGAAACCGGGAAAGAGCTTTGGACTGAAATGCTGTGTCCACGGAGCTTCAATTCAATAATCATTGCGCGTTCGTAAAGCTTTTCATCCAGTCCCGGTTTTAACTCGTTAAGCACGACCATCGCAGCCCCGATGATGTTACGGCTTAGCTCTTCATGAATCATGCTCTCATCCGTGTTATCCGTGTAATCCGTGGTTGACTTTATAAAGTCTTCGTCCGTAAGACCAGTTCATGGCAATTTCACTGGCTTGCGCAGTGTGAGCTGAAGCTCGTAAGGGAACGCCCATTCTGTGTCGTTTGGCACGGAATTGGATTTGATCACGCGCTCCGGAGTTTTTGGATCAACAACGAAAAACGGCGAACTCGCCAGGTTGCGTAAGTAATCGACGACGATCTCCTGTTGCTTTGGATTATATAGGTACAAACCGCGCACTAGGAGACCATCGATTGACTTCGCACCGGCGGCCGCGGTTTTCGTTCCTGCCGCAGAAGTCTGCGGCTGGGGCGCGGGCGCAGTCTCCCCTGGGCGTTTTCCGGCCGCCCCCAGCAACTTTCCACCCGAGGTCGCCCCGAGCTCGGTAATCCAGATGTCGGCTTCCGGCAGGCGCGCGTTCAAATCTTCAAGAACTTGCGGCCAGAAATTGCGATCATTGATTGCCGTAATGAGCGGAGTGGCGACGCCGTCGAGTGAGGCGATTTGTTTTTTGAGTTTATCAAGCTGCGTTTCTGCTCCTCGCATTGAGGCATTTTTTTGCTGTATTACCTGGGCGGCATCGCGCGTTACCCGGGCCGCTCGAGTGTAATACACGGACCAACCCAGCATGGCGAGGACCACGCATGCCGCCGCGGCAATGAAGAATGGCCGGCGTCGCTCCAATTCCTGCCTTCGAACAACGCTTGCCGGAAGCAAATTTAACTCCATCGGACAGACCGTCACGCTGCGCAGCGCCAGGCCAATCAATTCGCCAAGTAGATGCGCGGAGTGCGCGACACCCGACGGCGAGGCCGCTTCCGACACAGCTACATTTCGAAGCGGATTAAAAAACTCGATCGGTAACTGGAATTTTTCGTGAAAAAACTCGCGCATGTAGGGCATTCCCGCGGTTCCGCCGCAAAGAAAGATGCGATCTGGGCGATTTCCCTGCTGTTGCGCCCGATAATGACTGATCGAGCGCATCAATTCCGCGTGCAGCCGGGTCATGGTGCTGCGCGCCAGCTTCGAGACGCGGGCAATATCGTGGTCTGAGGGCTCGGCGTAAGCACCTCCCAGACCCACAAAGCCATCTCGCTTTTTGCGAGTTTCTGCCGCCTCAAAAGATTCGCCAAATTCCCTCGCAATTGCTGCGGTGATCGTGCTGCCGCCAATAGGAAGACTGCGCGAGAACATTCTTCGTGGCTCGATGAAGAGAACATTTGTTGTGCGCGCACCGATATCCACGAGCAGCGAACAGTCGTTCACATTGGGGTGGCTATACCGAAACGCATTGTAGAGCGCCATCGGCGCCACATCGATAGTGGTTGTCTGCAACCCCGCTTCTTCGACTGCGCCGTTGATATCGTCGAGCAAATCAATCTTGATCGCAACCAGGACCACTTGAATTTGCTCGTCCAGGCCGCCTCCGACCAGTTGATAATCCCAAACCACGTCGTCGATTGGGAATGGAACATTTTGCTGCGCCTCGAATGCGATGATTTTGTCGAGCTTCTCTTGCTCGAGGAAGGGCAGTTTGACAAAACGGGAAAAAACGGATTGCGCAGGCAAGGTGTAATTCACTGCCCCGTATTTGATGCGCAGCTCACTCATCATTTCGCGCACAGCGACGGCTATTTGCGCTCGCCTCATCTCCTCGCTGGTCGGATCAGCCGAAATTTCCCGCAAACGATAATCCAGCAATACGAGCCCCCCATGAGCTTGGACGCGGAATTCCGCCAGGCCAACGGTCTGGGACCCAAGATTGAGACTGATCAGGCGCGGCGCGATAGCCATGGGCTAAGATTTCCAAATCCCAAAACCGAAATCCCAAACAAATAGCAAGCTCGAAATCTCAAAGCTGGTTGGCACGGCACCCTCGAAACTCAAGCCAACGAGCCAGTTTTGCCACGATGACAGTAATTGAAGTCAAATCTCACCATTGGCACTCGAACGTTTTTGTAGCGCCCGCTGTTGGTTCAGCAGTATGTGGAAAACATTGTTACAGGAAAGTCACTACGCCTCGAGAAATCGCGAGGCATTACGAAGATAGAGAACAAGATCGTAGCCGTGTCCGCTCGGGTACGGTTTCCCGTTGATTTTGAATCCACAGTCAAAAGCAAAACTCATAATGCGCTCATCGGCGCGGGTCGTTGCGAAAATATTCTCGTTCTTCGCGAAAGTAAGTAACTCGCCAACAATACGAGTCGAGAGTCGTCGCCCTTGGTGCGATTTATCCACAACGACCCAACCCAACTCGACAGAGTATTCCTCTGCTGGTACGGTTGCTTGCGCGTCAGCGAACACTTTATTCCGGTAGGCCGCCCTGGGGTGTTTTAGCGCACCGACTCCAACGAGTTGATCATCCGACGCCCGAAGAAACAACAGGCGAGAGGCTTTGCGGATCCGTTGTTCTAAATCTCGTGGATCAACTGCGCCGCCTTCGATGACAAGCTTCTCGAAATCGGCCAGCGCCTGAGCTGTGCAATCCGAGGGGCAGAATACGGACGAAGTTAGCATTGCAGTGCCGAGTTACTTCGCCTCCGAATGCAGACCGGCGCGCCTATCTTGGAGCGGCGAACGAACGAAACCGCACGCCGCGTCCAGTTCCACTCCATTCGTCGTATGACGCACCTGCTGTGATCTGAAATTTGTCATTGCCGACCGTGCCCACGACATACGTCTGCCACATATCGCCTCCACCTTTGCCGCTCCAGCGGCCATATAACACGCCCACTTCCCCTCCAAAATAGACGCGATCCAATGGCGATTCCATGACCTCGCCGGCATTATCTTTTGCATCTGTTCTGGAATTCTCGGACCGAGAATCACGAACACCGTTTCCTTTAGGTCCGGAGGCACCCCCCAAAAACTCAGGGGTCGAAAACGCAACCGGAAAGAGATCCAGCGACACCATGCCGATCTGAGCCAATGCATTTTCACTCGCCAGCCAGCCGCCGTCTGACCAAGTCCTAACCGGACCTCTACGAAACAGAAGAAAGCTATCGCCTGTGCCCGAAATTTTCGGCTGATAAAGACTCAGCGCAAAGGCGCGGTCAAAAGCACGGACAGGCCACTCCGTGCGGTTCGCCTGCTGTGCAACGACCGGAAGGCATGGGCATGCACCGACCAAGCCCAAGGCGACGCAAAACGCGCGCTTAACCATGGTCCAATTCACATCTAAATGCCGACGAATGCCAATAGAATTTTTATAACGCATTAATTATTCAACGAATTTTTAAAATATTCGATCGTCTCCTTGATGCCTTCCTCAAACTCCACTCGCGGTACCCAATCGAGGACGTCTTTTGCACGCGTGATATCCGGTTGACGCACTCTCGGATCATCCACCGGCAACGGTTTGTATTCGATTGCCGATTTTGTTCTGGTGATGCGAATGATTTCGTTGGCGAACTGTTTGATTGTCATCTCGCGCGGATTGCCCAGGTTGACGGGTTCGTGGAAATCGCTCATAGCCAGCTTGAAAATTCCGTCGATCAAATCGGACACATAACAGAACGAGCGCGTTTGTGAGCCGTCGCCAAAAACAGTCAGTGGCTGGCCATTCAGCGCCTGCCCGATAAACGCCGGCACGACGCGTCCATCACGCAACCGCATTCGTGGTCCGTATGTGTTGAATATGCGCACGATCCTGGTGTCAACGCGATGATAGCGATGATATGCCATCGTCATCGCCTCCGCGTAACGTTTCGCCTCATCGTACACGCCGCGCGGCCCAATTGGGTTTACATTGCCCCAGTAATCCTCCCTTTGAGGATGTTCCAGGGGATCGCCGTACACCTCCGATGTTGAGGCAAGAATGAATGTGGCCTTTTTGTCCTTGGCCAGGCCCAGCGTATTGTGCGTACCGAGCGCGCCTACTTTCAATGTAGGGATCGGGAGTTCCAGATAATCGATCGGACTGGCCGGGGAAGCGAAGTGAAAAACGTAGTCGATTTTCTCTTCCGGCAGAAAAATGAAATTCGAAACGTTATGTTTGATAAATTGGAAATTCTCGTTCCCGGCCAGGTGCCCGATGTTCGCGGTGTTGCCGGTGATCAAATTATCGATGGCAATGACCCGATGGCCTTCCGCCAGCAGACGATCGCTCAAATGCGATCCCAGAAAACCAGCGGCGCCAGTCACGACGGAAACGGGCTCAGAGTTGTTTGCGGCCATTGCGCGGTTTATCTAATGTCGGCCGCGCAAGTTTACCAGCGTGAAGTCAAGGCAAATGACGAAATCGTCGGGTAGCAGTAGCCGCGCGAAGACATTCTCAGTTGGACGTTGAAAGTTAAACGTCGAGCGTTGAACGTTGCAGCTCATGCGAATTTTATCCGGAATTCAGCCCAGCGGCGCTCTGCACATCGGCAATTATTTCGGCATGATGAAGCCGGCTATCGCGCTTCAGGCCGAAGGCGAAGCATTCTATTTCATCGCCGATTATCACGCGCTGACCAGCGTGCGCGATCCAGAAGCACTGCGCGAAAACAGCCAGCGCGTCGCGCTCGATTTTCTGGCGTGTGGACTCGATCCAGAGCGCGCCGCGCTTTTTCGGCATTCGGACGTTCCGCAAGTGACCGAACTGGCCTGGATCCTATCGACAGTGGCACCGATGGGTTTGCTGGAGCGCGCCACTTCTTACAAAGACAAACTCGCCCGCGGATTGGCCGCCACAGTTGGCCTATTCGACTACCCCGTGCTCATGGCGGCGGACATTTTAATTTACGACAGCGACGTTGTGCCAGTGGGCAAAGACCAAAAACAGCACATCGAAATCACGCGCGATCTCGCCGTAAAAATGAACGAGACTTTCGGACAGTCCGAGCCGGACGGGCGGATTTTCAAGTTGCCGGAGGCGCGCATCCAGGCTGCGACAGAAACCGTGCCCGGGATCGACGGCCAGAAAATGAGCAAGAGTTACGGCAACAATATCGACATCTTTAGCGACGAAAAGGAAATGCGTAAACGCGTAATGAGCATCGTGACCGATTCCATGCCCGTGGAAGCGCTGAAAGACCCGGCGAAATCTACGATTTTTAAACTCTACTCGCTCGTCGCGTCCAAGGACGAAATCGCGACGATGCGCGAGCAGTTTCTAAAAGGCGGAACCGGCTACGGCGATTTCAAGAAACAGCTGTTCGAGAAACTTTGGGAATATTTCACGCCGATGCGCAAACGTCGTGAAGAAATTCTGGCCGATAAATCCTACATCGACAACGTTCTCGAAAAAGGCGCAAGCCGCGCAAATGAAATCGCCGATCAAGTCATGAAACGCGTCCGCAAGGCGGTGGGTCTGCGCTAGTGGCCAGACTTCGAAAGACTCTTCCGCTTCGCTCGCACTTCAATCTGTCTAGTTTCGGCCTCAGCGGCTTTGAGATCTCTGGCCTTCGTAACGTAGGTCAAAATCGAATTCCAGAACCCTGAGCCGCCGCTGGCCAACAGACCAAGAGCTAACGTTCCGGTCCAGTCATCCGGAATGCCTACGCCTTTGGGAATCGCTGCGCTAGCCAGCCAAGCAGTGGTTATGCCTGCGATTACAGCAAGTACCTGAAGGGCGGCCTTCCTTCATCCTTCTTCGGCAGGTTTCGGTCGTGGTTGATTCAGCCAGGGAATCACTCCCTTGATGATGTCAACGAGCCGCTCTGAGGCTATACTGAGAGCGACAAGCAACGATATGACAGTTGTTAGTTTAGTTGTGTCCATAAGCACATTTCTGTGCCGGGATTGAGCGTCCCTTGTCAATTGGGAAATGATCCCGACAATATCCGTTGAGCCAGTGGCGACCATTCGAGTCCACATCATTCCAAACGCGAAGATCAATAGGGTCGTCGGAGAGCATGCCGATGCGATCAAAATTAAGCTGCGCGCCCCAGCGGTAGAAGGAAAAGCGAACGCGGCTTTGCGCAGTTTTTTGGCGGAAGAATTGAATATTCCTCAGCGCGCAATCGTACTGGAACGCGGCGAAAGATCGCGCGACAAAGTGATTCGCATCGACGGTCTCAGCGAAGAAGATATTCGTCGACGTTTGCTTGAGCCGGGCTGAGACACATTGACGGCTATTCGGTAGTTATTTTATCAGCTCACTCCATAAGCGAGACGAAAATTTTCGGGTTGCCGAACTTTGCGCCGTATTCAGTTAAATCAGTTAAATCTGCTTCGGTGATGTTGCAGGTGGTAGACAGGTGCAGCAATTGCGAGAAACGAGAGCACTGCAAGGCGCTTCAGGAATGATCGCCGGATCTGCCGATTTAACCAGAAACAGGCCGCATCAAGCAATCTATTTCGGGCATCTCAGCGCCCCCGAGTTTGGCGAGATGGTTTGCTTTGCTCTGCGGGCTTCGCCTGACTAGTTGCAGCACTATCGCGGTAAAACAGCACGCCGTGTGCGCGCAGGTTGCTGATCAACGCGTGCAGATCGTTAGCCAACTCCTGATTATTTAGAAGAGTGGCTACCAAACCTTTCCCCTGTGTAGCGCTGCGAAGCACCTTACGCATATCATCGATTGCATTCTGCAAATTGTCGGCTGCTTTTTTCGCCGAAGCCATTGTGGAATCCGCCTGCTCGATAACGCCATCCAGTTTCTTTGATGATTCTGCCAGCGCGCCGGTAGCCTGGTTCAAATGTTCCATGCTCGATTTTAGGTTTTCCGTGTTCTGAGAGGAAAGAGTGTCCTGATTCAACCGGGTAACAGTCGTGTCGATCTTTTGCACGGTGCCGCGCAGATCGGTCACGAGCGCGCCGCCTTCGCGGGTGAGATCGTCGATGCCGGTCTCGCGCGCACCATTGATATAGGCATTCGGCGGCAGATACGCCTTCGGTTGCCCTGGCGGTATCGTTACATTTACGAACCGATCGCCAAGCAAGCCGGAACTTCCGACCGTGAATTTGGTCCCCTCAGGAACCTTAACGTAATCATAAATTTTCAGCGGCACAGCCACGCCACCGCCTTCGCGAACCAGGCGCGGACCGCTCGCCACCTTTCCAATTCGCGCGCCGGCGAGCAGGACATCGGAGCCTTTCAGCAATCCGCTCGCATCGTTGAAGCGAACCGTGACGGCGTAATATGTTTTGACACCCTCTCCCAGCCTGCCGAATTGCACGAGCAGTGCGCCTAGCATCGCCAATCCCAGAAAAACGAAAATGCCGACTTTAAATTCCAAACCTCGCTCGTGCCGGTTCATCTTGAATGCTTATTGTCGATCTTGGCGGCATTTTCGCAAGAAGCGGCGATTGCAAAATCGCCTTCTTTCTCTCGGCGATTAAGAAATCGCCGCTTCTTGTTCCGAGCGACCGAGGAGGAAATCCTGAATGAGCGGATCGGTCGATTGTTGAAGCTGGCTCGCAGTTCCGTGAAAATAAATGCGGCCCTCATGCAAATACGCTATTCGGTCGGCTACATCGAACGCGCTTTTCATATCGTGAGTGACGACGACGCTGGTCATTCCAAAGCGCTGTTGCAGCCGGCGAATCAATCGATTGATGCTGTCTGCCACCACAGGATCGAGGCCGGACGTGGGCTCATCGTACAATACACAGGAGGGCCGGCGAATGATAGACCGCGCCAGACCAACTCGTTTCTTCATTCCACCACTCAAGCTCTCCGGCATCTTGTCTTCCTGACCCTCCATTTCCATCACTTCAAGCATCTCGTTTACTTTCGCGCGCAGAACATTCGGATCGCGCTCACCGGCCTCGTGCAATGGAAAAGCAATATTTTCTTCCACGCTCATCGAATCAAACAGCGCACCGCTCTGGAAAAGAATGCCCACTTTCTGTCGGATCGCGCCGAGTTGGCGCTCTTTCATTCCAATAATGTTTTGTCCCTGAATCCAAATTTCTCCCGTATCCGGTTCCATCAATCCTACGAGATGTTTAAGCAAAACGCTTTTACCGCCGCCGCTCCGTCCAATGATGGCGAGGGTTTCACCAGTTGCGACTTCAAGATCGATGCCACGCAGAATTTCCTGTGGGCCGATTCTTTTCGTTAATGCTCGCACCGCGATCATCGGTGAAGACCTGGTCGAAACCAAATCAGGTTTAATGGAAGGCTTGAGAGATGGCGGCGCTTCGATCATCGCAACGCACAAACTCTCAACTCTCGACTCTCAACTCGCAATTCATTACTCCAAAACGTCATCACTCCAAAACGCCACTCATTGATACCCCGCTGGGTAGATGATGTTGAAGAACATGGTGAGGAAAAAATTGCAAATCAGAACCGCGAGTGAGGCGTTTACCACTGCTTCCGTGGTAGCCCGACCGACGCCGACCGCTCCTTCGCGTGTGGTCAATCCTTTGTGGCAACTTATGAACACGATGAGTATTCCGAAACAGAACGCTTTTGAGAGACCCATGATGATGTCGCGGCTGCGCGTCCAGCGCACCATGTTCGCCATGTAGTAAGTGCCGTTAATGTCGAGCATGAAAATCGCTACCAAATAGCCGGCGGCGATGCCGACGGCGATGCACTCCGCCACCAGCAGCGGCATCGATAACATCATGGCGAGCGCGCGCGGCACGACCAAATAATCAACCGGGTAAACCGCGAGCGCGCGCAGCGCGTCGATTTGCTCAGTTACTTTCATCGTGCCGATCTCGGCTGACATCGCCGCACCGACGCGGCCAGCCACCATCAGAGCGGTCAGTACTGGGGCCAACTCGCGGCAGAGCGACACCGAAACTACCGCGCCCACCGCCGATCCCATTCCCAGCTTGTTAAATTGGAAAAAAGTTTGTGCTGAGAAGACCGCACCGGTGAATGCACCGGTGATTATGACGACGAGCTGCGAAAGCAACCCGACCTCGACGACTTGATTGAGAAATAATTTCCAGCGGAGCTTGTGCGTGAAAATGGAACGAAAGGTGTCGGCCGCGAGCAACACGACTTCGCCCAGATATTGAAAAAACGAGAGCAGCGGCGCGCCCAACGCGTTAAAAAATTGAACCATCATCTGTGATCAGTGACTAGTGATGGGTGAATGGTAAAGCTGCAATGGTGTTCCACAATTCATTGATCACCGATGACCATTCATTATTCACTTCCTGAACCGCTGCTTACGCGGCCATTGAAACGAATCGATGCTATTCCTAAGCACTCAACGGTTCGGTCTTTGTTCTGGGGCGAAGCTCCGGCGGAATCGCACCGATAAACAGAGGTTCAAGTCCGAGCTTGAGAAAAATCGCCCGAATCTCGCGCAGGCTCACTGTTGGTCGATCGAACTCGAGATATACAAGGTCGTGGTTTGTATCGACCTTGTAATGAAGGCCTGCAATCGGTTCGAGTTGATGATCCAGTTCCAGGATTTTGTTCAGGTCACGCAAACCCCGCGCATACACTTCCAGTTCGATCATAATAGCCGGGAACCTAGCGAACCGGGCGTATCAACGCAATGGTTTAGCGTCTCGTTGGTTTGCGCCCGGCGCAAAGCTGCGATAAAAGATGTGCACCTGAAGGAATGAGACGCGCCACTCGCTTTTTGCTCGCAGGCAATCTTTTGCTTTGCGCAACATTTTTCAGTGGCTGCGAAACCGTTCCCCAGGGGATTCAGCAAGCCAGACTCGAGATGGCGCAGCACATCGCGGCAGAACCCGCCGGGGATTACTTTATCGGGCGGCGTTATTACAAACCCGATTACAAGTTCTGGGGCTACGTCCGGCGCCCGGGTCAACCCTGGAGCACGGCAGAATTGGTGATGTTGAATGAAAAACAAAAGCTTGCCCCGGACCGCGAGCATCTCGACTTCGGCAGCGATAACAACTACGAATACAAACTTTACGGCCACTTTAGCGGCGACAAGGTCTACGAACCTGCGAGCAATTCGATTTATCCTGAATTCGTTTTGACGGGCTACCAACTGATATCCACGAACCCGCCGCCAATTTTCAAAAGTCAGTTCCGGGGGCATGCTAGCGCCGAAGATCTCCGTTACGTGGTAGAAAAACCCGAATGACCATCCTTCACTGTCATTCCGAGCGAGATCAAGGAATCTCTCACTGTTGCTCCCGGTGTTTGCGCATTATAAGAGCCTAAAGATGTCTCGACTTCGCTCGATATGACAGAAGGCGCACGCGCTTCGCACAAAAAGGATACTCTTACTGAGGAATTCTTGAGCTATCTCGCAAACGAGCGAAATGCTTCACCGCGCACGTTAAAGGCATATCGCCAGGCATTGACTGCTTTTCGCGGTGAAAACCAAACACCGTGGAAAAAATGTAGCGGGGACAATTTTCGCGATTACTTATTTGCCATTGCGAAGCGTGGCCAGGCGCGTTCCTACGTGCGATTGCAATTCTCAGCGCTACGCACGTTTTATCAGTTTCTGGCAGCTCGAAAGGGGTTACGCGGTAATCCTGTGCGCGAAGTACAATTGCCAAAAATCGAGAGAAACCTGCCGCTGGTCCTCACGCGCCAACAGGTCGAAGAACTTCTTGCCGCTCCAACACGCGAAACGAAAAGCAGGTCTGCGCCGGCTTGGATGCCTCTGCGCGATGTCGCAATTATGGAGTTGTTCTACAGCAGCGGCTTGCGACTAAGCGAACTGGCCGCGCTCAATGTGGCTGACGTCGATCTTTACACAGAGTCCGTCCGCGTATTCGGCAAAGGCCGCAAGGAGCGGGTATGCCCGGTGGGTTTGCCTGCGCTGGAGGCGATCTCACGTTATCGCGCTAGGGCGAACGTGCATTCGGGACCGTTATTCATTAACAAGGCGCGAAAGCGAATATCGCCGCGTTCGATCTGGCTCGTCTTAAAACGCTATGTTCGTCGTACATCAATCCCAATTTCAATCAGCCCACACAAGCTGCGGCACAGTTTCGCGACGCACATGCTCGACCGTGGTGCCGATCTACGAAGTGTTCAGGCGTTGCTGGGACATGCCAGCCTATCGACGACGCAAATCTACACCCACGTTACAACCGAGCGGTTAAAGAAAGCCTATGCGGACGCCCACCCGCGGGCGTGATTTTTGGTAGGGTTCGATCGCCGGGCGAGCCGAAGGCGCTAGCTCGCTGCGGACGCGGCCGCGCTACTCGGCGCCTGCGGCTCGACGACGTGAAAGCTAAGCTTACCGTCGGTGGCCATCACTTCGACGTGGTCGCCTGCCTTAACGTTCCCGCGGAGCAATTCTTCCGCTAGCGGGTCCTCAAGATAACGTTCCACGGCACGACGCATCGGCCGTGCTCCATATTGAGGATCGTATCCTTTCTCGATGAGAAATTCCTTCGCGCTTTGGTTCAACTCAATATGGACGTCCTTGGCTTTGATACGTGTCAATACCTTGTCCACTTCCAGCTCCACGATGCGCAACAGCTCCGGTTTTCCCAGTGAATGGAAGACGATGATTTCGTCCAGCCGGTTAAGAAACTCGGGCTTAAAAACGCGTTTGCTCTCATCGAGAATTTTGTCCCGCATCGAATCATAATCATGTCCTTCGAGCGGTGCGCCAAAACCCATCACCGTCTGTTTCTTCAGCAAGTCAGCTCCGACATTGGAAGTCATGATGATGATTGTGTTCCGGAAATCGATCTTGCGCCCTAACGAGTCAGTGATTTTGCCGTCTTCGAGAATTTGCAAAAGCAAATGCATCACATCGGGATGAGCCTTTTCGATCTCGTCAAAAAGCACGACTGAATACGGTCGGCGCCGCACGGCTTCTGAAAGCTGTCCCCCCTCTTCGTAACCGACATAGCCCGGAGGCGAACCGATCAAGCGCGAAGCGGTGAATTTTTCCATGTATTCCGACATGTCGATCTGAATCAATGCATCGGGGTCGCCGAACATGAACTCGGCAAGTGTGCGCGCGAGATATGTCTTTCCGACTCCAGTGGGGCCGAAAAAAACAAATGATCCGATCGGACGCTTTGGATCTTTCAAATCGGCGCGTGAGCGACGCAAAGCCTTGCTGATGGCGGTAACCGCTTCGTCCTGACCAATGACGCGCCGTTTCATCTCGGCCTCCATCATGAGGAGCTTTTGCGTTTCCGCCTGCTCCATTCGCTGCAAAGGCACCCCAGTGACCTTTGAGATGATGTGCATCATGTCGTCCGCCGTCACCACGACCTGTTTCTCTTCTCGCTCCTCGCGCCATTTGTTTAGAATGCCGTCGAGCTTTTCTTTGGTCTGCTTCTCCTTATCGCGGAGCGCGGCAGCTTTCTCAAAATCCTGCGCCTTGATTGCCCCTTCCTTTTCCAACCGGATTTCCTCGATTTCCTTCTCGATGTCCTTCACATCGGGCGGCCGCGTCATGGAATTAATGCGGGCACGCGCGCCTGCTTCATCCATGACATCGATTGCCTTGTCGGGGAGAAATCGTCCGGTGATATAACGATCGGAAAATCTAACGGCTGTCTCAAGCGCTTCGTCTGTGAGTTTCGCTTTATGATGCGCTTCGTACTTCGGACGCAGGCCTTTAAGGATTTGGATGGCTTCATCGACTGTCGGCGCATCGACTTTTATGGTCTGGAACCGCCGTTCCAACGCTGCGTCTTTCTCGATATACTTGCGGTATTCGTTCATCGTGGTCGCGCCGACGCATTGCAATTCACCACGGCTCAACGCGGGCTTGATGATGTTGGATGCGTCCATCGCTCCTTCGGCAGAACCAGCCCCGACGATTGTGTGCAGCTCGTCAATGAAAAGGATCACATTTTTGGAACGGCGGATCTCGTCCATCACAGCCTTGATGCGCTCTTCGAACTGGCCGCGGTATTTTGTGCCGGCAACCATTAGCGCGAGATCAAGCGTGATTACGCGTCGATCCCGCAACAATTCTGGCACGTTGCCGTTTGCAATCTCCTGGGCCAGTCCCTCGGCAATGGCCGTCTTGCCGACGCCCGCTTCGCCGATCAGGACTGGATTATTCTTTGTTCTTCGGCAAAGCACTTGAATGACCCGTTCGATTTCATTGCGCCGCCCAATGACGGGATCGAGCTCGTCTTTTTTCGCCAGGTCGGTCAGGTCGCGGCCAAAGGCGCGGAGTGCCGGCGTTTTGACGTCTTTCTTCGTCGGCTCGCCGCCTTCCTGGTCCGACTCGGACGGCGTGAAATTTGGATCGAGCTCTTTGAGAATCTCATTGCGCGTGCGTTCGATGTCGAGTTCCAAGCTCTTAAGCACTCTGGCGGCAACTCCCTCGCCCTCGCGCAAAAGCCCAAGCAAAATGTGTTCGGTGCCGACGTAAGAATGATTGAGCGCCTTGGCTTCCTTACCCGCGAGCGCCAGCACTTTTTTGACACGAGGAGTGTACGGAACGTTCCCGACCATCTTGGTTTCCGGTCCTGAGCCGACCTGTTTTTCCACTTCCATGCGCACGGTCTCAAGATCGAGACCCATCTTCTGCAGGACATTGACGGCTACTCCCTGGCCCAATTTGATGAGCCCCAAGAGCAAATGCTCGGTGCCGACGTAGTTGTGGTTAAACCGGTCGGCTTCCTTGCGAGCAAGGGCCAGAACCTGTTGAGCCCGCGGTGTGAAATTATTCATCGTTCGATGGCACGACAATCGAGTCACCGCCCGACTGTCTCGCCATCTTACTAATATCAGGTTTGGGAAAGAGTTTCAAACGCTCGCGAATAATTTGGGCGCGTAAATGGTCACGCTCTTCGGCGTTTAGTTTTTGTTGAGAGCTTTTTTGTAAGTGCGCCGGCTGCGTCTCGATGAACAATTCATCGATTTGCAGGCGTCGGTCTTCCGGAAATGCGCCCAAGTCCATCCCGAGTTTGATGATCGAGAGCAGGTTGAGCGCTTCCTTAGAGGCCATGGCATGCGCATAGGTCAAAACGCCATAGGCACGACCGATCTGGTCCAAGAGCGTATTTGGTTTTTTCTGGAGCAAAATCTGTCGCGCGTTATGCTCCTTTTCAATGATTGTTTCGATCACCTTGCTCAGGCGATTGATGATTTCTTCTTCCTTCTCGCCGAGCGTGGTCTGATTTGAAATCTGGAAAAGATTGCCCATTGCCTCCGTGCCTTCGCCATAAAGACCACGGACCGCGAGACCGATTTTACTCACGGCTTGAATGACTTGATTAATTAACTCGCTCAAGACAAGTCCCGGCAAGTGCAACATCGCCGAGGCGCGCATTCCCGTACCGACGTTGGTAGGGCACGCGGTCAGATATCCAAGCCGGGGATCGAAGGCGAAGTCCAGTTTGCTTTCGAGTGCGCTATCGATCTTATCGACAAGTTTAAATGCCTGTTTTAATTGCAGGCCGGAGCGAATCGATTGCATCCGCAAATGATCTTCTTCATTGATCATGATGCTAAGGGTCTGCCGCCGATTCACGACGACGGCGCTGCCGGCGCCCTTGGCCGCGTGTTCGCGACTGATCAAATGGCGTTCCACCAAGACCTGTCTGTCCAGCGCTGACAGATCCTGCAAGCTTTCCGCAAATGCCTCCTGCATTTCCGCAAGCGTTTCCACACGCGACCTAATCAACTCCAAAATCAAACTGCGTTCCGCCTTTTTCGCCCAACCCGGAAAAGGGCGCTTGCGCAAGTTGCGTGCGAGTCGTACGCGGCTGCTAATTACGACTTGGTGATGAGGCCCCTCACCGCGCAACCATTCTCCGGCAGTGGCTAGGACGCTGGAAATTTTCATGGCGACTTCGAGAGCTCGTTTTCGAGTTGCCTGATTTGATCGCGCAACGAAGCGGCTGTCTCGTAGTTCTCGTCAGCCACCGCTTTCTGCAGATGCTCGGTCAAGGCACGCATCTGATGGTTCAGTGCTACCGTCCGCTGCGCCCGCTCCGGAAATTTTCCGATGTGTTCCGTACCTTTGTGCATCGCTTTTAAGAGCGAACCCAGGCCATCCGCGAATGTGACGTAGCACTCGCTGCAGCCGAGGCGACCGGTTTTTTTGAAGTCAGCCTGACTAAACCCGCACACCGGGCATTTCTGGGTCGATGCTCCTTTTTCAATTTCCTCCGCTGCTCCGATGCCAAGTAGCAAATCGGCGAGCGCGAAGCCGGTCGGATCTTGTACGCCCTTCTCTTTCGAGCATGCGTCGCAGAGATTCACCTTTTGCATTTTGCCTTCCAGAATTTGCGTCAGGAAGACCGTCGCATCATTGCATTTGCAAACGTCACACAACATCTCTGTTAGTTCGACCCTGATATTTCGGCAAAATTCAACCGCGATATTTCTACGGCGTTTTGGACGGCTTTGCTCAATTTTAGGCGAAAATTGGCGTGCCGGTTTCGCGAGTCATCTCACGGAACCGCGCTATGATGCGCGTGGTGACGGTCCCTGGTTTTCCATTGCCGATCAAGCGGCCATCGGCCTTCACGACTGGGACAATTTCAGCAGCAGTGCCCGTAAGAAAGCATTCCTCGGCCACAAAAACGTCATGGCGTGTGATGTCAGCTTCCTGAACTTTGACGCCAAATTCGGCGGCGATTTCAAACACTACAGAGCGCGTAATCCCTCGCAGTGCTCCGGCTGTCACGGGTGGCGTAATGATTTGGCCGTGCTGGACGATGAACACGTTGTCAGCCGTGCATTCGGCAACGTTCCCCGCATCATTTAGCATAAGCGCTTCGTCCGCGCCGGCTAAATTCGCCTCAATCCGCGCCATCACGTTGTTTAAATAATTCAGCGATTTCACTGCCGGATTAAGCGCCGCCGGGTTGCTGCGACGTGTTGCGCAAGTCGCGATGGTTAATCCTTTCCGGTAAAAGTCCTCATGATAAAGGGCGATCGTCGCCGCAATGATAATCACGCTCGGAGACTTACATTGCGTCGGGTTCAGACCCAAATTGCCAATCCCACGCGTGACCAGCAGCCGAATATAGCCGTCACGCAAATGATTTTGCCGGATTGTCTCGAGCACCGCTTCGGTCATGTCGGGCATCGTCATCGGAATTTTCAGACAGATTGAACGCGCCGAATCCCACAGCCTGTGAAGATGTTGCTCGAGTCGGAAGACACGCCCGTTGTAAAAACGAATTCCCTCGAAGATTCCGTCGCCATAAAGCAAGCCATGGTCGAAGACAGAAATCTTGGCGTTGGCTTCCGAGTAGAATTTTCCGTCGATGTAAATCTTTGCATCCTTGACGCCAGTTGCCCGACGCGGTCGACTTTCGACTGCGGGTTCGATCACAGCCTTGGCACTAGGCTCATGAATTTTTGGTTCGTCTAACACCGTCGCATCAGTGGTTTTCATAATCGCAAGAAAATCTCCGACGCCTAAGCGCGCAATTCAAGTTGCAAAATGAAAGACGTTGGATCCGGCAACAATTGAATGGAGCTCCTGAACCTTGCAAAAGGTAAAAGCGCGACAAATGGCCCACGGCGTTATCCAAATCCATGATGAATAATAAATCGTTTCACGTGTCCACTCATTGCAACACCCCGTCTTTGATGTGCAATTGACGGTCGCCACGCGCTGCGAGTCGAGCATCGTGCGTCACGACGAGGAGCGTCTTGTTCCGCGCACGCGTAAGGTCCAACAACACATCAATGATTACATCCCCGGTTTTCGAATCAAGGTTTCCAGTTGGCTCATCTGCGAAGATGATGTCGGGATTATTCGTCAACGCCCGCGCGATAGCCACGCGCTGTTGTTCGCCTCCTGAAAGTTCTGCTGGCAGATGATACATGCGTTCAGCCAGCCCAACAGCCGCTAAGCTTTCCCTGGCGCGTTCCATTGTGGATTTTCCGCCGATCATCCCCGGTAGGCAGACGTTTTCCAGCGCAGTCAGTTCCGGCAGCAGAAAATATCCTTGAAATATGAAACCCATTTTCCGGTTCCGAAAACGCGCCTGCGAAGCAGAAGTGCCGTTGTAAAGATTTCGTCCCTCGAATTCGACCGTCCCAGATTGGGGTCGCTCCAGACCGGCGAGGGTGTAAAGAAGCGTTGTCTTGCCTGCGCCCGAAGCGCCAGAAAGAAACACCGCTTCGTTGCGCGCAATGGCCATGGAAATACCGCGCAAGACTTCGATCCGGCGAGCGCCCATTCGGAATGATTGGAAAAGATCGCGCGCCACTAATTGCGGAGTCCCGGTTTCCATCGAGGAGCAGTTTGTCCTCTATCTGCCGCAAACACAATGCGAACACAAGAGCGGCCCATTGATGATGGTAGTGTTGGTACCCTAAAAAGCCGCCGTTGAAATAATCCACGGCGGCTTCTCAGTTAACAGAAGTCTCTTACGCCATTCCCAGCGATTCGAGCGTTGGCTGATCAATGGCTGAGGTCATATACAAGCCGTGATCGCGCTGATAGTCCGCGATTGCCCCACGTGTAAGCGGCCCGAGCAGGCCGTCCACTTCGCCTTGATAATAGCCTTGCGCTTGCAGAGCTGCCTGGACGTTGGCGACCACTTGATCGGGTGGCAAGCCGTTATAAGCGTAGATCGGGCCATCATAAGCGTAGTACGCATTGGGGGCGTAGCCCCATGCCGGGTACCACCAGCCCGAATTCCAGTAGTACCATCCACCGTATACGAAAACGACGCGGTTGTAATGATTGCGCCACCAAAACCTGTCGTGCCACACCGGTCTGTAATTCCGAAAAGCCCAATAATTTTTGCCTTGCCAGTACTGGCTTCTCTGAATTCGTCGGTTTTGCTGAAACGTCACAGCCGCGAATTTTGTCGGACGCGTGTTGGACGCCAGGTTAAAACGGCGTGCCTTGTATGTCTTAGCATTCGATTGATATGCAGCGGCAGAAGCCGTGTTACTCTTCCGTTGTTTTGCCTTCTTAGAGTACATTGCAGAGCCTGCGTTCCTGTTGGCAGCGACCGCCTGTTGTGATCGCTTTGTCTTTTGCGACGCATTCAGCGCCTGCGCACGCTGTGCAGTTATCTGCTGTGATCGCTTTGCCTTTTGCGATGCATTCAGCGCCTGCGCATGCTGTGTAGTAATCTGCTGCGAACTCTTTGCCTTTTTCAGTTTAGCGCTCGACTGATACGCCTGGTTGTTAACTTGCTGTCGCCCTTTCGTCTTCTGATATGATGTTGTTCTTGGAGCTGGCTGATAGCGCTTGGACGTTGCTGTTCTTGCGGCTGGCTGATGGCGCTGAGGCGTTGCTGTCTTAGGCCCGCCCGCCCTCGCTCCGTACTGCGTTGATTGAGCCTGCGTTTTCTTCTGCGTTTGCTTCTTGGTTTTATTGTCATTTTGCGCAGCGCTTACTGAACACGCGAGCGCAAGGCTGCAAACTAAAATAAGGAATGTTCTCATAGGTTTTTCAGTTCGAGCTGTTAGACTTTTACTTCGGCGATTTATTCAACGGCGGCGAGCAATCCCGGTCCAGCAGAGTTTTCCAGGTAGCCGGATAACACTAAATAGAACGCGGTACCCACAATGTTTTCGGTACCCGAAACCGCCTTCGAAAAAGTCAGCACCGGCGTTTCGGCAAGTGAACGTGTGTTGTTATGCCATTCCCAGCGATTGCAGTGTTGGCTGATCGATTGCCGAAGTTACGTAGAGGCCGTGGTCGCGTTGGTAGTCTGCAATCGCGCCACGCGTAAGCGGTCCAATCAGGCCATCCACATCACCATGATAATAACCTTGCTGTTGTAGCGAAGCCTGCACATTAGCAATCACTTGGTCGGGCGGCAGGTTATTATAAGCGTAGATGGGACCATCCCAGGCATAATACGCGTTGGGAGAATAGCCCCAGGCAGGGAACCAGTAACCCGCGTTCCAGTAATATGGGGCGCCGAACACGAATACGATGCGATTGTGATGGCTGTGCCACCAGTTCTGATCGTGCCACTCGGATTTGTAGTTGCGGAAAACAGTATATTTTTGGCCCTGCCAGTTTTGGCTTCCTTCAATTCGCCTGTTTGGCTGGAATTTTACAGGAGGAGCTTTCGCGGTGTTCGG
>JBKPDP010000022.1:0-53958 GCA_046727935.1 Verrucomicrobiota bacterium | reverse complement strand
TTCCATCCGGGCTGCCAACGCTGCCAGCGGGTTACCCAACTGCGACACTTGGTAGGTCTCGGTTTTCGGATCCTCCAGCGTCTTGGCGAGAACTTGCGCGCCGCGTGACGAGAAACTTGCGGCCTCCTTTGATTCCATCCGGGCTGCCAACGCTGCCAGCGCGTCGCCCAAATCCGACTGTCGGTAGGCCCGGGTTTTCGGATCCTCCAGCGTCTTGGCGAGAACTTGCGCGCCGCTTGACGAGAAACTTGCGGCCTCCTTTGATTCCATCCGGGCTGCCAACGCTGCCAGCGCGTCGCCCAAATCCGACAATTGGTAGGCCTGGGTTTTCGGATCCTCCAGCGCCTTGGCGAGAACTTGCGCGCCGCGTGACGAGAAACTTGCGGCCTCCTTTGGCTCCATCCGGGCTGCCAACGCTGCCAGCGCGTTAGCCAAATCCGACAATTGGTAGGCCTGGGTTTTCGGATCCTCCAGTGCCTTTACCAGAACTTGCGCGCCGCGTGACGACAAACTTGCGGCCTCCTTTGATTCCATCCGGGCTGCCAACGTTGCCAGCGCGACACTCAAGTTCTGCAAGCGTTGAGCATCGGGTTCTTGCTGCTTCTCGAGCGCCTTGGCCAGACGGTTGGCCATTTCGGTCGTTTTCGACGTGGAGAAGTTTCGTAACGTCACGTTTAACCCGACCGCGGCATGCAACCCTTGCATCCGACGTACGAGAGCTCTGTAAAGGTATTCCCCACTTCCAAACCAATGATCGATCACTCTCTTCCTGACTGGAACGTTCGCCGAACCAAGTTCCGCCAATTCCCACAACGCCGCTTGTTCGTCGCGCGCGGGTATTGCGTCGCTGTAGGAGACACCGATGGTGCGCACAAAACTTCGAGTCAGCGCCTCCTGAGCCGCCACCTTTGCCTTATTCGCATTTCTCATCAGCCACCACGAAACGCCCGTCGCCGCAAGCAGAATGAAAGCGACCACCTGTACGAGGGTGCGCTTGTATCGAGCCTGTTTCTGTCGCTGGTGTTGCTCCCGCTTTATCTCTGTCCGGCTCTCTTCGACAAAGCTGATCGCCTCTTCCCACTGTTCGTTGGGAACGTAACGACGGGCCCATTCTGCCGAAACTCGCCGTTTCCAGCGGTCGATCCGTTCGAGATCCTCAGATGGAAGCAGACCGCCCTGGCCTTGCTTGCGGAGGCTGGCCAGCTCCGCGAGGCGGCGGAGTTCCGAGGCGTCGCGCCGTTCCTCCTCCTGCCATTCGCCGGCAAAGAGGCGCCACTGCCGGAGGAGCGCTTCGTGGCTAATGTCGAGATAGCTCTCGGCGGTAAGCGGCGGGGGTGGGAGGAGAAAGTTTCGGTCGTCCTGCTGGAAGACGCGGACGACCTGCTCGATCTCCCCTACGCTGGCGCCGGTGACAGCCTCTACCTCTGCCACTTTGGGTCGACGGCGGGTGATCTGTCCGTCGGGCGAGATGTCGCATAGCAGAAGAAAGAGACGCCGCGCGATGTGAGCCTTTTTCGGATCGTCCTTAATTTCATCCCAAGCGGCGTCCGCGTGAAGCGAGAGGGCCATTTCGATTCCGCCCGCGGCCTCGTAGTCTTCGGACGTCACGGTTACCGAGCCGTTCGTGCCGGCGCGCGCGGCGGCGCGCTTCCACGTGCGCATGAGAGCGTGCTGCATGAGCGGCAGCTGGTCGGGCCGGTCGCCAGCGTCGTTGATGATCCGGTTCACCAGCCCCTTCTTGAAGGTGAAAGTCTTGAACGCACCCTCATCGACGGAAGCGGGCTGTGCAATCGCCTCCCACATCTGTCCGCGATCAAGCCGCGGAACGAGGAACTGACTGTGGCTGATCTGCTCCGGCAGGCCGAGGAATGCCTCGCAATCGCCGATAAAATCGGAGCGCATCGTCAGGATGGTCCAGACACGGCCCGCCGGCTCGGAGGTGGAGCGGATCAGCATGCCCACAAAGGCGGCCGCTTCATCGCGCGAAGCGACGGCGTCGGGATTTACGCCGGAGCGGCGAAAGGCGAAGAGTTCCTCGAATTGGTCCACCACGACCATGACCCTGCTTTCGGGTGAAATCGCGAATTGACCGAGTACGGTCAGAAGCCCGCGATCCGTTCGCCGCAGCGTCGCGAGGGCTGCCGTCTCATCCGGGGTGAGCGGGTCGTCGTGCGCGGGAACGCCTTGGGTAGCTTCCGCGCGGCATGTAGCCCGGGAGAGCGCGCGAACCAGCCGCTGGTATGGTTGGGCGCCGGGCTTGATGATAGTCGTGAGCCAGTCCGTCGTGCCGAGAAGAAACCCCTCGTGCACCGCCGGGAGCAGGCCCGCGCGGACCAACGAGGATTTGCCCGACCCGCTCGATCCCACCACAGCCACGAAGCGATGATCCTCCAACTGCAAGAGCATGGCGCTGACCTGCGCCTCACGGCCGAAGAACAGCGGCTGATCTTCCGCCTCGAACGGGCGCAGGCCAGGATAAGGCATCGCCAGCGCGGCGTTCGCGGCGATCATTGCGCGACCTTCCTGACCTCGTCGAAAAACTCGCCGAGGTTTGTGGGGCTATCACCGAGGACGCGGTGCAGCTTGAGCGGCGTTGTGCGCAGCAGCCTGGACCATACAGCCGGAGGTGGGGGCCAATAGACCAAGGCGACCGGTGGTCGGCGCGCCGCGTTCTTTTCCTCCAGTTGGATCTGGCGCCACTGCTCCATGTATTCCCGCGGTGAGTACGGGCCCTCTTCCAACGAACCCGCGTCGCATACAACTAGAAATCCGTGGCACGGCTCCGCGCGATGCTTGGCCTCGAGCGATTCGCCGGGCATTACCTGAGAAGGATCGATTTTTTCCTGATCGTAAATCCACCCGTACACCCGGTCCCACAATGGGTCTGGGTTGGCGGAGCGGATCGCGACGAGAACGTGCGGGGGAGTATCTTCGTCACCGTGCTCTTCCGCCGCGGCGTTCCGGCGCTGCGCCAGCACGGCCAGTTCTTTTTCCAGGTGCGCCTTGAAATCCTCGAACCCCGTCGCAATGATCTCCGTCGCAGAGAGGAACTCGCGCTGCTTCGCGTCCACTTTCGCCAGATCGATCTCTGAGCTGCGATAGCGAAACCGCGGGATGCCGAGCGCCGAGGCGGCGTCGTTCTGGATGCGGTCGAATCCTCCCCGCCTCCATGGATAAGGTCCGAGCAGTTGCACAAAGGCGCGCGATTCCTTCAGGTCCTTCTCCAGCGCGGATTGATATTCGTCCTCCGGATACTCTCCGGCGGGCAGCATCGTCCACCCGCGTTCTTCGAGGAATACCTTCATCCGGTCGCGCGGGTCGTCCATGTCGGGTGTACACTCCGCCAGATAGACGAAGCGTGACGGAGTCGCCGGAGTTGGCTTGGCGTCAGGCGCGATCAGCCGTAGGCGATTGACAATCAGTTCTGCCGTCTGCGCGACCGGCCTTAGCCGCACATCCGGGCAGATGGTGTTGAAGAGGATGCCCTTCACGTCGCCTTCGCCGGTCCGAAGTGGCAGAATGCGGAACGCGTCCTTCTTGTCCTCGGAAGCAAGCAATTGCATGTAAAGGGCTCGAATGGCTGCATGCTCGGCGAGGGTCCACGGCTTTCCGCCGTAATTGGCAGAGACGGAAACGACGACGAGTTCGGCTTTCTGGCCGTAGATCTCCTGCAGCCGGGTATCCGCATCGGATCCCGCAATGTAATACTCAAACCATTCATCGAGGAAAACCGACCCACGCCCCAGACGCTCCTCGACAGCCTCGGCAATCGAGCGCACAAGTTCGCGCTGCTCTCCTGCGAAGGAGAACGCAACCAGAAACGTCTCCGGAATTTCGCGGCTGGGCATTTTGCCTTGGTAGCAGTTTATCCGATTTGGTGATCGGATGCCACCTCCTTTCGGAGGGAAACTAATGCAGTATGGCGGATGAAGGTGGGCTTACCGCGGTTTGATGGACACCTTGGTGTTGGCGGAGTGGGATAAAACCAAACCATGAACGAGACCATCAACGCACCAGCAACCCCTCACCTTCATCCTCTCCCTTTCACGAAAGGGGAGAGGCGAATTGACAACGCGCGCATACTCGCTCGCACTGCGAAAGCCGGTACGAATTGCGTTCGCGGGATCAATTCTTAAGTTGATTTCTCCATGCCTTCACAAATCAAACTTCTCAGCACCGATTTCGACGGCACGCTCGTTTCGCACGCTGGTGAGCCGGCGCTGAATCGGCAGTGCATGGAATTTATTCGTGAGTTGCAAGATGCGGGTGCGACCTGGGCAATCAACACCGGGCGCTCAGTCGATTTACTGGAATCCGGGCTCACCAATTTTGAAATACCAATCCGTCCGGATTTCATTCTGACGACCGAGCGCGATGTCTTTCGTCCCGGCGGAAACGGTGACAAATGGGAGCCATTCGGAGATTGGAACGATCGTTGCGCGCGCGATCACGCTGAGTTGTTCTCGTCAGCACAGCCAGTTCTCGCCGAGGTGATCGACTTCGTGACTCAAGAAACAAAGGCGCGTCTTATTTATGATTCCGATCGTCTCGAAGGTCTTGCTGCGGAAAATGAGGAAGAAATGGAACGCATTGCCAGATTTATCGAGCAAGCACGATCCGGGCATCCAAAGTTTGATTACCAACGGAACGGCATTTACCTCCGCTTTTGCCACACCGATTATCATAAGGGCGCGGCGCTGGCTGAGTTGGCGCGCTTGATTGAAGTCCCACGCGAAAACATCTTCGCGGCCGGCGATCATCATAACGATATTTCAATGTTGAATGGACAAGTTGCGGCGATGCCATCCTGCCCGGCGAACGCAATCCCCGAAGTGCAAAGCGCAGTCCGCAACGCAGGCGGTTACGTGGCGCAGCAAGAGCACGGTGCCGGCGTTTATGAAGCGCTCCTGCATTTTACCAACGGAAATCCGTTGAAACGCTGAAGCGTTAAAACGGAACCGAGCGCAATTTTCCTTCGGTTCAACGCTTTAACGCTTCAACGTCATTCGTCACCGCCAGCGCCAGCGGCGCATCAGCTTCAATTTTCCCGGCAAACCGGTTCGTCATGTACGTGAGGAGCAATACCCAAAAAGTGAGCGCCAGCCCGAATAGTGGAAATTGGAGGGCAAGCGGAAGGGAATAGATAATGGCCATCAGCGGAATCCACACTGCCCATGTGGCGAGCAATGTCGGAATGATTTTGTCGCGATAATGTTTCCATGTGAAGAGATCGCGAATGGGCTGCAGGGAGATGCCGCTGTTCTTCCATTCGTAAGTCAGCACCCCAAACGGCGCGGCGAAGAGGGGATTGTAACCAAATTGGTCGACGCAAATTTTCGCCATGACTACCCACAATGTTGCTACGTCTCCAAACCAGGCTGCTTCACTTCGATACAAAAGATCGACAAGCGTTCCGTCGAGTCCCCACACGGGTACGGTAAAAAGCAGATTACGAAGATTCCGACAACTGGGGCGTCCCCGCTGGAAGAAAAGAATCAAGAACAACTCCGGAATAAACGCCCCCGCCGCCACAGATGCTACGATGACAAAGACGAGGGCACGTGTGCGCTTTAGCTCGGCCAGTTGCGAAAGGATCACGAACGCTGTGTGACTCGTGTAAAAAGCCACGAGCAACACCAGCATGAGCGCCTGAACTATTAGCGCTGGCAGTGCATTGGCGCGTGCCGCTTCCCAACCCAGAGCGAGCGGCGAACGCGTTCTGTGCGTCATCGCCGCTGAGTGTTCTCAGTGCTCTTGCGCGATCAAGCAGAAATCTTTGTCTGGGAATGACCCGAAAGCCTTTCGGTCCATGTTCTTTCGACGGCTACGATGCCTCCGTCCCTGGAGGCGCCTCTGCCGCGTTGATTACCAATGCACGCTTCCGCTAGCCCCAGGGCCGCCCGGGCTAAACTTTCCCTCATCGGATATTTTTTCCCCAGGAACGGCCGTACCAGACGTAACCGACTGGGAGTTCGAGTCACCGCTCATTGCTTCCTCGGATGATGCACAGGCAGAAAGCAGCGATGCGACCACCAAAAACAGAGCCGCGCGCAGCGCAAAGGGTTCCTTCACGCGACAAACGTACGTCTGTAGATGTTTGATGCAAGCCGCGGCGTTGGATAGATTCTGAAGTGACGAGCGCCGGCAAGACCGATATCAAATCTCTCGTTTTTAGCGAACTTCAGGAGCAGCTTCGCAAACTGGGAGAACCCCCATATCGCGCTGGCCAGATCGCTGACTGGCTTTACAAAAAGCGCGTCGACACCCTCGACAAAATGACCAATTTACCGGAACCATTGCGCAGGTGGCTTTCGGAGACATTTTCGCTCGGCAAGATTGACATCGTGCGCGTGCTCGGTGCGCGCGATACAACGAGGAAATTTCTTTTTCGTCTCGTCGATGGAAATTTGATCGAATCTGTTTTGATTCCAGCGTCGCTGGCACTTTACGGTGGGAGATCAGACCGTCGGACGATCTGTGTCTCGACCCAAGTGGGCTGCGCTTACGGCTGCAAATTTTGTGCGAGCGGGTTGGAAGGTTTCTCGCGCAACCTGAGCGCAAACGAAATTGTTGACCAAATCATCGCAGTTGAGCACGCGACTGGCGACAAGATCGACAACGTCGTGTTTATGGGGATGGGCGAGCCGCTCGCCAACCTCGGGAACGTGCTGCGGGCAATTCGGATTATTAACGCGGAGTGGGGCCTCGGCATCGGCGCGCGCCACATCACAATTTCAACCAGCGGGCTGGCACCGCAGATTCGCAAACTGGGTGAAGAACGTTTGCAAATTCGGCTGGCTGTTTCTTTGCACGGTGCCACTGACGAAGTTCGCAATCGGATTATGCCAATCAATCGTCGTTACAACATTGAGACACTGCTTTCGGCTTGTGACTACTACATTGCCCACAAGAAGCAGCGCCTTACGTTCGAATACATCCTGATCGCAGACGTGAACGATTCTGACGAGCAGGCGTGTCTCCTTTCTCGCCATGCGCACCGGCTCTCGGCAAAAGTGAATTTGATTCCGTACAACAGCGTGTCCGGTCTGCCTTGGACGCGACCTTCAGAAAGCCGTCAGGAAAAATTTCTATCAATCGTACGAGCCCAAGGGATTGCGGTGACGTTGCGGCGCGAGAAAGGACACGACATCGATGCCGCATGCGGACAACTGCGGTTACAAACGGAAGGCGAATTCCGTAGCGGCGCTCTTTGAGCGCCGTTTTGATTTGTCGGGCAGTCCATCGGCCGCCGTTACAGCTGCGAAAAACTTTGCACGGCGAGGGAACGTCGCGTTAAGTCTTTATCATGGCCGGCTACCAGGGCGAGCCCGAACGCGCATGGGACGAGTACCAGTGGGAGCGTTTTCTACAGCAGCAGGAAGGCAAGGCAGAAAAGTACATGCAATTGCTGGAAGAATACCTTGACGATCCTCAGCGCGACGAGATCATCGCCCGGCAAATGGGCTGGACCCAATTGTTGGATGCCAAGGACTGGAGCGCGGAACTCGATGCGCTGCCGGATGAAGAAGTGGCCGAAAAGGACGATCTCGGAATTGACGAGGTTTCCAAGTCGGCGGAGGCCTTTGAAGGACATGATCTGTATCGTGCTGCCTTCGCCTTGACGATCTGGATTGACCACCTGTTCGATCGAAACGCTTCGCTTCCGAACGAGCCGGCAGCTGTAAAATTGGCCACACAAGCTGCGCTGGCGAACGCCAAGCTGGCCGCAGCCTTGAGCAGCGATAGTCTGAGTGAAATCGGGATGACGATCGCCTATTTGAAGCGAGCCTTGAAAGCAATCACGATTTCGATGGACGCGGCGGCGCAACTCCGGAAGGTCGCTGGGCTGGTTACCCGCTCACAATACGCTGTCCTTCGACAGCGACTTTTTCAAGTGCGAGACGGCATTGTCACTCTGATGGGCGAGTATCGCGGCGAATGGCGTCGCCGGTTCGGCGCCGAAGGTTTTCGGCGTTGAATGAAACAGGACCGGCTCCCGTCCAATCATGCAAACGGAAGCGACTCTGGCTCAGGCCGATGTGTCGGATTTGGACTTGGTGACACGCTGCCAGGCCGGTGACACTGAAGCATTTGATGAGCTGATAGTTCGCTATCGAACACGAGTATTTGGCATGATTTACAACATGGTGCATAGCGAGCAGGACGCGTGGGACCTTGCTCAGGACAGTTTCCTCAAAGCATGGAAATCGATTAAACGTTTTCGGGGACGCTCGTCGTTTTATACCTGGGTTTATCGAATCGTTATGAACGTGACGATCGATTGGCTCCGCAAAAAACAAATTAAAGGCGGAGGCAGCGAGTTCGACGATGCGACTCAGCTAAAGGAGATTGAGCCGGCATCCAAGACCGTGCCGAAGTCGGAAGCCTTGCCTCACGAGATGATGGAAAGGAGCGAGATTCGCGCCCGGATCGACAAAGCGATTGCCCAGCTCTCGCCCGAGCAACGAGCCGTCATTTTGATGAAAGAGATCGAAGAGATGCAATATCATGAAATTGCAGAAGCACTCGGTTGCTCCATAGGCACGGTGATGTCGCGCCTGTTTTATGCGCGCAAGAAATTGCAAAATTTGCTAAGGGACGTTTATGAAAACATTTGAAGAAAAGTGGACCGCATGGCTGGACGGACAGCTTGGCGGGCGAGAGCTGTCGGAATTCGAGGCGTCGTTGCCAGACAAAGCTGCCGCTGAAGCTGAAAGGGCGGACGGAAGAAAGCTTGGCGCTCTTTTGAAGCGCGAGTTGGGTGCCCCTGCGCTGACAAATGAGGAGTTTTTTAGCAATCAGCTCCGCGAAAGAATCATGCGTGAGAGTAGGGCGCCTTCCGCGGAGCGCAAGGCCCCTATGTGGTGGACAATTCCACGCCTGTTGTGGACTGGTACCGCGTCGCTTGCCGTCTTTTTGATTTTTACAATTTTCGTCATGCGCGACAAGAATCCTGCGGAAGAATCGCAATACCTCACCCAGATTCTAAATGCGCGCGTTGATCCGGTCGTCAGCCCGAATGCAACCGTCTCAATGTTCGAGGTGAAGCAAGACCGGGTAACCGTGCTGTGGACGGAGGGATTGCAAACTTTGCCTGCCGACTACGCCGCCAAGTAATCGCTCATGGGCCGCTCGCTGGCGTTCTTAATTCCATTTGTTTCACTGATCGCGGGCGCGGTGTCAGGGTTGCACGGTGCGGAAACTGTGTGGAGCGGACTCGTTATTGCCGAAAACGTTGCGCAACCACAACCGATTCCGCCGGAATTAACCCGGATCGAAGGATCGCTGAAAAAATTCTTTGGCTACAACCAGTTTCAAGTGATCGGCCAGTCGCAAAAGACTCTCAAGACCGGACAGGAAGACTGGCTCGCGACCAGCAAATTTTTCGGGCTGCACGTGGACGCGCAGGGTGAAACCCAGGCCGGCTATGTTTTGAATTTGAAGCTTTACAAGGAGAAAGAGCTCTTGCTCGAAACGGATGCCAAGCTGAGCAAACGCAGTCCCCTGGTCATCAAAGGTCCCCAGGTTGGCAGCGGGCAATTATTGCTCGTGTTGGTTATACAATAAGGGAAGCGCGTTGTTTCACGCTGGAGATGCGCACTGTGCTTCTTTTACTGGTGGCTGAACTTTCAATCATGTCCTCCGCACTTGCTTCAGAAAAGCCATTCAGTTTCAAAGCCACGCCCGGAAAACTCCCGAAAGACGTGGTCCCGACGGACTATGCCGTTCGGATCGTCCCTGATATCGACAAGCTGACATTTGCCGGGACCGAGACGGTGAAGCTCAACGTTCGCCGCCGCGTTCGCCAATTGGTGTTAAATGCGCTCGAACTCAAAATCGAAGCGGCCTCTATCGATGGCAAAGAACTGCCGGGCTCTTCAATTAAGACCGATACCAAAAACGAACTGCTTACGCTCGCGTTACCGTCAGAACTTCCGACCGGCGAGCATACGCTGACGCTTCGTTTCGCGGGTAAAATAAATCAGCAGGGGCAGGGCCTTTTCTACATGCGGTATCAGGAGCAAGGCACCGGTGCTCGGAAGATCATGCTCGGAAGCCAATTTGAAGCGACCGATGCCCGTCGATTTTTTCCTTGCTGGGACGAGCCGGCCTTTCGCGCACGCTTCCAATTGACCGCGGTCGTGCCGGAGAACTGGTTGGCCGTATCGAATATGCCGGTCGAGAGTGAGAACAAAATCGCTGGCGGCAAAGAAGTGCGCTTCGCTGCAACTCCGCCAATGTCGAGTTATCTGAACGTTTTTGTTGCAGGCGAACTCGATTCTATCGAATCGCGAAGTGGACCAACTCAGATTCGCGTAATCGCAACCAAAGGCAAAGCTGAGATGGGCCGTTACGCTCTGGAAGCCACCGCTCAAATCTTGCAATACTACAATGATTATTTCGGCGTCGCTTATCCGTTGCCAAAACTGGATCAGATTGCCCTGCCTGGCGGGTTTGGCGGCGCGATGGAAAACTGGGGCGGCATCACCTACTACGAATCGAAACTTCTGTTTGATCCGAAGAGTTCCTCAGCGGAAACGAAGCAAGATATCTATGAGGTTCTCGCACATGAAATGGCGCACCAATGGTTCGGCGATCTAGTAACGATGGCTTGGTGGGACAACTTGTGGCTCAACGAAGGATTTGCCTCGTGGATGGGCTCCAAATGCACGGCGCACTTTAATCCACAATGGGAAGTCTGGCTGCGCCGGGAATTCCCGCGGGATCCAACCCGCCGCGCCGGAATTGCCAAAGAAGCGGCAATGGAAGGCGACGCGCGGTCGACCACTCATCCGATCCAACAGCCGGTCGCGACCGAGGCCGAAGCCAATAGCGCCTTCGACGATATAACTTACAAAAAGGGCCAGTCATTCTTGCGGATGCTGGAGAGCTTTCTCGGCGAAGATGTTTTCCGCGATGGGATTCGCCGTTACATGGCGGCGCATATCTATTCGAACACTACAACAGCGGACTTGTGGAATGCGCTTTCGGAGGCTTCCGGGAAACCGGTTGGGGAAATCGCAGCCGGTTGGACAGAGCAACCGGGATTTCCCGTCGTGAAAGTGAAACGAGAGCAAGGTGGCAACGTCTCGCTCACGCAGGAACGCTTTACCGTCAATTTCACGAACGCTCCGCCGCTTGAATGGAAAATCCCGCTCACGTATTCGGTAGTGGGTGAAACTCCTGCGACACTGTTGATGACCAGGAAGGTCGACAGCATCCACAACATTCCTCCTGATCGAGCGCTCAAGCTGAACGTAGATGGCGCCGGAAATTATCGCGTCGAATACGACCAGCCCTCCTGGAAATTATTGCTCGGGGCTTCGAAGAATCTGGGCGTCGAGGATCGCGTCAATCTGCTGAGCGACGCCTGGGCTCTGGTCCAAGCGAATCGCGCACCGATCGCTTTATACTTTGGGTTGGTGGAAACACTGCCGGCTTCGACCGAACTGGCCGAGCGCGAACAGATCATTCACGTGCTGGATTTTATTAACCGGCTTTTGAGTGGCAATTCTGAACAAGAGAAATTTCAGCGCTATGCACGATCACTCTTGCGTCCTACCTTTGATGCGGTTGGCTGGGAAGCTAAACCGGACGAGCAACCGGCCACTGGAAATCTGCGGGTGAGCCTGATTACGGCGCTCGGGAATCTGAACGATCCGAAAATCGTCGCGAGTTGTCGCGAACGTTTTAAAGCTTATCTCACCAACCCAGAATCGCTGGCTCCGGATCTTCGGCCGGCGGTCTTTTCAGTTGTGGGGCGGTACGCTGACGAACCAACGTGGAATGAACTTCATCAGCTCGGCCTCAAGACAACCAGCATTGAAGAAAAGCAAAATTATTACAATGCGTTGGCCGGTGCGATGGATCCCAGATTGGTGAAAAAGACGCTTCCCATTGCGCTTACGGACGAATTGCCAACGAGCCGTGCGGTCTTTCTTGTCTCAAAGGTCGCTCGCGAAAGCGATCATCCAGATATCGCGTGGGATTTTGCGAGGGCGAACATGAAAGCGCTCCTCGCAAGGGCCGATGCGCTCGGCGCTAACACGTATGCGCCCAGTTTGTTCACCTTTTTCTCGGACGATCCGCGCGTCGAGGAGTTAAGGACATACGCGAAAACCAGCCTGCCAGCTGCGAGCGCTCCGGAAGTGGCAAAAGCCGTCGATGAAATTCAGTTCCGATCGGAATTCAAAAGACGCTTGGCAGGCCAATTGAGCAGTTGGATCGAGAAAAAGGGCCTATAGAGGCAGGCGTGTCGCCTGCATGGGCATGCGGAGAATCGCAGCCGACACGGGTGCCACCACAGCTTCGCTTGTCACCAATCACTAATCACTGTTCTGTTGCGGCGTGATCCATAGACGCATCGGAATCATCGACGACTCAACAAACCCGTGATGGCGGAAAAATCCCTGCGCCACATTTTCCGGCCGGTCGGTTAGCAGCGTGATACGGAGGAAATTTTTCTGTTTGGCGAAATCGATCGCATGCTGGAGAAGCTTCGAACCGTAACCCTTGCCTTGGTATTGCTTGTGAATCACCAGGTCTTCCAACAGGATCACGAAACCACCCTCAGCGGTGCTGATGGTAAACAGCAAATTGATCATCCCCACGATTGCCCCGTTTCGCCGCAATACAAAGACGCGGCCGCGGCTGGGTTGTTCGAATATCAAGCGCAAGCCACGAAGCTGTCTTTCTTTGTCCGGGCGGAAATCGCCCTCCTGAGCGAACAATTCACCGAGCATTTCCGACAATTCGTCGAGGTCGGCTTCAGTTGCCGGCTCAATCACCACATGTTCTTTTTCGCCCATTGGTTGCACTGCTTATTCCAAAAATCCGCCATCCTGGCAATCAAATTAGCCTGACACGCCGTGCCGTTGCTAACTATTGATGCGCTTGGTGGCGTTGACAATATCGCGCTCGACCTTACTTTAGCCGCTCTTAAATCGCGCCGAGTCTGTTTTCGGTTTTATGAAACGCACTTACCAGCCATCCAAGCGAACACGCAAACGTCAGCATGGTTTTCGTGCCCGGATGAAAACAAAAGGGGGCCGCGCAACGCTGGCACGCCGCCGGCAACGCGGCCGCAAACGCTTGCTCCCAAAGGGCGTCGAGATCCATTACGCGCGTCATACGCAGGCGTAACTGCACTCGCTAGCCCAGCATGCGTTTTCTCTTCTCTTGTTTCCAGCCAATCTAGTCGTCATCTGCCTGTCCGATTGAGACCGAGCAAGGTTTTTTGGCCGGTCAGACGTCGCTGACTTGGTTACGCTCCGCGACGGAAAATTTTACGTGATGAAATCGAACGTAGTCGTCATTGAATCGCCTCAAACGGATTCCACGCTTTTTGCGCACACCCGCTGGGACGCGCTGCCTGTCCTGGCTGCGATTTTCCATTGCGTCTATTTCTTCGGGATGTTCTATCTCTTCCCGCGGGTCCCGCTCTGGATCATGCTCGTTCTTGGCTTCACGTACTCAGTGAGCATTTCATGGAATATCAACGGCATCTCGCACAACTTCATTCATAATCCTTACTTCCGATCGCCATTGCTTAACCGCCTGTTCAGCATTCTTGAATCGATCACTGTCGGCTTTAGCCAGGTTTTTTACGAATGCATTCATATGCAGCATCACAAGGGAAACGCTGACCGACCGAACGATCTCGGCGAGACAGTCGATTGGATTTCTATCTACAAGCATGGACATGACGGTGAGGCCGAGCACCCTCATAAGTACACTTTCCTGAGTTTCTTCCGCGAAGACCCAAAGACGGTCAATCGGGAATTGAAACGCAAGAATCCGCGCGACGCCTTTTGGGGAGTCGCAGAGTTGACGCTGTTCGTTTCCACGTTCGTCATTCTCGGCGTTCTTAACTGGCGTTACATCTGTTTTCTTGTGCCGTTCTGGTACTTTGGCCATTGTCTTTCCTACCTCAACGGCTACTACCGGCACTATGGCGGCAACCCGGACGAGCCGCTTGCCTGGGGCGTGAGTAGTTACGACAAACTTTACAATTGGGTCTGGTTCTCTAACGGCTATCACGCGGAGCACCATTTCCGCCCTAAAGTGCATTGGACACGTATGCAGGCGCTTCGCGACCCGTCAGCAAAAGCAAATTGACGCTCTTACTGCGGGACTGCAGAGAGTGAGCGCACAACAAGTCCGCGCCGCAAACGGTTCTGAATAATTAGTAAAGCCTCGTAGCCGCCGTCGCCGGCAGCTGATGACGGGGCGGTGCTGATTCCACCTCACGACGTCTTGGTGATGCTGGCGTCGACGCATTCTATTCCACATCGCGGCCCCAAGAAAACCAAAGGCGTATCCGATTTTGCGGTACTCACGATGAGCGTGACCGCAGCGACGGGTCGAATCGTTTGACGAAGTAAACCGGGTTTACGTGCGCCCAGAAATGAAATCGAGGGATCGGTTGCGCCCATCCGATCCAACCAGAAGCGCCCAAACGAAATGCCGGCCAGCCATCAGCGCACCGATCACAAGACCAACCTTGTTGAGACTAGCCACGGCTGTTCTTCGTTTGACTACGCGCGTTTCCCCGGGCCCTACGTGGGATAGACTCCCGCGGCGAGGTTTTCCCAGCCTGAATCCAAGAAGGCGCCTTTCTCTGTCTCGATCAGCTGCATTCCATCTCGGGCAGCCTTTGCAGATGATCTCGTCTGCATATTTGAGGCTTAAATCCGGTCGTGTTCCTTTTCACGTACCAACAGCACACCGGGCAGGACGCCGCGCGGGCCACCCGCTCTACGTGGCTGCCGATCACGCTCGGATGGACATGAAGCTCGAACCTTGGCCTGCGACGAAGTCGAAGGGCGTAGGAAAACGACCCCCGTGCTCCCGCGATGAAACCCTTTCGAATAACTCTCTGTGTTTTCATGCATCAACCTTGTCGCATTGTGAAGGCGCGCTTCGCCACGGTTGCCAAATGCTGTGCATTTCTTGCGTGGGAAAGGAGAGACGCCTTCCACAAACGCTGGCGCTATTTTGGACCAGTTAAAGCCAAGGGGTGCGGAGCAGCACCTGCGGGGACCGGCTACCGTTGCTGTTCCTGGACTACGCGGTTTTTGCCCGGGCGGTTGTGTGATGATAGCCGTGCGCGAAACTCGCTGGGCGATTGACCAAAGACGCGTTTGAATGTGCGATTGAACTGCGTGAGTGATTGAAACCCGACGTCGTAAGCAATTTCGCTGATGCGCAGGTTCGGATTGAGAAGCCGGCTTCGGGCATCTTCCAGGCGCACGCGGGCGACGTAATCGGTGAACTTTAAGCCGGTGGCTTTATGGAAAACTTTACAGAAATGGAATACGCTCGCCCCAGCCGCCTTCGCCACGTCGGCCAGAGATAATTCTTCAGTCTTATGTTTGTCGATGTACTCCCGCGCCTTTTGGACGAGTGGCGGCTCGGCGTTGTTTTTCTCCATCATCAACTGATTGCTCAATCCGGACAGTTGTTCGGCAAAAAACGTGAGCAGGCGCGCAATCGCATTATAGCGGTCTGGTGGGATGAGTAGAGTTTTCTCCCACGCTTTGCGAATTTCGCCGGTGAATCGCACTCCGCACCGCTCTAATTGGCGGCTCACTTTTGTGCTGTCCGATTTAGCCGGCGAGTGACGTAACACCTGGCCGATGCGTAGATATCCGATGATCTGTGCGCCGAGTTTTACTGGCACCGCGGTTTCGGTTAACCCGAAGGGACAGGTAACGGTGTGCGGTATTAATCCAGTGTGATCGATGATATCCTGATGCGCTCGTAAACAAACCGCCAGCGTGGCAGGGCGCTCGGCAAGCATAGCGCAGAATGGATTCTGATGCTTTTTGCCTTGATGTTCCAACTGCCAATAGTCAACAGGACGAAGCGTTAAGGGCAGTCCTGTTGCCTCGCTGAAGACTTGCTCGTAGTTGCGAAACAACTTGGAGCGCCGCAGGGCATCGATGAGTTCCCTGTTTTGCTTGGCATCGGCGGTGTCCGAGTTGGGCGTGGCTTTGGCGGAATTCAAACCGAAAGAAGTTATTTATTGGGTGGCGCAAACTGTACCCCAAACCCCAGCCGACGCCATCATCAAAATCGCGATTCCTTACCGAAGCTGGTCGGCTTCGCGCAAAGAGAGCATTCGTTGACGAGCAGCCTGCAAACGCTTCACCATCACAGCGCTCATCCGTTTGAACAGTTCGTAGCCCAGAGAGTGGTCCTTTTCGCAGTATTCTCGCAGGATAGTGCCATAGAAGAAAATAGCCGTGGTGGGCTCGACCGCGCGGGCGGTGAATTGCCACACGTATGGCGGAAACATCCATGACCATCCGAGCAAATCTCCGGGGCCAATCGTTTCTAATACCATCGGATCGCTAAAGCCAGCGCTGGATTCAAGCACGACTTTGCCGCCCTCAACCAGATAGAACCGATTTGCGAAGTCGCCTTCTCGCAAAATGGTTTGTCCCTTTTTGAAATGAGTCGCCATCGCGCAGTCTGTGAGCAGTGACAGCAGCGCGCGATTCATCCCAGCAAGAAAAGGATGGAGTGCCACGCGCGTGGCGATTGGTTCAGTTTTTACTTGGGTGGACATAAATCTTCCTCTCTTCTTCGGTCATCAGCTGAATTTCTTTGGCAGGCGGTGTGGGCTCGGCGCGATCAAATCCACAGAGAACTTCGGCCCTGCTAGCGGCCTCTACGCTCCGCGGGGAGCGAAGGCTCCGAGCTGCTACTTTTCGCTTGGGCTTGTAGATTGGTTTTTTGAGTTTTCTCATAGCGGTGTGTCAGAATTCATGTTCTTTGTCCCGGACGACGAGAACGGGACAAGGCGCGGTACGCACGACTCGCTCAGCTGTGCTGCCGATGCACAGATGCCGCCAACTGGTATAGCCGTGCGTTGCGATCAGGATAAGATCGACGTCCAAGTCCTTCGCCGCTTTCGTGATCTCGTTGGGTGCATGACCAGTGCGCACGGCTGACGTGAGCGAATTGAGCCCATTGCGAGAGCTTGCTGCCAGGGATGCCAACTCTGCTTCCGCGGCGGCCGTGTCGTCTTCCGGTTGTGCAAAAATGTCGAAGGTAAGCGGCGTGCCTGCGATGGCCGTGACTGGTTCCACGACGTGCAGCAGAACGATTTCGCAACCGAACTGTTCGGCAAATCGCAATGCGTAGTGAAACGCCCTTTTCGACATGGCCGAAAAATCAATTGGCACCAGAATTTTTTTAAGATCCAAAACTTGCGGCACCAATTCCACCATTTCTTCAGGTTCCATAACTTGAGCTTTCATATGCATGGATTCTCGGCGACCAAGGAACCGCTGGCTCAGCAGCGATTGGCGAATCGTGTGCATTTCTTGCGCAGGGTTCTCGAGAAACATGCGCGCGTCTTTTCCTGAGTTCTTATGCGCCAGCGGCGCAGACGCCTCGCAACCTGAGCAACAAATGACTGGAAAATCCCAACCCGTGCCGAGCGCCTCAGGTGTGGTCCGCTAGGCTCAATTGCTAAACATGGCAAACAAACGCGCTCGGTCCTTGAAGCAGGCGGCAACAAATGCCGCCACTCTGCGCGAGCGTGTGATCGCAGAATACCATGAACTGCTCGCATGTGACGAAACATTAGCGCCGCGCGTGTTCGAAAGACTCCACAACGCGATGCGAGAAAACCGGTTAACGTACGGCGACCGGCCAATTAGCGTATCGCTGCGTCCGCACTTCTTGGAACGCGCGCAGTTTGAGGTTCACACTGCGGCAGCGGAGTTGATCGCAAGCGCCCTGGAAAAAGTTGCCGCGGTAGCGGTGCAGTCTTCCGAATTGATGACGCAACTTGGTCTAACCGATACGGAACAGAAGCTCGCAATGGTCGATCACGGATTTACTCGCGCTGCGGTCACGACTCGACTCGACGGTTTTATTCACGGAGAGGAAATCAAGTTTGTGGAGTACAACGCGGAGAATCCGTCGAGTCTTTCCGACCAGGAAGGCTTAAATCGACTGCTGTTCGAGCTACCTGCAATGTCATTCCTGGCGCAGCGCTATTGCCTGCAGCAATTCTCGCCCGTGGCAACGCTACTCGCTAGCCTGTTACTGACTTACCGCGAATGGAACGGCAAAGGTGTGCCAAACATCGCCATCGTGGATTGGAAGAACCTCCCGACCTCGAACGAGTTCATTCTGCTACGAAATCATTTCGCGGCGCACGGCGTGCGTACCATCATCTGTTCGCCGGACGAATTGGAATACAATCGCGGTCGGCTGCGCTGTGGCGATTTTGAAATCAATCTTGTCTACAAACGGGTAATCATCCACGAATTCCTAGATCGTTACGGCGAGACGCACCCACTCATCCGCGCATACGTGAACCATGACGTTTGCCTCGTGAATCCCTTCCGATGCAAAATCATGCACAAGAAGGCGGTGTTCGAGATGCTCACTGACGACGAGCAGCAAAGTTGGTTTACCACGGGCGAAAAGGAAGCAGTCCGTCGATCGGTGCCGTGGACTCGGCGCGTTTCCGACCGAAAGACCACGCGCAAAGGACGCCAGATTAATCTGCTCGAATTCATCCGCAAGAATCGATCGCTTTGCGTTCTCAAACCGAACGACGATTATGGCGGACACGGCGTCTATTTCGGCGCGCAATCGGATGAACCCGAGTGGGATGATGCCGTCGCGACAGCGCTTTCGTCCGATTACGTCGTTCAGGACGCGATCGATTTGCATCCAGAAGTGTTTCCGATTTTCAGCGCCGCCGACTGGAAGTTGCAGCCGATGTTTGTCGACACCAATCCATTTCTGTTTTCCGGCAAGGTGTGCGGCGCGATGGTACGACTGTCGAATTCTCCAGTTGTTAACGTGACGTCTGGTGGCGGCGAGACCGGCTTCTTCGTAATCGAGGGTGACTCTGGTTGAAGCACGCGGCATTGTCGGTTATCCGCCAGCTAGAGCTCTCCCAGAGGCTTCCCAAGCAGTTTCTACAGTTGGTTTGCTTCACGAAGTTGCTGCGGAAGCTCCTCTATTTTTTACAAACGCAGCTTCGCTCATTTTTCTGCCGATGCTTTCGCGTTAGCTCGCCGATCTCACTGTGATCTCAAAGAGCACGACTACTGAGCCAGAGAGCAACACGGAACGCTTTGGCGGTTATTTTCGAAATCGAACTTTCACGTTACCCTGACACCATGAACTCGGAATCGATTGAAGGGCCGCGCACGCTGGCGTGGCTGATTGTCGCAGCGGCGGGGGTGCGCGCGGCCTTTGGTATTATCATGGCGATCGATGCTTACCTCAAATGGCAGCCGGCCTTCGCAGCCCATTACGTTGGCTATCTACAAAACGCCGCCAAGGGTCAACCTTCTTGGCTGGCGCCGTGGTTCCGCCTCTGGATTAATCTCGTTACGCCGCACGCTGAATTCTTTATTTTCGCAACTCGGTTTATTGAAACCGCGATTGCCATCGGCCTTCTTTTGGGATTGGCTCGGCGACTCACCTATCTTGGCGGCGTTCTCTTTAGCTTGCTCATCTGGTCAACGGCGGAAGGCTTTGGCGGCCCCTACACTTCCGGTGCAACCAATCTTGGCCCTGCTCTCATTTACGCCTTACTCTTTGTCGCGGTCGCATTTTTCGAACGTTTGCTGGGCAGCACGCCTTACAGTCTTGATTATTACATTTCCCGGCGCTTCCCGAAGTGGAGTGCGATCGCCGAGCCCGCACCAAAAGCTCTCGCGCAACGCGCGCCGCCATCGCTTGATTGGGATCACCAGCTTGGTGCCATCGGCGCGATTGTGATGGCTCTCGCCCTGGCTTTATCTACGTTGGCCAGCGCTACTAGCACCGCGCCGCCGACTCCAGAAAATGCGGCGGCGGCGGTCTCGCCTTTGAGTCTGGCCGCAGCGCCAGTTTCGCCCTTGAGCATGGCTTCAGGCGGGCCGACCGCTCGGCGGGCAGCGCCGGTTTTGCCTCCACTGCTCGGTGCAGGAAACGATGTCGAGGTTACATTGACCGCGACCGACACCGCCGTCGAAATTGCCAACGGCGTGCAGTATCAGGCTTGGACATTTAACGGCACCGTGCCGGGACCGATCCTGCATGTGCGGGAAGGACAGACCGTGCGTGTGAAGTTCATCAACAACGGCGCAATGATGCACTCAATCGATTTTCACGCCGCTCAAGTCGCGCCCGATGTCGCCTATCGTTCCATCAATCCCGGGGAGCAGATCGAGTTCAACTTTGTGGCAAAGACGCCGGGTGCATTCATCTATCACTGCGGCACTCCGCCGGTCCTGCAACACATCGGCAACGGCATGTACGGCGCGATCATCGTTGACCCGTCGCAGCCCCTTCCTCCGGCTGACGTCAATTACGTACTAGTGCAAAGCGAATGGTACACGCAACAGCTCGAGGGGACGATGATGACCGGTGATTACAATAAGATGCTGAGTGTAACGCCCGATGAAGTGGTCTTTAACGGCATCGGCTTTCAATATAATGACCAATCGATGCCGGCCCGAATCTCAGCAGCGCCTTTCACATTATCGGCGGAATGTTCGCCGCGGTGTATCCAGATGCAGATGCCAGGCATGCACTCACTGGCGTTTCAACTTATCCGATCGCACCGGGACAGGGAGTAGTTTTCGACACGATCATGTCACAACCGGGAAAATATCCCATTGTCGATCATAGCATGCGCAACATGGCGATCGGCGCCGCTGGCCTGCTTAGCGTCACACAATAATCAACACGCGCGGGCACGCGAAATCACAATTCGCCCAGATTGCGTTGTAATAGCTTTTGCAACTCGCGCGGCTTCGTCACAACGATGGTATTGCCTTTTACGCGCAGGAATTTGTGGTCGCGAAATTTTGCCAGGGTACGCGAGAGTGTTTCGCTGGTCGTGCCCATTTCCGCCGCGAGGACTCGTTTGGTGCGATCAAGTTTGATTTCAACAGAATGATCGTCCAGCGGGCGCGGGCAACGTTTGAGCAACCAATTGGCCAGCCGGGTCTCCATGTCTTTGAGAGTGAGATCGTCGAGCAGTCCGACAATCACGCGCAGATGCTGGCTCATGGAGCCGAGCATGCGTAGCGCGAGATCAGGACGCCGCCGCAGAAGATCGATAAATTCATTCTTCGGAACGAGCAGAACAATTGTCGGCTCCGTCGCGCGTGCGTCCGCCGGATAACCGCCCTCGGTCGCGAGCGTCGCCTCGGCAAAAGATTCGATCGGCTGGAAAACATGAATCACCTGTTCTTTCCCTGCGGCGCTCACGCGATGAACGTTGATCGCGCCTTTCTGCACGATGTAAAAACCTTCGCTGCGATCCCCTTCGCGAAAAAGATATTCGCCCTTTTCGAGATTCTTCTGAACGGCGAATGAAGAGATCGCAGCGACGTCGGCAGCAGGCAGTCCCATGAAAAGCTGGCAACTGCGCAGCGTGTTCTCAACAATCGCCTGTCTGAACTTGGTCGCTTCCAGCGGCATGCCGCGAAGCTATCCGTCAGCAACTAAATCGTCTCGCAAAAAATGTGCGAATGAGCGCGCTCTCGGAGAAGATGATCTGGAGGGCGAAGCCCTGCGACGCCTAATGAGTACCCGCAGAGTTCGCGTTGAGCACAGGCTCGCAGGAGGTCGCCACTCCATTTGCGGCAACGCGCGCGGCGCCAATGCTGGTTAAAAGTCCGCGCTTTGTTTGTCGAGCTCGCTCAGCTGAGGGCCAATTCCCGGCATCGCCACACCTCTGGGCAACAGGTTTCATAAATCCATCGAAAGGCGAGCTCTCTGAACTGATCGAAATGCTTCTCTACCGAGAATGGTCCGAGCACCGGTAACGGATATTTTCCTTCCATAGTTTGCAGCTTGTAGTTGGAACCAAAGCGATCCGCATGGCTGTCAAACTGTGATTCGAGCTGCTCGCCGTTGATGTAATGAAAGATGTTCTCGGTGAGCGTCTCTGACTGAAAATGGGCCACCGAGCCGGATTTCGAGGAAGGCAAATCCGTTGCATCGCCTAGGACAAAAATGTTCGGGTGCTGCTTTGATTGCAGTGTGGAGCGATTGGTCGCAACGAAGTTGAGCTCATTTGCGAAACCAGAGCGTCCCATCGCCACGTCGCCAGCGTTGATGGGCACGGTCACCAGCAGGTTGTAGTCAACTTCCTTTCCGCCCCAGGAAACGATTTTATGCCGCTCGTTGTCGACGTAGCCAATGTGGAAATCGGTCACCACTTTAATATGCTTTCTCTCGAGCAGGTGACCGAGAACTTTTGCGGCGGTTGGTTTAGTGAATACGCGCGATCGTGGTGTGACGTAAATGATTTCGGTCTTGTCGCGTAATCCACGGTCGATCAGCCATGAGTCAGCAAGAAATGCGAACTCGAGCGGAGCCACAGGGCATTTGATCGGCATTTCCGTGATATGCACGACAAGTCTGCCCCCATTCCAAGCGCGCAACGCATGATGCAGTGCCGAGGCGCCTTCGAATGTGTAGAAGTCAAAAACATGAGTGTGCCAATCATTGCCGAGCATTCCTTCCGTCTGCTCCGGCGCGATTTTTACACCGGTGGCAATGATGAGAACGTCGTATTTCAAATGCTCACCTGATCTGAGCAGGACGCGGTTCTTTTCCGCTTCCACGCGGTCGATCTCCGCCTCCAGGTAATCAACGCCGCCCGGAATAAAGTGGCGCTTGGGCTTGATCACATCTTTCTGCGAATAAATTCCGAACGGCAGAAAGAGAAAACCCGGCTGGTAGTAGTGCGTCGAATCCTCATCGACAATCGCAATCCTCCATTCCTGTGCTCTTAGTCGCTTCCGCAAACGATTAGCCATCAAGGTGCCGGCAGTGCCGGCGCCAAGAATGAGGAGCGTTTTCATACACTACTCATCGCCGCTGATCGCCAGTTTCGGAACAAGCGCCCACGCCCAAATCGCTGCGGCCAGCAGCCAGATCAGTGCAGCATAGACAAGATGACTGTTGCGCTCGGGCAGAATGAAGTCGGCACTGACGCGAGCAACCATGGCGAGAACCAGCAAGGCCAGCGAAGCGATGAGAAAGCGCAGCCTTTTTTGAAACAGATGCTGGTGACCGCTGTGACCGAGAATGACGCGTGTGCTCACGGTAAACAGAATGATGGTGAAACCGCCAATGAATGTGAGGTGTAGATTAGCTATGCGATGACCTGGTAGCGCCGCGGGGAGTAACAACCCGACGACGAGCAGCAACGCGCCCAGCCGGAAACATTGTGCCATGAACGGCGGCCCGCTTGGTTTCTTGAACAAGCGACCCCGCGCAACGAAGTACCAGAAAGTTGTTAGGCCGCGTACGATGGCTGCGCTGCGCGTCCAACCGAGCGCTTCGAAGGCAAACGAAATCCAAATGATGAGCCCCGCCAACGCAGCGATTGCCGCGCGTTTTCCCCACAACGCCGCTGCGATTTGTAGCTCGGCCGGCCCCGGCCTCGCACCGCGGAGAAGTTTGGGAAAGAAAAACGCGCCGACACCAAGAATGGGAAATAGGACGAAACCTTCATTAAGCATGAGCGCGCCGAGTTGATTGGTGAAAAGACTATCCGTCATCGATTTCGCCGCCACGATGAGAAAGATTCCGGCGATCGCGTTGAACAATCCAAATAGCACCAACACGAAATGCGGTGGCGGCCAATCCTCCGCACCTCGTGCCCGTGTCGCCATCCTAGCGAGGAAGAACAGAAGCAACACGAGAAAGACGATATCCCCGGCAGTTTGGTCTTGAGCGAGGTGGAGGGACATGCTCAGAAGTTGCAGCGCAAGTAGCGCGAAAATTTCGACCGCGCTCAGTGGCCGCGCATCGAGCAGCCGCGGCCCGGCCGTCCCGAGGAACCCGATGATGAACGAGCCCATGAGCCCCTCGATCATTAGGCGGACATGTGCGTTCGCTGGAAAGAAGTCGATCGCGTGCCACACGAACAACGGCCAGAGCGCGACGCCGATCGCGCCGAGTAAGAGTCCCAGCGGAAAGAAAATCCGAAACGGTTCAGCGAAACAAAGCGCGGCAGATTTCCGCGCGTTCACTGCTTCAGCTGCTAAGGCTCGACAACTACTGCTCACGCCAAAAATGGGTGATCCACGAACCGTTGTGGCGTTCGACCCGGGATTGAAAACCTTCGCTGCCCAGTTTTTCGATCAGAGGCGACGGAAGAAACGGGGCGATGACGGACAGCCCTTCATCAGGCCGAAGGGCATTGACAGTTTCGCGAATTTTTGAAAACGGTTCGACACCCTTGGCGAGGATCGGGCGAACATCCAATGTTTTGAATTTGCGTTGCATAACGAGTTACTCCTCGAATTTACTTAGACGAAATCCTGCCAGCGCGATCAGCAATACAGACCAGAGCGCTGCGATTGCGCTGAACCAGAGCCCGGCATGCGCGATCCACCAATTCGCCAGCGGAGTTTTGTTTGCGGCTTCGGCTGGTATTTGCTCTAGCGCAAATAGCGCGTGAATGCGAAATGCATCGAGCGGATTCAACATCAACATTGAAACCCAGAGGTCGGGAATGCTTTGCATAAACTTGAGACGCGCCGCAAAAAGCCCAACAAGATCAACGCCGAAAAGCAGGAACAGCCATGCGGTTGCGCCGATGATGAGCGCCTGAGCGCGGTCGTGCGCCAGAAATCCAGCGGCAAGTCCAAGCGCGAGAAAGGCCGCGGCAAGCAGTAGCGTTTGGAAGTAAAGCGTCGCGACCCGTTGCGCTGTTGCTCCACCGAAAAGCGTGGGAACAAATAGCAGCGCCAGCACTCCCGCGAAGATCGATAAGTAGGCGATAAATTTGCCGATGACGTAGGCGGCGCGCGGAACGGGCTGTGAAAACATTAACTGCCATTCCTCGCGTTCCGCCTGCGCACTGCTCACGCCTGCGAGCAACGCAAAAAGCGAGACCAGAAAGAGCGCGAGCTGTACGATAAAGAAGCCGATGGCGTCCGCGTTTTCGCTGAAAAACACCGCCGTGACTCCGCCGAGCAGCGAAAGAGCCGTGAAGACTTGGAAGTAGCGATTGATGAGGGCGGCGCGAAACTCGCGGAGAAGCAACGCCCGAAGCGAACTTACATCAATGAAGAACAGAAAAGTGCGGTTCATAAGTTGATGTGTCCGGGCCCGGCATCTCGTCAAAATTGTGAGGGAGGTTCTTAGGATCGAGTTCCCGCTCAATTTTCCCGTCGCAACAAAGCAAACAGCGGTGCGCGACGTTGTTCCATTCCGCGACAAGATGCGTGGTCACGAGCACGGCTTTTCCACGCGCGGCTTCGAAGCGAAGCGTTTCCTGGAGACGTTTGCGCCAGGTCGGATCGAGACTCAACCCCGGTTCATCGAGCAAGAGCACCGGCGCGTCAGGCAAAAGCAACAACGCGAGGCCGAGCCGTTGCCGGGTGCCGCCGGAAAGTTCGCCGATTCGTACGCGCTCAAACTCGCGCAAGCCGGTTTGCTCCAGCATCACTTCGAAGCGCGACAATGCGACCCCGCGCAGCCGCGCGTAAAACTTCATGATTTCCGCGCAGGTGAGGCGGGGATGGAAATTCGGACGTTGTGGCAAATAGGAAAGTGAGCGTTGCGCTTGAATTGGGTCGCGCACGATGTCAAAAGAATTAATCTGAGTGCTGCCTGCATTTGGCCTAACGAGTCCCGCCAGGACTCTCATCGTGGTGGTTTTGCCCGCGCCATTCGCGCCGACCAGCAGTGTGATTTCACCCGCTTTCGCCAGGATTGACATATCCCGCAGCACCTGTTTGCGACCATAATTTTTAACGAGGTGTTCGGCGGCGATCATGGCTTTCTAAATGGGACCGCAGCGCGTTGCGCCCGCAGTTTCCAAAATTGCGAAGTGAGCGAGGCGGCATCTTCGATCGTGTTCGCCCCGGGCAATGCCGCGCGTTCATGTGCGAACCGCAACAGCTTCAACGTGGGACTGTCTGAAAGAAATGCGATCGCCGGAAAATCGCGGCGCAGCACACTGAGCAGATCGAGCTCGCGATGCGGCAGATCGTTGATGCCATCGCGATCGAGGTCCAGCTCGAAAGCGTCGCTCCAGAAATTACCAACGCCTTTCACCGACCAGTGGGCGCCGGAAACATCCGAGCCGCCGGTTTCAACCGGGTGCAGATTATGCGCAAAAATATTTTCGGTGAATCGGTTGTCGTCTGAGTTCGAACCGACACGAAGCCCGATATAATTGTTCGTCACTCGATTCGCGGCGATCGTGTTTGCGTTGCACTGATTGAAGGATAACCCAACCGCGTTCTCTGAGATTTCGTTTTCCTTCAGCGTGCTGCGGTCGGACGATTGAAAGATGAGACCGTAAGCGCGGTGCCCGCGGTTGCTGAGGAACCGATTGCCGCGCACCACGAGTTCTTTCGAGAACATAATGGCAGCGCCGGCAGCATTTTCAGTAAACGTGTTGTTTTCGAAAATGTTTCCGTCCGAATACATGTAGTGCAAACCGTAGCGGACATGATGAATCAGGTTGTTTTCGACACGCGAATTGTTCGTGAACGAAAAATAAATGCCGTCGCGCGTGTCGCTGATTTCGTTGCCGCGGATCAGATTACCTTCGCAATTCCATTGATGAATTCCGTTCCCGCGGCGGTTTGAGACGAGTGTGGTGTCGCAGTTTTCCGTGCTCGTGCCGATTCCTTTTTCCACAGGCTCGGTGGATGCTGCCAGCGTCGTTTTGCCCTGGATGCGGTTATTGAGTATCTGCGCGCCGGAAATTTTTTTCAGGTAAATGCCGTGAAGCGAATCGGCAATGATGCAATTGTCGATCCTCGCGCGATTGCCGGTGACGAACACTGCGGCGTCATCATCGGATAATTGCAAACCGGAACCGGTGATATGCAAATTGCGGATCGCTACATTGTCAGCTGCGATCGCTACCACTTTACCGGAGCCATTGCCGCGGATCTCCGCGCCGTCTTTACCGGTGAGAGTGAGTGGTTTGTTGATTATGATCGGCCCGGAGTGAACTCCCGATTCGACGCGAAGCGTCTCGTTAGGCGCAGCTGCATCAATGCGTTCTTGTAGCGTAGTGGCTCCCGCGTTGAGCGTGAGGCAAAGCGCAAGCACCACAATCGGGGGAACGCCCGCGCTCATGCGAAGGTTTCCTTTCGCGAAAACCAACCGGCCAGCACGATCAGCAACACTGACACACAGAGGAGATACGCGCCGGTCTGAGGAAAGCTATGCTCGCGGAAGTTTGCGATCTGCTTCACCCCAATCAACAACGGCGTAAACGGCTTGATGTGTACCGGCGCATGCGGATCGAGATTGTGCCCGTACGTGTAAAGCCGATACCAAAACGAGCCGATGGAGAACGTGCCGAAATACGAATAGACCGCGAAAAGATCGACGACGTTGCTCATCTCGCCGAACACGACCGAGCGCAGCGTCATCAGAATGATGAGACCGAACACGAACGGCATCCAGCGCATCTCCATGAAATCGGCCGCCTCGATCGGTTTCATGCCGATGTAGTGATTGAGATTATTGATCTCGTTTAGGTGCTGGCCGTTCAATCCGCCGCCCTGAATTTTGTAAGGGAAAATGTAGAGATCGAGACCGTCCGAATATTGCGGCGCGACCAGGTGCATTTTCCAGAGCGGAAAAAAGAGCGACACCGCGATGGTAACGGCGGCCGCTAGCAGCAGCAGCCGTGACCAAACATTGAGCGGCTTATGCAAAAATCGAAACTCGCGCCGCAGCAAACCGGAAACTTGTTGAACCATTGTCGTCCTTGGAATTGGTGCAGCGGAGAAGAGATTACTCCGCTGCACGACTGTACTATTCATCTCGCTCCGCCCGCACTGCCCGCGCCCGTGCCGCCGCTGGCCGGTCCTTTGCCCGGTTCCCACACCACGAGGTAACCCTGCATTTCCTGGTGCAGCGCCGAGCAGAAATTTGTGCAGTAAAACGGAAACACACCCGGCTTGGTCAACTTGATGTGGAACGTCTTCGTTTCGCCGGGATCCATCACCATATTGATGTTCTGCTCGATCAAACCGAAGCCGTGAATCATGTCGCGTGTTTGCTCGATGTTCGTCACGTGAACAATAAGTTCGTCGCCCACTTGCGCGTCGATTCGATCCGGAGTGAAGCGGCTGCGGATCGCGCTCAACTTCGCTACCACTTGATTGCCATTGCGCGTGACGCCGGTCTGCGTTTTCTCCCAAACCGCGTTCGGGTCCTTGTTTTCGTCCTTGGGATACACTTCGTTGGGCTGCACATCGCTCACTTTGAGAATTTGCGCGAAATGCGGCTCTGGCTCCGTGTAGGCTTCGGCGATCATTTTCATTTTATCGCCGCTAATGTCGATCAACTGGCTGGACTCCGGTTGCGCGGGGCCGACGTTGATATGACGCCCGGCGGAAAGTTTGTTCATCGCCACGCACCATTTACCGTATGGCTGCGCGGTGTCGCTGCCCGCAACCACAAGGTGACCAGTGCTGAAATGCGCCGGTACCTTGTCGAGCACGGCCTTGGTGAGGTCCTTGCGCTCCTCATCAGTCCACGGCGGCAATTTCCATTTTACAATGCACGAATCGATGAACATCGAGGTGTAGGCGTTCCCTTTACCGTCGTACTGTGTGTGCAATGGACCAAGCCCGACCGGCACTTCGCCTTCCACCACGGCTTCGTATTTTAAGATCGGCACGCCGCGGAAGTCGCCCTCGAATGTTCTGTTGTTAATCGCGGCCTGCACTTTTTCGAAGTTCAACACTGTGGTCGCGGGCTGAAGTTTTCCGCCGGCCACAATCCATTTGCCAGTGGGATCGACGTCCATCCCGTGCGGTGATTTTCCGATCGGCACGAAATACAAAATGCCCGGAACTTTTGCGGGATCGATGATCGGCACGCCATCCATTATTGTCGCTTTGCCGTCGGCAACTGCTTTCTCTGCAGCGCGCCAATTCACCACTGCGGCGAGATCGCGATCCTTCTGCGTCGAGTTTACTTCGAGAACGTCATGTGCCATCTCAGTGTTGTAGCTCGTCCAGAACGCCCAACCGCTCGACGGTCCTTTGCCGGTCGAGCCGAGATCCCAATCGAACGGCGGCGTCAGAATTTGCCAACCCACTTTCATCTGGCCGGTCTGGTGATCGACTTTGATCCCGCTCACCATGCCGTTGAATTCCTTCTCGTAATCTTTTGGATCAGCCACGCGCCCTTTCGGTAGCGGCACAGAGAAACGTGTCGCGCATAAGATGTATTCGCTGTTCTCCGTGATAAACGATGATCCGTGGTTGCCGATCGAATTCGGGATCGGCCCAAGAATTTGGTGCGTTTTGAAATCGCGCAGATCGATCCGCGCGATCCGATTGTTCGCGTTGTCGTTCACAAAGAGCCAGCGGCCGTCGTATTTCGAGTTTGTTTGCGAAAGCGCCGGATGATGCACGTCGCCCCAGGTAAAATTGCCCAGCATCTTTTTCGATTCCTCATCGAATCCGTAACCGGCGGCCGGATACGGCGCGAAGACAGGGATCGTGCTGATGTGACGCAGCGATGGAATGCCTGCGACGAACACCTGGCCAGAATGTCCGCCGGAGTAAAAAAGATAATATTCATCCTTCTCTCCCGGGGCAACGTAACTGGCCAGCGCGTTGGCCGTACGCTCGGCCTGGGAAGTGCCGGTTTGCTTTCCGCAACTCGTTAGGCTAGTGCCTGCTGCGGCAATGATCAGAATTAGAATTGGGTTCATTTTCATTTCGATCTTTCTCCTGGTTGATTTATTTCACGGTCATGATTCCCTTGGTGCCCTGAGAGTAATGGCCGGGGAACGAGCAAACGTAGAGGTAGTCGCCCGGAATGTAGGGCGCATTGAAAGTCACCGTGTCGCTTTCGGCCGGCCCGAGCAGTTTGGAATGGGCGAGCACTTCCTTCGTACCGGGAGGAACATAATCGTGCGACGCTTCGGTTGAGGCCTTGTCGAGAAACGCCGACTGCACATTCCCGGTGTTTATGGTGCGATCGAGCAGAACAAAGTTATGCCCCATCGAAAACTTCGGAGTCGTCCCAACGTTCTTTATCGTGACAGAGACTTTCTGGCCGGGCGAGGCGTCAAACGCGGTGACGCCGTAACGCATTTTGTCGTCGGCCTGAATTGTTACTTCTTTCGGGGGTGCTTCCGGCGCGCGCGAGCAAGCGGTAACGAAATAGAAAAACGCGCTGCAACCGAGCGTGATGACTGAGCCTAACTGAATAACTGTTTTTCTCATGCGCCGAAATTAGAGCGCTGCGAAAAATCACGCCTTGATGTAGATCAAGGTTTCTAGCGGTTTTTTCTGGAAGGAAATCCGGGCTCGATTTCAATTCTGCCGGTGCAAAGGGTCATTTTGATCGGCTGTCTCGCGCTTGCCCTGCTGGGCTGTGGGCGCACCAGCAAAGACGAAGGCACGGAGCATTACACAACGCGCGGCGTGGTGCGGGGGTTCTCACCGGATCGATCAACGATTGAAATTCAGCACGGAAACATTCCAGGCTTCATGCCGTCGATGACCATGCCGTTCGCCGCGCGCGATCCGAAGGAAATCGCCAATCTTAAGACCGGCGACGCCATTTCGTTTCGGATGACTGTGACGCAAAAAGATTTCTCGATCGACAATGTGAAAAAAATTCGGCGTGAAGATGTCGATGTAGCAGAGCCGAAGCGAACGCCATCGATTTTTCCCGAAGGCGGCGCGCGACTAAAGGAAGGCGACGAGATGCCGCCCTTCAGCCTCACAAATCAGAGCGGCGAGCGGATCTCACTCAACAAATTTCGTGGGCAACCGATCGTACTCACATTCGTTTTCACGCGTTGCCCGCTGCCGAACTTTTGCCCGCTCATGTCGAACAACTTCGAGCAGCTGCAAACAGCGATCAAGACTGGTAGCGGCGCGCTGGCGGAGACGCGTTTGCTCAGCATCAGCCTCGATTCTGAATTCGACACGCCACAGGTCCTAAAAGATTACGGGGCATTTCATCATGCTGATCCGCAAATCTGGACGTTTGTCACCGGCAGCCAAAATGAAATCGAGGCTCTCACACGCGCGTTTTCCGTTTATCGGCAGACTGAAGGCGGCACGATTTCACACGGGCTTGCCACGGCATTGATCGACAAGGACGGCAAGATCGACAAGATCTGGCGCGGCAACGCGTGGACGCCCGTAGAAGTGATCGAGGAAATCAAGCGTCATGGGGATTAAGAGCTTTCTTTGAACTCGAATCGGCGACTCGGGTGCCAGACACAGAACTAAAACGTGGTCGCCCCGCCACGGCGCGAGCAGCAGCCTCGCCCACCCAAGCGCGCATTTTCTTCCTGAACTCGCCGATGAACGCGAAGAATGCTTTGTCCTGCACCGGCTTCGCAACGTGATCGGAGAGTAGGAAGGGTTTGTGCACGCGCGCGATGAGCGTGGTCCGCGTGATCTTGCGATCGAAATGCGCCACCACCACCGGAACGATCAGCGGTTCGGGCTCGACGAAGGCCGCGAGGCGGAAAGCTCCCGCTTTGAACGGTAGCGGAGAACGCTCGGTCGAGGTTGATGCGCCTTCGGGACAGATCACGAGGTTGCGACCGTCGCGCAGGCAGCGCGCGGCGGTTTCTAGGAAAGCCCGCCGCCGCTGCTCAGCCAATAGCTTTGGGTTGCGTTCGTCTTCATCGACGTGTTTTGCATAGACATAAATGTATCCCAGACGATCGAAATACCTTTGGTGACCGTACTCATGAGGGTTGGACTTGCGGATGACGCGGATCGGCGGCTCGCCGTACTTCGAGCTAAGAATCATGCAGGAGACAAAATGAGTGTCGAGCGTGAGCTGGAAGTCGTTAGGCAGCGTGTTTTCGGGATGATTCGCAAGATGGTTCATGACGAAGATGTGCCCGGCCCTGGCAGGCAGATTTTCTTCGCCCTCAATCACGTACTCGAGACGCTCGAATAGCCGGCAGAATTCCACGCAGCACCGCCGCCTCACTTCTTTTGGCGTCGCGTCTTCCGTCGCCGCGCTCACCGCTTCGTAGATTTGCTGGAGTCGGCGATAGACGTCCAGTTCTTTGTGGACGTTTTTAAGAATTTCGAGGCACATCCGTGCGAGACTGGCCTCGAGTGGGTCGCCGTGGTTGCGGAGTAGCTCGAGCGTTTGAAAGGCATCGGACAGGGTAAGCCTGCGCTCGAGATAAATCGGCAGCTTGTGCAGGGGCGAAGTGACGCTGAGCTCGGAGGCGCTTTCCTCGAGTAGCGCGCGAATAGCAAGTGCTTCCTCCTCATAGCGGCTGGCCACGAGCCGGATTCGTGCCTCGCGTAGCCGATTGCCGAGCACCCAGAGGATGCGCGTCAGCAGTTGCACGCCGAATTCAGGCAAATCTTCCGCGCGTCGCTCCAGCCATGAGCGTTCGAATACAAGCAGATGGGTGTCTTCGATGGCCGTTGCTGTGTCGCGATAATGATATGGCTCTACCATTGCGGACCACCCGATGACGCGCCCGGGTTCCGTCAGCGTGCGGATGAGAATGCGATCTGCTTCTGACGCGCGCGGTCCTGCAAGTGCCTCGGCCGTCTCGAACGAAAGTCGCACCTGCCCGGCCACAATCATGTAGAGCGCTTCGGCCGGGTCGTTCTCGCGTAGGATCACATCGCCCGCCGCGACGCTTCGCATTCCCGCGTGAGCGGCAAGCGCGTCAATGTCTTCCGGTGGGAAGGTCTCAAAGAACGGCGATTCTCGAATGAGTTCGGTGGTCGATTTCATGAGGCGGCCGCCTTCGGCATCACGTGCGAGGTCGCTGGCCTAACGAGAATATCGCGCGTCTGTTCAAGTCTATTGGCGAGGGTCGCGGCGACCCGTTTCAGCAGGAGGTAGCCGAGACGCGGGTGTGTCTGCACCAGTTCCATGATGGTTTCGCGAGGGAGCCGCATGATCTGGCAGTCCTCTTCGCATCGGGTGGTGACCGTGTAGCGATAGGGCTGCCGGAAAACCGACCAGCCGAGTAGGGCGCCCGTTTCACGCATTGTCCCGACGAGCAGATCATCCACACCTTGGAAATGAATGTAAAACTGGACCACGCCGGAAATCAGAAAGAACAGATGCTCGGCAGCGTCATGTTGCGACATAAGAATCCGACCGCGTTCCAGTGTAAGCACGGTCGCGTCGGCGGCGACCTGCCGGAGTGCTTCGGCCGGGAGTCCTTGAAAAAACGGGATCTGGACGACCTGTTCGACATGCATCGTGTTCAGAGTATAGAAGAGCGGCTACGACACCTGCAACTTTGCGAGCCGCCGCCCGCGTCTCATGAAACGCCAGATTCGCCCGACTCTAACCCGCCCCCCGGATTTCGAATCGTTCTGGGCGAAGACCTGCGAGGAGTTGAATGCTATCGACCCAAAGATGCGCCGGACGCCCATGTCCTGCGACAGTCACTCGTCGCTTGAATTGTATCAACTCAGCTTTCATTCGTTAGGTGGTGTCGAAGTCACCGGCTACAGTCTCGGTTGGCGGGATAACACACCGCGCCCGCTCGTTGTGCACAGCCACGGCTACCATTCGCAGTGCGAGATCCAGTGGAACTGGGCGGAGACTGGATTCAACGTGGTTGGCATCGATATTCGTGGCTTTGGCCGCTCGGCTGCGGCCGTGCCGGCACCTTCGCGCTGGGGATATGTGCTGACCGGAATCGAGTCGCCCGAGACGTCCGTCCTGCGTGGCGCGGTTTGCGATTACGCTCGCACGATGCAGCTGGCGGGCGATCTCTTCGCGGAACGGACCGCCCGACGTCTGACTTATGGATTCAGCTTCGCGGGCGGACTCGCCCTCATGGCGGAAGCGCTTTGGCACGTGTCGGACCTCCTGGTGCTCGGCGTTCCGACGTTTGGATGGGCGGAGGGGCGATATTTCCTCGTCAAATCTGGTTCCGGTGCGGAGATCGCGCATTACCTCAAAGAGCGTCCCGAGGACACCGAGGACACCATGCTTGTGCTCCGCTATTTCGACGCGGTGAACTTCGCTGGGATGGTTTCCTGCGAAACGCTCATCGGTCTGGGGCTCAATGACCCAGTGGTTCCAGCGGAAACAGTCTATTCCATCGCAAACCATTTCGCGGCGCCCTGCGAAATCATGGAATTTCCCGTGAGCCACACCGCGCTGCCCGAGGAGCAGCGATGGGAGGAATTTGAAACCCGCTGGCTAGCCTTGGGACGCGGGGAGAGTGAGCTGCGTCCTATGCGCGTGGCTAGATCCCGCCGAAAAAGGCCTGCGGGTGGTTGAATGATGAAATCGCCGTCTTTAGTGTAAGTCTGGCGCGTCCGGTGCGATTTGCCTGATGATAGATCCTGAGATTTGGTCGCTTGTACTAGGATTTGTACTAGTTCGATGATCTTGCTGGCGAGAACTAGACAGCAAAGTATCCAACTGGTTCGAGGCGCGCCGCAAGGGAACCGAGGAATACAAGGACGAGTTCGCAAAATTCTGTCAACGGCTTGAAAAAGGAAAGCGAAAGCCGCTGAAAATCCAAAAGATACGGGAGAAAACCCAAGGCGCTTCTTCAATCTTCACCGATCCAACGGAATGGGATGGAGCCAACTGGTCCGGAACCGTTTTCCTTTACGATCCGGATGGTGGCAGAAAGCAGATTCCAGGATTGGGCATCGGCTTTTGCCGATTTCGATGCAGGCAAGCGCATATTTGAGGGTTGGATCAAGCGAGTTGGACACCGCGACGAGTTTGAAGAGATCCGCGCGTCGATTGTAGAGGGGCCAATTTCCGGGAAGCCCGACGGCTATACCGTTTTTGATTTCATCGAATCCAGAAAACACCATCCGACGCAAACAACAAACGAATCCGGACTTTCACCGAGAAGATAATGTTGCTGGCCAGATTGCACCGAATGACTCCGGCTCCTGGATCGCCAAATTTGCGAATGTTCAGGCAAGCTTACGAGGACTTTGGATTTTACTAAGTTTTTCCGGCGCACCTGGGAGAGAATCGAATTCTTGATATGGACCTCTCGCTGTCCATTGAAAAGCGGGAGATCCATTTTGTTTACGCGTCAGAGATCAAAGCCAGCGATTCCGAACAAGCTGTTTTCGCGACGGAATCAAGCGAGCTGCAATCCGAGCAAGGTCCGCAATGAAACGCAATATGGATTTGATAAGGGCGCTATTGCTGGCGCCGCCTTAATAATCGAAGCAGGTCTAGCAGAAGGGGCGATCGCAAAGGCAGGTTCGGCGAAATCGTGCGCGCTGACTTGGATCGTCTAGCGTGGGCTGGACACGATTTTCTCGAAGCCGCTCGCGATGAAACGCCCTGGAGCAAAGCAAAAGAAAAGGTCATGAAACCGGGCGCGGCATTTACCTTCGACCTCGTGAAAGAATGGCTGAAGGCAGAAATTCGAGCACGGTTCGGCGGCCCGTGAAACGAAACTTGGTTCGGCCTGGCCCCCTGGTAGATAACTTTTAGGCGGGCCCCTGCCAGGGCGCCGTCGTTTCGACTCTCGTCGTTTTCGCGCGAGCCATCCAAACAAAACTTTGTAGCAAATTTCTCAGCAGGCCGCTTTGACGGCGCTATCGTAAGAGCAAGATGGCCGAGCGACTTAAACCCACCTACTTTGAGAATCAGAAGCAGGCTGCTTCGATTCTTGGATTCCAAGAATACGACCTGAAGGAATGGAAGGCCGCAGGGTGCCCGGCATTCCGACATGGCAGGATTTATCATGCGGAATTGCTAGAGTGGGTAGAAAAGTACCGACCGAATGCGCGTCGTCGCGGTCGGAGGCCGGGTGACGCCCCCGAAGCGCCGAATCGGGAGTACGCGATAGGGAGGGCAATGCTCGGACTGGCTGACTGCGCCAATTTCGGAGTGCTTACGGCCGACCAATATTTCGAACTTGGGAAAACAATAGTAGAGGCTGCTGGCAACGAAGAGGTCCGCCAAATATTTACGGACGCGATCTACGGTCGGCTTCGCAGCGAATATTCCGAGCTCCTCGAGGCATTCAATGCGCATCCCAAAATGACGTATTGGATAATTCGCGAGAGATTGATGACACCCGAAGAAAAGGCAGAGTTACCGGTCGAGTTACCTGCCGCCCCACGCAATCATCCACAACGAAGAAAATCACGGACACCGGCTAAGTCTCAAATCGGCAACACGTTTCCGACACACGGCCTGATTGATAAGTCGGCAGCGAATTTCTGAGTGGGTATCAACCTTTTATTCTGCGATGTGCTCTAAGGCGGGCGATGGCCGCCGCTCCTCATTGTCGAGCCGGCCAAACGTCGGGTTCAATGGCTGGGCCAGCAGTCTAATTTGCGGGCGCTTTTATGGAGGCAGGGCGCACAGAAGGTGGAAAAATTTAATAAAGGAGGGTTAATAAAACATTTCCACCCTGTGTTGATCTTTGGTGGTCACATCAAGATTGCGCCATTAGCGCCCGGCATTCGCTCGACGTGAACCAGCTGAACTTACCCTGTAGCTTAACGCAATTCTCTGGTCTGCCGTCATCTGATTCGACATCTGCCCTGTCAACTACGTCCAACACTGCAAGCGCTTCCATTTCCTTTAACGCAGTCGGCTTGCTGCACCGCAAGAGTTTTTCTACTTCATGTGTTTGAAGGCTTCCGCTGGCTCGAATTAGACCGCGAAACAACTTTGCGCGGATGGTCGGCGCGGAATCGAATGTGACCTCCAAAACTGGCCATAGATCGGTCGATGCTAATTGCTGACCGCCGCAAATGAGCGCATGGCCCCGCGCAAGATTATATAGCAAACAGTTGATTCGATCCGGGTTTTCGATGACGGGAATGCTATGCGTGACAGCCTCGCTGTGTTCGCTTATCCAAGTCTGGATTACTCCTCTGAGAGTCGCCAGCAACCGCGCGCATCGCGCAATCACGCGCAAGCAATCATCTGAGTCCGCCCGCTTGTCCCAGGTGACGCCATTGGGATTTGCGGCCCATAAAGAGTGCAGGAGCTTGCGAGTCGCTTGCTTGCACCGCTCCAGTTTCTCTCCGCACGTCGAACCGCGATTTTGCGCCATTAACTCGTAATCATCCTTAACCGGCGAATGCAGCGCCAGGAAGAAAAGCCTACTGCCGAGACTTCCCATGATTTTGAACACGCGCGGCGGAATTGGCGTCGTGCCGGCCAATAGCATGAAGAGCCAATCGCCGTTGTATCCGCGCTTCCCATCAACACCGGAATCGATCTCCAAGCCTTCCCCGTCTAAAGCTCGCGTCAACAGAGCCAAAGATTTAAGAAGCTCGTCCTCTTTCGCACCAAAAATTGGAGCGAGATCGCGGACTACCATCGTCTTGAAACGAATGCGTGGAAGCAAATCAACTTGTGCCAATTTCTCGCGCCTCACGTTGCTAGCATGAGAGACGAAACTAGCCGGCGTGAAATCGTCGGTCGAATAGATCAACTCTGGCACGTCGAAAAAGTTGAGGTTGATCGTCTTCCCGCTGGAAGGAACATCCACGAGAGCGAGCGCAAACAGATTGGTAACGTCGTTGAGCAGGAGCTGCGCGACTACACTGGCGCAAATCTCCGCTGGCTTTACAAGCGCGGGGAAATTCACTCTAACCACGTCTCGCCATTCGTTGAAGTCGACTGGGTTTGGTAGTGACTGGAGCTTCGCCACCCGTGATGGCCGCATCTGGCGCGCGCCGTTGTTGCCGTATGGTTGCTGCTTCGCTGCTCGGATTTGCGTGCGCGAAAGTTCGGCAGCCCTTTTTATGCGGCCGCTCATGGCAGAATATCTCGGACTTCGGACTGCCATTGCTCATAACTAACCGAGCAAAGGTCATTGAGGTCGCAAACGCATCGGTCGTCGCTTCGCGTGAGGCCGGAGAGATCAAAGCAATCGACAACCGCGCCGACGCTTTGCAGTTGAGCTTCCCATTTTCGTGCTGCATCAAAGCCATGAAATCCCTTTTCGTCATAATGCGGAAAAATTCGGACTCGCTTTCCTTTGAACAACCGCAGCGCGACAGGATGAATCGACATCGACGCGCCCAGGATCGCGACGGGCGCAACGTCGCGCCGAGCCTCAGCCCAAATGCAGTGGTAGGCGGCAATGAAATCGGCGCTGCCTTCAACCAGCACGATGACGCGGGAATTCTGTGCTTCGAAGATTCCGAGCGGCCATTTTTTGTTTCCCCCCGGAAGCGTCCACGCCTTTTTGCCGCCGATGTGTTCCCATACTTTTCCGTCCAGCCGTCGCGCTTCCGCAACGCACCGCATTTGGTCGGTGGCGATCCAGGCGCGGCGACCTCTGAGCGTGGCGAACCGAAGAACGCCAGCATCGCTCGAGATTTCTAACGCTTCACGCGCTAGACATCGCAGCGCAGCCAACCGCTTCAAGTCCTCTGCGGTCCCACGCTCCAGAAAATCCAACGACATTCGCCGCAATTGTTGATGCTGCGCCGGCGGTAAGCGCGCGCTTCGAAGGAATCCATGCGATGCGATCTGCGGCAACCTCACCAGCGCGCGCAATCTGCGGATCGCTTCGCCGCGTGTGCACCCGCTAGCGAGCTGTTCAAACGCGATCACGTCGCCCCGGTGATCCGGCTCGCCGTGAATCCATGAACCAGGATCCATCCGGCGAGATGTAAAAATCCGGATTCTTGTCCCGGTAAAACGGACTGTGGCAACGGCCGCCTGGTTTCGGCGCTCCCGGCAAGTTCTGATGCTGCCAGAGCCACGGAATCGAGATGCGCTGCTTTATCTGCGCGCAGATTTCGCTTGCGACGCGTAACGAGTAGCGGTAACTAACGCTCACGACTGTAAATAAGAACAACGTGCGCTCGGCTCTTCGGCCGGGCGCTTTTTTTGCGGCGGTTTCGTTTCATCACCCCCCCCGTTAGGCGGCTTTGCGCCGCACCGCGACCGGCTCGCCAAGTAACCAGCGCTCTAATTCGGAACGAAGGATTCGTTTATGCCGAAGAGATTTTGTCGCGCGCAGCTTCCCGCGCGCAATTGCACGATAGATCGTGTCGCGACATACGCCAGCGACGGCGGCCGCTTCTTCTGTCGTGTAGGCGATCCGCTCGGTTGGCGGACCTTGCGCTTTGCTTTGCTCTGGCATGGTTTCTTGCTCCATGCCACTGAGTTCAACTCAGTTCGATTTAAGAAAATAGGGGTTTTTTCTTGGGGCTGCCCCCGGATTTCTTCGGCCGACCCGGTTTTCCTCGCGTCCAAGGGACAAGGCACCGAGTAAGCTTTTCTCGGAAATCCCTCATCTCGCCTGGCCAATATGGTGCGTGTTGCTCCATGAGCGTCTTCGCTAGGCCGACGTTTCTCTTTCCTAGGAGCTTGGCGAGTGCGCCGAATTCAGCCAACCGTCTGTCCACGTTGTTCTCATCAGTTTTGCGAAATCGGCAGGCTTTTGCGATTGCACTAAACAGTTCATCATTCTCGCTGTTAAGAGATCGGATAATTGGTTCGAGCATCCGGCGCTCAAGCTCAACTCTCCGCTTTGGAGACAGGCGATTAGCGACCAATCCGTATGCGTACCATTTCCTTAAAAGAGTCAGCGCGTCGATGCCGATTTCTGATTCTGCGAGATGTCCCTTGTCTATGAGATTCCATTTTCGTTGCAACGTTTTCACCTGAGCGCAACGGCGCTGATTACCAGTGATGCCAGCCCATCGCTGCTCAGCTCTTAAACGGGAGTCGATAAAAAGGGACCTGCCGAAAGCAGTGTCGCGAATCATCCGAGCGTTGTCAGAGTAAAACAGCGCCCAGGATAATCGAGACTCAATTCCCCATATGTGAAATTGCAGGGAGCGCAGTAGCTTGGCGAGATACCAGAGCCGGAAATTTTTTCGTTCAGCTGAGTCGTTTGGCCGATTGCCAGCGATTTCAATTTGTTCAATCAGTCTTGCGACAACTCGGGAGGCGCGCACTTGCTTCCGGGTCGAATCTGTTTTCATGAAGCGGCGGGGATGGGGATGACGTTTTCCGGCGAAGCTGAGGCGAATCGCACACGCTGCGCTTGCGCTGCCGAATGTTCACGGCGTAGATGGCCGTAAACTTTCATGGCGAGACCGCCGCCGTCTTTGTGCCCTAACCAGCGCGCGACGGTCGGAATATCCACGCCCGATTCGATACACGTCGATGCGAAGAGATGCCGCAGATCGTGATGCCGGACATGCGCGATGCCGATTTTCTTCGCAGCCGCGCGCATGGATTTCTCCGCTTCATTCACGCGCAGCACGCGCGCCGATCCATTTTCGATTCTGCGCGAGTCGCGCATTCGAGTCAGCATCTCGCGCAACTCGGGAATCATCGGCATGCGCCGAATCTCGTTATTCTTGGTTCCGGTGAGCGGATCGCCGCGAACGATGATTTCGCCGTTTTCAAAATCAACGTCGGACCAGGTAACGAATTTTGCCTCGCTTTTTCTGAGACCGGAGTAGGCGAGGAAGGAAACGAAATCTGCGCAGTCCTTGGATTGCGGAGCGCCAGCGCTGCGAATCGCGTCGATGAAATCGAGAAATTTTGTTCGCGCGGGAAGCGCCAGCGGACGCTGCCGCATTCGGATTCGTTTTAATCGTGCGGCCGGATTGCTGAACCGCGCGCCGCGCTCAATCGCTTCGTCAAAAATGGCCCGCAGCGTACCAATCGAATTGTTGACCACGCTCGGAGCGAATCTGGTCTGGAAGTGTCGAAGCCAATCAGCGCACTCGCGGTAAGTGATCTTGCCGATTTTCTTTGTGAGGACCGCAGGCCAACTTTTGACGATGAAGTCCACCGTCATCAGCCGGTAACGGCGCGAGGCGGGTTTTAAGCGCGGCTCGGATTCTATGCGCTCGCGATATTGCTCGACTACATCGGCAAAGGTGAGCTTGCCCGCTGCTTGATTTGTGGCAGCTTCCGCCAGCTCGCGCTGCTCGGCGATCTCATCAGCGAGGCGAAGCTTTGCGACCGAATAAACATCGGTGCGCAAACTCTTGCGAAACGGTTTGCCGCCTACCTTGAAGTACGCGTAGAATGTGCCCTTCGGGACGTAGCGAATGAGATGTTGCGTTTTTGTTTTTTGCCATACCGAATTATGCTCTGTTGTGCTCATTTCGACTCAATCGGGTAGCAAAATCGGTAGCAAAAGCAAGAATTTCTTATATCGGCTCGCGTAAGTCCCTGGAAATGAGGTATTGCACCGTTAGCTCAATTGGCAGAGCAAGTGACTCTTAATCACTGGGTTGCAGGTTCGATTCCTGCACGGTGCACAATTATTCGCCTAATCAACGTATCGTTGCGCAATCGGCATTTTGCGGCCCATCCCGAAGGCGCGGCTTGTTACCTTTAAGCCGGGCGCAGCTTGCTTCCGCTTGTATTCGTTAAGATCGACGCGTCGCTGCACCCATCGCACCGTTTTCTCATCGAAGCCACGGGCAATGATGTCGCGCGCGCTTAGGTTTTCTTCAACATACAGCCGCAGGATCTCATCGAGGATTTCGTACGGAGGCAGGAAGTCCTGATCTTTTTGATTCGGTTTCAACTCCGCGCTGGGCGGCTTTTCGATTGTGGATCGTGGAATGATTTCTCGTTTGCCGCCTGATCGCGTCGAGTAATCGGAATTGATCCAGCGCGCCAGCTCATAAACCATTGTTTTCGGCACATCACTGATCACAGCAAGTCCGCCTGCCATGTCGCCATAGAGGGTGCAATAGCCGACAGCCAGTTCGCTTTTGTTTCCCGTGGTAAGCAAGAGGTGACCGAACTTGTTCGAGAGCGCCATCAATGTCATCGCCCGCAACCGCGGCTGCATGTTTTCTTCCGTTTCGTTTTCAGGCAGTCCTTTGAAAATTTCTTTAAACTGCGCTTTGAAATCTCTGAACGCGTCAGTGATCGGAATCTCGAGAAATTTAATTCCGAGATTGTGCGCGAGCGAGCGCGCATCATCGATGCTGCCACGAGACGAGTACGGACTCGGCATCGAGACGCCTGTCACATTCTCCGTTCCCAACGCATCGACCGCGATGACGGCGTTGACCGCGGAATCAACTCCACCGCTCAGACCGATCACAGCAGAATGGAAGTTGCACTTGCGAAAATAGTCGCAGACCCCGAGGGAAAGCGCGGCGAAAAGCTCCTCCGGCGTCTTGCCTTCACGATATTTGATTACGGCTGTGGAATCTGTATCGACAATGTTTTCGTCCTCACGAAACGCTGCCAGTTGCGCGATCAAGTTGCCGGAAGCGTTCACAGCGATCGAGTTTCCATCGAAGATCAGTTGATCGTTTCCGCCAACAACATTGCAATAACAAACCGGCCGTTGATAAGCCCGCGCTTGCGCCTCGATCATCTCAAGCCGACACGCAGGCGCGCCCAGCCGAAATGGTGACGCACTTATATTGACAATGACCTCCGCGCCTCGCTTCACCAAAGTGCGCACAGGTTCGACATCGTAAAGCGGTCGCGGCAGATAATCGTCCGTCCAGATATCTTCGCAGATAGTCACGCCGACTTGTTTCCCCTGTACATCAAACGGCTCGACGCGGCTGGCCGGCTCGAAATAACGGTCTTCATCAAAAACGTCATAAGTGGGCAGAAGCGACTTGTACATTTTACGGATCGGTTTGCCGCGCTCGAGCAAAGCAGCGGCATTATGAAACGGTTTGCCGCGTCCCTCGTTGCGATCAACAAACCCGACCAGCAACGCCGCGTCGCCCACGCGAGCATGCAGCCTCTCCAGCAGAGCGAGGTTTTCCGGAACAAAGCGCGACTTAAAAACCAAATCCTGTGGCGGATATCCCGTGATGGCGAGCTCTGGGGTCAGCACCAATTCGGCACCTGCAGCAGCGAGCCGTTCGTAAGCGCCGATGATCAGTTCGCAATTCCCCCTCAAATCCCCGACTGTCGGGTTAATTTGAGCAAAACCGATCTTCATGCGGCGCTAAAGCAGATTAAGCGCAAGACCGCTAGCAGCAATCTTCTTTTGCCGACAGTTCAGCTTGGTAACGCGCGCTCGCCTGATAACTGATCCCGATCTCTGAGCGAGTGAATCCAATCGCGACCGGGAATTACCCCTTATGGCTCACACGCCAGATGGTGCCGTTGCCGTCTTCGCTGATGAGAAGGCTACCATCTTTGGCAACAGTGATGCCGACCGGGCGACCCCAGACTTTGCCCTCGGGTGTGACGAAGCCAGTCACGAAATCTTCGTATTCGCCGCGCGCTTTGCCGGTGGAATGATCGAACGGTACGCGCACGACTTTGTATCCGGTGCGTTTCATTCGGTTCCATGAGCCATGGAATGCGGCAAAGATGTCGCCTTTGTATTCGGACGGAAATTGATCGGCGGTGTAAAAGCACAGATTAAGCGTGGCCGAGTGCGCCTGCACAAGCACATCAGGAACGATGACCTTATCGGCAAACTCAGGATGTTTTCCTTTGTGTCGCGGATCAGTGTGGTTTCCGATGTAAAACCACGGCCAGCCATAAAAGCCGCCGGGACGCACGCTGCTGATATAATCGGGAGGTAAATCTTCGCCGACCTCGTCCCGTTCGTTTGTACTCATCCAGAGCTCGTCGGTACCGGGGCGAAACGCGATTCCTACGGCGTTGCGAATGCCCCAGCCATAAACTTTTCGATCCGTGCCATCGGGATTGAACTCGAAGATGCGCGCGCGGTCGGCTTCCGCAGCGCTATGCGAAACATTCGAGCGCGAACCGATGGAGACGTACATTTTTTTGCCGTCGGACGAAAAGATGATGTCGCGCGTCCAGTGGCCGCCACTGCGCAGACGCGCTGCGCCACCGGACAAATGCGCACCTAATTTTTCGGCTGGTCCGCGCGCTTTGAGGTCGCCATTGCGATAGGGAAATCGAATGACGCCATCGGTATTCGCGACATACAAAAATTGGGGATCATTTCCAGGCGGATAAAACGCGATCCCAAACGGTTTGTTCAGATCACGCTCTGCAAAAATTTCGGTCACATCCGGCTTACCATCGCCTTTCGTGTCGCGCAGCACTTTGATTTGGTTCGCGCGACTCTCAGTTACGAAGGTGTCGCCATTCGGCGCGGTAAGCAGAAAGCGAGGATCGCGAAACCCGCCGGCGTACAGCTCGATCTTAAAACCAGGCGGAACCCGGAGCTGAACATCAGCTGGACGATCAACAACGCGCGCTCGGTTAATTGCCAGAATATTTGAACTCGGCGCGGGCAGATCGTGGACGGTAATCTTGCGCCGCACTCCGGGCGCATCACTTGTCCAATCGCCCATCGCGGCCTTGCCAGTGAGAACCGTGCCGCTCTCTGCAGGCGCATCAACTGGAACGGCGAAGTTGAAACTGAATATGACGATCGCGCAAAAAGAAAGGCGGACGGCAGAGCGATTTATCATTATTTTCGTAATCGCGCTGCGCTCCGAAATCGCGCGGATCGGGGCAAGACGGTTTACATCAGAGCGCCGTCCTAGGATCGAAGCGAAACGTCCAATGCTGAATTGTGCTGAACTGTAGTGGCAGGCGTGCCGCCTGCGAACCGGTGAATTATGCAGCCTGCAAGGCTGCCTCTACAGAAATTATGCCCTCTATAGAAATTGCGCTTACCGAGCGATCACCTTATAGGCTCCAGCCTTTCGGCCAGCGCCTTGCCTTTTTTGCGATCGTTGATCACGAACGTATTATTCTCGCCGTGAGTGGACCACGGGCCGCGCGGCACTTCGCTGAAATCCACAAACTTCCAGTCGGTCACGTCTGTTTCCTTTAATCCGAGGTAATCGCGCACAGCAGGAGCAACATCGAGGCCGGCGCCTTTGTTCAGATTCGGTTTCGGACGTTCGTTGCCGAACACGTATTGCCAGTGATCGGTGCGGAACGGTCCAGCGTCTTCCCATTGCGCATAGACAGTCCGATTGCCTTTGCGAATGGCGACCCATCGATCTTTGCAGGTAGAAACGGCGGGACCCTGGTACGCTTCCTTAAACCAGGGAACAACGCGCGGTGCTTCGGGTCGATGGCCAGTGCGTGCCTTGTCGTTATAGGGAAGCGCGCAGTAAAATGGATTCTGTCGCGGCGTGAACTTTGCCGGAATGTAATTGCTGCGACGCGCAGGATTTGGATCGTCAAACCCGCCGTAGTTTTTTGTCCATTGTTTGTCCCAAGAGCTCGTGCGATTCGGCACCAGATTATTTCCGCTAGGTTGTTCACCGATCCAGAAAACGGTGGTCACGATGTTCGTTTTCCAAGGATAACGCTGTCCCGGATGTTCGGGCGGAGACGCCGATTGCTGCCGAGAAAAGAGCCCGCTGAAATTTAAAGCGAATGAACGATCGTCCGATGATTTCTCAGATTTTTTGCTGAACTTTGTTTTGGCAGGCTCCGCTTTGTCCGCCGTGCCGTGCGCAAAAAGAGACGAGATAGACGAAAGGATGACTGCGATTGTGTGAGTAAATTTTCCTGGTTTCATTGGCGTGATGTTAAGGCAGCGCGGAAAGAAGATGTGCATCTTTCTTTAATTTCGTTCACGAGGACGCAGATGCGCGTCAGTCGCGGCAAATTCGGATGCGCCGTAAAATGCTCGCCGAATCTCGATGCGCATTCAGATTAGTCAACAAATTTTCCCGGATTTAAAATTCCGCTTGGATCGAGTGCTTGTTTGAGCCAGCTATGCAGCTCACGCGTCACGTCGCTTGTCGCCTCCGGCCACCAGCGTTTTTTGGCCAGTCCGATTCCGTGCTCGCCTGTAATTACGCCGCCCCAGGCGAGCACCTGAGCGAACAGATCGTCCAGCGCATCGTCGACTTGTTCGCGCACGGCGGCTTCGCGATTGTAACGGTCTGCCATGATATTGACGTGAATATTTCCGTCTCCTGCGTGACCGAAGCAGGCGATTGGGAATCCGTGTTTGGATTGTAGCTTCTCCGCGAATTCCATTAGATCGACCAGATGACTGCGTGGCACGACCACATCCTCGTTCAACTTCGTCAAGCCGGTCGCTCGCAGCGAATTGCTGAATTGACGGCGTAGGGCCCAGAGCTTTTCGCAATCGACTTCACCGATTGCCGTCTCCAGCGCATTTGGGTTTCTTTTCTCTAGCAATTCACGAATGGCGGCGGACTCGCTGCGAACACTTTCCTCCTGTCCGTCGAGATCGACGAGCAGGTGTGCGTTACCCTCGGGCACAATCGCTTTGCCCAGATCGCGCCGCGCTGCTTCCAACGTGAAATGATCGGCGATTTCCAGTGAAGAAGGCAAAAACCCAGCTGCAAAAATCGCCTGCACGGCTTCGGCAGCTTGTGTGGCCGTGGCAAACGCAGCCGACAAAGTCGCGCGCGCCGGCGGTAGCGGGAGCAAACGCAACGTTATCTCAGTGACCACGCCGAGCATGCCTTCCGAGCCAACGAACAGCCCGATGAGATCGAATCCGGTCCTGTTCTTGTGCACACGACCGCCTGTTCGCAGCACTTCGCCATCGGCCAGCACCACCTCAAGGCCGATTACGTAATTTCGGGTCACGCCGTATTTCAAACAGCGCGGCCCGCCTGCGTTCGTGGCGACGTTTCCGCCGATGGTGCAATCTTTCATGCTCGCAGGGTCCGGCGGATAAAATAATTTTTGCGAGCGTGCGGCTGCCTTTAAATCAGCGGTAAACACGCCCGGTTCGACAATTGCAACTGCGTCGGAGAAGTTGATTTCCTTGATCCGATTCATCTGGGCCAATGACAGGGCGATGCCGCCGTGCACCGGCACGCATCCGCCGACATAACCGAATCCGCCGCCGCGCGCTGTGACGGGAATTTTTTCGCGCGACGCGAATTGAAGCAGCTTGCTTACGTCATTTGTCGATCGCGCGAAAATGACGACCGCTGGTTCGTGCGCTGCGAACCACTTGTCGCCGCTATGCGCAGCGAGTGTTTTCGGATCGTCTCCGACAAGTTCGTTGCCCAGGATTTCTCGAAGCTTCAAAGCGAGTTTCATCCGAATCAACGTCGCGCACGTCAGTTGTGGGGCAACCCCGGACGCTCTCGGGGTGGTTGCTTCAGGTGGATCGGCTTCTCTGAAGACGATGGCAGGTGAATCGCCGCAGGCGCGAATATCAGGCGGCAGAGCCGCGGTAAATTTGCCAACGCGTTGAGGACAACGCGTTCCACCTCAGATCGCGATTCGATAATGTTGCGCCGGCTCCATTCGTGTAAGAAGTTTTTCGACTCCTGGAAAAATCACTGGCTTGGTCTCATCAGGGCCGGCGAATTCTTTTACTGCATCTATTGAATCGAATCGAAGCAGCGTGACGAATTCCATTTCATCGCCATCTTCACGGATGAACAATTCTGCGCCGCGATAGCCTTTGATGTTTCGCGCAGCAATGCCGGGGAAAATTTCGTCGCGCAGCATGTGCTCATACGTCTTCGCGTTGGTTCGTTTTGTCCAGCCATGCCAGATTCGGGCGATCATATGTCGTTATGAGAGTAGGGCGCGACCGCCGGGCGCCGTCGCGCGATCCGATCGCGAGCAAGAGCATGAGCAAGAATAGGAGAAAGAACTGATCACATTCCCATTATTTGATATCCGCCATCGACATAAATGACCTGGCCGGTGATTGCTGCTGCGCCGTCGCTGGCGAGAAAAACTCCGGTGGTGCCTAACTCCACCGGATCACAACTGCGTTTCAAAGGCGCGCGTTTCTGGTAATGCTTCAACATCGACGTGAATCCGCTGATGCCACGCGCGGCCAGCGTTTGCACCGGGCCGGCGGAGATGCAATTCACGCGGATTTTTTTCGGGCCGAGATCGTAGGCAAGATACCGCGCGCTGGCTTCGAGACTGGCCTTTGCTACGCCCATCACATTGTAATGCGGCACAACTTTTTCTGAACCGTAATAAGTCATCGCGACGATGCTGCCTCCGTTGGTCATCAGCGGCGCCGCTTCGCGCGCGAGCGCGACTAACGAATACGCGCTGGCGTCCTGCGCGACGCGAAAGGCTTCGCGAGTCGTGCTGATAAAATCGCCTTCCAACGCTTCGCGCGGCGCATACGCCAAGGAATGCAGCATTAAATCGACGCGATCGGTTTGGCTCCGAACGTTCTCGAAAAATCCTTTGATCTCATCATCGCTCGTAACGTCGCAGGGAAACAGGGGAGTCTTTTCTCCGAACTCGCCTACCAATTCCTCGACGTTTTCCTTCAGTCGCTCGCCTTGATAATTGAAAATCAAGCGCGCACCTGCCGCGGCCCATGCTTTTGCGATCGCCCACGCGATACTGCGCTTGTTTGCCACGCCAAAGACCAGGCCGATTTTTCCCGCCAAAACTTGCTGCGTCATAGATTGCAAAGATACGCAGCTTTATCAGGCCGCAAAAAGCGCACAATTAACCATGAGACCGGCAAAGTCGTTCCTGCAATTGATCGTCAGTAAGCGGCGTTCTCGAGAAGCAGCGGAGGTTCCCGATGAGCCACATTCTGGTAGCGTGGCGGCGTTTGTTTTGTTTTCAATGCGGTAAACGTGAGGCGTCGAAAGAATTTCCCTTTTGGAATCGACAACTAGCCTGGATTTTTCGTACTACTGGAAAGATGAAAACCATGGCCGTACCATTAAGAAGTTCGGTGACGCGCGCCCCTTTGCGGCGCAATTTTTTTGTGATCCCGCTCTTGTTGGCTTGCCTTGCGGTTTTGCCAAGAGCACAAGGGGTTAACCCGCCGCCCGATGGAGGGTATGCCGGCGGCAACACGGCCGAGGGCACAAGCGCTCTCTTTAGCCTTACCACTGGCGTTCAGAATACAGCCCTGGGTTATCAAACGCTCTATCACGATACCACCGGCAACCAGAACACCGCCACCGGGTTTCAAGCCCTCTTTAGCAACACCACCGGGCGCTTGAACACGGCGAACGGTGTCGAAGCGCTTTATAACAATACGGCCGGCAGTTTTAACACAGCCACCGGGTTTCAAACACTGTACAGCAACACCGGGGGCGGACCAACACGGCCAACGGTGACTACGCGCTCCATAACAACACTTTCGGCTTCAGTAACACGGCCAACGGTCAAGGCGCGCTCTATCACAACACCACGGGCTCCTATAATACGGCCAATGGTAATCAAGCGCTCTATTTCAACACCGCCAGTTTTTATAACACGGCCATCGGTTACTGGGCGCTCTATAACAACACCACCGGCCACGACAACACGGCCAGCGGTTATCAAGCGCTTCACAGCAACACCATTGGCAGCAACAACACGGCTATCGGTGATCTTGCCGGCTCTTCTCTCACCACCGGCAGTGGCAATGTCGATATTGGCTATAACGTCGTCGGTGTTGCTGGTGAGAGCGACACCACCCGTATCCGCAACATTTACCCTTCTGTGGCCAGTGGCCGGCAAGTTTACGTCGACATAGACGACAAGATCGGGACGCTTTCCTCCTCGCGCCGCTACAAGGAGCAAATCAAGCCGATGGACAAGGCCAGTGAGGCAATCCTCTGGCTCAAACCGGTCACTTTCCGCTACAAGAAGGAGGTTGATCCGACGCGCTGCCTCGGCTTTGGCTTGATCGCCGAGGAAGTGGCCGAAGTGAACCCCGACCTGGTGACCTGCGATGCCGGTGGAAAGCCCGAAACCGTGCGCTACGAAGCGGTGAACGCGATGTTGCTCAATGAGTTCCTGAAAGAGCACCACAAGGTCGAGCAGCAAGACCGAAAGATGAAGGAACAGGACGCCACCGTCGCGCAGCTAAAATCGGGAATGGAGACTCTCACCGCAATGATGAACGAGCAGGCGTCACAACTCCAAAAAGTAAGTGAGCAGCTCGAAATGAAGGAACCGGCTCGCGACGTCGTCGCCAATCAGTAAAGCTTCGTCGTGCGAGCGCCGGCCGCCGCGCGCGGGCTCAGCCGTCTTTGCAGGCGACGCGCCTGCCCCTACAACTCGCTGGGCGGCTGACACAGCCCATCTCTACAACGGGAGCATTTCAGACATCGCAAAGATGCCGGTCTTCGCTAAAGTCTCCGGCCTATGGTTGTTCGATTTTTGATGCTTGGCCCGTTACTTATTTCGATTTACCTCGCTTCGGTTTCGCACGCGCAAGAGCAAACTCCGCCGATTGCTGCTGCGTCACCCACGGCTTCGCCTGGTGCGCCCACAGTTTTGTCTTCCTCGGCGACACCGACTCCTTCACCAACCGCGCCGCAACTTACAGACGTGCTGTTCAAAAATTTGAAAGCACGCTCGATTGGACCGGCGGTGATGGGTGGTCGCGTTTCGGATATTGCGATTGATCCACGGAATCCATTTGTTTTTTACGTCGGGCTCGGGCACGGCGGCGTTTTCAAAACGAACGACAGCGGCGTCACGTTCGAGCCAATCTTCGATAAGCAACCGATGCTCTCGATCGGTGCGGTCGCAGTTGCGCCATCCGATTCAGATGTGATTTGGGTGGGAACTGGCGAAGCCAACGATCGGAATTCGTGTGATTGGGGCGACGGTGTTTATCGGTCGACCGATGGCGGAGAAAAGTGGCAGAACGTCGGGCTGAAAAACAGTCGTACCATCGCGCGGATTGTTGTCGATCCGAAAAAACCGGACGTGGCTTACGTGGCGGCAATGGGCAATTTGTGGGCGGATGGCGGCGAACGCGGGTTGTTCAAGACGACTGATGCGGGCAAAACATGGAAACTAGTGTTGAAAGCAGCTGCTCCGCACGATGCGCGCACGGGATGTGGCGACGTGATGATCGATCCAACGAACGCGGAAACAGTTTACGCTGCGCTTTATGCGCGACAACGCACACCGTGGAGTTTCACATCTGGTCCCAGCGTGAGTGGCGGTGAAGATGTCGGCGGAATTTTTAAGAGCACTGATGGTGGCACGACTTGGAAGAAGCTTGGCGGCGGTTTACCCGCTCAAACCGGTCGCATTGGTCTGGCGATCAGTGCGAGCAATCCGAGGGTGGTCATGGCGGTGGTGCAAAGTTACGAGGGAGGATTTGGCAGGCTGGATGATCTGCGCAGCAAGACGGGCGGCGTTTTTCGATCCGATGATGGAGGCGAAAAATGGACGCGTATGAGCGCCATGAATCCGCGCCCATTTTATTTCAGCCAGATTCGCATCGATCCTGCAAACGACCAGCGCGTTTACCTTCTAGGCTTCGCCCTGCTGGTGTCCGATGATGCCGGGAAAAATTTTCGCGAAGATCTAAGCGAGAAAGTTCATCCGGATTGCCACGCGCTCGCGATTCAACCCGGCACGGTGCCTCCGCCGAAGCCGCCCAAACCAGAAGACAAGAACAAGCCTCCGAAACCGCCAGTTTGCCAACGTTTGTTGCTCGGGACGGATGGCGGTGTGTATCAGAGTTTTGCCGGCGGCAAGAACTGGGATCATCTGAACAAGATTCCTTCAGGAGAATATTATCGGATTTCGCTCGATGACACGAAACCGTATTTCCGAATTGCGGGCGGCCTTCAGGACAACGAGAACTGGGTTGGACCGAGCGGAGTGCAGAGTAAAGAAGGTATTCGCAACTGCGATTGGACTGCGCTTGCCGGTGGCGACGGCTTTTACGTCCTGTTCGATCCGACTGATCGCGACACCTTTTATGCGGAAAGCCAGCAGGGCGAAGTCCATCGGATTAATCTGCGAAATGGCGAAATACGCCGTTTGCGTCCCGAGCCGGCCGAAGGCCAGCCGCGTTATCGCTTCCATTGGAATTCACCAATGATCATGAGCCGGCATAAACCGGGCGCGATTTACCTGGGTGGCAACTGTGTTTTCAAGCTCACCGACCGGATGGAAAAATATTCAGTGATCAGTCCCGACCTGACGTACAATGATCCGACTAAAACAAATGCCACTGGAAGCGGTGCGGAAAATTACGGCGTCGTCTTTTCGCTTGCCGAGTCGCCGAAGCGCGCAGGTCTGTTGTGGGCTGGGACGGATGATGGACGGCTCTGGGTCACAGAGAACGAGGGCGGCAAATGGACTGAATTGACGAGCAATTTACCCGAGTCGGCGCGCGGTCAATGGATCGTGCGTATCGAGCCATCCAATTTCGATGCAAATGTGGCGTACGTGGCAACCAATGCGTATCGCTCGGGTGATGATCGCCCCATGATTTTTCGCACGGCTGATTTGGGCAAAACATGGCAATCTGTCACAGGCGATCTTCCACAAGGGAATCCTGTTGAAGTCGTCCGCGAAGATCCCGTTAATCCGAAATTACTCTACGCGGGTACGCACTTCGGAGTGTTCGCGTCGTTCGATCAAGGCGCGCATTGGGTGCGCATCGGTGATGTTCCTTCTGTCCGCGTGGATGACATCCAGATTCACCCGCGCACGTCAGACCTTGTCATCGCGACCCACGGTCGCAGCATCGCCATTCTTGACGACACAGTCCCGTTTCGCGAATTCACACCGGAGATTGCATCCAAGCCGGCTCAATTGTTTAGCGTGCGTTCCGTGGCCGGCGCTTATCTTCAACCAGGATTTGTTGATGCGAATGGCAAAGGAATTTATCGCGGCCAAAATCCACTCGAGGGGGCGCTGTTCACAGTCTGGGTGCGGGAGTTTACCGGCGACGAAATTAAAATCGTCGTGACAAAATTAACCGGACAGCCAGTCGCAAATCTAAAAGCGCCGGGCGCACCGGGCTTTACCCGATTGAACTGGGACCTGCGGCCGACTAAAGACGTGATTGCTGAATACGGCGGTGACGATCCAAAACGACTTCTCCCATCTGGAGATTACACAGCGGAGTTAACTTTCGGCACAACGAAAATGAAACAGACGTTTCACGTTGATCTCGCCGAAGGCATCACGCCACGGTGAAAACGATGCGACGTCGCATCGCACTCCTAACTCCAAAAGCTTTCGCGAGTTTAGCACTTCGTGTGAAACTGAGGAACGACGTAATTTTGTTTCGCGCAAGCTTTTGGAGTGCGCGAGCGATGCCCGCTCATCATAATTTGCGAGATGCCGGTCAGATTTTGCCGTCGAACAGGCTCAGAAGTTTCCGTCGTCGCGATGTGCGTCAGCAATGCGCATGTTCGCTTTAGGGCTGAAACGTAGCCCAAGGTCTTCTTGAGTTCCGGAAACTAAACTTTACCCGGTTGAAAAGTACAGGAAGGTTACAGTGACTAAGTCATTCGCAAACCGCCGACCCGAGACAGGATGAAACTCGCCTTTCGAAGTTCGCTGCTGCTTCTATTTGGGACGCTGCTCGCTCACGCGCAAATCTCGAGTTTCAAGCATGTCGTCGTCATCTTCCAAGAGAACCGGACACCGGATAATCTTTTCCAAGGTCTGTGCGCTCCTCCCTTTGGTACAAGCGAATCGTGCAGCACAACCCCAAATGCAACCCGGTACAACATTCAAACCAGCAACTGGCTAGACAAGCACTCGCCGACGCGCGTGACGCAACCCCTGCCAGTTCCTTTGGGAAACACCTACGATCTGAACCACTCACACGAAGCTTTTAACAGGCAATGCGACTTACATCCATCGGGGGAATGCTGGATGGACGGCGCAGGCGACGTCTCCTGCTCCGGCACGTGTCTTAGTCAGCCTCAATTCAGATTCGTTGAGAATCATAGTGGGATTCTGGATCCGTACCTGACGCTTGCGACCCAATATGGGTGGGCAAACTATATGTTCCAGACCAACCAAGGCCCAAGTTTTCCCGCCCATCAGTTCATCTTCGGAGGTACATCGGCTCCCAACGCAGACGATGACCACATGGGCATCTTCGCCTCGGAAAACATGAAAGGGGTGCTACACGCCAACAGACGCGCGGGATGTATTGCGGAAGCGAGAACCAGAGTCGAATTGGTTCATCCGAATCCTAATCCGCCTTCGCCTGGTATTGAGAACTCCGAGATTTATCCTTGCTTCGACCATCAAACCATTCCAGACATCCTGCCGGCACCGTTGTCGTGGAGATACTATACGCCAAGCGCGGGTTCCATCTGGACGGCACCGAATGCCATTTTTCATATCTGCCAGCCGACCGGACCGGGAGGAACTTGTCAGGGTCGAGAGTGGTTAAACCAT
>JBKPDP010000021.1:0-108091 GCA_046727935.1 Verrucomicrobiota bacterium | reverse complement strand
GACGGCATCCTAGAACTCGAGGAAGGGAAACTTCGCGTTACGCTCATCAAGGCTGTCGTTAAAGCCACCAGCCGCGCCGGCGAGCTACTGTTTGAAAAGTGAGTGTGAGTCGCGACAAAATCGCGCCTTTCCGTGTACAATCCCGGTTGTGACTGCCGCAGGCACGCACCGCGAAGCCGCTGTGGCTTGAATTCGGCGTAGCATCGTTTAATCACGCATTATGAGTCCGGTGCTTTATCTTGTGATCGGATTGATCATTGGCGGATTTATTGTTGCGATTGTCGCCGTTGTAGCTCGACGTGGAAGGGGCGGCAGCGCCGCGGAAGCAGAACTGGCGAAACGATTGGAAACGATCGACCGAGGGTTGCGCGATGAATTTTCACGCAACCGCGAGGAAGCAGGCGCAGCGGCGAAGAATCAGCGCGAGGAATTGACAAAGTCTCTCGAAGGCGTGCGATCGATTGTCGATCTGCGCTTGAAGCAATTACAGGAGGACAACGCAGAGCAGATCGACAAAATGCGCGCGACTGTCGACGAGAAATTGCAGGGTACACTCGAGAAACGCCTCGGCGAATCGTTCAAATTGGTGAGCGATCGGCTTGAGCAAGTGCATCAGGGTCTCGGGGCGATGCAGCAATTGGCCAGCGACGTGGGCGGCTTGCAACGTGTCCTCACAAACGTGAAAACGCGCGGCGGCTGGAGTGAATGGCAGCTGGGCGTCTTGTTGGAAGAAATGCTGACGCCCGAGCAGTTCGCTAAGAACATGAAGACGCGCGATGACACCGATGAGCGTGTCGAGTTTGCGATCAAGTTGCCCGGTGATGAGAATGGCGCGCCGGTATGGTTGCCGATCGACGCGAAATTTCCGATGGAACATTACGAGCGCTTGACGACGGCGCAGGAGAATGGCGATCCGACAGCTGTGGAAGCAGCCATGAAAATTTTGGAGACTCAGTTGAAGCGGTGCGCGAAAGATATCTGCGAGAAGTACATCAATCCTCCAAAGACGACCGATTTTGCTCTCTTGTTTCTGCCAAGCGAAGGACTGTACGCGGAAGCGATTCGTCGTGTGGGTTTGGTCCAAAACGTGCAGCGCGATTGCCGAGTCACTTTCGTGGGACCGACCACGCTAGCCGCGTTACTCAACAGTCTACAAATGGGTTTTCGCACGCTCGCGATCCAAAAGCGCTCAAGTGAGGTCTGGAATCTGCTGGCAGCGGTGAAAACCGAGTTCGGAAAATTCGGCGAAGCATTGTCGGCAGTGAAGGAGAAGATCGATCAAGCGTCGCGGAAGATGGAAGATGTCGATGTCCGATCCCGCGTTATCACGAAAAAATTGCGCGACGTAGAGGAATTGCCGTCGAATCCACAGCCAATGCTGAGGGACTTATTGCCAGGTGAGAATGACGGCGGCCTCGCCGATTAAAGGGAAATCGAATCGCAACGCATGAAGACGGCATTGGTCACGGGAGCGAATAAGGGGATTGGCTATGAGGTCGCGCGGCAGCTCGCGGGGAAGGGATTTCAAGTCTTCATCGGTGCCCGTAACCGGGACGCCGGTCGCAAAGCGGCGGATGAGATCGCGAAGAAAGGCGGGAAAGCGAGCTTTCTGGAGATCGATGTCGCAGATAATGCGAGCGTCCTCGCCGCTGCACGTGAGTTTGCCAGGGCTGCCGATCACCTGGACGTGCTGGTGAATAATGCAGGGATCATTGTTGACGGAGACAATGCAATTCTGGAGATCGGCGACGAGCTATTACGAAAGACGCTTGAGACAAATACGCTTGGCGCGCTGCGCGTGACACGCGCGTTCGTGCCTTTGCTCGGAAAAAGCAAAGCGTCGCGCGTGATCAATGTCTCCAGTGGCGGCGGGCAGTTGACCGGCGGCGCGGATGGTTGGTCGCCAGCTTACTGCATTTCGAAAACCGCACTCAACGGTGTGACATCGCAGCTCGCCAGTGCGTTGCCGAAGTTTGCCGTGAATGCAGTTTGCCCCGGGTGGGTGCGCACGGATATAGGCGGGCAGGGGGCTACCCGCTCGGTGGAAGAAGGCGCGGACACAATCGTGTGGCTTGCTGGCGATGCGCCGCAGAAACTCACTGGAAAATTCTTGCGCGATCGCAAGGAGATTCCGTGGTGAATTGCATTCCTGTAGCCGCTTCGCTGTGCGAAGCGTGGCGCTGATCAGTAAACCGGCTTCGCCGGCGCCGCCCATAGAGCGACGGCTACAGCCGATGAGGATCGATCACGATCACGAGCAAGAGTAGGAAGAAGAGGCAAAAAATTACAGGACCTGGTCCCATTTGCTCTGGTCTTTGAGCATGATTTCGCGGAGGAGACGAATGGGCGGCATGCCGTGATTGAGTAGCTCGTTATGGAATTTTTGCAGTGAGAAATCGTCGCCTTGCTGTGCTTTGTAATCATCGCGCAATTTCAGGATCTGCAATTTACCCAGGGTATAATTGAGATAACCTGGATCGAAAGTGCCGCGAATTGCTTCCTGGCGCGCGGGTTTCTCCTCGTAATAACAGTTCTCCTGAAAGAACTTGGTTGCCTCATCGAGAGACATGTTCTGCGTGTGCAGCTTGATCGACACACATAGACGGCATAAACGAAGAAGCGCTTCGTCAGCTTGTGCCATGCGATATTTGGCAGCGCGTTTGACGTCCTCTTCGCTGGGAGTCGAACTGGTCGAGCCGCCGAATCCTTCGTCGAGCATCATTTTTTCGCAGTAGTGCGCCCATCCCTCGACGAACGCGTAGCTGCCGAAGATTTTTTCGATCTTGCTCGCTGGCGATGTGTTCAGGTGCAAAAACTGCACGTAATGACCCGGGTAAGCTTCGTGAATTGAGACGACATCGGAAGTGTAATAATTGAAGGCCGTGAGCCATTCTTGTTTTTGCTTCTCGGGCCAGTCGTTTTCTGTGGGTGTGACATAGTAGTAAGCCTCGGTGGCGTGCCTTTCGAATGGCCCTGGTGTGTCCATCGAGGCAAAAGAGGTGGCGCGCAGATATTGCGGTGTCTCTTTCACCTTGGCACGAATGTCCGAGGGGATGCTGACCAAATGCTGGCTCAAGACGTATTTTCGGATTTTGTCCAGGTCTTTGGCTACGTCGCTAATGAGATTTTGCGGCGTGGGATGCTCGCTTTGGATTTGTTTGAAAACTTCGATCGGCGGCTTGTTCGGGTCGATTTTTTTTGCCGCTTCAGCGAACGCTGCCTGTTCGGCTTTTAATTGCTCCATGCCGATCTCGAGAATTTTTTGCGGAGGGAGATCGACAAGTTCGGTTTGCGCCAGGAAGCGCCTGAATTTTTCTTCGCCCAAGGCGAAATCCAGCGAGGCTTTTGAAAGTTTCTCACGTTCCAGCCATGCTGCATAATCATTGAGTGCATTTGCAGCTTTGCGATTGGCCTCGTGAAAGGCGCCGCGAAGTTGTTCGTCCTTGAGGTTGCCGACGGCGGCAACCAGATCCTTTTTCAGAAAATCTGCCGAACCTTTCGCGATCTGAATGGCGAGCTCTACGTAGGGTTTGGGGACGACGTCATTCAGGTTTGTCTTTGCCGCGATGAGAATATTTGGGACTTGAGATTCGATCGCGACCAGGCTGCGAACGCGGTCTTCAAGCGGCGCAAAATTCCTCTTGATATAAACATTCACGTCTGCTGCGCGTGCATAGACCATCGGATTCCGTTCGAACACCGACATATCCTGCATTTCAAAGATGTCTTTCTTGACCGCGGCCTGCAGAATTCGCAGATCGATGGATTGGCGGGAACTCAGTTTGCCGGGATCGAACTTGCTCAGCCGATCGTCGAAGCGCCGTAGCCGCGAAAGCTCGGCATCAAGCGCGAGGCGGCTGTAGTCGGTGATTTTACCGTCGTATTCATGAAGTCCGAGAGCGGTCCCCTCCAGAGGATGAGCGCCCAGGTAGCCTTTAATGTATTCCTCGGCAACCGCCTCATACTCGCCATCTTCTGTTTCCGCTGCGAAGCCTCGAATGCTTTCGGGAAGCAGACAGAGCGCGACGAGGAAAAGAATGAACGCGAAGACTTTGAGGCTAAAGGCTCGTTTCATTGGCGGCGCAAATTAAGACAATGGCTTGCGTTGGGTGTTGCCAAAAATTTCCAGTGAGCGATGATCAGGTTGTTCTTCAAGTGGGTCGAAGTATGAGGCGCTTCATGATCTTGCCGTTGCCGGCTTGTCTCCTGCTCGGTGCTTTTGGTGCTGTCTTCGCACAGGAGGCGGAGCCAACAAAGAGCAAAGAGGATAACGGCTACGCGCAAATTTCCATTTTCGCAAAAGCGCTCGAATTGATTCGGCAGGATTACGTGGACGAGAACAAGACGAGCTACCACGATCTCATCAACGCTGCAATGAAGGGGATGCTTTCCTCGCTGGACCCACACAGCCAGTTCATGGATCCGGAGGATTTCCGTGATATGCAAGACGACACGCGCAGTCGTTTCAATGGTCTCGGGATTGAAGTTTCGATGAAAAACGGCCTGCCCACAGTGATTACAGCGATGGAGGACACCCCTGCGGCCAAGGCTGGAATTCTCTCAGGCGACCAGATCCTGCGAATCAACGGCATTTCAACCGAAAGAATGGATCTCCAGGATGCGATCAACGTTTTGCGCGGGCCTGCCGGAGCAAAAATCACCTTTACGCTGCTGCGTCCTTCGACCAAGGAAATCAAGGAATACACGCTGCAACGCGCGGAGATCAAAATCCAAAGTGTCAAGGGAGTGAGATTGCTCGACCCGGAGCTGGCCGGCCCATTCAAGATTGGTTATATCCGGTTGGTGCAGTTCAACGAGCCGACTGCCGACGAGTTATCAAAAGCGCTCGAGGAATTGCAGAAGCAGGGGATGCAGGCACTCATTCTCGATCTGCGGAACAATCCAGGTGGACTGCTCAATAGCGCTGTCGATGTCTGCGCGCAGTTCCTGCCGCCTAGTACGAAAGTCGTCTCAACGCAGGGCCGAGTGGCTTCTCAACAGCATGATTATTCAACTTCCGGCGCGAAAAAGGAGCGCCCGAATTTTCCCATGGTGGTGTTGATCAACGAAGGCAGCGCAAGCGGAGCCGAGATCGTTGCCGGAGCGCTGAAGGATTTGCATCGAGCCGTGCTTGTCGGCGAAACAACCTTTGGAAAGGGTTCCGTGCAGAATGTCATGCAATTGCCGGACGGCTCCGCGGTGCGTTTTACGACAGCAAAATACTACACGCCGGGCAAACAAATCATTCAGGGTAACGGTGTGACTCCGAATATCCGTGTCGCAATGACCACTGAGCAGGAGCGTTCGCTCTTTGTGCTGCGCAATGCGGGAAATATGAAACCCGAGGACGAGAAGAGCATTATCAAGTCTAAGGATCCGCAAATGTTACGCGCAATCGATGCGCTGAAGGGCGTAATGATTTATGCGCAAGAGAACGCGCCAAAAGCGCAAGCAGTAAAGAAGTAGGCGCAACTTCCGCTTGCTTGTCATTCCGAGTGGAGTCGAGGAATCTCTGACCTGTTCTGATCATCGCGTGGCAATTTGACGGCCAGAGATGTCTCGACTTCGCTCGACATGACAATTTTAGCATTAGAAACCTCCTGCGACGAAACCGCCGTCGCGATCTTGCGCGGACGCAACGGCGACTCAGGGTCGGACTTGCTTGCCAGCGAAGTCGCATCGCAAATCGCCGCGCATGAAAGATATGGTGGGATCGTGCCTGAGATCGCGTCGCGGAATCACCTTATCTTTGCACCGCGGCTGCTCGATCGCGCTGCGAGTTCAGCGAACGTTGGTTTGCCAGAGGTGGACGCATTTGCCGCGACCAGCGGACCCGGCCTGGCAAGCTCGCTCATGATCGGCGCGTCGATTGCCAAAGGATTGGCGATCGGCTTTGACAAACCTTACCTCGCCATCAATCACCTTGAAGGGCATTTGCTCTCGCCTTTTTTTGGAGGCGTAGAGAAGGAAAACCGAATCCGCCCGAATGTTTCACTTATCGTGAGCGGCGGACACACGATGTTAGTTCGAGTGCATGAGCTGGGTGATTACAAGTTAATCGGCCGAACGGTCGATGATGCCGCTGGAGAAGCATTCGACAAGGTCGCCAAGATGCTGGGGCTCGGATATCCTGGGGGGCCTGAGATTGAAAGATCTGCCCGTGACGGTGATCCTAATCGTTTTGATTTGCCGCGCAGCATGCTCGACTCGGAGAACTTTAGTTTTAGCGGGTTGAAAACTGCCGTGCGCTACTTGCTGCCAAAGTTGAACGGTGACTTTCTCGCCGATCTTTGCGCTTCCTTTCAGCAGGCGATTATCGATGTCCTGGTGCGCAAGACGATTACAGCAGCCCGGAAATATCGCGTCGGTCTTGCGACGGCTAGCGGAGGAGTTAGCTGCAATCAGGAATTGCGAAAGCAACTGGGCGAGGCATGTGCGCGTGAAGGATTTGAATTCAAAAATGCCGAGCCGTGGTTGTGCACGGATAACGCGGCGATGATTGCGTTTGCCGCGCTAATGCGATTGCAGGTTGGGTTTCAATCTAAAGTGACCGAAGAGATCGATCCGAATCTTGCGCTGGCGAGGTAGGGCGCGACCGCCGGGCGCGCCGATCAGTTCGGCGAGCCCTCCTACCAATTAGTACTCGCGTTCGAGAAGGTAATTTGCCAGCGCGTGCAGCGGTTCAGCCTCATCGCCACCGAATACAGACAGAGCATCGTGCGCCTGACGCGTGAGCCGGCTGGCTTCAGCGCGTGATTTCTCCAGGCCAATCACTGCAGGATAAGTCGCTTTCTTTGCCGCGACATCTTTGCCGGCGCTTTTGCCCAGTATCTCCGAGGTTTGGGTTACATCGAGGATATCATCGATGACTTGGAAAGCCAGACCAAGCCGCTCCCCGAACTGTGTGATAGCGGAAAGTCTCTTGGCGTCTGCATTGGCGCTCATCGCGCCGAGCCGGACCGAGCTTTTCAACATGGCTGCGGTCTTATTCTGGTGGATAAATCGCAATTCATCGCGCTTAACTCTCTTGCCTTCCGCTTCGAGGTCGGCCACTTGGCCGGCGATCAGTTTTTGGCTCCCAGCCGCAACCGCAATTTCGCGCAACAAAGTCGAAATGTCGTAACGCGGCGTTGACCTGGCAGTGGAGACGATTTCAAACGCGATCGTTAACAGCGCGTCTCCCGCCAGGACCGCGATGCCGTCGCCGAAAACTTTATGGCATGTGGGGCGGCCACGCCGGAAATCGTCATTATCCATGCTCGGAAGATCATCGTGCACGAGCGAGTAGGTGTGGATGCATTCGACGGCACAGGCCAGTGGAAGGGCGCGATCAATGTTGCCGCGGCAAGCTTCAGCCGCGGCGAGACACAGAATCGGTCGCAATCGTTTGCCTCCGGCAAAAAGACTGTACCGCATCGCCTTGTGGAGCGTAGCGGGTTTCGTACTCGCTTTCGGCAAATAACGATCCAATGCGCGGTCGATCTCTTTCTGACGAGTTCGGAGATATTTTTTGAGGTTCACGGGACAGAATCAGATGCTGGATGCTCGATTCTCGCTACTGGATAATGCAACCCCGCGCAGAGTGTCCAGTCTCAAGCATTCAGAGAAGTTAAAAGCTTGCAAAGTTACAGGGGTACAACGGTACAGATGCGCTCTCTTTCTCCTTCAACGTTGTAACTCTTTTAACATTTTAACCGATCTCAGATATTCTCCGCGGTTTCGGTCGTGGCGATCGGTTTCACGCGCATGGCCAGGAATGCGCCGAGCAGGAGAATGGCGGCGCTCCAAAGCTGAGCGTGGGTCAGTCGTTCACCATAAATCCAAGCTGAGAGACCTAGTGCGAGCGCTGGGCAAAGAAGTTGGAGCGTTTGTGCGAGGGCCACGCCGATTTCGCGAATCGCTACGTAGTACAGCACGTGCGCCAGCGTTATGCAGGTCACGGCCGAGACGATCAAAATCAAGTTCACCTGCGCCCCGGCGTGAAGTGGCGCGGCAATTTTTCCAAACGCGAATGTAAGCGGAAGCAACAGGATCGAGGTAATCAAACTGACCAGCCCGAAGCTGCGAATGGGGCCAAGCTGCATGGAAGGGCGTTTAATCAGGACGCCGTAGAGCGCCCAACAAAATGTGGCGGTGAAGGCGATAAATAACCCGGGCAGCTTCATGTGTTCTGTTTCTCGACCCGGTTGAAACCAGACTACCCCAAAGGCACCAATTAAGCCGAGGAGTGTGCCCACTTGGAACTGCCATTGGCGAATCACTCGGCGTTCCTCAGGAAAAAATGCGAGCGCAAGTAAAGCCGTGAAAATCACCGACGCTCGAGTGAAAATCGTGTAAACGCCCGGTCCCATGTAGAACAGAGCGACAACCTGTGTGACTTGATGGATCACATTAGGGAGGCACGGGATAAGACACATCGTTACGGCGCGCCACCCAAGGGGAGAGGTACCGCGATGAGCGCGGTATAACAACAGCGGTGCAATAGCGAGACATGCAACAAGATAACGATAAAAATTCTGCGCCCACGGATCGTAATAGCGATTCAAATAGTACATGAACAGTGATGGCGTGGACCAAATAAGGACCGTGGCAAAGACGGCAGCATAGCCTTCGGACAGGCTTGTGCGACGATGTCGATCGACAAATTCTGCAATCGAATTTGTTTGATTCATTTAGGCGTTCGGCACGTTAATTTGCTCGCCTACAAGCATAAATCGCTCAAGAGTTAGGCTGAAAGGAGAATGAATATCTTGAACAAGCAAACAATTACCATCGCCACCGCGTTACTTCTCTGTTTGGCAACCAGTCACGTTTGCCTGGGGAAACCACAAGCGGGTGGTGCAAGCCACATGCAGCGTGGGATCGAGCTCGCTCAACAAAAAAACTTCGAAGGTGCTATTGCCGAATTTACCAAGGCGATTCAAGCGAACCCGAAAGATGCGCGTGGCTACACCAATCGGGGCACCGCGTATCGTGCCAGCAATCGCCTGCCCGAAGCGTACGCTGATTTTTCAAAGGCGATCGAAGTTGCTCCAAAAGATGAAGTCGCCTATCGCGAGCGCGGCATGACCCAGATAATGCAAAATCAGTTTGATGCGGCGCTGCCCGATCTCGACAAAGCCATCGAACTCAAATCTGACGACGCGTTCGCCTACAAGTTTCGCGGCTTCGCTGAGATCGGCCTCAACCAATGGGACAAGGCGGTGGCGGATTTCACGACTGCGATTGAGAAGCAGCCAGATGATCCGCAAAGTTATGACCGGCGCGCCTGGGCAAACCGGAACCTGAAAAACTACGACGCAGCCGTGGCCGACTACACGTTATTGATCGAGAAGAACCCGAACGATGCCGAACACTTGGTCAAACGAGGCGCGACGTACACTTCCTTGCAGCAGTATGAGAAGGCCATCGCCGATTACCAGGCAGCGTTAAAGCTAAAGCCAGACGACTATGACACCGTCCAGCGTTTACAATATGTGCAGGGAATGCTGGCGGCGAAAAATGCACCGCCTCCTCCTTCGGCTACTCCCACTCCAACGCCTGGCCCGGGTTTGATCACGCCGCTTAATGTCGGGATTACGATCGTAGTTCTTATTATCATTGCTATCGTTGTGCGGTTGCTCACACGAGGAAAGGCCGAAGAGACCAGCAGCAGAATCCGCTGAGCTTTCCAGACGCTGTAGCCGGCTGCAATATGCGCTGTTCCTAACAAGAAATTTCTTTGACACGACGATGGGCGCGGTTAGCTTGCGGACGCTTTTTGCTGGAACGAGGCGGTCCCATGGTCGTTCAAATTGCAATTTGACGCGGCTTTGGGACTTTTGAATCTCTGGCAGAAGGCGAAACCGGTTTGCCGCTCAAGTTGCCGCGGAGGCGCTGGGTTGGCGAAGAGCAGCCCATGTAGCTCAGTTGGTAGAGCACGTCCTTGGTAAGGACGAGGTCACCGGTTCAATCCCGGTCATGGGCTCCAGAACAAGCTCAAGACCGGCAGCAGATAATTAGAGAAAATGAGAGTTTAGTTAAACAGGAGAATTGAAATGGCTAAGGAAGCATTTAAACGCGACAAGCCGCACGTGAACGTCGGCACGATCGGTCACGTTGACCACGGCAAGACAACTCTTACGGCAGCAATTACGATGGCGCTGGCCAAGAAGGGCATGGCCGAAGTGCGCGCATACGAATCAATCGATAACGCGCCGGAGGAGAAAGAACGCGGAATTACCATCAACACGGCGCACGTGGAGTATTCGAGCGACAAACGCCACTATGCGCACGTCGATTGCCCGGGTCACGCCGATTATGTCAAGAACATGATTACTGGCGCGGCGCAAATGGACGGTGCGATTTTGGTTGTCTCCGCCGCCGATGGACCGATGCCGCAAACGCGCGAACACATTTTGCTGGCGCGACAAGTCGGTGTGCCATCCATTGTCGTTTTCCTCAACAAGACCGACATGGTCGATGACCCCGAGCTACTCGATCTCGTGGAGATGGAAGTGCGCGATCTTCTAACGCAGTATGAATTTCCCGGAGATAAAATTCCGATCGTCAAGGGCAGCGCGCTCAAAGCGCTCAACGGTGATCCGGATGCGGAGAAACAGGTTCTCGCGCTGGTCGAGGCCATTGACGATTACATCCCTGTGCCGGAGCGACCGATCGATCAGCCGTTCCTGATGCCGATTGAAGACGTGTTTAACATTGAAGGCCGCGGCACAGTCGCGACGGGCCGTGTCGAGCGCGGTATTCTCAAGAAAATGGAGGAAGTCGAGTTGGTCGGCATTCGTCCTACCGCAAAGACAGTTGCGACCGACATCGAAATGTTCCGCAAACTTCTCGATGAAGCGCGCGCGGGCGATAATGTCGGCGTTCTGTTGCGCGGGTTAAAGAAGGAAGAGGTGGAGCGGGGCCAGGTCATCTCGAAGCCGGGCTCGATCACGCCGCACAAAAAGTTTAAGGCGGAAGTCTATGTGCTGAGCAAAGAGGAAGGCGGGCGTCACACCCCGTTCTTCAGCAATTACCGGCCACAGTTTTACTTCCGCACCACCGACGTGACTGGCACCGTTAAATTGCCTGAAGGCGTAGAAATGGTCATGCCCGGTGACAACATCTCAATCGAAGTCGAGTTGATCACGCCAATCGCGATGGAAAAAACGATTCGCTTCGCCATTCGTGAAGGCGGCAAGACCGTCGGCGCCGGTCGCGTGAGTGAGATTCTCGATTAAATTGCGTCTTACCTCTTTCTCTTGCTCATGCTCTTGATCGAAGAGGGCAGAGTAAGATTGGGAGCAAGATCATGAGCAGGAGTGACCTTACGCCAGTAGCTCAATTGGTAGAGTAGCGGTCTCCAAAACCGTCGGTTGGGGGTTCGAGTCCCTCCTGGCGTGGTTAAACAGGCCGCAATGCTCAACACTAAACATCAAACGCTGAACTTCGAACTGGTAGCAGATGCTAGGTGGGCGTTGGACGTTGAGGGTTGCATGTTGGATGTTGTTTTAAGTTAGATGATCACCAAAATCAAAAACTTCTTCAGCGAAGTGAAGGTCGAGCTGCAGAAATGTTCGTGGCCGTGGGATCCGAAAGAGAAGGGATTCCGCCGTTACAAGGAACTGAGTGACTCGACCGTGGTCGTTGTCATCGCGATGTTATTACTGGGCGGGTACGTTGCGCTGTTCGACCTGGTTCTGGTGAACTTTGTCCATTTCTTCACCCGATTACACTGACTTATGGCACAGACGCTCGCAGGGAAAGATCAATGGTATGTTGTGCACGTGCTTTCCGGTCAGGAAAACAAGGTGCGCGAAAACATCTTGAAACGTATCAAGACGGAGGAAATGGGCGATCTAATTTATGACGTACTTGTCCCGACAGAGCGCGTCTCGGAAATCAAGAAGGGGAAAAAGAGCGAGACCACACGGAAGTTTTTCCCCGGCTATCTGATCGTTAACATGCACCTGCTCGACGAAAACAATCAGCTGGTCGGGCGCACCTGGTATTTCATCCGCGACACCCCTGGCGTGATCGGGTTTGCTGGCACCAAGGATAAACCGATACCGATGCGACAATCGGAGGTGGACAGCATGCTCGCGCAAATGAAAGAGCGCGAAGAAAAAGTGAAACCCAAGGTCAGCTTCGAGGTTGGTGAATCGGTGAAGGTCGCCGATGGTCCGTTCCAAAACCAGACCGGAATCGTCGAAGAAATCGATCCGGAGCGCGGAAAACTACGCGTTTCAGTCACTATTTTCGGTCGCGCTACTCCCGTGGAACTGGAATACTGGCAGGTCGAGCGCGGCTAATTGTCATTCCGAGCGAAGTCAAGGAATCCCTGATTTTAGAATAGGACAGACAGACAATGGCAAAAGAGAAGGTGGCTGAGATCAAACTCCAAATACCAGCCGGACAAGCAAACCCGGCGCCGCCAGTCGGCACAGCGCTTGGTCCACGCGGCGTCAACATCATGGCGTTTTGCAAGGAATTTAACGCGGCGACCCAGAAGCAAGCCGGCGACATTCTGCCGGTCGTCATCACCGTTTACAAAGACAAATCGTTTACGTTCATCACGAAGAGTCCGCCCGCCGCGGTTCTGTTAAAGAAAGCGGCCAACATCGCCGCCGGTTCCAAAGAGCCTAACAAAACCAAAGTTGGAAAGGTCACGCGCAAACAAGTCATGGACATTGTGAACACCAAACGCAAGGACCTCAACGCGCGCGACGACGAAGCCGCGTCCCGCATCATCTCCGGTACGGCTCGCCAAATGGGCCTCGAAATTGTCGATTAATTATTCGGCGGGTAGTCTAGGATGCTTCGCCAGATTGCAAATCGAAGCTGAATAGCTGGTTTGCGCTTTACTGCTGCAACTCGTCTGATGCTCCTAAATATTCCCAACGCTGCAAGGCGATTGGGACGTTGCCGTTTTTCCAAACGAAATCGTGGAACGCGCGGAGATTGAACTTGTCGCCCTGTTGCATTCGAGCGTCGGCAAGGAATTTGAGAATTTGAAGTTTGCCGATCTGATAGGTGATGGCCTGACCCGGGCCCGTTGAAAACGCGATCGCTTCCTGGCGCGCGGTATTTTCATCCATCGGGACTTTCTCCTGAAGATATTTCGCAGCTTGCTCGAGTGTGAATTGTCCAAGCGCGAGTTTCACGTCCACTTCGACCCGCAGCGCGCGGAGCCGCATGAAATTGTAAATGATCTCGCGTGTGTGGGGACTGTCGTCGAACAACCCGGCCTGCAACATCATTTCCTCGGCGTAAAATCCGATCCCCTCGTTTGCGCCGGAGTCGTAGTAATGCCGCCGGATCGGGTCCTCGTGTTTCCAGGAAAGACAGAGCTGAAAATAATGGCCGGGAATTCCTTCGTGAACAGTGATGGGCCGCGGATCCATTGCTGTCGCGCGCCAGAAGTAGCCAAGATTTTCCGCTGGCTCAGGTACGTAACGGACGCAATTCTCTTTCAACCGCGACGGCGACGTGAAATCATCGTTCTCAGTGAACCCCAGAGCGCGCAAATATTCGGGAGTCGGTCGAAGCGTGTAGTGTTGGATCCAATCCGGCACAGTTAGAATCCCGCGCTCCTCGAGAAACTTCCGAATCTGCAATTCTTTCTCCGCTGTTTCTTTGATCCAACTGTCGATGTTGTCGGCAGTTTTAAGTGGCGGCACATTCTTATTTCTATTTTTCTCGAATACCTCGAATGCGACGGCACGGTTCCATTCTTGTTTGCCCATCGCCAGAAGGTCTTCAGGCGAATAAGGCATTAGCGCGACGTTCTTGAGAAAGAAAATGTAGGCGTCGCGCCCAAGCGCGGTGTCATTCGGCAGCGACGGCAACATTTCTCGAAGCTTTTCGCGAAAACGTTCGAGTGCGTCCGCAGCGCGATCAGTTGCGCTGTTCAATTCCTCTTCTTTGAGAGTTGTGGATTTTACCAATGCTGCCGCCATTTGATGCAGATGCGGCCGAATATTTTCCAACGCTTGAATTGCGACTGTGGCGAATGGCGCTGGCGGCTTATCAAGATTTTCAGCGCCTTGCTGCAGGATCGACGGAATATTTTCGATGCGCGTTAGAATTTCCCGGCTACGGGTTGCGTCATACGGTCCCGGTACGGTGAGCGCTTCGACTACTGCCGTGAGCGTTTGCGCGATATAAAAATTGGGATCGCGTTTCCAGCGCGGGTTAATATCGAGTTCCCAGCGCACCCGCGACAAGGCCGAACCGATCAGACCATAGTCTACCTGCTGCGGAATCGGCCATTGCGTCGGGTCGATCTTTTTCCAACGGGCTTCGAACTCAGCAAGATCCTTTCGTTGCTTGTCGATGCTGGCTCGCGACCAATCGCGAGGCCCGCCGGGCCTCTCCATTCGATTGACGTCATCGCCGGTAAACGGTGCGTATTTCGCGCGCCAAGTCCAAAATTCATTTGCCAGTTTATCCAGCGATTCAGGTGCAGCCCAAGCATTTCCTAACAACAGCGCAACCAGAAAAACGGCCATCCAACTTTTTTTCATAAGGGCTTAATCGGCGCTCCGGCGCAACGTGATGACACTGGGGTTTTTGTCGGGCCGATACATCGACGCGCCGTAACAGAGCGCAGCGGATTTTTCGCGCGCATAACGAATCGTGTTCAGCTTTTTGTCCCAGCGTTCCATGTAAGAGCAGTTCGCCGTTTTCTTGCTGCCAGGGATGGGCACATAACGATTCTCTGTAAATGTGAGAAAAGCTGCTTCGCCGGGAAGCGGGATTGGAGCAGCCCAGTTAGGTGATAGCCGGACAAGGCGCGGGCTGGCGAGGTCGAGCGCGAAAACCGTGTCACCGTCAGTGCTGTTCAAATGTAAGTCGAAAAACGCCAGTCGCAGGGGGCCATCGAATAGAAAATGTTGATCTCTGTCCTGGCTGTCGTGCAGCAACCCAAAGACGCCGTAAAACCCGGGCAGCTTTTCAAATTCCGTCTCTGTTCCCGTTTTCAAATCGCGGAGCAGGTAATGCTTCCCATGACCTGGTCCATCGATCTGATCATCTTCGTCCTGTGGATCTTCGCGCAAGATCAGCTCAACGGAACCGTCTGGTGATTTGTAACTTGGCGGCGGCGTTTCGACAGGCGACACTGCCGGACTCGGCGATGTTGATTCCTCCGGCTCGACATTTGTGAAATACGGCGAGCTTTTCGCCGTGGCATACCAGTCCGGTGCGGCATCGAGTTTCGTTGGGCGCGTCCCGCGGAGATCGATGCTCCAGAATTCGCGCACATCCTTTGGCTTTTGCCGCGTGAACACAATCGTCTCGCCATCCGGCGAGAAAATTGGCCCGGAGTCCTGCGCGGAACTGTCATTCGTTAACTGACGCAAAAGTTTTCCGTCTTCGCGATACAAATAGAGATGGGAGTGACTGGTTCCCTGTGCCTGCAAGTAACGGATGGCGATCACAATCTCCGAACCAGCGTGTGCTTGTGTGGTTAAGATCACGAGCGCGCTTATGCCTATTAAGGCTCTCAACATCAATCGCACCACTGCCAATTTGCCGAGGATCATGTCCGATCGGTTTTCAATCGCTTCTCGCGCTCAAACCGTTCAAGTGCGAGTTGTATTAGCCTGTCGATTAATTCGCGGTAAGAGATACCGCTCGCTTCCCATAGTTTTGGGTACATGCTAATTCGGGTGAATCCAGGAATGGTGTTGATCTCGTTGACGACGATTTCTTCGCTGTTTCTCAAGAAAAAATCGACTCGCGCCATTCCCTCGCAGCAGAGTACGGAAAACGTTTGGATTGCCAGCTGGCGGATGCGCTCCGAAATCTCCAGCGGAAGCTTTGCCGGTATTTCCAGCACAGCGCCGTTCTCATCGAGATATTTCGCTTCGTAAGAGTAAAACTCATGGCGAGGCAAGATCTCGCCAGGAACTGATGCGATCGGATTGTCGTTGCCGAGCACAGAACATTCTATCTCGCGTCCGTTGATGCATTCCTCGATCAAGATCTTGTTGTCATAATTGAACGCATCGCGGACCGCGCGCTCGAATTCCTCGCGATTTTTGACTTTATGAATGCCGACCGATGAGCCGAGGTTTGCAGGCTTAATAAAAAGCGGCAGGCCGAGTTGCCCTCGCGCATCGCCGAAACCGATTTCCTCCGAGGAATATCTGTTAGCTACGATGAATCGAGCGATGGGAATTCCAGCATCTCTTAGCAGTCGTTTCATCACATCCTTGTCCATGCCGACGGCTGAACCGAGGACGCCAGCGCCGACGAACGCGACATTAGCGAGCTTCAGCAGTCCTTGGACTGTACCGTCTTCACCAAATGGGCCGTGGAGAACAGGAAAGATCACATCCAAAGAGCCAAGCCTTTGCTGCCCGGAAAGCGCCACTAGCTGCTCGTCTTGTCTCCCGGGGACAAGCGCGAGATTCTCGCCCCTTTCTTGTAGCTCGGGCAATCCGGATTGAGCTGCCGAAAGCAGGAATCGAGATTCTTGATTAAGATGCCATTGCCCTTTCTTATCGATGCCGATCAGCACGACTTCGCATTTATTGGTGTCAACAGCGTCGATGATGTTCTTCGCTGATTGCAGGGAAACTTCATGTTCCGCAGAACGACCCCCGAATAGTATCCCAACGCGAATTTTCCTGGCCATCGCGCGTTCGCTATTTTTGTAAACTCCCTGGCTCGCGGAGTGGGAGTTGAATCGCGGTTGCGTGCGCGGCGTTGTGATAGATCTGCACGTGGCAGGTACGCGCGTCCTTTGCCGTTTCTTCGGCAACGACTCCTCCCGAGCAATAGTTCTTTTGCCACTGGGTGGAATTTGGGGATGACAGGACCAGGCGAAGCCGGCTCCCCTTCATCAATCGGCGAGCAACGAATAGTCCGGGATTGAAATCGCAGCGTACTATTTCACCCGGTTGCACCAGTTTCGCTTCGCGCAGCGAGTCGCGATAACGCAAGCGGCGAATATCACTCCAAAGCACGATGCTGGTGCCGTCAGGCTGGATCTCGTACAGCTGGGCGGACAGATCGACGTCGGGTGTATCGATCGAGAGCCATAGAGTCAGTGCTGGACAGCCCACGAAGGGCGTTTCGCTAGGTAGCGGTTCCGTGTGGTACACCAAACCATCTTTGCCGATGCTCAAAGCAGACGTTTGATCGATACTGGCGGTTTTTTCCTTGGGATCGGCCCCGTCAACAGTTTCGCCGGGCGTAGTATCGAGCGGATCGTACGTATATCTGTCCGCGTCTCCATTCGGGAATGTTTCAGTTAACGAACCGGAACGAAATACACCATTGGCGTCGCCGTTTTTGGAATCGATGTAAAAAATTGTCGGGTTCGCAACCAGAGCATCGAAACTATCGGCGTATTTCCATTCACCGTTTGCGCCGGTGTTGCCCGGCGCGAGCAAGTAGTAAGCGACCTGGTTCTTGAGAAATTCCGGTCGCGGTCCGCTTTTCATTGTCCAGTCGTACCATTGCCGATGCAGATTATTAAGATCGATAACCGCTGCGGATCCAAACTTTACGCCGCCGACTTCATCCGTAGGCGTGCGTGTGCCCGCATGGTCCCATGGGCCGATGACCAGAAAATGTTTCGAGCGGACTTCTGATGAGCTATTTGCCAGGTGATCTCGGTAATAGCTAAGTGCGCCAAGCTCATCTCCATCGTATTGCGCCGTGATTGTCAGCACCGGGTGAGTGATTTTTTGGAACTGCTCGCGCGCTGGCACCATCGCGTCGTAGTACGCATCGACTATGGGATGTTTAAGGATGCGTTGAAAATTGACCGAGGGATTTCCGACGAACGAGTCCAGTGATTTGAAAGGGATATGTTTCTTATAAGCGTCGAGGAACTTCGTTCGCCAAAACTTTTGATCAGCGAAAAGGTTTTGCTGTCCGGTGTGGCCACTGGTGAAAGTGTACCATTGCATGTCGTAGGTTAGACCAACGTTCTGGGTCGCAGGATAGTCGAGGCCAGGATGAGCGGCTGCGGCAGGGACGATCGTCGACAAATGTGGTGGTAATTCTTTCGCTGTCGCCCACTGGTCAAATCCCGCGTAGGAACCGCCCCACATCGCAACTTTGCCATCGCAAAATGGTTGTTTTGCGAGCCACTCAACCACGTCGTGTCCGTCCCGTGCATCATTTACGAACGGCTCAAATTCGCCGCCGGAATTCCCGCGACCGCGAACATCGACGAGTGCAAATACGTAGCCGTGCGATGCAAAGTAAGTGCCGCGCGCGTGATAGGAATCAGAGATGTAGGGCGTCAGTGTGAAGATCACCGGCGTCTTCGGTGACGATCCATCAGGAGTTTTCGGCAAATACAATGTCGCGTTCAGCTCGACCTTGTTGCGCATGGGAATCTTTACGCCCCAACGGAGATCGTAGTCGGCAGCCGCTGGTGATTGCGGTTGCGACGGTGACGCCGACGGCGCAGGCGACGGAGTCTGCGCTTGCAGCGTTCCGAAGATCGCCACGGTGATAGCAAGAACTGGGAACAATGCAGCATCCCAGCCGGTGATGCATGGTTTCGTCATGCGAGCATTGAAGCGAAACCATGCGAGATAACAACGGACAATTATCTTCGCGCGGTTCGCCGCCGACAGAACCTGCCCAGAGCGAAGTGACTTGAGGTGCGTTTGCTCGGGGCGCCGCTCGTCGACGATTCAACAGTTCAGTGATTAACGTGTTTCCATTTTTCCGGGCACCTTACGCCGGATTTCCTGTAGTACATTAGTGAACGGCCAGAAATGACTTCTCGTTATTTTGGTATAGTATGACCAGGTCAACGACATCCGGGAGCGCGGCTACGCTCCCGGGGACGCAAGAGAGTCGGCGATCATTGCAGATTTAACACTAGGTAACTACACCGCGATTTTGCGGGGGGTAAACAACACCACTGGAGTTGCTCTCGTAGAAGTATACGATCTGAACCAGTAAGTGGGTCAGACGCTCGCAATCATTGCTCCATTTCACAGCTTTTTAATTGCCTTGATGACCTCCAGAAAAACTTCGCGGCGCGTCAATAACGAGGTACCGGAAACCTCGCTGTAGTTGCGAGTCATCCACAATTGACGGTTCACGCCCGGTATTCCGCTGGGAAGCCGTGAAAAGCTGGCTGAGCGACTCCATCAACCGCAAGAATAATCCCGGCGTGTTCGATTGTGCCGTTCGGATTCACCAATCGCGGCCCGACTACCTGCTTTACAATCCGGGCACTCGCCGAACAGCGATTTGGTACATGGGCGACAATATTCCGATTGGCACCGCTTCGGGTCCTACTCTCGGTGCTGGCTGGAGCTTGGTTGCGCTTAAGGCAGTCGCGATAGGCCCTTAGCTGAAGTTAGAAAAGTCCTTCGAGCGCAGTGGTACGACGCGGGGCGAGGGCATGAATGAGCGATTTGCTGCGCCGAAAAGATTTTGTGCTGTGGGCCGCTGGTGAAAGTGAGCGATTGAATATCATAGCTTTCCATTGATCGCTCTAAAAGTCGGGTCTTGACCCATCATTTGCAGGGAAGCGAGTTTGCGGGACGGTAGACAATGGCTCGCGGGTTTTCAAAGAATACGCAACGTCTCAAAGATACTGCCCGCCAAAGTCTAGCGAGCGCCGAGTCTGCATCCAAGTCGGTCCAGCCGGTGAATTCTCGAACGAATCCTCTGGCTTCGGTAGAGCTATTCTCCGCCGGCATCGTATTTCTTGTTGCGCTTGTTCTTTATAGCTGGACGCTCGCGCCGACGGTTACCTTGACCGACAGCGGGGAGCTAATTGTAGTCGCTCGCGGCCTTGGGATCGCACATCCTCCGGGCGTTCCGTTGTGGATCGTTCTCGCCCACCTTGCATCGCTTGTGCCTTTTGGAAACGTGGCGGTACGCATCAATTTTTCGTCTGCATTTTTTGCCGCTCTCGCTTGCGCAATACTCACCCTCGTCGTGGCGGAGCTGATCATTACCGCATCATATCTCGCTGGGTCGAAGCGACGAAAGAAAGGCGCGCAGCAGAGCAAAAGAATCGAAGAACCGGGCGTTGCGCGCCTGTTGTTGGCTGCGTCCGTGTTGGGCGCGGGTTTGCTCATGGCGTTTTGCCGCACGCTTTGGTCGTACGCGACGATCACCGAGGTATATGCTCTGAATACGCTGCTCATCCTGGTTATCTTCTTTCTAATGCTTCGGTGGCGGCGGTGTATCGTCGCAGACGCCATACATATTGGCGCGACGACAAGCTACGACGCCTTTCTTTATGCGGCTGCGCTGGTATTTGGGCTAGCGCTAGGCGTTCATCACGTCACCGTAGCGCTGATTCTTCCCGCCCTCGGAGTCATCGTTTATCGGACGCAAGGCGTGAGGTTCTTCACGAGCAGACGATTGGTTTATGCCGCATTGATTTCGATTGGCGCTCTCGTCGCCATTTATGCTTACCTGCCGCTTGCTGCCTCGCGCTCGCCTGTCATTAACTGGGGCCATCCGCGTTCGCTGCAGGAAATATGGTGGCATCTGACGGGCCGCCAGTATCAGGTCTATTTTTCCTTTACGCCGAAGATAATCGGAGCGCAGTTTGTTGAATTCTGCAGGATGTCCTTGAGCGAGTTCGGCGTTGCCTGGCTTCCGTTGCCGCTGCTCCTGGCTTTCGTGGGCTTCCGTGACGCTTTTAAGCGAGACCGTACCGTCTTCTGGTTTCTCTTTTCTATCGTGATCGCCGATTTAGCGTACGCCCTTAGCTACGAAATTGCGGAAGATAAAGATGCGTACTATCTGCCCACGTTTATTTCGATCGCGATTGCTGCGGGACTCGGCATCCGATGGTTGATCCGGAGCGTAGTTTCTAAATCCATACCGGTCGGGAAACCATCTTTGGCAGCGGCAATTACCGTCCTGGTTGTTTGTACGGTCGCTCTCACGGCGAACTGGCCGTTTACTAATCGCGGGCAATACTTCATCGCGCACGATTATGTGGAAAATCTGCTCAAGGCGATCGCGCCAAACGGCCTCCTACTCACGCTGGATTGGCAGGTTGTCTCCCCAATGTTCTATGCGCAGGAGCTAGAACAACGGCGGCGCGACGTTAAGGTTGTGGATATCAATCTCCTGCGTCGCTCGTGGTATTTCGATTACCTAAGTCACGCTTATCCCGGTTTGGTCCAACGGTCGCGCGAAAAGATTGAGGCGTTTGTCGAAAACCTCAAAGAATGGGAACGCGATCCCGGGGCTTTTGCCAGGAGCCCGGCGCTCACTCAAAGGATCAGCGCAGCATTTTTAGAGATGATTCGATCAATCGTGAGGAACGAAAGCAGGATCGCGCCGATTTACATGACGAGCGATTTGCTTTCCTCCGACTCAGTCAATGGCGAGCTGACCAGATGGCTTACTCAAAAATATCAACTTGTTCCGCAAGGGCTTGTCTTTGATCTCGCGGACGGCCAGGGCTTTCATGATTCACCTGATGTGAATCTGCAAATTCGCGGCCTCGCCGACGGGACACTGCGATTCGAAAAAGGCGATCCAGTAAACGTTAAAGTACTGCCGGCCTATACGAACATGTTGATCAATCGCGGGCGATATCTGGCTTTATTCGGTCAACACAAGCGCGCCATTGGTGCGTTCGAGCAGGCGCTCGCGCTCAATCCGGATCTCGCATTGGCGCGGCAGGGGCTTGCCGAAAGTTCGGCTAAAGTGCGGAATCAGTAGCGGATCCTAGCTGATCCGAAGATCGATGTGCGAGAATTACGAGGTCGAATGAGGAAATGCACTTCGCGCATAGGTCGTTTTTTCTTCATTTTCGTTCCCCAGTCTTGCGTTGGGCTCATGAAGTTTCTATACCGCAAGCATGAGGGTCCCAGCTTGTAGTCGATTTTTGCTGCGGCTTCCGCTCGCAATCTTTGCTTTCGTCGTCTGCGCGAGCCCAATTCACGCAGCCGATCAGATGATCGCGCTCAAAGCGGAGCGTTTGTTTGACGGGAAATCCAAAACGCTCCTGCAAAATGGCGTTGTCATCATCGAAGGCGATAAGATTGTCGACGTTGGCAGCGACCTGGCGATCCCCAACGGCGCGCAGGTGATCGATCTGGGCGACGCAACGCTTTCGCCGGGTTTCATGGACGCGCACACCCATCTCACGCTCGATTACTCCCGCGACTACAATGCGCGCCGACTGGACGAGGTTGATCTCAATGTCTCTGAGCAAGCAATCCGAGCATCAACTTTCGCGGGCGCTACAATCGAAGCTGGCTTCACTACCGTGCGCGATCTGGGCAGCCGTTTCGTCGGTAGCCGAGAATTTGTCGATGTGGCGCTGCGGAATTCGATTAACAAGGGTGTCATCGTTGGCCCGCGAATGCTCGTAGCGACTAAGGGCATCGGAGCTACCGGCGGTCACTTCGACCCAACCAGCGGCTTTCGCGATTTCCTTTTCGGGCGCGAGCCGGATTATACCGATGGCATTGCGAATGGACCGGACGAGATTCGAAAGGCAGTTCGCTTTGAAGTGAAGAATGGCGCTGACGTGATCAAAGCAGCGTGTCGGGTGGCGTGCTTTCGTTGGCTGACGAAGTAGATACCCCACAGCTAACTCCATCCGAGATGGCGGCGGTCGTCGATGAATCGCATCGGCTACGCAAGAAAGTAGCCGTGCATTGTCATGGGGATCAGGCTGCCCGCGAAGCGATTGAGGCGGGCGTCGATTCGATCGAGCACGGCTCATTTATGAAACCAGAAACGCTAACGCGGATGAAGGCCAGAGGCATCTTCCTTACACCGACGCTCATGGCCACGGACTGGATCATGAGCAAGCTCGACAATTATCCACCAGCATTGCAGGCCAAAGCCAAAGCCGCCGCCGCCGCTCGCTCGGAAATGTTTCGCAATGCCGTAAGGATGGGTGTGAAGATTTCCTTTGGGACTGACGCCGCTGTTTTCCCTTATGGCCAGAACGCGAAAGAATTCAAGTTAATGGTCGATCTGGGAATGGCGCCGGTCGATGCGTTGAAATCCGCCACGGCCAATGACGCCGAGCTTTTGGGGGTTGCGCAGAAAGTTGGCACTCTGGAAAAAGGGAAACTGGCCGATGTCATTGCAATTCCGGGCGATCCAACTTCCGACATCGCAGCCACCGAGCGGATTTTTTTCGTGATGAAAGAGGGGAGAATCATTAGGAACGGGCCGCCGATTGTGCAAGGCACCAGCAAAACAACCGATCCGGCAGGAGGTGTGGACCCAGTGGATTAATTGCGCTGGGTCCTATCGCACGGAAGTTCATTTTGACAATGGCAAGATAGCCGCTAAATTCGACGTCCGCCGCTGGGTTGAGCGGCCTTACAACTTTAAGCAGGAGCCTCGCCATCTGCAGCTAGAGACCGAGGCGATAGAACTGCGCAGGACATGCAAAGAAATCGAAGCAAACGTTATCGCGCAGCCGCGCAACATGTAGAGCGGGCAAAGGCCTATACTCTTGCTGAAGCTGTCTCGACGCTTAAGAAATTTCCGCCGACGAAGTTTGATCAGACCGTGACGGTCTCGTTCCGGCTTGGTGTCGATCCAAGACAATCCGATCAGATGGTTCGCGGAACCTGTCCGCTTCCGCATGGCAGCGGCAAACAGGTGCGTGTGCTAGTTTTTGCCGAGGGCGAGGCCGCGCAGGCAGCCAGAGAAGCGGGTGCGGAATTTGTTGGCATGAAAGATCTGATTCAGAAGTGCCAGGAAGGTTTTCAGGATTTTGATGTCGCGATTGCGACCCCAGCGGCGATGGTGGAGGTCCGGAAGTTGGGGAAGGTACTTGGGCCGCGCGGACTAATGCCGAATCCCCGAACCGGAACGGTGACCGATGACACAGCGAAAGCTGTGCGGGAAGTGAAAGCGGGCCGCGTGGAATTTAGGCTGGATAAGAACGGCAACGTGGCAGTGCCCGTTGGCAAGTTTTCATTTGATGAAAATGCGCTCTTAGAAAACGGAAACGCCGTGATCGAGGCAGTAGTTCGGGCTCGCCCCGCCAGCGCGAAGGGCCGGTACCTTGAAGCTGTGACGATCAGTGCGACTATGTCCCCCGGGGTCCGTGTCGATCCAGCGCCGTATTTGAATGTGTAGTCCAAGAGAGTCAATATCGAAATAGAATGAGACCAGAAAAAGCCAGCGTCGTTTCCGATCTTTCCGAGAAGTTGAAACGCTCTCCGTTCGTGCTCGTAACCGACTATCAGCGTATGAAGGTTGGCGATTTTAGCGAGTTGCGGAACCGACTGGCGCCAATCGGTGCAGAAGTGCACGTGGTTAAGAATAATTTCCTCAAACGGGCCATGACCGATTCCGGTTTTCCTGATGCGAGCGAGCAACTGACGGGTCAGACAGCGGTTGTTACAGGCGATAAAGATGTGGCGCCGGTAGCCAAAATTTTCAAGACATTCGCGACCGAATTCAAAATCGCCACGCTGAAGATTGGCTTTGTTGACCGGGCAATTCTTTCGGCTGCAGAATTAGAAAAGCTGGCAGAGCTGCCTGCGCGCGAAGTCTTGCAGGCGCAGTTGCTGGGGCTGTTCTTGTCTCCCGCCACGCGCCTGGTGCGCTTGCTCAATGAACCAGGTTCGGCATTGGCGCGGCTATTAACTGCGAAAGCAGAAAAGGAGGGCGCCGCTGCGCAAGTGGCCGCGTAAGATTTAAAGTTTTCCGCTCGCGATGGCGGGATGGGAAGTAAAAAGAAAACTGTCCGGGCTGGTGGCTACTGGCCTTAATTTTCCGAAGGCTTTCGGAGGCGGCAATTTGGAGGAAAAAAAATGGCAGATACAGACAAATTGGTGGAGCAACTCAGCAACCTGTCGGTGCTGGACATTGCTGGATTGGTCAAGCAACTGGAGGAAAAATGGGGAGTGAGCGCAGCGGCACCAGTAGCAGTAGCTGCTGGTCCAGCCGCAGCAGGTGCTGGCGGAGCAGCAGCTCCGGCGGCAGAAGAGAAAACCACCTTCGACGTGATCTTGAAAGAGATGGGCGCGAACAAGATTGCTGTGATCAAGGAGGTTCGCGGTGCGGTGCCGGGACTCGGCCTGGCAGAAGCTAAGGCACTTGTGGAAGGGGCTCCCAAGACAATCAAGGAAGGCGTGACAAAGGAGGAGGCGGACGAGATCAAGAAAAAGATCGAGGCCGCTGGGGCGAAGATCGAAATTAAATAAAGCAGCAATCTCCTAAAGCGGTGTTTGTAGCTGCTCGCACCAAGCAGAGGCGCCTCATAACATCGGCGTGTATTTTCCTTGAATAACAGTGATTTTCGTCTAATATCGTCTCCTGGTTAGAGGCAGGCAGAAACTTATTTTTAACTCGGCGCTCAAACGGCAAAACACAGAATTGGCAGCAGAACAGTGGCGAATTTGACAAGCCGCTGTTTTGGATGCATTTTTGTGTCCTCGCTCGTTGCTGAGCTCGTAAAATCTTACCCGTTTCGTTTCACGATTGGGGCGTGAACGTTGCGAGGTTTAACTCTTGGCTGGTGACTATGTCGGAACGTATTTACTTTGGAAGCATCAAGGAAGGGATCGAACCGCCGAATCTAATTGAGGTTCAGGCCAATTCGTACGTTGATTTTCTTCAGAAAGACGTCCCTTTTTCAAAGCGGAAAAATCAGGGGCTCCAGGCTGTTTTCAAAGAGGTTTTTCCAATCGAGAGCTACGACGAAAAAGCGGTGCTCGATTTCAGTCACTATGAGATTGGCGAACCCAAATTGACTGCCTTGGAGGCGCAGCGCGAAGGACAGACCTACAGCGCGCCATTGCATGTCACGTTCCAATTGCGCGAAGAAAAAGGGACGAAAGAAGAGAAAGTTTATATGGGTGAGATCCCGCTGATGACGCCGCAGGGAACCTTTGTCATTAACGGCGCAGAGCGCGTGGTAGTAAGCCAGTTACATCGCTCCCCTGGGATCGCCTTCGAATCTACCGTCCACGTAAACGGCAAAGTGCTCTACAGTTTCCGGATCATTCCAGACCGCGGGTCATGGATTGAGGTTCAATTTGATACGGCTGATCTTCTTTACATTTATCTCGACCGACGTAAGCGGCGACGGAAGTTTCTTGCCACTACATTTCTGCGCGCGCTTGGCTACGGCGCCGACGAAGACGTCATCAAGCTCTTTTACAATATCGAGATCCTGAAGCTGAGCGAGAAGCTCGACGAAGAAAAGCTAGCCACTAAAGTGCTGACTGCGGAGATCCGTGACGGCGATGTGACGGTGGCGCGCGCGTTTGAACCGCTCACTCTGGCGACCGTCCGCCAGATCATGGCACTCAAAATTCACGAGGTGAAAGTGATCGACATTTCGAATGATGACACCATCGTGAAGGCGCTTAGAAAAGATCCGGCGCACGACCAGGAAGAAGCGCTCAAGGACATTTACCGACGCCTTCGCCCGGGTGATCCGCCGACGGTGGCTAATGCGCGTGCTCTGCTCAAAAGGCTCTTTTTCGATCCAAAGAAATATGACCTTGGGCGTGTCGGGCGTTACAAGATCAATCAAAAACTTGGGATCAACGTTGATTCTACAGAGCGTATTTTAACCGACAAAGATTTTATCGCCGCAATCAAATATCTGATCAACCTGCGACGGGGCGAGGGTACGCTCGATGATATCGATCATCTGGGCAGCCGCCGTGTGCGCACCGTTGGTGAATTACTGGCGAACCAGTGCCGTGTCGGTCTTGCTCGCACCGAGCGCCTTGTCAAGGAGCGCATGACTCTGTTCGACATCAATGTGGACGGCATGACGCCGCAAAAGCTAATCAATCCAAAGGCGCTCAGCGCGGTCATCCGCGATTTCTTTGGCCGGTCACAGCTTTCGCAGTTCATGGATCAAACGAATCCACTCGCAGAGTTAACACACAAGCGCCGTTTGTCGGCTCTTGGCCCCGGCGGTCTCAGCCGGGAGCGCGCCGGATTCGAAGTGCGCGACGTTCATCCATCCCATTACGGGCGTATTTGTCCGATCGAGACCCCGGAAGGTCCAAACATCGGCCTGATTAGCTCAATGAGCACCTTTGCGCGCATCAACGAGTTTGGGTTCATCGAGACGCCGTATCGCAAGGTGGAAAAGGGTCGCGTGACAGACCAAATCGAATATCTCACTGCCGACCGAGAAGAGAATTTTCTCGTTGCGCAGGCCAACGCGCCGGTTGACGGGCGGGGGCATTTCACAGGGGAAAAAGTCTCTGTGCGTTACCGTGGCGATTTTCTTGAAGTCGATCCCTCCAAGGTGAATTACATGGATGTGTCGCCGAAACAGCTCGTATCGGTGGCAGCGGGTCTGATTCCCTTCCTCGAGCACGACGATGCAAACCGGGCGCTGATGGGTTCGAACATGCAACGCCAGGGGGTTCCACTGGTGGTCTCTGAGGCACCTCTTGTGGGAACGGGATTGGAAGAGAAAGTGGCGCGAGATTCTCACGCAGTTGTTCTGGCAACCGACAGCGGGAAGGTCGCTTCAGTTACAGCAGACCAAATCGTTGTGACGAAAGATGGTCACCTTCTCGAGAGCAAGAAGAAGCTCAAGACCGACGCGGAGGCAGGGATTCACGTTTATGAGCTCCGTAAATTCATGCGGTCAAATGCCGGCACCTGCGTGAACCAGAAACCGATTGTGCGCAAAGGTCAGCACGTGAAGCGCGGTCAGGTCATCGCAGATGGTCCAAACACCGATCACGGCGAGTTGGCTCTGGGACGCAATGTGCTCGTCGCGTTTATGCCTTGGAATGGATACAACTTCGAAGATGCCATCATGATTTCGGAAAAAGTGGTCAAGGAGGACGTTTATACCTCCATCCACATTGATGAATTCGAGATCGGCGCGCGAGATACAAAGCTCGGACCCGAAGAAATCACACGCGACATTCCCAACGTCAGCGAAGAAGCTTTGCGTAATCTGGGGCCCGATGGAGTGGTGCGAGTCGGAGCGGAAGTGAAGCCGGGCGATATTCTGGTTGGAAAGATTACACCGAAGAGTGAAACCGAATTGGCCCCGGAAGAACGCCTGTTGCGCGCAATTTTTGGCGAGAAAGCAGCGGACGTGAAGGACACGTCTCTTACCGTTCCCTCAGGCACTTACGGAATTGTGATGGACGTCAAGGTCTCGTCCCGCCGCGAAGTCTCGCGCGAAAAACTCACGCCGGCGGAAACCAGACGGCAACTCAAAACCATCAGCGAAGAACATAAGCGCAAGAAAGAGGCGCTAATTGAACAATTAACCGATTCGCTTTCGAATGTCCTGCTTGGCGAAAAAGTTCCCCTCGACGTCGTAAACGCCAAGAATGGTGAAATCATTATTCCAGCTAATCGCAAAATCACCAAGACATTGTTGCGAAAGTTGGCAACAGCGCACGACCACATCGAGATCGATCCGAGCCCGATCCGCAATAAGATTCGGGAGATCATTGGCGCATATGAGCATAAGTTCGCCGAACTCGAGCTCGAACGCGATCGGGCCATGGACCGGGTGGAAAGCGGCGACGACATAGATCCGGGAATCATCAAGCAGGTCAAAGTTTACATCGCGAGCAAGCGCAAACTGAGCGTCGGCGACAAGATGGCCGGTCGCCACGGCAACAAGGGCGTCGTGGCCCGGATCGTCCCTGAAGAAGACATGCCGTTCCTTGCGGACGGCACGCCAGTTGAAATTGTGCTTAACCCATTGGGTGTGCCCAGCCGCATGAACGTGGGGCAAGTTTTGGAAACACACTTGGGCGTCGCCGCGAAGGCACTCGGATTTAAAGTGGCGACTCCAGTATTCGACGGAATTAAGGAAAAACAGATTCGCGAATATTTGCATGATGCCCGGAAGAAGGAGGGGTTCACCTGGGTGCAGGAAAGCGGCAAGGCGCGGCTCTTCGACGGACGCACCGGCGATGCTTTCGACCAGGAAGTGGTGGTTGGCTACATCTACATGATGAAACTCGGCCACTTGGTGGCGGACAAGATTCATGCCCGCGCCGTCGGCCCGTATTCGCTGGTTACCCAACAGCCGCTGGGCGGCAAGGCGCAATACGGCGGCCAGCGTTTTGGTGAAATGGAGGTATGGGCGCTGGAAGCTTACGGAGCCGCCTATACTTTGCAGGAGCTGCTCACCGTTAAATCCGATGATGTGCAAGGACGGACCCGAATTTATGAGTCGATCGTCAAGGGCGATAACTCACTCGAAGCCGGTACACCTGAATCTTTCAACGTCCTAATCAAAGAAATGCAGAGCCTGGGTCTCGACGTGAAGGTCGGCGGCCAGGCGCCCACGTTTCTAGAGAGCGTCGCATAATTTTTAAATTGTAAATTATTTGGAAAAACATGAACGAACATTCCTGGCGTGAGTTAGTGGGCGAAGAACGCCCCGTGGGTTTTGATCAAGTCGCGATTGGCGTCGCGTCGAGTGACACGATGCGCTCGTGGAGCAAGGGCGAAGTCAAGAATCCCGAGACAATCAATTACAGGACCTTTAAACCGGAGAAGGGGGGGCTTTTCTGCGAACGCATTTTTGGTCCGACGCGCGATTGGGAATGCTCATGCGGAAAATACAAGCGCATCAAGCATAAGGGCGTCATCTGCGATCGGTGCGGCGTCGAAGTTACGCTGGCTCGCGTCCGTCGTGAACGGATGGGGCACATCGAATTGGCCGTGCCCGTCTCGCACATTTGGTTCTACAAATGCATGCCCTCGCGCATCGGGCTCATGCTGGATATGAGTGCGCGCCAGCTCGAACGCGTCATTTATTACGAGGATTACATCGTCATCGATCCAGGCAAGACGCCGTTGCAGAAAACACAACTGCTTAACGAAGTCGAATACCGCGAGGCGCAAGAGCAGTATGGCGACGATTTCGTTGCGGGCATGGGCGCAGAAGCAATCAGAAAACTTCTGGCCGAGATCGATCTCAATAAGCTCAACAAGGAGCTTGAGAAAGCGATGGCGGCCACCAAGAGCAAGCAAATTCGCAAGAAATTGGCGAAACGTCTCAAGCTCATCCAAGGCTTCCAAAATTCGCACGCGCGTCCCGAGTGGATGATTCTGGACGTATTGCCGGTTATTCCGCCGGATCTGCGGCCCCTCGTCCCGCTCGAAGGTGGCCGTTTCGCGACCTCGGACCTGAACGATCTTTATCGCCGGGTTATCAATCGTAACAACCGGCTCAAAAACCTGCTCATGCTCAAAACGCCGGACGTCATCATTCGCAATGAAAAGCGAATGTTGCAGGAAGCAGTCGACGCTTTGTTCGACAATGGCAGACATGGCCGCGCTGTGACCGGCGCCGGCAATCGGCCTCTGAAGTCGCTGAGCGACATGCTCAAGGGCAAAGGCGGGCGTTTCCGTCAGAATCTACTTGGCAAGCGCGTCGATTACTCAGGCCGCTCCGTAATTGTGATCGGCCCGGAGCTGAAACTGCATCAGTGCGGATTGCCAAAGAAGATGGCGCTCGTGCTTTTCGAGCCGTTCATCATCCGCCGGCTGAAAGATCTGGGCTATGTGCACACCGTGCGCAGTGCGAAAAAGATGATCGAGCGTCAGACACCGGAGGTCTGGGACATTCTCGACGAAGTGACCAAAGGCCATCCGGTGCTGCTCAATCGGGCGCCTACGCTGCATCGATTGTCTATCCAAGCTTTTGAACCGCAGTTGATCGAGGGCGAAGCCATTCGCATTCATCCGCTGGTTTGCACAGCTTACAATGCGGACTTTGACGGCGACCAGATGGCGGTACACGTGCCGCTCTCGGTGGAGGCTCAGATGGAAGCGCGCATGCTGATGCTCGCGCCGAATAACATTTTTTCTCCTTCCAGCGGCAAGCCCATTACAACGCCTTCCCAGGATATCACTCTCGGCTGCTACTACCTTACCCAAAGCCCGCGCGGTGCGGGCAAGGATGGTCACCGCCTCCCACTCTTCGCCGATGCAGCCGAAGTGGAATTTGCGATGACAGAAGGAAGCATTCATACACACGACCGCATCCGGATTAAGAACCCGAATTTCGGCAAGCCAACAATCTACGGAAATGCTGAAGCCAAAACGATCGAGACCACGGCAGGCCGTGTCATTTTCAATGAGATTTGGCCGAACCAGCTCGGATTTTTCAACAGACCTGCTGGCAAAAAGCAACTTAGCGACATCATCTGGCGTTGTTATCAAATCGCGGGACCGGCGGAGACTGTCGCGACGCTGGACAAATTAAAAGAGCTCGGTTTTGCCGAGGCCACGAAAGCTGGCGTTTCCATTGGAATTTCGGACATGATTATTCCGAAAGAGAAAGAGACGGAACTGGAAAATGCCTACAAGCAGATTCGACAGGTTGAGCAACAATATCGCAAGGGCATCATCACCGACGGCGAGCGCTACAACAAGATCATCGATATCTGGACACATGCCGGTGATGAAATTTCCAGTGCGATGTTTCGCACTCTGGAACACAACGACGGCCGTAAAGAGTTGAATCCGGTTTTCTTGATGGTCGATTCCGGTTCGCGTGGTAATCGTCAACAGGTGCGTCAGCTCGCAGGCATGCGCGGTTTGATGGCCAAACCTTCGGGCGAAATCATTGAGCGCCCGATTACATCGAACTTCCGCGAAGGGTTGACCGTGCTCGAGTATTTTATTTCCACTCACGGCGCTCGCAAAGGTCTTGCTGACACAGCGTTAAAGACTGCCGACTCCGGTTATTTGACGCGCAAACTGGTGGACGCTGCGCAGGACGTAATCATCAATGAAAAAGACTGCGGCACGGTAAACGGCATTGTGGTGCGCTCGATTTACGAGGGTGACGAGGAGGTAGTCGATCTTGGGCAGCGCATCATCGGGCGCGTAAGCTGCGAAACAATCGCTGACCCGGTGGACAAAAAGAAAAAAATCGTCAAAGCGAATCAGTTGATTGATGAAAAGATCGCGGCGGAGCTTCAGCGGGTGGGTGTGGAGAGCTTGAAGATTCGTTCGGTTCTTACCTGCGAGTGCGGCCGCGGCGTGTGCGCGATGTGTTATGGGCGCAATCTGGCTACGGGCCAGTTCGTTAAGCTCGGCGAAGCAGTTGGCATTATTGCGGCCCAATCAATTGGTGAGCCGGGAACGCAATTGACGATGCGTACATTCCACATCGGCGGCACGGCCAGCCAGACCTTCAAGCAACCAATCATCAAGGCGAAGAACGACGGCATGGTGCGCTTCAACGACCTGCGAACCGTGCAGGCACTCGACGGCAGTTGGATCGCTTTGAATAAGAACGGCTCGATCAGCGTGCACAACGCAGAAGGTCGCGAACTTGAGCGCTACAACGTAGTGATCGGCTCAATGATCTCCAAAAGTGACGGAGCCGCGGTTAAGAAAGGCGAGACCTTCGTCCAATGGGATCCCTATAACGTGCCAATTCTCACCGATAAAGGCGGCAAGATCGAATTCCGCGACATGATCGCTGGCGTCACGATTAAACGCGACGTCGATGAAGCGACGGGCCTGATGGGCACCGTTATCATCGAGCACAAGGAGGATTTGCACCCGCAGATTGTCATTGTGGATGACAAAAAGGAAGTGCTCGCGAGTTATTCGATTCCAGCCGGCGCCCACGTCATCGTGGAAGAAGGCCAAAAGGTGCGTGCTGGTGCATTGTTGGCAAAGACGCCCCGCAAAGTAGCAAAAACCAAAGACATTACGGGGGGCCTGCCGCGCGTCGCCGAATTATTTGAAGCGCGTCGGCCGAAGGATGCGGCCGAAATTGCCAAGATCGATGGCATCGTTGAGATGGGCGGGACCGTCCGTGGGAAGCGACGCCTGATTTTGAAGGATCCCGATACCGGAGCCGAGGAAGAACACCTCATTCCGCTCACCAAACACATTATCGTGTTCAAGGGCGACTTTGTGAAAAAAGGTCAGCAACTTACCGAAGGCCCTGTGGTACCCCATGAAATCCTCGAAGTCTGCGGACCGCAGGATTTGCAGGAGCATCTGGTCAACGAAGTGCAGGAGGTATATCGGTTGCAGGGTGTGGAGATTAACGACAAACATATCGAAATCATCGTGCGCCAGATGTTGCGCAAGGTGAAGATCACCGATCCTGGCGATACGTCGTTGCTCTGGGGCGATCAGGTCGACAAACTCGACTTTGAGGAAGAAAACAAGAAGGTCGTCGAGAAGGGTGGCAAGCCGGCAGAAGCCGTTCCTGTCTTACTCGGCATCACAAAGGCTTCACTCGAAACGGACAGCTTTATTTCCGCTGCCTCATTCCAGGATACGACTCGCGTACTCACGGAGGCGGCTACACTGGGTAAGGTGGATAAACTACGCGGCTTCAAGGAAAACGTGATCATGGGTCACTTGATTCCCGCCGGCACTGGTTTCCCTGAGCACCGCGAAATCAAGCTGGTCGAAAAAGGCGAGCCAATTGGCGCGCCTGTGATGGAAGAAGCCGAACCGCAGCCGGCTATCGGATAAATTAGGCTTGCCAAGACGTTGTAGGGCGTCTGTATTGAACGCCGACTTGATATTGGCCACAGCACCGAAGTCGGCAGGCGCCGAGCGATGTAGACGGGAAGGCCCGAGAGGGTGAGCGAGCTGGCGCGAGCGCATCAAACGCCCTACAATTTGCCTGATGTCGATCGTCACCAAAACGGGCGATAAAGGCGAAACGTCCCTGATGTACGGCCATCGCGTGCCGAAGAGTGATCCACGCGTCGACGCTTACGGCTGTATCGATGAGCTGACTGCCGCGCTTGGTTTGGCTCGATCCGTTGCAACCAAGAAATTCATTTCGGACGAAATCTTAGCCGCACAAAAGGATCTGATCGTTGTCATGGGAGAACTGGCAACGGCGCCAAGCGACCGGGTGCGTTACGCAAAAGATGGCTTTCAACTTACCACTGGAGCGATGGTCGACCGTGTTACAGCAGTCATTAAGGATCTCGAGAAAGACAAATCGCTTTATCCGAAAGATTGGGTGATTCCGGGGGGAACAGCGGTTTCTGCGGCTCTGGATTTTGCGCGCGCAACATGCCGCCGCGCCGAGCGGCACATCGCCGCGTTCAGCGTTACCGAAACGGATTTTAACGTTGAGATTTTACGTTATCTCAATCGCTTTTCCGATCTCTGCTGGGTCCTGGCGAGGTACGCCGAGAAAGACCCGCAAACTTCCAGTTAGCGGCGCGTTGCTGCGACAGGCCCTGAATTGCATTGCAATACAGCGTCAAAAATTGGCAACTGTCCGGCAGCGCCATTCATCGCCGCGTGTTATGCATCGTCGCAGTGAAATTCAGATTGATTCTCGCAGCTGCACTTTCGTTCTGCATTCCGGCAGCACGTGCACACGAAGCCATCTTCTCATGGACTTATACCACGGACCTTACGCCGAAAGGTCACGGCGAATTTGAACAATGGGTTACCACGCGCTGGGAAAAGGAGCATGGTAGCTATAGCGTCGTCGATTTTCGCGAGGAGTTCGAATACGGGGTGACGGATAATTTCCAGCTCGCGATTTATCTCAACCATCATTACGTCCATGCGAACGACGACGTTCCGGCTGAAGATCCAGCGCATCCTGGCAATCGTTTGCCCGGCGCTTACGAAACCGGCGGTGAAGACGTACACGCCGGACACAATCCGGCGACGCCGTTTGATAGTTATCATTTTGAGTCGGTCTCGCTCGAAGGGATTTATCGGCTCCTGAGTCCCTACAAGGATCCGCTTGGTCTCGCGCTTTATTTCGAGCCGTCGGTCGGTGATCAGGAAACGGAGTTGGAATGGAAAATCCTGCTGCAAAAGAACTGGCTCGAAGACCGGCTCGTTTGGGCGTTGAACATCAATTACGAACTCGAATTCGAAAAAGCGAACGGTGGCTACGAGCGCGACGGCATGTTCGAATGGTTCACTGGGCTTTCTTACCGCTTGGTGCGCAATTGGTCAGCAGGTTTGGAATTTTGGAATCATCACGAGTTTGCTGACGCCTCCGTCCACGAGCACTCAGCCTACTTTATTGGGCCGACGATTCATTATGGTGGCGAACGCTGGTGGGCCACCCTCGGATTTCTTCATCAACTGCCAGTCGGCCAAGCGTTCAGTCACGACAACAAGGAGTTTGCCGCGCACGACGGCTACATTTTTGGTGACGAGCACGAGAAATATTACGTGCGGCTGAAAGTCGGAATTAATTTCTAGCGCGCGATGAAAACCGAATTTGCGTTTGTTGCCCTACCGATCTCTGCGCTGGTTGCGCCCTCCGCTTTTGCGGTTCAGTACCTCACTGTCGATCAAGCGCAGCGCGCGATTTTTCCCGGCAAATCATTCACAGCGGCGCGTGTGAAACTGACGAGCGTTCAACGCAAGGCCATTGAGCAGGCGAGCGGCGTGCGCGTCCTGCGGGACGAACAGCAGGTCTGGCGCGTAAACGGAGGTGGCTGGTTTATCGTCGATGAAGTTGTCGGCAAACACGAATTCATCACTTACGCGGCGGGGCTCAATACTGATGGGTCGGTCAAGCAGATTGAAGTCATGGATTATCGCGAAACCTACGGTGGCCAGATTCGAGATCAAAAGTGGCGTGCGCAGTTTGTCGGTAAGACCAGTAAATCGGCGCTCAAACTCGATGGCGACATCAAAAACATCAGTGGAGCAACTTTGAGTTGCCGGCACATCACTGATGGGGTGAAACGCCTGCTGGCATTTTATGAGATCGCGCTCAAGCACTGAAATTCGTCGCTGCCGCCCATTGCTCGGCACGTTTGTCGATGTTGCATGCCAGGGGTCGCCTAACGATATCGATCGCGCCTTTGCCGCGATTGAAAAAGTGCATCGGCTGATGAGTTATCACGAACCTACCAGTGACGTTGCGCGAATGAATCGCGACGCCTCGCATGAGCCAGTCAAAGTTCATTCGTGGACGTGGTGCGTTTTGAAATGCGCGCTGGAATTTTCAACTAACAGCGATGGCATTTTTGACATCACGATTGCCCGACAACTTGTGAAATGGGACTATCTTCCGAGACCTGCCAAGCGGTTTTGCGGTTGCGGAAGCTGGCGCGACATCGTTCTCGACGATGCATGCCGCGTTCGATTCCGTCGGCCGTTGATTGTCGATCTTGGAGGCATCGCCAAAGGCTTTGCAGTCGATCGTGCTATCGAAGCCTTGAAGAATAATGCCGTAGTGTCCGGAATCGTAAACGCCGGCGGTGATCTGCGATCATTTGGAGCAGCGTCGCAACTAATTCATTTGCGTCATCCTGCTGAGCCGACACGCATTGCCGGAGCGGTGCGCCTACGCGAACGCGCGATGGCGACTTCGGGAATCTATTTCGGGCGTCGAAAGTATCGCGGCACGTACGTGGGCCCATTGCTTGACGGGCGCACCGGTCAATCTGCACGCGAACTAATCAGCGTGAGCGTGGCGGCTACAGAATGCATGGTAGCGGATGCGCTGACGAAAGTCGTCTTTGCACTGCGTGAAAAAGCGGCGGGGTTACTGGCGCAGTATCGTGCAGACGCATTATTGCTCGGACGCGATAGTGCGCCATTCTGGATGGTTCACTCATTATGCGGCACCCCCGGCCAGACTCAATTCGATTGAAACGTTTGCAGAGATATTTTCTCTATGCCGTGCTGGCGCTGCTTTTTTTGAGCGGCGTGGCATGGGCATATTGGAATTATCTTCGGTCGCCCGGCGATTTTGAAATAAGCGCGAAAACTTGGGCGATGAAAATCCATGGTGCCGCTGCGATGGCAGTTTTAGTGCTGATCGGGATGCTCTTGACCGCGCACGTGAGATTCGCATGGCGCGCGCGCCGCAATCGAGCAAACGGATCGGTTTTCCTAAGTGCGTTCGCCGTTTTGACCATCACCGGCTACGGTCTTTACTACGCGGGTGGAGAAAGACTGCGTGCGTGGACGAGTTGGATTCATCTCGCTGTCGGCCTGGCTTTGCCAATCTTGCTGCTGATCCACATCTTTCTGGGAAGGAGGACACGCCCGATGGTTCAATCCTTAACGAGATCGTATTTTATATCTCGGGCCCCCAAGGATCGGCATCCAAAGTCCCGTTATTACAAGCCCCAACGCAGCACTTAATGAGGGAATAAGAGAGCTGAATTTCAGGTTGCGCATCGAGGCGAGCCGTAGCATCTTCACCGTCCCGCTCTGGAGTTCCCCCTCGCGGATTTTCTCCTATGGCAGACACAACAGAATTAGTACCTGAACTTTTGGAAGCTGGTGTCCATTTTGGACATCAGACGAAGCGCTGGAATCCGAAGATGAAGCCTTTCATCTTCGAACAGCGTAACCAGATTTACATCATCAATTTGGATGAAACCGTTCTTCAACTTCGGCGGGCCACGGAATTTCTCCAAGAAGTCGCGCGGCGTGGGGGCAGGATTTTATTTGTCGGCTGCAAGAAACAGGCGCAGGAAGCAATAAAAGAGGCAGCACTGGCTTGTGGCCAGTTTTATGTGAATCAGCGGTGGCTGGGCGGCACGTTGACCAACCTCGCCACCATTCGCAAGAGCATTGGGCGTCTAAAATATATCGAAGCGATCGAGCAGTCGCCAGAATACAAGAAGATGGGCAAACAGGAACTGGCGGCGCTTAACCGCGAGGCGGCGAAACTCAGACGCAATCTCGATGGGATATTGGAGATGTCGCAATTGCCCGACGCTTTGGTGGTAATCGATACAATTCGCGAGCAAAACGCCGTGAGTGAAGCGCGGCGCCTCGGGATTCCAGTGGTTGCCATCGTGGACACGAACGCGGACCCAGACATTATCGATTACCCAATCGCTGGTAATGATGACGCGATTCGCGCGATTCGCGTGATTTTGCAGAAGCTGGTGGATGCTATTGTGTCGGCAAGCAACGAAGCGCGCATCCGCGAACAAGTTGAAATGGCTGGCGTTTCAGCCTGATGCTTGCGTTGCATCGCCAAGGCAACATTGCAATGCTTCACGATTAAACAATTTAGTACTTGATGAAGACAACAGTCGAAATTGATCCGCAACTGGTTAAACAGCTTCGCGAAAAAACCAACGCAGGTTTCATGGATTGCAAGCGCGCTCTTGTCGAGAGCGGCGGTGATCTGGAAAAAGCAGAGACGATTTTGCGGACGAAAGGAATTGCCAGCGCCGGCAAAAAATCTTCGCGTGCAACAAAAGAAGGCGTAGTGGCTTCCTACATTCACCTACAGGGAAAGGTTGGCGTGCTCGTGGAGGTGAATTGCGAGACCGATTTTGTGGCGAGGAACGAGAACTTTCGCGAGTTCGTGAAGGACATCACTCTGCATATTGCCGCGGCGCATCCGCTTTACGTCAGCCGCGCAGACGTGCCAGGCAATCTTATTGAAGCCGAGCGCGAAATTTATAAGGCCCAAGTCAAAGGCAAACCGGAGCATGTTGCGGACAAGATTGTCGAAGGGAAACTTGAGAAATTTTACGGCACGGTTTGCCTCCTCGAGCAAGGCTTCATCAAGAATCACGATGTGACCATCAGGGATCTGCTCAATGCCAAGATTTCCGAGTTGGGCGAGAATATCGTCATCCGACGTTTCGTCCGCTACCTGGTTGGCGAGCCGCTGCCAAGCGAAGCGTAGGTGTTTATAGCGGTGTTCGCCGCGGCGAAGACGGAAGATTAAACAGGCCGTTGGCGGCGGAGAGCGTCTCTAAAACGCCGCGTGCAGGCGGGTGATCCGCTGTTAAGTTGCACCGAAATGGGACTGGCCGAGTACAAACGGAAGCGCAACTTCGAGAAAACAACTGAGCCGGCAGGACACAAGCCGCTGCCAGAAAAAGTCAAAGGCGCGTCGCGTTTCCTTATCCAAAAACACGATGCCAGGCGTCTGCACTACGACTTCCGCTTGGAAATGGAGGGCGTGTTGAAATCGTGGGCGTTACCAAAAGGACTTCCATGGAAACGAGGCGAAAAACACCTTGCCGTACAAGTGGAAGATCACCCAGTCGAATACGCGACCTTCGAGGGAATAATTCCGCAAGGCCAATATGGCGGCGGTACGGTAATGGTTTGGGACCGCGGCAATTACCGCGTTTACGGCGAAGAACCGGTGAAATCGCTGCGGGAAGGTAAGCTTCATCTCGTTCTCGATGGCGAGAAAGCAAAAGGCGAATGGACACTCGTGCGGATTCGCGGTCGCGATGATGCAAAAAATCAGTGGCTAATCCTGAAAACGGGCGCTGACGCAAAGCCAATTTCAAAGAAAATGGATGATCAATCGGTCAAGAGCGGCCGAACGATGAAACAAATCGCCGAGGATCGTGACACCGAATGGGAGTCCGGCCGGCAGGAAAAAGACGAGAGCGAAACATCGAGATTCAAGGCGCGCATCAGATCGGCGCTGAAAGAAAAGAAAGAAAACAAAATTGTACGGCAGGCGCATCGCGTGTCGAAATCACAGCAGGGCAACCGAAGCGGCCGCTCTACAATCGCAGCGTTGCCAGATTTGCCTTTGGCAAAAGCTCGTTTCGTCGAGCCGATGAAAGCAAAGCTCGTCGAAAAACCGCCGACAACGGGCGATTGGATTTATGAACTCAAATTTGACGGCATCCGCCTGATCGCAGTTAAGGCGAACGGAAAAGTTTCATTGCTGTCGCGAAATCAAAATGAATTGGCTGGACGATTCCCGGAGATCGTCGACGCGATAAAGGATTTGCCGGTGCGTGAATGCGTCATCGACGGCGAAGTTGTCGCGCTTGATGAGGAGGGCCGGTCATCGTTTCAACTTTTGCAAGCGCACGAGATGGAAGGGCGAAAGAGTCCCATTTATTTCTATGCGTTCGACTTGCTCCAGTTTGACGGCAAAAGCTTGATTGGGCTTCCTCTAGAGGCACGTAAGAACGTCCTCGAGGAGCTCTGCGCCGATGCGGGCGATCCGATCCGTTACTCCGGCGCGATTGGCGTCGATGCAAAACTGTTGATCGAGGAAGTGAAACGTCGCGGCTTGGAAGGACTTATTGGTAAACGGCGCGCGTCAGTTTACGAACCGGGGCGCAGAAGTGGTGCCTGGGTCAAGCTCAAATGTGTCACTGAGCAGGAATTCGTCATTGGCGGATACACGCCGCCGCAGGGAGCACGCAAACATTTCGGCGCGATCCTGGTGGGTTATTATAAGAACAAAAAGCTCGTTTTTGCCGGCAAGGTTGGCACTGGCTTTACTGTGAAATCGCTCTCAATGTTGCACAAGAAATTCCAAAAAGAAGCGCGCGACAATTGCCCTTTTGTCGATTTGCCTTCAAAGCAAAATGGTAAATGGGTGCAGGACATCACTCCTTCGATGATGCGCAGAATGCATTGGGTAAACCCAGTTTTCGTTTGTGAAATCAAGTTCGCCGAGTGGACACGCGATGGAAAGTTGCGCGCGCCTGTTTTCCTGGGGCTACGCGAAGATAAAAACCCGAGCGAGGTTGTGCGCGAGGGCTGAAGGAATTCCGCAAGCCTTCCCTTGCTTCTGCGCGTTTGGTTTGACCCTACTGAATTCGGACGAAAAATCTTGATCCGTTCTTAGTGAAAAGGAGGTTGGAATCATTATGCGAATCGCTCAGGTCGCGCCGCTTTTTGAGAGTGTGCCTCCGAAATATTATGGAGGAACGGAACGGGTCGTATCGTATCTCACCGAGGAATTGGTTCGCCAGGGAAATGAGGTGACCCTCTTTGCAAGTGGCGACTCAGTGACTAAAGCGCACCTCGTCGCGGCATGCCGGCGGTCATTGCGTCTCGACAAGCATTGCGTTGACCAACTGGCTCACCAAATTCTGATGCTTGAACATGTATTCAAGCGCGCGTCCGAGTTTGATGTCATCCATTTTCATGTCGACTATCTGCATTTTCCGCTGAGTCGTCGCGAGCCGATAACCCATGTGACGACGCTGCACGGCCGGCTCGATCTTCCCGACCTCGTTCCGCTCTACCAGGAGTTTCGGGATATGCCGGTAGTCTCAATCTCGAATGCGCAGAGAGGGCCTTTGCCCTGGGCAAACTGGCAGACCACGATTTACCACGGTATCCCTGCTGACCTGTATTGCTTCCGCGAAGAGCCGGGAAGCTATCTTGCCTTTATGGGACGGATTTCGCCCGAAAAACGAGTGGACCGGGCAATCAAGATTGCCAAGCAGGTGCAGATTCCGCTTAAGATTGCCGCCAAAGTCGATCGAGTGGATAAGGAGTATTTCGAAAGTGTGATTGAGCCATTGCTGTGCGACCCGCTGGTCGAGTTAGTCGGCGAAATCGGCGAAGGGGAGAAGAGCGATTTCCTAGGGAATGCCTATACTCTGCTTTTGCCGATCGACTGGCCGGAGCCATTCGGGCTCGTAATGATTGAAGCGATGGCCTGCGGCACACCCGTGATCGCGTACCACGGCGGAGCAGTCCCCGAGGTCACGGAAGAAGGCCACACGGGTTTTATCGTGAGGGGACTCGAAGACGCAGTGGAAGCAGTGCGACGCGTGCCGGAGCTTAGTCGGAGGCGTTGTCGCGAAGTCTTCGAGCAACGCTTTACCGCCGGTCGGATGGCCCAAGACTACGTGCGGGTGTACGAACGGTTAATCAGCGGCACCCAACTGGACCAGGCATTGGAGGCACGCGCGTAATGGCCAGGGGAGAAGTCATCCGTGTCCGGGATACATTTTACATTCGCTCGTCCTCCCATCGTATCGACGTTCGCACCCGGGTTCTCAAACAGGGAGACACCTTCGCTGTTTTCGATCGCTTCGGTGACATCGACACCTTTGGTACCGGTGAACTCGGGATGTACTATCAGGATACTCGATTTTTGTCTCGCCTGACGTTGAAGCTGGGAAAGGACCGCCCGTTATTGCTCAGTTCCACCGTCAGAGAGGACAATGCCGTGATGGCAGTGGATGCAACGAACCCAGATGTCTTTCGCAACGGCGAGACAGTGGTTCCGCGGGGAACAGTGCACATCTTTCGCTCAAAGATTTTGTGGAAGAGAACGTGTCAGGAGCGGCTTCGAATTCATAACTATGGACGCGTCGCAATGGATTTTTCATTCTCGCTCGAATTCGATGCCGATTTCGCTGACATTTTCGAACTGCGAGGCACCAAGCGGGAACGCCGCGGCCGCCGGGTAGGGACAGAGATTGGGCACGATGGAGCAGTACTCGCCTATGAGGGATTGGACAGACGCCCTCGCCGGACGCGAATCGTTTTCGATCCGCCGCCCACTCGGTTAGGCGAGTCTGCGGCCAACTATCAAATTCGGCTGGAGCCTGGCGAAGAGGCCAGTTACCGCTGGGCCATCGCATGCGAAGTGGATTCTGATTCCCGGGGTCAGGAAAAGCCTTGTTACGAAAAGGTCGTCCAAGAAGCGGCGAGCGCGCTGGAATCCGCTCACGCTCGAGAACCTCAGATTTTTACCTCAAACGAACAGTTCAATGATTGGCTGAATCGCTCTCTCGCCGACCTCCAGATGATGCGGACCGAAACCCCGTATGGGCCGTATCCTTACGCTGGCGTTCCCTGGTTCAGCACCGAATTCGGACGAGACGGAATTATTACCGCGCTCCAGTGCATGTGGTTTGATCCCAGTCTCGCGCGCGGCGTCCTGGCGTATCTCGCTGCTACGCAAGCGGACGCGGAGAATGCCGAGCAAGATGCTCACCCAGGCAAGGTGTTGCACGAGACGCGCGCGGGGGAGATGGCCGTCTTGGGCGAGATTCCGTTCAAGCGATACTATGGAAGCATCGATGCGACACCGCTTTTCGTCATGCTCGCCGGCGCGTACTACAAACGCACGGGTGACCGCGCGTTTGTCGAGTCTATTTGGCCGAACGTCGAGCGCGCGCTCGCATGGATTGATCATTACGGCGACGTCGATGGCGACGGCTTCGTGGAATATACTCGCATGTCGAAGCTCGGTCTTATCCATCAAGGCTGGAAGGACTCTCACGATGCGATTTTCCACGCGGACGGCACCTCTGCCGAAGGACCAATCGCTCTGTGCGAAGTGCAAGGCTACGTTTACGCTGCCAAGCTGGCGGCAGCCGAATTGGCTGAGCTCCTCGGGGATCACGCACGGGCGCGTGATTTGTCGAAGCAAACCAAAACCCTGTGCCGACGATTCGAAGAGAGTTTTTGGTGCGATGAACTTTCCACATACGCGCTCGCGCTCGACGGCAGAAAGCAGCCTTGCCGGGTGCGAACGTCGAACGCGGGCCATTGCCTTTTCGCCGGAATCGCGTCAAGGGAGCATGCGCGTCGCGTGGCGGCGACGCTGACAGATGAAACATCCTTCTCCGGCTGGGGAATTCGCACGGTTGCTACAAGCGAGGCGCGTTACAATCCGATGTCGTATCACAACGGGTCCGTCTGGCCACACGATAATTCGTTAATTGCCGCCGGGTTCGCGCGCTACGACCTGAAAGAATCGGCAGCTACCGTCCTTGCAGGTCTGCTCGATGCGAGCCTGTTCTTTGATCTGCATCGTCTCCCCGAACTGTTTTGCGGTTTTCCGAGACGTCCCGGTGAAGCACCGACGCTTTATCCTGTAGCTTGTGCTCCACAATCCTGGGCGTCGGCCGCTGTGTTTCTTCTGCTCGAAGCTTGCCTGGGCCTGAGCGTGTCGGCTTCAGAACGAAGTCTAACATTCTCAAAGCCGATCTTACCGCGTTTTCTCCGCGAGGTGACGATTCGCGGATTGAAAGTAGCAGACGGGCGCGCTGATCTTTTGCTTACCAGACACGACGAGGGAGACGTGGGCGTCAATGTGCTTCGCCGCGAAGGAGCGCTGGACGTCGTTGTTTTGAAGTAGTCCCGTTCTTGAATTGCGCTTGTTCGAACGACGCAGGCAAATATGGTGAAGAGGTGAAAGCAAAGGTCATCGTCATGCCCAAGGCTGCGGTGCTCGATCCTCAGGGTAATGCAGTGCGTGATGCCATGCGGCATCTGGGCATGCCGGAAGTCCGCAGTGTTAGAATCGGGAAATACATGGAGATAGATATCGATGGGCAAAACGGCGATCTCGAAACACGATTGCGCGGTCTTTGTCGCGATTTGCTTTCGAATCCAGTGATTGAAGACTATCAGCTACAGAAAGCGGAAGGCGGAGAGCAGAGGGAAACTCGCAAGGCCCCACGTACAACGTCCAACGCTCAACTACGCAAACCAAAGACGAGGAAGTCGAGATGAAAGCGCTGCGATATTTTTTCTGTGTTGTGTTGCCACCCCTTGCGGTGCTGTTGACAGGTCGCATCGCCAGTTTTTTTCTCAGCCTCATTTTGACTTTGCTGGGTTGGATTCCGGGCGTTATTCACGCGTGCCTGGTCGTAAATGATTATCACGCGGAGCAGCGCGCGGCTGCGCATTGAATTGACGATGAGATTCGCCGTTATTCAGTTTCCCGGTTCAAATTGCGATCAGGATTGCGTTGCGGCAATTAATGGACTCGACGGATTGCACGCCGAATACGTCTGGCACAAGGAAACCTCGCTGGCCGATTTCGAGGCAATTGTGCTGCCCGGTGGATTTGCGTACGGCGATTACCTGCGTTGCGGCGCCATTGCGCGTTTTTCGCCAATCATGAAGGCAGTGATTCGTGATGCACGCGCTGGGAAGCTCGTCCTCGGGACATGTAACGGATTCCAAGTTCTGTGCGAAGCCGGTCTGTTGCCGGGCGCGCTGGTTCGCAATCGTTCGCTGCGTTTCGTCTGTGACATGGTTACCACTCGCGTCGAAGTCGATGACTCACCATTCACGCACGGTTGCCCAAAGGGCACACTACTCCGACTGCCGGTAGCGCATGGCGAAGGCTGTTTCTTCGCAGACGCAGCGACATTGCGCGAGCTCAACGTGAATCAACAAGTGATTTTGCGCTACTCCGATAGCAAAGGTCGCATCGAGCCAGAAGCGAATCCGAATGGGTCGATTGAAAACATCGCAGGCATCTGCAATCGCGAGCGGAACGTGTTCGGACTGATGCCTCATCCCGATCGCGCATCGGACGCGCGGCTTGGCAGCGTGGATGGTGCGAAGATCTTCCGTTCAATGCTGCAAACCCTTAGAGCGAATCGTGCGACTGACAGCTCGGAGCACGTAAAACGGGTTGCGTGAGTCTCTTCGTTACGGGGACGGACACGGGCGTAGGCAAGACCCACACCGCTGCCCGGCTTTTGAATCTTTTGCGGGCATCGGGCACATCCTGTGCCGGGATGAAACCAATCTGTTGCGGAGATCGTCGAGATGCAGAGCTTCTACTGGCTGCTGGTAGTGACGGCCTGACAATCGATGATGTTAATCCGGTTTGGTTAAAAACACCTGCCGCGCCCATCGTGGGTAGCCTTCTTGAGAAGACGAATATCGATGTCGAAAACATCCTCGCTACTTTTCGTGCTCTTCAGAACCGGGTTGAAAAGGTAATTGTGGAAGGGACAGGCGGATGGATGGTGCCGATTCGTCGCGATTATTTCATGAGTGATCTGGCGGCGGCGATGAAGCTGCGGGTTTTGGTGGTCGCATCCAATCGGCTCGGTTGCCTCAATCATGCGGCCCTTACGGTGCAAAGCGTCGTGGGACACGGACTGCGCTGTGTAGGGCTTGTCTTGAACAACGCCCAAAGGACGGACGACGTAGCCACTTTCACCAATGCCGATATTCTCGAGAAAATTCTGGATGTTCCCGTCATTGGCGAACTAGGTGAAAACCTTATGGAATTACCCGTCGAATGGCGACTTATGCTTGATTCGACGATCGGATCATAGCGTGTTGGCTCGATACAGCACTGTAAAAAAAACGAACACCACAAGCGGGATTTCGCGTTCGGCCCACTGGGGAACAAAGGCTGGCATCTCTATTGCTCCCTTTCTCCGTTAAAAAACCCTTACGCCTATGCTCTTACAAAAGACCTTACACATGAGTCAACCGGTGGCAGAGTGCAAAGCCCGTCTGGCCAGCATTCAGTCATACAGACGGCAGTTTCTAATGGTTACACGGGCAACTGTGACTTCGTCCAAGACGGTCGATTTCAGCTTTCGCGGCCCGCTCGGCTTTGAGGCCCACACGGTCCTCTTGTCTGTCGAGAGCGAATCGCCGAACCAGTACGCCTTTGAGTCTGTAGGCGGAAATATTGCGCTGATGGGTATCGTCGATTTTGCTGAGATTCGACCGAACTGCACCGAGGTCACACTGGCGGTTCATTACGAGATCAAGAACGAGTTGTTCGCCTGGCTGGATCGACGCCTGCATTTCGTGGACAGTTTTGTGACAGCCGAACTGCGCAGTATCCGTGCGCATTTCGAAGGTATCGCAGCCAGTTACCTCGAGCACGCGCGCGTACTGCCGATGTTCCAAACAGCTACTGCCTGACAAACGAACATCTGAGGCACCGCGAAGCCGACGTGCGCAGTGCTCCACGTGTGTCTAGGGATCAGCGCACTCGCACTGCACGTTTCCTATCGAGGCGAAGAGTCTGACCCTGCTTAAGCGTTATTTTGGCCTTGGGATCGCGAATTTTCGCTCCGTCAATTTCTACGCTGCCCTGTTTAATTAGTCGCGAGACTTCGCTGTGCGACTTTTCCAGATTGAATACTTCGCGATAAACGTTCGAAACGAGCGCGACGGCTGCTAGTCCCTCCCCTGGAATTGCTGAAAATACAGGGAGATCGGCACGTTCTAAGTCGCGCTTGCTAAAACGAGTGTTCCAATCATTCAGCGTTTTTTCAGCGGCGGCACGTGAGTGATACGTCTGAACGATTTCGAGAGCGAGCTGCTTCTTGGCTTCGAGTGGATGCATGTCAGCCAGTGGAGAGGATCCAAGAAGCAATTCATAATAGCGGGCCATCAAATCGTCCGAAATGCTCATTAGTTTCCCGAACATCTCAGAGGGCGGTTCGTTGATTCCGACGACGTTACCGAGACTCTTGCTCATTTTCCTGTTGCCATCCAAACCCTCGAGAATCGGGAGGAGAAAAACGACCTGCTGCGGCAGCCCTTCCTCTCTCTGGAAATCGCGCCCGATTAGAATGTTGAAAAGCTGGTCTGTTCCTCCGAGCTCAACATCGGCCTTTACCATTACCGAATCCCAGCCCTGCATGATTGGATATTGAATTTCGTGGGCACGAATCGATTGCTGATTATCAATCCGCGTCTTGAAGTCTTCGCGCTGCAACATTTGCTGCAAGGTCACGCGGCTGTTGAGCCGAATAACATCTTCAAACGACATGGCTCGAAACCAGTCGCCGTTGCAAACGGTTTCTGTCCGCGCCGGATCAAGAATCTTGAAGGCCTGCTCGCGATAAGTCGCGGCGTTCGCCTGCACGTCATCGTGCGTCAATTGCGGCCGCGTAACAGACCGACCACTCGGATCACCGATCATTCCCGTGAAATCGCCGATGATGAGAATTGCCTGGTGTCCGAGGTCTTGAAACTGCCGCAGTTTTCGCAAAACAATGGTGTGCCCAAGATGAATATCTGAAGTGGTTGGATCGACGCCTAATTTCACCCGCAGCGGTCGCTCGAGCGCGAGTTTTTCACGCAATTCCTCCTCATTAATGATCTGCGCTGCACCTTTGCTTAATAATGCAAGAGCTTCATCCGGTTGCATGATCAATCACAGAATAGCGCAGCCTGCCTGCGCGCTACTTGTTTTTGTTCAACAACTCGCGCACTTGGTCGATCGTGAGTGGCGCGTTTTGCCCGTTAAGCGACTTTTGGCTTTTACCTTGACCCAGGAAAGGTCGGTTCTCAGCGTATGCGCGGCTGGTAACTTTTTTGTCGGATTGAGGGGCATCGCGGGAACCGTGAGCTGTTTGAGTCGGATAAGCGACTCGAGAATTTCCCGGCGCTTGCTGCGACAAATTCAGGGATGCGCTGCGACTGCCGTGGAAAGGCCGGGAATTGAATTGCTGCGTCGAGAATTCACGCGTCCGCGAAAACATTTTCGAATTGGATTTTTTCTCGACGTAAAACGTACCGACGCTCGCCTTCTTATTTATCGATGTGCCATCAGCGATGAATTTCTTCTTCTGCTCGCTGCTTTGCAGAGTCATGTCAGGCCTGAGGAGGCGATCGACCAGCTTGCGCTCTTGGTCCTGACCGCGGAGGCAAAAAGGAGCAACCAGGAGTAATACCGAGATCGTGAGCAATTTTCCCACGGGCCGAGGCTGCCGAAATTACGATAGGTTTGTAAAGCAAATTTGGTGATGGGACCCGGCGGGAAAGACGTCCGCCGGTCCACAAAAAGATGCCTGTGCCACATTAAAGCTCGGCTTTTTGTTGTGTTCGATCGTGCCGTCAGGAAATAATGAGCGCATGTCTAATCATGTTTACAAAAAGATTGAGATTGTTGGTTCTTCGCCGAGCGGATTTGAGGACGCAGTAAAAAATGCGCTGGGACGTGCTGAGAAGACTGTTCACAATATGCGCTGGTTTGAGGTGACCGAGACCCGCGGATACATCGAGGACGGCAAAGTCGGTCATTGGCAGGTGACGCTTAAGATCGGGTTCACCTTGGAGGGGTGATATCGCGGCGCTTATTTCAGACGCCGAACCAAGGACAGATGTTCGCCGTAGCTAACGCCACAAAACATCACTCTTCTTCCTGAGCCGCTTGATACAGCTTGGCGGCGCCGTAAATCAAAATCGCGGGCCTCAAAGCCGCGATGAGCAAGCGAAAGAGACCGCTCAGAATTCGGCCAAGCGGCAACCGATTCAAAATGTAGCCGGCCATAAACGCACACAGAAGCGATTGTGCCGGCCTTGCGCGAACATAATCCTCGGTTTCGCTGAGAGCCGCCTCGACTTGTTCCTTCACCCAATGCACTCCGCGTTCCGGAAATTCGGCAGCAACTTCAGCAGATGAACGGTCCATTTCGTTTAATGATTCGGATTCTAATCCTGTCCTGCGCGCATCCAACTGTCAACGCAACGTCAGCCAAATCGAGCTTGCGCCTGTGCCCGGCGGGAAATCAGGTAGCGGAGGCGATCGATGAAACGTGCCGGCGCGGCGTGCTGCCTTGAGCCCATAGCGGGCCATGACTTCCAACGCGTGCTCGCGCAATGTGGAGCAATTAGTCGAGGCCAGAACATGGCTGTTTCGTTCTGTCAGTTCGAGGGAATCAACAAGCAACTTTTCGAAATCGTCTTCAACGTGAAATGTTTTTCCTCCGGGCGAACGCGAAAAAGTTGGCGGATCAAGAATGATGACATCAAATTTCTCGCCTTTCCGTGCCAGCCGCGGCAATACCGCCATCACGTCATCTGCGATAAAGCGATGGCCCATTGTTGGCAGGCTGTTCAACGCAAAATTCTCGCGTCCGCGTTCCAGAGATTTCTTGGAAAGATCGATGTTGAGAGTCGTTGCTCCGACGTCGGCCGCACTCACGGAAAAGGAGCACGTGTAGGCAAAGCAGTTCAACAGCCGCTTGGGCGCGACGTGACGAACAAAGCTACGATTTCCCCTTTGATCTGGAAACAATCCCACAGAGAACCCCGTGCTAAAGTCGATCTCAAATTTCAAATGTCGCTCGGTGGCGATTGTCTGTAAATTTTCAGCCGGGTCTCCATATATGAGGCGGGGCGGTTCACGTTCTTCACTTTTTCGAGAGACGAATCGAGCGAAAATGCGCCCAAACTCGAAGGGGATACCGCTTGCCCATACCTTCAACTGCTGGATGAGCCGCTCGCGAACGAGGATGCTCTTGAACGAGATGAGGATGTCGCGTCCGAAGCGTTCCACCCAGCCATCCTCCATCGTGCAGAGCCGGTGCGCGTCCGTTCCCTCGGCTTGGAAATCACGGAACAGGCTTGCATCAATCCAGCCAGGACTCATTTTCGCCAGCCATATTCAAGGGCATACTTTCGATTCGGCATGGCCTGACGGATCGGTTGCCGCTGAAGCTGGGCGTCGTTACACTCCGTCTCCGAATGCAGCAAGTCACCGTTCGCGTCCCGGCGAGCACCTCAAATCTCGGTCCTGGCTTCGATTGCCTTGGGGTCGCACTGCGCATTTATAACAGCGTAACAGTCACTAGCGGTCAACTGCGCGAAGAATTTCCTCCTAAGATTGTCTCGCAGGCAGCGGGGCGATTTTTCAAACAGGCGCGTCGCCGCGCGTTTCCGTTTTCCTTCTCGATCGCAGAAGAAATTCCCCGGTCGCGCGGGCTGGGCAGCAGCGCAACCGTTCGCCTCGGCATTTTGCTTGCGCTTAACCGGCTCAGCGGCGATCCGCTCGACCGACCGGCGATGTTCCGATTATGCGCTGAATTGGAGCATCATCCCGATAACGCTGCGCCGGCAACTTTCGGCGGCTTCACCGTGGCGCAGGGTAGCGCTACCCCTATATTTCAGCACTTTGAGGTCTCGCGGCGATTGTATTTTGTCCTCCTGGTTCCCCAACTTGAAATTCGAACGTCGGCGGCGCGAAAGGTTTTGCCTTCCAAAATTTCGCGTTTTGCAGCGGTCCAGAATTGTGCAAATGCGTGTGCGATCACCGCTGCCTTTGCTTCAAAAGACTACGAAAAACTGCGCGGCACTTTTACCGACAATGTGCACCAGCCATTTCGCGCAAAACTAATTCCCTTTCTTCCCACCGTCATCGCTGCGGCCGAAAAAGCGGGCGCGCTTGGCGCATTTCTTAGTGGCAGTGGCTCGACAATCTGTGCTATCACGTTGCAAGATCCTGATCGGATCGCTGCGGCTATGAAGCGCGCTGCCCGATCTGCTTCACGTACAATCCTCACGCGTGCCGATAACCGAGGCGCGCGTATTATGCCCCTCCGCAAATCGCAAGTAGTTCACCCGCTGCGGCGGGCAATCCGCAATTGAAATGGGCCGGCGGCTTGAAAACCTCGAACAGTTTGGAATCGACGTTGTGCTCGAACGCCGTCATGGCGTTCGCGCCTCGATTTTACGGGGAATCCTCTACGCGCTGTCGTTCGCTTACGATCGGCTCGTGCAGCTCCGGCTTTATTTTTATCGCAAAAGAATTTTTCGCGAGCGCGCTCTCGGCGTTCTCGTGATCAGCGTGGGCAACCTGACTGTCGGAGGAACGGGTAAGACACCGATCGTCGAAAAGATTGCCCGTGCGCTGCAGACCGGTGGGCGTCGGGTGGCGATTTTGAGTCGTGGCTACAAAAGCATCCCGCGCAAACGAAGCTTGCTGAGTCGGCTGTATAAGAGAGACCCCGATCCTCCGCGGATTGTTTCCGACGGCACTTCGCTATTGCTGGATTCGCGTACAGCCGGCGATGAGCCGTACATGCTGGCGCATAACTTGAAGAATGTTATCGTTCTCGTGGACAAAGACCGCGTCAAAAGTGGTCTGCTTGCCATCGACAAATGGAAAGTCGATACACTCCTGCTGGATGATGGCTTACAGTATCTTCATCTCAAACATCGGCTGGACATCGTCCTTGTGGACCGGCAAGCCCCGTTTGGTAATGAATTCCTTCTCCCTCGAGGCACCCTACGCGAAGCGCCGCGAAATCTGCGACGTGCCAGTTACATCTTCATCACGAAAAATACCGGCGAACCGAATGACACCTTGGTGAAACGCATTCGCCGCTACAATCGCACTGCCGAAATCATCGAATGCGCGCACAAGCCACTCTACCTCCAGAATGTCTTTACCGGCGAAAAAGTGCCGCTGGAGCGCTTGCGTGACGCGTTCATCGGCTCGATCAGCGCCATCGCCGCGCCGGAAAGCTTTGAAGCCGCATTGGGAAAGCTCGGCGCGCGCGTCGATCTCGCTAAGCGCTACATCGATCATCACTATTACTCCGAGGCGGAACTAACCGGTTTCATCAAACGTTGTATCCGGCGCGACTTGGAGATGATTGTGACAACAGAAAAGGATTCGGTGCGCATGCCGCGTTTGCCCGAGGCCGAAGTAAAAGTGCCCATTTATTTCTTGCGGGTGGAAATTGAGATCCTTAGCGGCCACGAAAGCTGGGAGCATTGTGTAGCGCGTATTTGCAAACCGCAGCCTCTGCTCCCGCCGGAGCGATTCTTCGCGTGAGCGTTTGTCATTCCGAGCGAAGTCTAGGAATGGAGCCAGTGGAACGAGTGACATAGACGGTTGCGCCGCGAGGCCAGCGGCGAGAGAGTCGGGAGACGATCGAGTTAATCTCTTAACGTAATGTCTCAAAAAGCCGAGCTAATCGTCGAAGACCGCAAGATTCAAGTATCGAATCTCGACAAGGTGCTGTATCCGAAAGTCGGCTTCGCGAAAGGGCAGGTGATCGACTACTACATCCGCATCGCGCCAGTCCTTTTGCCGCATCTAAGGGATCGTCCGCTCACCATGAAACGCTATCCTGATGGTGTCGATGGCGAATTCTTCTATGAAAAGAATTGTCCGTCGCATCGACCGAAATGGGTACAGACGGCAAAAGTGTGGAGTGAGGGCAACCAGCGGATTATGCATTATTGCCTCGCTAACGATCTGCCGACGCTTGTATGGGCTTCAAACCTTGCCGATCTCGAGCTGCACACGTCGCTCTCGCGCAAGGATAACATCGAACGGCCTACCATGATGGTATTTGATCTCGACCCGGGAGCGCCCGCGGACATCGTCCAATGCTGCCAGGTCGGCATTTGGCTGCGCGATCTGCTGACCAAAATAAAATTGAAGAGCTGGGCGAAAACCAGCGGGTCAAAAGGGCTGCAGGTGTATGTGCCTCTTAACGCTCCAGTGACTTACGATGATACCAAATGTTTGTCGCGTTCATTGGCGCAACATCTGGAGCAAGCGCATCCCAACCTTGTCACGTCGAATATGTCCAAAGCACTGCGGAAAGGCAAAGTGTTCGTCGATTGGAGCCAGAACGACGAACACAAAACAACTATCTGCGTTTACTCGCTCCGCGCCAGAGAAGAACCGACCGTTTCAACTCCTATCACCTGGGAAGAAGTTGAAAACTGCATGAAAAAGAAAAAAGCGGAACTTCTGAAATTGCGCTCCGGCGAAGTCCTCGCCCGCGTCGAAAAGCTCGGCGACCTCTTCGACGCAGTAGAAAAACTTAAACAGAAGCTGCCAAAGAAATGGAAGGCTTAGGTTTCACACAAACAACTATAAAGCATGAACAATCACGTGTGGTTCGATGCGATCGGATGGTTGGGAGCAGCCGCTCTTCTAGTCGCTTACGCAATGGTTTCCTCTAAAAAACTGGAAGGAAACTCAACAGTTTACCAAGTTCTCAACATCGTCGGCAGCCTTCTTCTCGCGGTGAACACCGTCTTTAATCGAGCTTATCCTTCCTCTTTTGTGAACTTGATCTGGACAGGAATAGCTGTTTTTTCCATCGCAACCAGAAAATAACTCTCTTCTCGTCAGATTAGAACCTCTTTCATATGCGCAAAGTGAATCTGCACGATGTTCCGGAGCAGGAACGCAAATCGCCAAAGGGCAAATTTCGCCGCACATTTAAGAACATTTCGGTTGCGCTCGGGCGCGAACCGGAGTCGCTCGATCTCTCGAAACGGCATCCGTTCGATCTGGCGCTGGTACGAATTCCGAAGGGTAAAGTGCTTTGTCCATATCACGCGCATGCGGCTGAATCGGAGCTTTACCTTGTTGTTTCCGGTCGCGGCACTGTGCGCGACAAGGGTGGGACAACCGAAGTCGGACCAGGCGACGCATTTTTCTTTCAGCCCGGGGAGGCGCATCAGCTTTGGAATGCTGGTGATCAAGATTTTGTTTATTACGTAATCGCCGATAATCCGCGCAGCGGCGGAGCAACCGGTGATTCGTGTTACTACCCCGATAGCGGCAAATGGGCGGTCGTTAATGATAGATTGGAAGAAGTGGTGATGAAAGGAACGGAGACTGATTATTTCGATGGCGAAGAATGAAAACTGAGGAGCGCACGCGCCTTCCGTGCGTTCCCCAGGGCAAACAAGATGCGCAAAGTAAACCTTAACGACATCAAAGAAGAGCCGTGGCAATCGCCAGGCGGAAAATATGCCGCCTGCTTCAAGGGGATTTCGGAAGCACTTGGGCGCGAACCGAGCTCGCTCGATCTGGCAAAGCGTCATCCGTTTGATCTGGAATGGAATCGAGTGCCTTCTGGTAAAAAAGCTTTTCCTTATCACGCGCACTCGGCGCAATGGGAGCTTTATTTGGTCATCTCCGGGAAAGGGAGCGTCCGTCATAAAGATGGTACAACGGAGGTTGTGCCTGGAGACGCGTTCATTTTCGGGCCCGACGAACCGCATCAACTTAGCAACCCCGGTCAGGAAGACTTCATTTATTACGTGATCGCAGACAACCCAATCGGCGAATCATGCTACTATCCGGACAGTGGAAAATGGAAAGTAAACAAGTCGTCAGCAGCGGATCGGGTTGTCCTAAAGGGCGAAGAAACGGATTATTTCGACGGCGAAGAGTGATTGATTGTCATGTCGAGCGGAGTCGAGACATCCCTCCATGCACCCTGATGTCCAAAATTAATCCAGAGATTCCTCGGCTTCGCTCGGAATGACACAGGACGAGGATGTCGCAGTAAGTCCTAAGGAGATTCCTTTGCCCATGGTCGGCTCCCTATCCAAATTACAACCATGGATTCGAACAAACCTCTGCAAGAATTTCCGTACAAGACTTACCTCAATATTCTGTACAGACCGCTTGAACTAATCGATGTGCAGAAGTTAGCCGATGCGTGCACGGACAAGTGGTACAACCAGACGCTTTGCAAGGTGAATGACTCGGTGGTCAGGCTGGCGGTGATCCAAGGTGAATATCACTGGCACGAACACAAGGATATCGATGAATTCTTTTTCGTTCTCGACGGACATTTCCTGATCGATCTTGAAGATCGCGTTGTCGATCTTGCACCGAGGCAGGGTTTCGTCGTGCCGAAAGGTGTGCGCCATCGCACGCGCGCGCCTGCGCGAACCGTAATTTTGATGGTCGAGCGCGCGGACATTGTTCCAACTGGCAACTGAGCGCTCTCAAGATTGCAGGCGACACGTCTACTATCACAGTGTAGCACGTGAAAATAATCTCCGGCGGACAAACAGGTGTGGATCGCGCGGCACTCGATGTGGCGCTACAACACGGAATCGAGTCCGGCGGTTGGTGTCCGGCTGGGCACCTCGATGAATTCGGCAGGATTCCAGATCGATATCCCCTCAAGGAGTTGGAAGGCGGCAGTTTCACCGAGCGGACCTTGCGGAACGTCAAAGATTCCGATGGAACCGTTGTCATTTATCCTGGCAAATTGAGCGGCGGAACGGAACAAACAGTCCGCTTTTGCGTTGAGCACCAACGGCCGCACCAGCTGATCGACGCGACAAAAACTTCCGTCGAAGAAGCTGCTAGGTTAATCGCCGATTTTGTCCGCAACAACAAGATCGACGTTCTTAACCTGGCCGGACCGCGCCAAAGCGAATGGTCGGAAGGATATGATTATGCGTCTCGCGCGCTGGATGTTTTTCTTCGCGATGCTGTGTTGTAATGGCAGGCGTGTCACCTGCAACGTGATTACGCAACCGCAACGGCAAACTCTACAATCACTCGTAACGGAGCGCCTTCACTGGATCGAGGCGCGCGGCAAAATAGGCCGGGATTAGTGCCGCTACCGAGCAGATAAAAAAGGCGCTGATACAAATGATGGTGACATCCCGCGGGATAACTTCCGCCGGAATCGATGAAAATTGATAGACTTCGCGCGGGAAGATCTCGATGCGCAGCGTCGACGCGAGCCAGTGGCTGAATTCGTTGCGGTAACGGATTAACATCATTCCGAGTCCTAGTCCTGTCAGAGTCCCAAAAAGGCCAACGATTGTTCCCTGCCCAAGAAAAACCCAAATGATTTGCGCGAGGTTCGCGCCGAGCGCTTTCATGATCCCGATCTCACGCCGCTTTTGGACTGTCACCGTGATGAGCGTGCTCATGATTCCAAATGCCGCGACAACCACGATGAAGAACAATAGAAAAAACATCACCGTGCGCTCGAGACGTACGGCTTCAAAATATTGATGATTCATGTCAATCCAGGTCTGCGCGTATTCTGGTGGCTCGAGAAATTGTTCGATTGCTTGTTTCATCCGCTCAGCGCCGTAGGGGTTCTCGGTTCTAACGGTGATGCCGTGCAATGCGTCTCCCAGCCCATATAACTCCTGTCCCACATAGATCGGCACGAGCAGAAACTCGGAATCGTGAAGGTAATGACCCGTCTCAAAAATGCCGGTAACCGTCAATTCCTTCGGCAGGATGACATCGCGCAATTGGTCGATCGCCTTTTTTTCTTCGTCTCCCTTGGCATTCTCCAATTTTTTGATCCCATCGAGAATCTGTCCAAGATTGCCCGGCGAATAGACCGTGATCTTATCACCGATACTTGCCTGCAATTTGCGGGCGAGCTCAATCCCAAGCACGGTGGATTCGCCTTCCAGGTTGAGATTGCCGTATTTGATGAATTTTCGCAGCGGGATGACCTTTTCTTCCTCGGCGGGATCGACGCCGCGAATCATCGGCGCGACTCGCCGGTTTTGAAATTCCACAATCACCGGCCCCTGGATGTAAGGGGCCGTCGCGACCACGCCCGGCGTGTTGTCGATTTTCGTTTTGAGCGTCCGCCAGTCGCGCAGGATATCTTCCGTGCTCACGAGAATGTGCGCATCAAAATCGATTACTTTCTGACGCAATTCGCGATCGAACCCGGTCATCACAGAAATCACGAGAATCAGCACTGTGACGCCGAGCATCACGCCGAGAACCGAAATCAGTGTGATGATCGAGAGGAACGTGCGCTTCGGTTTCAAGTACCGCAGCGCCAGAAAAAGACTGAACGGCAGTTTCAATGCGGCGTTAGCGTGGCGGCAAACTCATTCCAATTCAACCACGTGCTCTCTAAACTTTAGCGCTGCCTATTTCAGCGCGTGCGCTTTAAGCTCTTCGAGCGTGACAAATTCGAGCGCGGATGCGTGCGTTGCTTCAAGATCAACAGGAGCCGCGCGGTTGTGATCCAGCGCGCTTTTCCAGCGCGTCACACATACGCACCATTTGTCGCCCGGCTTCAGTCCGGGAAAACCCCACTCTGGACGCGGAGTGACAAGATCGTTTCCATCGAGCACAGAGAAATCGAGGAATTCCTGCGTGACTTTCACGCAGACGGTGTGGAGCCCAACGTCTTCAGGGCCCGTGCGGCAAAAGCCGTCACGGTAAAATCCGGTCATCGGATCGCGACAACAACATTTCAATTCTGTTCCAAGAACATTCGTCGGCATAAACCGAAATTACGCACTATTCTTTCTAGAAACTCTACCAAAGGAGAAGACAATGCCAATCCGCTCCAAATATGTTCATACCAATCTGATTGCTAGAGATTGGAAAGGGCTCGTCCGATTCTATTCCGAGGTCTTCGGATGTGAGCCCAAAGGTCCCGAACGCAATATGTCTGGCGCCTGGCTGGACCGGCTGACATCGCTTCGAAACGCGCATCTTAGCGGCGTTCATTTGCATCTGCCCGGCTATGATGATGATGGCCCGACGCTTGAGATTTTCAGCTACGATCAGTTGATCGACGGCGAACTGCCAGCAGCAAACCAGGCCGGGTTTGCTCACATTGCATTTGCGGTGGACGACGTGGACCGGGCCTTGCAGGCGGTGATTGCGGCTGGCGGTAGTACGGTCGGTGAGATTGTTACAACACAAGTAGATGGCGTTGGTTTCCTTCGGGTCATTTACGCAAGAGATCCTGAGGGAAATATTGTTGAGCTGCAAAAGTGGAGTTGAGTCCAGGCTGTCTTGTGTCCAGGCAAATCGTCATCGCTTACTGGCTCATTCCAGCCGAGCCGGCGCGCAGTTTTTTCCAAGGCGCGATTGACGATCTTGCGCGCCGATATGACGCGCCTGTTTTTGAGCCGCACGTGACGGTGCACGTGGGAGTGAATTGTACGGATAAAGTTGACGGAGTGCTTTCAAATGGCGCACGAGGTTGCGAACGAATCGTGCTCCAGGTGCTCGAGGTTAGTGGTTCCTCTGAGTTTGTTAAGACACTTTTTGTGCAGTTCGCTGTGACCACACAATTGCAGCAGCTTAATCACAGCATTCGTACCGCGGCGCGAGATTCGTCTGATTACCAGCTCAACCCGCACTTGAGTCTGCTCTATAAGAGGATGTCGATTCAGGATCGCCGCCTGCTGACGTATTCGATTGAAGTGCCGTTTCCTGAAGTGACGTTTGACTCATTGAAAGCTGTCCGATGTATGTCGCCAACACAAAGCCGCGCAGATGTCGAAGCATGGTACGTGCTGGCGGAGAAGCCGCTCGGATCCATTGGCGGCTGACACAGACGCCCTACAGCTCGACAATTCGGTAAGGCTTTCCAGTTTTGCGAAGCGCCGGCGCAGAGACGTTGTAAACGGCAATGCCGGTCGAAGTCTTTCCATCGAGAATACCGTTGTGGGCGTGCCCGTGAAACACAGCGTTGACTCGGAACCGGTTGATCGGCTCTTCTAAGCGGCTGGAACCGAGAAAGGCAAAAATTTCGGGATGTTCCCCTTTTAGCGTAGCGCGGATAGGAGAGTAATGTAGCACGACGATTCGCCGTTCCGTTTGCAGTTTGGCGAGCGCCTGTTCCAGCCGGACAGCGTGAGTAATCGATTCTTGCACGAATTGTTTAATGAGCGGTTCACCCCATGCGTTTAGCATTCGCCGGCCAAAACCGCCGCCAAAACCGGAGATACCTGCAAAGCCGACTCCTGCGATTTCGATGGCTTCGCCGTCGAGCACGTTCACACCTGCGTCATCAAGAACTTTACAAACCAGTTCCGCCTGGCCTGATTCGAAATCGTGGTTCCCAAGCACCGCGAGGATCGGGATTCTCACAGCAGCGCGGATATCGGCAACAAGAGCTTCAGCTTCGTCGGGGAGTCCGTATTCTGTGAGGTCACCACAAAGCAGCAGGATATCAGTACTGCTCGAGATCTCGGCAAACGCTTCATGCATTGCGCCACGCGAGTGTTTGCCGTAATGAAGGTCCGCGGTCGCGGCAATTCGTAGCGCGCGCTTAGCCATTCTCTTTGAGAAACGTAATCGCTGGCGCCAACGGACGCTTTTAGCAAGCCAATCGCGGCGTTATGCCTATGCACTCATTATCGGCTCTAATTGCGTTATGATTGTGATGACGGCAAAGAGAGACGCTGCCAGAAGAGACAAGGACAAAAGCGATCGCCTTCATCACAGATCGGTGGTCGCATTGCAAGATGCGGACATTCCATTTTTGATCGGCGGCGCTTATGTGGTGGAGGTCTACGCAGGCGTCTCGCGTCAGACGAAAGACTTCGATCTATATCTGCGGCCGCAGCACGTCGATGTGGCCCTCGGTGCGCTCAAGCGCGCTGGATACAAAACAGAAAAGACATTTCGGCATTGGCTCGCCAAAGCTGGACGCGGTCGCGATTGTGTCGATCTAATTTTTCGTGCGGGCAACGGCTTATGCGAAGTGGACGACTCATGGTTCGAACGGGCCTACAACTCCGAGTTCCTTGGCTTGCAAGTAAAGCTTTGTGCGCCGGAGGAAATGATTTGGATGAAGGCGTACATCATGGAACGCGAACGATTCGACGGCGCCGACATTGCGCACATCCTTCAAAGCTGCGTGGAGAAACTCGATTGGCCGCACCTGATTCGCCGCTTTGGTCCAGACTGGCGCGTGTTACTCAGCCATCTGGTGTTGTTTGGTTACATTTATCCGGGCGAGCGCGATAAAATCCCCGCCGCCATTATGGACGATCTCGTTGCGCGGTTGCGAAGCGAGCAGCGCGCTGCCGGAGCCAGCCGCATTTGTCGCGGCACGCTGCTTTCGCGAAAGCAATATCTCCTGGATATTCAAAAGCGAGGATTTCGCGATGCGCGATTGCAGGCCCGTGTCCATATGAATGAGAAGGACATTGCGCATTGGACAAGGGCAATCGCGAAAGAGGAAAACGCGCGACAAACGCAATCGTTGTAGTCGCGTCTCTGCTTGACTCGTGCTCATGCTCATGATCGTGCTCGTAATCAACTGGAAGTAAATCGAGCACGATTACGATCACGAGCATGAGCACGAGGACAAAACGTCATGATCGGTTTAACCGTTTCGCGATTTAACGCTTCAACGTGGCGAAGCCGCTGGCGTTGGGCTCAACTGAGCTGGAACTGGTGAAATTGCTGGCGACGGAGCTGAAGATGCGCTGGCGATTTTCGTTTTCGCTTCGTCGAGCAAGTTTTTTTCTTCCGGATAAATATCGTCATCCGCTGCGGCCACGTAATCTCTAGCTGCGGCGATTTGGTTTGCGTCGGCCAGCAGTAACGCCACATAAACGGCTGCGTGCGGGTCGCGTAATTGGTCTGCCGGCAAACTTTGAATAATTGCAAGAGCCTCCGCGCTTCGGCCAAGACGATAAAGAGAGAACGCGTAAGTTACGGCGCAATTGACCTCGTTCGGCGCGCGGTCATGCGCCTCTTTGGCGAGTTCATGCGAGCGTTCCATATTTCGCTCAAGGTTGAGGCCTAGTCGCGCGAGATCCGCAGTGATCGGCGCCTCGTTGGGAGAGCTATCGTGCAGGCGCTGGAGAACGTCGTAAAGTTTTCCGGTATCATTGTCTCTGCGATAAAGGCGGCGAAGCGCGTCCAGCGCCTCGCGCCGCAGGGGCGGCTCTTCTGCGACGCGCAGCCACAGTTGTTCGGATTCCTTCTCCAGATTCCATTTCGAGGCGAGACGCGCGAGAACAAGTTCGCGCTCGGGCTGGTCACTTGTCGATTGTTCTGCGGCGCGCCACAGCCCATGGAATTCCGTGTCCGATTTGTCCTGGCGTGATTGATGTGTGGCAATTGCCTGATATCCAAGACGCAGATAATCGGACTCGCCCCACGTTCCCCTGTGGGTCCATTTTTTCAAACGCGTCCAATTCTTCGCATTGGCGTACGCGTCCGCCACCGCAATAGCGACGGCCGGCGAAGTCAGTTTCTCCGCCGGAAGCTTGTCGATCCACTTAACGAGCTCTGTGATAAGTCCATTTTGGTTCATCCAGTGCATGAGCGAGGCGAGGTCGGAAGGATGGCGTGCAGCAAAGGGTTTCACTCGTTCCAACGACAAGCGGAATTTTTTCTCATCGAGCTTTCGATAAAAATTCAGGCAGAGAAGATAATCGCCGAAGGTGGCCTCCTGAGACATTTGGAGCTGTTGCGCCAAGTTATCCGCGGCTGAGAGGTCATTGCGTCCCACAGCATCATTAAGCAACGCGCGCAACGCGCCGGTCCGATAGGGAGCAACCTTGCTGAGCCTCTCAAGATTTTCGCGGGCTTTTGCGTTCTTTTCTGCATCGCTGGAATGGATCTGCATCGCCGCGAGATTGAACTGGTAAAGATCGTTCTGAGGTTCTTTTTTTACGGCAGCGGCGAATTGTTCTTCTTGTTCGGCAAAATTTCCTTCTGCACAAGCCAGCCAGCCTGCAACCACATGAAAGGCGGCCCTGTCACGATCATTGGCAGGAATCTGATCGAGTGCTTTTCGCGCGAGATCGAGCTTTCCAAAGCGCAGTGCAGCGGAAACAAGATTAAGCTGACTGTCCGGATCTTTTGGGCGCAAGCGCGCAATTTGCCCACGCCATGAAATCGCCTCTTCGAGATTTTGTTTCTCTGCTGCTTCCGCTAATACGTAGAGGGCCGGCAGAGAATCCGGATGTTGTGCCAGGAGTTCTCGCGCGGTCTGCGTTGCTTCACTAAATTTCCCCTGCTGCAGCACCGAAACGGCTTGATGTAACAAGCGGGTTTGGCGCCAGTCCTCATAGAGTTTTAAGCCATAGCTGAGAAAAAGAGCGCCCAGCAGACTAGCAATTGCCAACCCAGCGGCTACAAGAGCGAGGCGAGCCGGCCAGAGCTGTCGTTGGAAGAAGCACTCCAGACCAAAGAGCAATTGGCGAATTCTTCCATATCCGGTGTCTTCGGTTCGTTCCGCGATTTTCATGTCGTGTCTCGGAGCGCAACCATCCGCTTTTTCATTTCCATCACACCCGTGCCGACTACTGAGGCTAAGAGCGAGTGGCTACCTCTGGCTCTTCCACTACAGGAATTGACTTGACCGAATCCTCGATCTTTTCCCTCAAACGCCGGCCCCAAACATATCGTCCCAGCAAGACCTTTACCGTGGCAGTAAGCGGAACGGCAAGAAGAGGACCGATTACCCCGCCAATGATCAAACCCCAGACAAAGATCGATACGATCACCGTCATCGGATGCAACCCAACGTAATTGCCAACAATTCGTGGGGCGTAAAATATGCCTTCCAAGTTCTGTATTACGATGAAAATCACCGTTACCCAGATTGGGTGCGCCCAATCGCCCCATTGGAATGCTGCAATCAAAACGGCCGGCACCCAGCAGATGATGATCCCGATGTAGGGGACCATTGTCAGCACAACAACAAGTGCACCAATCACGGGCGCAAAATTGAGACCGAGGAGCGTCAGCGCCGTCCCGATGAGGATGCCATCCAGGAGGCACACGAGCAGTTGTCCTCGGAAATAAGCAGTAACATAGCTATTGATTTCCGACAAAAGCTCCGCGACTTCGTCCCTGAAAGGGGACGCGCGGAGGGGTAGATATTCCTTCCAGTGCTTCTGGATGCGCGGCTTTTCGTTTAGCAGAAAGAACAGATAGATCGGCACCAGAATGAGGCTGAGCAAAAAACCTGTGATGCCAAGAAAGCCGCCGATGCTTTTCTTAAGTATATCCCAGAACTTTTCCATCAGAGTCGGGAGCGCCTGCTGCAAGTTAGGCATCTGTTTTTCCACGTACGCCTGAATACGCTGGCGTTCGGCAGTGGTCAGCCTTGGCTGGCTCGGCGCGATGGTTTCAGCAGGGGGCACCGTGCCAAACGCTTTTGGCGTGGGAGAGACAGTCGGTTGCGCATGAGGAGAAGCAGATGGTGCCGGTCCGATGAGCCAGTTTGTAAAACTTGTCGATGCAGATTTCCCGCGGCCGCCGCCGAGGAACCCGAACGTTTGATCGAATCGATAGATTAGATCCACAATGTAGTCGCGGGCTCGTTCGGTATAAGCAGGGACTTGCTTCGCGAAATTTGCGCTTTGTATCGAGATGGTCGGGATGAGCCAAGCGGCCAATCCGCCGAGGGCAAAAAAGGCGATGGCAAAAAGAAGAGCCACCGCTTTGGTGCGACTGAGCGTCCCGCGAGACATTTTCGTCACCAACGGGTCCAGCAGATAAGTCAGAATCACAGCGATGGCCACCGGGATCAGGATCGGCTGGAGGAAGCTAATGATATTGGCGCTGGTCCAGATCACCGTGCCGATGATCACGATGAGAAGAACCACACAGAAGGCCGTGAGCGCCGACCACATCATCTTGCACTGCCACGGTGTGGGATAGTCACTCATGTTAGTTGCGAGAACACCACGGTCACTGGGTTGGATTCGTCTTTGCCGGTGGGCCGCTGCCGATTGGCGCCTTCGTTCTTTCGATCTTGTTCGCCAGGTTCTTATTTTTTGGATCGAGCGCCAGCGCTTTTTGCCAGGATTCCAGCGCTTCCGAAGTGCGATTCAATTTGAAATAGGCGTCGCCAATATGCTCGAAGATAACCGGATCATCGTGGTCCGTAGTTTTTGCAGCGCGGAGCAGGTTGCTCAAAGCTTGATCTAATTTGCCTTTTCGGAACTCTGCCCAACCGAGGCTATCGAGGTAGGAAGCATTATTTGGTTCCATCTCGAGGGCGTGTTTAATCATCGTTTCCGCTTCGTCCAAGTTCATGTTGTGATCGGCCAACATGTAGCCGAGATAATTGCAAGCTTCCGCCGAGTTCGCCGGATCGAGCGCGATTGATTTGCGAAGGAGATCAGCCGCCTTTTCGTACAGACCTGCCTGCTCTGCCGTCGCGCCATAGTTGAAATAGAACCTGGCATTTACGATGTCATTGTCCTGGTCGAGTTGCGCTTCGTGCAATGCTTCCTCAAAAGTCGCCACGGCTTGCTGAGTCTGTTTCGCTTCGCTTTGGGCAATGGCCAGATAGTAAACGATCTCCGGCGCGCCCAGGAATCGGCGACGGGTCTCTGTCAGCAATCGAACCGCGCGATCTGCATCTTTTAAAGGTCCAAGTAGTAGTTCCGCCAGACGCAAGTAAGTGCCCACATGATTTGGATTAATCAGAAGGCTTTGCTCATAATTTGCGGCTACTTTCGCAAAGGTCGCTTTTGCTTCGTCGACTCTCTTTGCGCGTTGAAGCGATCGCGCTTCATCATCCAACACCTGCGCCAGTAAGTCGTAGGGTTGATATTTTTCGGGATGCTCTTTGATGATTTGCTCGAGCATCTCAACTGCTTTCCCCCGCTGATTTGTCAGGATAAAACCAGTCGCCAGTTTCTCTCGGGCGTTTGCGTCATCCGGTTGCAGCTCGAGAACGTGCAGATAAAGCGGAATTGCCTCTTTCAATTGCTGGGAGGCTGCATAATAGTCGGCGACATCCTTTAGAATTGCAGGGTCCTCGCCGGCGTGTTCGGCTGCCTTTTTGAAAATTTCGTTGGTCCTTTTCAGTTCGTCGGGCTTCGGCTGCGAATCGGACTTGAAAAGAATCGCCACGTAAAGTTTGCCGAGCCGCATCCAAAAGTTGGCGTCGTCGCTGCGAACCTTTGTGGCGCGATCCAGAACTTCTAGTGCCTTCTTCTCTTGTCCGGCCGAAACTTTGATCTCCACCAGGCGCTGGTAACCTTCGATGTCCCCGGGATTCAGGGTGATGGCCCGGTTGGCATAATCGATAGCCTGATCGCTTTTCTTGAGATACTTGGCATAAATGAATGCGAGTTGCTGATACGGGTCGGCATCGTTTGGATTTGCCTTGATCGCATCCTTCAACACGTCAATCGCCTGTGGGAAATCATCCTGCTGTATCAGCAAAGCAGCTACGCGCGAGGCGAGTTGCGATTGGCCGGGATCGACATTCAGCACTTTGCGATATGCCTCCAGCGCGCGATCCGCCTCGCCATTTTCTTCGAGGGCCATTCCCTCGACGAAATGCGCCAGCGCATCCGCTTTGTGTGCGCCTTCCGAACGTAGTGCGAGATCGGCAGCCGGCTTGGAATAGAGCGAATCGTCCTGGCGACCAGCCTTTTTTGTTGTTGCCGATGAAGATTTCGGCGTTCGGCCAACTACTACGCTCGCGGTAACGAGAAAGACTAGTACGAGGAAAAAACGGTGGCGCAGCGAAACGCTCCGTTTCTTCTGCTCCCTCACACCCTAATCTTAGCTTTTGCCACAACCTCCGCAAACCAGCCTGCGCTGTAGAGGCAGCCGTGTCGGCTGCAGGCTCTCATGAATGCGGGCGACACGCCACTACGGCCTATCGACAAACTCTGCTTAAGCCTTGTATCGGAGCCGTTTCTTGTGCCGGTGCGCCTTCATGCGCTTGCGGCGCTTGTGCTTGGCAATTTTCGCTTTGCGTCTTTTCTTGAGAGAGCCCATTTAGATTTTCAGATTCGCGAGTCCCGATTGAACCATCTAATCCACGGCGTTGCAACTCAGTTCTTTCCTTGCGCCCTACTGCTACGGGTTACAAACGCGTAACGCACTAAGGTCGACGCGAAATGCATGTGCAGCGGAGCCCTTCGCGGTAGCCTTCATTAGGCGTTTTCCGTGACGTCATAGGGATACACTTTAAATTCCTTCGCTCGCCAATGGTTAGAGATGGCACGAAGCAACTCGGTAGTCTCAGACGTAAAGTGGATATCGCGATCGTTACAGAAAAGAAATCGCCCATCAAAAGAATGTTCGTGAGGATTTCCAGGCCTGAATTAGATCGACTTCTTGCTGTCTAATCCGTCATTTCCTTAGCATCGCATCTCGCTTTGCCTTGAATTCAGCGCCGGCTTTCCATTCTGGAAATTTCTCGCCATTGGCTACCTGGAAGCCGACTTCGAAGAGGAGCTGAAGATCCTGCACCGCACCGGAGAGATCCCAGTTTGGATCAACTTCATCCGACACCTGGTGATAATGGTGCGCGGTGTAATCGTCTTTCTTCTGCTGACCGAAATTTGCCGGTTTGCCGATGAAATCTTTGCCGCCGCCAGTGTAGAGCGAGGGCACGCCGCGCTTGGAAAATTCGAAATGATCGGCGCGATAGAAACCGCCCTTCTCGGGCTGACTGTTCGGTTTCATCTCTCGTCCGTTGCGTTTCGCGGCTGTGGCCAACAGGTCATCGAGCCTTGAATTGTTATTGCTGAGATCCTCGATGTCGCGGGTTTTCCCCCACGGATTCACGGTGTCGATGTTGATGTCGGCCAGCGTTTTTTCCAACGGATAAAGCGGATGCCCCGCATAAAATTTCGCGCCGAGCAATCCCGCTTCTTCAGCAGTCGTGGCCATGAACAATACCGAGCGTTTCGGCAGCGGATTTAATTTTATGAAGGCAGCTGCGAGTTGAATGAGAGACGCCACGCCAGAGCCATTGTCGATCGCGCCATTAAAAATCTGATCGCCCTGCAATTCGGGATGACGCCCGAGATGGTCCCAGTGCGCGGTATAAACGACATATTCATCCTTCAATTTCGGATCGCTTCCCTCGAGTTTGCCGATGACATTGTGCGATTTGAACGAGCGCAGCTGTTGTCTGATGTCGATGTTAGCCTTGGCATTTAGCGTCACCGGCCGGAATTCTTTCGTGATCGCCGATTTCTTCAGCGCATCAAAATCCTGACCGCAATCGGACAGCAATTTCTTTGCGGCATCGAGGGTGATCCACGAGCGCGCCTCCACAGCATCCCTGTTCTTGTTTGGCGAATCGATTTCGTAATTCTCCTTGGCCCAACTCGTCTTCACCACAGAATAGGGATAGCCGGCCGGTCCCGTTTCGTGAATGATCACGACAGCCGCGGCGCCTTTTTGGGCCGCGATCTCGTATTTGTAAATCCAGCGCCCGTAATAAGTCATCGCTTTTCCATTAAACATTTTGTCATCGAGTTTCGATGCGTCTTTGGAATCCGGAATCGGCGGATCACCGATCAACATCAAGATCGTCTTGCCGCGAACATCGACATCTTTGTAATCGTCCCAACCGTACTCGGGCGCGACGACACCGTATCCGACAAACACTACGTCCGAGTTATCGATCTTGATTTCAGATTGGAGACGCGCCGATGAGGCAATGAAGTCATCTGGATATTTCAGGTCGATTGTCTTATCAGCGATGATGAACGATATTTTCGGGTCACTCTTGATCCCGGCGAGCGGAACTTTCTGTGTGTAAGTCCCGTCCGGGTTTCCCGGCTTCAGGCCGACCTTCTTGAACTGCTCAGTGATATAATTTACCGAAAGTTCTTCGCCTTTTGTTCCAGGCGCGCGTCCTTCGAATTCGTCCGACGCGAGGACCTTGATGTGCGCGAGCAAACCGTCCGGCGTGATTGCCTCCAGCGCTGGTTCCAAACGCAACGCCAATTCATCGACAGCGAAAAGCGAAGTCGCAGCGGCAAGAGAGACTGCGAGTAACCACTGCAAAATTTTCATGCTCTCCCTGTAGCGGCGCTCTGCGAGCGCCGCAAGATGATGACGAAATCAGAATGACGAATGTCGAAGGAATAGCGAAGCACGAATGACGAAAGCGATTGTCATGCAGAATCACGTCACAAAATCCATGATCGTACGCGGCTGTCTCTCCACAGTTCGCGATAAGACGTGCGTTCTACGACGCGACCGTTGTGATGAACTCGCGACGATCGGCCAGAGATTCGATCGTCACGAAAGGCCAACATTTGTCGATGATGCGGCACGGCGCTCGAAGAGAAAGTGAACACGGGGATTACTAGGAGATGGAGGTGTCATCTCGTCAAAGCCTGTACACGTAAGTAATCGGCTCAATCCGACTGATTCTGCCATTGAATCCATTTGCTCCGGCGAGAATAACTGCCACTCGAAGTTGTCTTGACCATCGTCCGGGTAATCCAAGTGCACGAAGAGCCGGTCGCCTTCTACACGTTTGTTCTCGCGAACCACTCCTCCGTTTCCTTCCAGTTCGCGTTCGCCCTGATGAGCGGCAAAAAAGTCCGGATTCCACAAATCGAGAATGACGCGACCGCCCTCACGTAGGCCCGCTGCGAGCCGCCCAAGTACGTCGCGATTTGTTGTCGGATCGAAATAGCCAAAGCTCTGAGACATAATAATCGCAACGTCGAACACGCCGAGTTTCGGTCGGTAGTCGCGAATGTCCGCGTTCACGTAGCTTGGACCGCCAGCAAGTTCCCGCGCTCTTGCTATTGCGTTAGCATCATGGTCGATGCCAAGCACTGAGTAACCCCGTTTGGAAAGCGCCCGGGCATGTCGCCCCATGCCGCAACACATATCTAGAACTTCGCGGAAATCAGGCAGGGGAGCGCAACGACAGATGAACGCTGTCTGCTGTATCGTGCGAGCCTCGCCAATGCTGAAATGAAAGAACTCAAACCATTGAGGAGAATAAACATTTGGCTCGGCGCACATGATTGAGGAGTTGGGGCGGATTAATCTTGCTTCGATTTTTTCTCACGCTGGATAAACCACTCAAACGTTGCAGAAACTGTATGTGCCCCAGATTCGTCGTAAATCTCTACCGTAAATGGAACGACCGACCGGCCTTTTGATGAAAGCTCGGCTTCAAGACGCGCGAGAGATTCAGGCGCGGCACTCGCGGTGGACATAATACTGCCATTCGCGGGCTTGCGAAATTTTCGCGTGCATTCGCCGCACGATTGGCACAACGCCACCAGCGGAACCGAAATATCTGAGTAAAAACTCACCGCTGGATGCCTCCGCTAGCGCGAGTGAGCACTCGCGTGAACTGTGCCGAGATGATTGAGATACTGGTTGTCTGATGGCAGTTGCAGTAGATACGCAGAGTCGCTGGCGCGGCGAATGCCGAGAAGGCTATTAAATGGCAATTCAGCGACGCGGTCCTTCACACAGTCATACCTCGGTTGCAGTTGACGCCAGCCAAGCTCGAATCTTTTTCAAAGTCTCATCGCTGTTCCTACCGGCAATTGGCTTCTGAAGCGTTAGCCGCGCCCAATCCATCAGTCGGGGGCCCGAGATCTCCATCTCATGCGGATGAGCCGAAAAATATCTCGCGGTTAGCCATTCGGTCCTAGGAAAAAGATGAAAGTGAACTGCGCGTGTCTCCTCGGAAAATAAGGCGCAATAAACTCGCTGTGGTCGAACGACGGCTTCGATTGCAGCCGTGGTCGCTGCCAACGTCGGCCCGAGCGATGCTAGAGCGGTCGGGTTTATTTGCGATAGCGACTCGACAGCATTTCTGGGCATTACGATTAAGTAGCCCGGGACATAGCAAGTGCTGCACGCCTCAACGATGAAATGCTCATTGGCGAGAGCTGGCGAGCGGCTTCTCGATCGTCCAGTAGGCTTTGTGAGGTCTCTCACTTCGTTCGGGTTGACAGAGTCACGTTAGCGGCTTTCCCGTGATGATCCCGTAGAGGCTCCCTTTTTCTCTTGCTGGCTGATGCCGATCTTTTTCAGGAACGGTTGGATCGACTGTTTGCGACCGAGGAACTTCTCGATGGAGACGGTGACGTCACGGGAATCACCTGGCTCGTAAATTTCGCGGCGCAATTTCATGCCGGCTTGTTTGTCGAGGTAACCGTCCTTTGCTTTCTCGAAGACCGTCGCCAGGTCTGCGGCGATCGCATCAGCCCACGCGTAACCGTAGTAACCGGCATCGTATCCATTCAGATGTCCAAAGTAAGAAACAAACGTCGTGTTCGGATCGATAGGCAGAAAAACTTTTTCTAGGACCGGATTCGAAATGGCCACACAATTGTAAGGCGTATCTTCAGCATGCTGATTGTGCAACGCGAGGTCGAGCGATGCGAATGCGAACTGGCGCCGATAAAAAACACCGGCGTTGGCCAGCTTCGCGTCGTTCATTTTCTTGATGATTTCCGCTGGAATCTTTTCTGACGGATCGCGGTAGTCGGCCGCAAACGTGTCGAGCACTTTTTTATCCCAAACCCAGTTCTGGAGCATCTGCGACGGCGCCTCTACGAAATCACCCGGCACATGCGTTCCGGCGAAACGGCCGTACTTCGCGCGAGTAACAATTGAATGCAGGGCGTGACCAAATTCGTGAAACAGTGTTTCCACGTCCTGGTGAGTCAGCAAAGAAGGCTTGTCCGCTGCCGGCGGCGGAAAGTTGCAAAGAAGCGCAACGGTTGGTCGCTGATATTTTCCATCTGGCAAGAGCTTGCCTCCGATGATTTCGAATTGAGCGAAGTGATTGAATTTTCCTTCGCGCGGAAAAATATCGAGATAAAACATCCCGAGCGGCTCGCCCGTGGCGGAATCGGTCACCATATAAAGCTGGAGATCGCCGATCCATTTGTAAGGCGCAGCGATCTTTTCAAACTTCAGACCGAAGATGCTTTGATAAATATTGAACATGCCGTCGAGCACCTTTTGGAACGGGAAATACGCGCGCAACGCTTCCTTATCGACGGCGTATTTTTGTTTATCCCGCTGGTTCGCGTAATAGCGCCAGTCCCACACCTCGATTTTGGCGTTGGGATCGTTCGTTTCCGCCGCTTTCAACTTTTGTAATTCCGTCACTTCGCTCTCGAACTTCGGCTGGATCGCGGTGACCAGGTCGCTGATGTATTTTTCGGCATTTGCGCCGGTCTTTGCCATTTTGACTTCGGTCTGATAGTCATCCCAAGATTTGTAACCGAGTCGCAGCGCGATCTTGTTCCGCAGCTCGAGCATTTGGTTCAGGACGGGAACGTTTGTGTCTTTGGCGAGGGTCTCGCGAATCACGTAAAGCTGTTTGCGCGTTGCCTCGCTCTTCGCGTTTTCCTCGACGGTATTGAATTGCCAGGTGACATTTGCCATCACCGTATACGCGTCGTCTCCCGTCCTGATGCCGGGCGACGCGAAGAAGCTTTCCGGCAGTCCGTTCAAATCGGCCTTCGTGAAGATCACCGGCGCGTTGGCTTTAACGATATTTGTATCGAAATCAGTCCCGAGTTTGGATAACTCCTTCCGAAGCTGCTCAACCTCTTTGCGCTCATCGGGCGGGAGGTCTAACCCGGCGCGGCGATAATCGCGCAATGTTTCGTTCAGCAGTTTTTCGTCCTCACCCGAAAGCTTCGGGTGCGTGTCAGCGAAAGCCTTGATTGCCTTGTAAACGTCCTCACGGTAATCAACGCCCACGGCCCAATCTTGAAAGACCTTTATCGCATTCTCGGCGGCAACGCGCATTTCTGGATTCGTGTTTGTCTCTTTAATGATTGTGGCTCTGTTCGCTGCAAGTCCTGCCTCGTAAGTGAGATTATCGAGCGCGACGACCGTGCTCTTAAACGTGACCTTCTTCAGATCTTGCGAGCCGATTTGATCCAGCGCCTTGTTCGCCTTCGCGATGGCGCCGTTCATCATCGCCTCAACGGCTTTCGGCGTCTGTTCCCAATCGGGAAGCGTCAAGACGGCGTTGGCTTTCGCCGCCGCGGGGCGAAAGTCATCGATGGTTTTCAGTTCTGCGGCTGAAAGATTTGTGAAAACGAATGACAGGAAAAGAAACAAGGATTTCATGAGCGTTAAGTGTCGGCGAACATCCGTAGGCGCGCGTAAAAGGCAAGCTTGATCGATCGTCCCGTATTGCGTTTTAAGCACCGGCAAGTTAGGAAACGTGCGCTACCATGATCCAGAAATTTTTCCTCGCCTTCATTCCGATCTTTGTCGCGATCGATCCCATCGGGCTTGTCGCGATTTTCATGGGACTCGCTACCAACGCTTCGCCCGAACAGCGGAAACGCCAGGCGTTTCTCGGAATCGTCACAGCTCTCTGCGTAGCTGTCGGGTTCATGTTTCTCGGCGAGATTATTTTCGACGCGCTTGGAATCACGGACGCGGACTTTCAAGTCGCCGGTGGTCTCATTCTGCTTGCTCTGGCAGGCCGCGAATTGCTCAGTGTTGGGCCGTCCGATCACGGAGGCAGCGACGAGTTCGGAATCGTGCCGCTTGGGATGCCGTTAATCGCCGGGCCGGCGTTGCTCACAGCACTGCTCATTCTCGTTGATACGGTGGGCTTGGTGTTCACTCTGGTCTCACTTCTGGTCAATCTCGCCCTGGTTGCGATTGCCTTTTGGAATGCAGACCGGTTTGCGCATTGGATGGGCAGACAGGGCTTGCGCGGCGTGTCGAAGATAGTCGCGCTCCTTCTCGCCGCGATCGCCGTCAGCCTGATTCGACGTGGGTGGCAGGCTCCGTAATCCACACGCTCCGGCGATATCGCCGGAGCGCATCACTTCGAGATCGCTCGAAGTTAAAATGTCGTTTCGAAACGTGAACCGCTGGCAATATGCCTGCGCGATGAAGGCCAGAATTCTTTCAGCTCCGCACTTTTATCGCCGGCTTGATAACGCCGATTGAGCTCGACTTCGATTGCCTTGATCTCATCCTGCTGTGGCAGCGGAATCCCACTATAGATGTACGCGGGCACCTCGTTGCGCGTCCGAGCTAGCGGTTGCATCGCGTAAAGATCCAAGCGGCGCTTTTGCAGTTGCTCCGTTGTCCAATTCCGGTAAGCCGGATTTGGATGTCCCCATACTTCCGCCGTAGTAGCGTATCGGGAGTAAGTGTAACCGCCCGTTACCGCCGGACCGGGCGGAGGTGCGGGCTGTTGTGCGCAGCCGATAAGACCAGCGGCAAATGCTGCTAACAATAATCGTTTCATAATCCTGTGATTTTTTTATAGTTTGTTTTTAGAGACAAACTTACGCCCTATTGAACCACATAAATCACGCGCAGTCGCATCTTTATTTTGCGTTTTAGGTAACGATTGGTTTATTTTGTGAGCGGTCCAAAGTCCAAACAAGGCGCCGAAGCCGATTTAAATTAACAAACCGAGCGCGTTAGTCGGGTCATTGACACTCTAGAAGCTCCTGTTACTATCCTCGCTCCGATGAGATTTCCTTTACCGCTTACAGCGAAGATCGCGGCCTACGTGATCGGGCATAAGTTGCGTGGCACGAAGAAATTCGCCACGGTTCTTCAGCTCGAGCCGCTGCACACGTGCAACCTCACATGCACGGGTTGCGGACGGATTCGAGAGTATTCCACGTCGCTCAAGGACATGATGAGTTTGGAGGACTGTCTCGGGGCGGCAAGGGAGTGCAACGCGCCGATGGTTTCCATCTGCGGCGGCGAACCGCTTATCTATCCGCACATTGAGGCGCTGGTGAAAGGACTGCTCGCGCAGAAGCGGATCGTCTATATCTGCACGAACGCGATGTTTATGCGCAAAAAGATGCGCGAGTGGATGGCCTCGCAGTTGGTGATCCAACCAGAATTTGTCGAACAAAAACTTGCGACACTGCTCGATGCGGGGTTGCTAAGCGAAAAAGATGCGGCCGAAATTCGCAAGGGAGCAAAAGACGCGGCAAAGCCAACTATTGGCCCGACCAAATGGATGTACTGGAACGTCCACCTTGATGGATTGGAGCGCACACACGACCTGATCGTAGAGCGCGAAGGCGTTTTCAAGGAATGCATTCTCGCGATCAAAATGGCGAAGCTGCTCGGCTATCACGTGGCTACGAACACGACTGTTTATAAAGAAACCGACATGCAGGAGATCGAACAGATGTTCGATTATCTTTCCGATCTTGGCGTCGATGGTCACACCATTACCCCTGGATACGATTACGACGCTGCCAAGAAAGATATGATCAAACGGCTCAATCTGCGCCCGGAAAACTTCTTTCTTACCCGCGCAATGACGGTCGAGAAGTTCCAAAGAGTCGAGAAGTGGATGAGCCAATATACTTTTTTGGGGACGCCGATCTATTTCGAATTTCTCGCGGGCAAACGCGATCTGACATGTTCGGCTTGGGCAATTCCAACGCGGAATATTCGCGGCTGGAAAGGTCCATGCTATTTGATGACCGACGGGCACTACTCGAGCTACGCGGAGTTACTGGAAAAAACCGAATGGGATCGATACGGCGTCGTGAACGGAGTCGCACGCGATAGCCGTTGCGAGAACTGCATGGTGCATTGCGGTTACGAGCCGACAGCGACATTGGGACTGCAGGCGCGGCGCGGCGACACCTGGAAAACGATCAAGTTCAATTTCGGCTCGAAACCGAAATCCTCTGGCCGTGGTAGCGAAGTCCTCGCTTTTAATGGGGTGAGCTCCGGTAATGGTCACCTGACCGGGAAACGCGCAGAAGTTGCAGCGCAAGCCTCGTAAAAATCGGATCGACATGCTGGAGTCGTCGAAGAACCTCATTGTGTTGCCGAGCGCGCGACCGGAGATATCGGAATCGTATTCGGCGAACGACGAGGAGATCGCGCACGCGATCACGCGCGCACAAGAGAATCTGTTACGCCAGCAAAAGCCAGATGGCCATTGGTGCGGGGAGCTGATCGTCGATAGCACCCTCTGCTCGGATTACATCCTGTTCATGCATTGGTGCGGAGAAGTGGACGCGCAATTGCAGCGGCGCTGCGTGCGCCACATTCTCAAACGCCAACTGCCGGACGGAGGATGGAACATCTATCATGGTGGCCCGAGTGAGATTAATGCATCGGCGAAAGCGTATTTTGCGCTGAAGCTTGCCGGCTGTTCGGTCGACGCGCCGTTTATGCAGGAGGCACGCGCGAATATCATTCGTCGCGGGGGTATTCCGCAGATGAACACGTTTAGCAAGCTTTACCTTGCATTACTGGGCCAGTTTCCTTGGAAATATCTGCCGGCGATTCCCCTGGAAATGGTGCTCCTCCCACGCTGGGCGCCGTTTCACATTTACAAAATGTCGTCGTGGAGCCGCGCGATGCTCGTGCCGCTGGCGATTATCAACCATTTCAAACCGACTCGCATTTTGCCCGGCGAAAAGCAGTTGCACGAACTTTATCCTCTCGGCACCGAGCAAAGCGATTTGCGCTTGCCCCGCAGCGAGCCTTTTTGGACCTGGCGCAATTTCTTTCTCCGACTGGACGACACTCTGAAATTCCTGCAGCCGCTGCGGATTCGGCCGCTGCGCCGGCGCGCCTTGGAAGAAGCGGAGCGGTGGATGCTTGAGCGGATTGGTGAGGGTAGCGATGGTCTCGCAGCCGTGTTTCCGGCGATGCTGAATTGCTTAATCGCATTGCGCGCCCTCGGTTACTCAAAGTCAAATCCGATTTACGCCAAGGCGGAGAAAGACTTCGCTGGACTCTTCCTTGACGATTCCAAGGATTTCCGTATCCAACCGTGTCTCTCGCCGGTCTGGGACACTGCGATTACCATTATTTCGCTGGTGGAATCCGGCCTTCCTTCCGAGCATCCTGCCCTGCAAAAGGCCGCCGAATGGCTCGTTAATAAGGAGGTGCGCATCCGCGGTGATTGGTCGGTAAACAACTCACACCCGGAAGCCAGCGGATGGGCATTCGAATACAACAACATTTATTATCCCGATACTGATGATACAGGAATGGTGTTGATGGCGCTGCGGCTGGTCCGACCAAAGGATCCGCAAGCGCTCAATGACATCTTTCGTCGCGCCCTCGATTGGCAGCTCAGTTTCCAATGTCGCGATGGTGGTTGGGCCGCGTTTGATAAAGATGTGACCACGCCCTGGCTGGAAGACATGCCGTTTGCCGATCACAATGCGATTCTCGATCCAACCTGCAGTGACCTTACCGCGCGCACGCTTGAGCTGCTCGGTTACATTGGGTTCGATCCCCATACGCGGTCTGTCCGCGACGCCATGCAGTATCTAATCGACACTCAGGACGAGGACGGCTCCTGGTATGGGCGCTGGGGCGTCAATTACATTTACGGTACCTGGCAGGTCTTGCGGGGCTTGCGCGCGATTGGCCAGGACATGACGCAGGACTGGATATTGCGCGGCCGCGATTGGCTTGAGAGTTGTCAAAATAACGATGGCGGTTGGGGTGAGACTTGCGGCACCTACGAAAATCCCTCGACCAAAGGCATTGGCGAAAGCACGGCGTCGCAAACAGCATGGGCGATCATGGGCATTTGTGCATGCGGCGATCTCGATCGGCCAAGTATTCAGCGGGGTTTGCGTTTCCTGCTCAGTTCGCAAAAGTCCGATGGCTCGTGGGATGAAGATCAAATCACGGGCACTGGGTTTCCCCGCGTGTTCTACTTGAAGTACGACATGTATCGACAGAATTTCCCGCTGCTCGCGCTCGCGACTTATATCAATTACCGCAGCGGCGTCGGACATCGTCCGGGTTTTTATCGCTGCGATCGATAGGCGCGGCCCCGCTGAGCGCACTGCATCGGTTTGATCGCGCGAAAAATAAAACCTGTCGCGCGACGTAATTCGATCTAACTGTAAAGATTATGGCTTACGAATTACCGAAATTACCTTATCCGTACGATGCTTTGGAACCGCATATCGACGCGCAGACGATGGAAATCCATCATACCAAGCATCACCAGACTTACATTAACAACTTAAACAACGCGATCAAAGGCAAAGCTGATCTCGAAAAGAAATCCGTCGAGGATTTGATCAGTGATCTCAAATCGGTACCGGAAGACATTCGCACAGTGGTGCGCAACAATGGCGGCGGGCATGCGAATCATTCGTTCTTTTGGAAAATAATGGGACCGAATGCTGGAGGCGAACCGAAAGGCAAGCTCGCCGACGACATCAAATCAACGTTCGGCAGCTTTAACGATTTCAAAGAGAAATTTGCTGCTGCTGGCGCGGGGCGTTTTGGCAGCGGGTGGGCGTGGTTGATCAAGAATAAGGACGGAAAGCTCGAAGTCATCTCGACGCCAAATCAAGACAGCCCTCTGATGGACGGCAATACGCCGATTCTCGGTGTGGATGTTTGGGAGCACGCCTACTATCTCAAATATCAAAACCGCCGGCCGGATTATATCAAAGCCTGGTGGAACGTGGTAAACTGGGACGCAGTGGCGAAAAATTACTGATTGGCGTTTGGGCGAGTTCTGCTGTAGCGGCGGTCTATTACCGCCCCGAAACATGTAAGCGTCCAGCGAGTCAAACAGTGCCGCGACACCTGCATGGCTTATCTAAACGAAAACTATCTTAAACTTCAGGCGGGCTATCTTTTCCCAGAAGTCGCACGGCGGGTGCGCGAATTTTGCGAAGCCAATCCAGAAGCCGCCAAGCGAGTGATTCGATGCGGAATCGGGGATGTCACCGAGCCGCTCCCGCGTGCGGCAATCGATGCAATGAAGCGGGCTGTCGAAGAGCTCGGCCATCGCCAGACGTTCCGAGGATATGGTCCCGAACATGGCTACGAATTCTTAAGGTCGGCAATTGCACAGAATGATTATCGCGATCGCAACATCGACATTGCCGACGACGAAATTTTTGTCTCTGACGGCTCAAAATGCGACTGCGGTTACGTTCTCGACATACTCGGCGATCAAAACAAAGTGGCAGTCCCCGATCCGGTGTATCCGGTCTATGTCGATACAAATGTGATGGCGGGCCACAGTGGACCAGCAAGAAAAGATCGGAGCTACGAAGGAATTCTTTATTTGCCGTGCACAGCCGAAACCGGATTTGTTCCCGACCCACCGGCAGAACATGCCGATCTTGTTTATCTTTGTTTTCCCAATAACCCAACGGGGGCCGTTGCGTCGTGCGAACAGCTCTCACATTGGATCGCTTACGCGCTCCACCACGAGGCGTTGCTGCTCTTCGATGCTGCGTATGAAGCCTACATTTCGGAACCCAATATTCCGCATTCGATTTTCGAAATTCCGGAGGCGCGCGAGTGCGCGATTGAATTGCGTAGTTTTTCCAAGAACGGCGGGTTCACCGGCGTGCGTTGCGGATTTACGGTCATGCCGAAATCGGTATTCGCGCGGACAGAGAACGGTAGCCGACTTCCCCTCTATCCGCTATGGCAACGGCGTTGGAGCACGAAATCGAACAGCGTGAGCTATCCTGTGCAACGCGGCGCTGAAGCGCTCTATTCGCCGGATGGCCGCACAGAAATCCGCGCGCTCATTGATCATTACATGGGCAACGCAAAGATTCTTCGCGGCGCCGCGGCGAACGCTGGTCTGGATGTTTTCGGCGGCGTAAATGCGCCTTACCTCTGGGTGAAAACGCCCAATGGCCTAACGAGCTGGCAAATGTTCGATAGAATGCTGCGCGAGTTGAATGTGGTCATCACACCGGGCGCAGGTTTTGGCGCACAAGGCGAAGGTTATTTTCGCCTTTCCGCGTTTAACAGCCGAGAGAACGCCGAGGAAGTAGCGCGCCGTTTAGAGAAGCTCTAGTCCGCTTCCCGCAAGACAAGGGCAGCGATGGTGCGATGCAGAGAATCACCGCTTGTCGATGGTAGGGAGCCGCGTAGAGTGCGCTAAATTTTGCAAAGACGAAGGATGGGAGAGTGTCGGATCGAAAGCAAAATTTGCCACAACTATATCGCTTTTGTTTCTTAATGCTGGGCGACTCGCGCAAGGCGCAGGAAGTCTTCAACACGACGTTGCGCGAAGCAGCTTCGCGCGCTGCACAAGGAGAACTGCCCAAGGAACGGTTTTGGCTTTTCCGCGAGGCGCGCTGGCGCTGTTTGGAAGCAAGTAAGACGGACCTGCAACCGGAACCGCTCGAAATCGATGAGCACGACGTAGCTCCACAGGCGGCGTTACAGATCAAGCAGCTCGACCCCACGCAACTGGCAATTTGGATTTCGGGCGCACCTGATCCTCAGCGGAGCGCGTTGGCACTTTTTTATCTGGATGAATTCGATTACCTCGAGATCCTAGACATTGCCGAGATCAAGCTAAGTACACTGTCACGATGCCTGGCCCAGGGTCGGCGACAGTTACAGGCGTGGCTGGACGCTAAGCAGCCCGGAGCAGGTAAGGTATGAGGACCCTGCGGCTGTTACGTCGGCGCCGCGCCCTCTTGAATTGCGCGCCAATCAGCCACAACCACTTGGCTGACCGCTCCATGCGCGCTGCGGTATCGCGTGAAGACGGCTCCGATGAATTTGTTAATCAACAGAACTTTGATCGAGCCGTGGCGGAACTGGTTCGTCTCGTGCCGATCCCTCCCGAGTCGGCCGAATGGTTCTCGGAGAAGGACGCCACTCGCGGCCCGAAGTGGACATGGCGAAGAATCGTCCTCAATCCTGCCGTCCTTGCGATCAGCATTGCGCTCCTGGTGATCGCGGGGGTGTTCACGTTCCACCTGCTTGGTCGGCTAAATGATTTTCCGGGATCGGCGACAGCTCGGAAATTATTGACAGTAGCCGGCTCCACTCGATCGGTCATGCTCGATCCGGTGAGCGCTGAAGCGGGGACATTAAGCGATTTGTTTTTTATGAAACACGGACTAGAACACTACGACGTTCCAGACGAGTTCGCCGATTTTCAGACAATCGGCTGCCGTGTTTTTGATGACGACGAGTCGCAGCGGATCGCCCAAATCTGGGTGGGCGAAAAACACATGCAGTTTTTTCTCTTTCCGGCAGAGAGAGACGTTAAAACCGGGGCGGTGCTGGCGTTTCCAGGTTGGCGCTATGTTCATCAAGAAGGCTGGGTCGGTGCAGTCACGGAACACAACGGCGTCTGCTTCATGGCCGTGCTACAAGGCCGTGAGAAGGACTTGGAGCCGTATCTATCGGGGTCAAAGCAGTAATCTGTCTCCTGCTGCCCTTAATCATGCTCCTGTATCGTCAATTGAGAGAGCAAGCGTAAGGAGCATGAGAAAGAGTAACAAACTGAGGTCAGCAACCCGCTCGCGTTGACAGCACAAGTCATGCGATTGACCTTTGTCGCCGCCGATTTCGCCAGGGTAGCTCAGTGGTAGAGCAGGGGACTCATAAGCCCTTGGTCGGGAGTTCGAATCTCCCCCCTGGCATACACTATTTGCAGATCGATTGAGCTTCTGGCACAAGCGTGCGGTAGTGAACGATGAGAGTTTTATCCAAAAACTTTTCGCGCGCGGAAATTCTTATTGGCTGACACGCTTCATCATTCTGCGGCTGCTCGGTTTTATTTATGCAGTCGCTTTTTTAGTAGCGGCGCGACAGTTGGTACCGCTGATTGGCGAGCATGGATTAACGCCGGCTAATCATTTTCTTGAGAGCGTCCAAGCTCAACTCGGTTCGCGTACTGCTGGAATGCTACGAGTGCCGACGCTCTTTTGGTTCGGAATTTCCGATAATGCATTGTTGATCTTCTCCTGGATCGGTTTCGGCTTGTCACTTGTTGTTCTTGGCGGCTATGCCAACGCAATTCTGCTCGCTGTGCTTTGGGCGATGTACATGTCGATCGTGCACGTTGGACAGATCTGGTACGGTTACGGCTGGGAGATTCAACTGCTCGAGACCGGCTTCTTGTCGATCTTTCTTTGCCCGTTGCTCGATGGACGGCCGTTTCCCAAGTGTAGACCGCCAATTCTCGTTATCTGGCTTTTTCGATGGCTTGGGTTTCGCATCATGATTGGCGCGGGCCTGATCAAATTGCGCGGCGACCCGTGCTGGCGCGATCTTACCTGCCTATACTATCACTACGAGACTCAGCCGATCCCGAGTCCCGTTAGTCGCTACCTTCACTTTGCGCCGCATTGGTTCCACAAATTCGGGACGGCATGGAATCATTTCATTGAACTGGTTGTGCCATGGTTTTCGTTCGGCCCGCGACACGTGCGGCACGTCGCAGGCGTCTTGCTCGTCACGTTTCAAATTTTTCTCATCATCAGCGGCAACCTTTCGTTTCTCAATTATCTGACAATCATTCCGTTTCTGGCCTGCTTTGACGATACATTCCTGCGCCATTTTCTACCGAGAGCATTGGTCAGACGCGCCGAACGCGCCGCGGAGGAATCGGAACCGTCGCGCATCAGCAACACGATCGCGGTCGCGTTGTCGATTCTGATTGTCTATCTAAGCGTCGCGCCGGTGCTTAACCTAGTTTCCGGACGACAGTTGATGAATTATTCGTACGACCCTTTCGATCTTGTAAATACCTATGGGGCGTTCGGGACGGTCGGGCGCGAACGTGACGAAATTATCTTTGAGGGCACAGACGATTCAATCATCACCGGCGACACGAAGTGGAAAGAATACGAGTTCAAAGCCAAACCCGGTGACCCCGACCGGCGACCGCCGTTCGTCGCGCCATACCAACCGCGTCTCGACTGGCAAATCTGGTTCGCCGCGATGGCTTCACCCGCCGAGTATCCGTGGACGCTGCAATTTGTTTGGAAACTTCTGCATAACGATCCAGGCACGCTCTCGCTCCTCGCGAACAATCCATTTCCTAACGCGCCGCCTCATTACATTAGGGCACGACTGTATCGTTACCAATTTGCATCCAGTAGTGAGAAAACCTGGTGGAAGCGCGAGCCAATCGGCGAATGGTTGCCCGCGCTCTCGACAGACGACCCCGAGTTTCGGCGGTTGCTCGAAGCGATGGATTGGTTGGATTGAAAGATTGACAGTGACAAATTCCGTCAACTCCGAGAACTTGCGGGGCTAATTGACGGAACTCATGAGGAGGCCTGTTCGGGTGATTAGTGGGGAGGTTCTGAGCCGGGTAGCTGAACCATCGTCACCATTTCATTCTGATTATCTAGCTTACCGGAATCGGGAGATTGGCTGGAATGAGTTGATCGCGCGGCTGCCGCACGTTGCCATGATCGGCGACAGCGTTTGCACAGGAGTCTACATCTCGTCGATCTGGAGCACGTTTTGGCGCGCGCGCACTTGTCGTGGGAATAACTGGTTTCTCGACAATAACCCGGCACCAGCAGGCATTCAGAGTGTTTCGAAGAGACTGGAGGAGTTCACTCCATTTGTTGCGATTGAATGCGCGGGCATCGGCGCACTCGTCGATTACGAAGGCGAACGACAGAACCTTTTCCGAAGGATTCTTCGGACGCGCAATTTCTCCGGACAAGTCGCCGATTTGCTGGCGGCGAAACGTTTTCCCGATTTGATTCTCATCTCGATCGGACACAACAACGTGGACTGGGCGTGGCGAAGTCCAATCAGCGAATTGGACGAACCTGAAAGCCGTTTACAACGGCAAAGCCGTGAGTTCCGGAAGAATTTCACGAGACAGATGCGGCCCCTGATTGATCGCGCGCGTATGCAGCGCCACCGCGTCGCAGTTGTGGTGTACGGTCTCATCAATTTCCAGTCCTATTTCATAGGCCGCGAAATCGCAGAACGCCTGCGAGCACAGGACGCATCTCGCTATCTGCATCTGCAAACCACTTACAAATATTTCACATCCTTCCGGCCGGCTTACCGTTCCAATCTGATTCGCCTTGCAAAGATGGTGAATGAGGAGTTACGGGCGATGGTGATTGAACTGAATCGCGAGCTCGCGGACAACGCAAAGGTGCAAGTGCGATATTCGAATGCGTTAGCGGCAGTCGATTTGAGTCGTGTGGAACTGCTCCATCCAATCGATGGATGGCATGCCTCTGTCGAAGGTCACAATGTTCTCGCAGACGCCGCATTCCGCGATCTTGGACCAAGTCTGGAATTTCTTGGACTTAAGTGATTGTTGGTAACACCGCACCGCTGTGGCGCTTTGGGGATGTTGCTCCCGCGGCCACAGCGACGCAGCGCTGTGGGTACAACATTCACTTTCCGCTGTGGCCAAATACTTAATTACAGATCTCCACGCTCCTTCAATCGCTTCATCGTGTCCGGCAACATGCGGTAACCAAAATGGCCCTGTTGAACACGTAACAATTCAGAGCCGCGCCATTTTTGCTGGATCGTCTCAATATGTTCAAGTGGCGCGATCGTATCGAACTCGCCTGCAACAAGCAATACCCGGGCCGGGTCACTTAGCGGCACGTTGTGCATCGGTGAGCTCAGATGAAAATGCCGGGCGACGAGCGACGGCTTGATGTTTGCCCGACGCAGTTCGCGGCGAATACACCGCGCTGCAGGGCTCTCCCAGATCGCATGCTCGATGTTTACAATTGGCGCCATCAAGGCGACGAAACGCAGGTCGCGTTCGACCATCGCAACCAACGCACCGATCCACCCGCCGTAACTAGTGGCGAGCACACCGAATTCACCGGAGCTGCGTTCGCGCAATGCGCTCATCAATTGCCGCAGCTCGATCACGCCCTGGCGCAGTCCTTCTGCGTTGCGGATGAGATCGCAGGTGATCGCAAGCTCGCCGTTCCAATAGCCGCGCGGGACACGCGAATAATGATATGGCAGATGGACGAAACATGCGTTCCAACCAAGTTGGTTAAACCGCTCTGCGCAACGTCGATAGCCAACGCGACTCGCAGACATCAGTGCGTGCAGAATAAAAACCGTGGCTGCACTCCGACGGTGTTTTGTCGGAAAGAAATCTGCACGCGCAATGTCATTCGCTGGGAATTGGGTCTCGATCGGGCTGCGCCATGTGATAGTCGCGTGACCGTTTCGCAGTGCTTCAGCAAGATCGTCATCGTGAGGCGAGGCATAATACTGATCGGCGGTGAGCCGCTCGCATCGCTCTACATAGCGCTCCATCTCCACGCGGCTGTGCCCGTTTAGCCGGTGGCGCGTATGAAGGAAGTTGATGGATGCGCATAGAAATGCATCGATTCCGCCCGCAGCGAAGCGGTGAAATCCGATCCGATGAATTGGAGGGCAAGCGGAGCGGTTGCCGCTTCCAGGGACGACGGGCGATGCGCTTGCCCTACAACGCTTCACGCGTTCTCGCGGCGGATGGGGCAGGTCGTCAGCCGTGAGTTGAAATTTCTCGCGCAGTTCCGCGTAGAGATTTTTGAATGCGGACGCCAATTCGAATTCGATCTGCTCGCGCCCCTGTAATTTTTCGCAATCGGAAGAATGCGAAATGGGATTCCCAAACGCGATCCAAATTGGCGCGCGCCGAAGCGGCAACCAATGTTTAGTCAAATAGAGGCGGTCGCTGCCTACAATAACGCACGGCAAAATCGGAACGCCAGCTATGTGTGCGAGTGTTGAAGCGCCCGGCCGCAGCGGCGCGCCTTCGAGCAGCGATCGCGCGCCATCGCGAATCCCGCCTTCGGGGAAAAGACCAACGATGCGTCCGTCGTTCAGCCGCGCGATTGCGGTACGAATGGTCTTGCGATCGGCACGATCTCGTTCCGCCGGGAACGCATCGACTGCGCGCAACAGAAATCCCACGACCGGGACCCGAAAAAACTCCGCCATCGCCATCCAGTCGATTTTCCGTCGGATCACTGACGAAATGATGAATGGATCGAAATGGCTGATGTGATTGGCTGCCAGCAAAAATCCGCCGGTGTGATTCGCGTTTTCGCGTCCGAGCACGCGAACGCGGGTGACACCGCCAAACAGCAGTCTCACCAGCAGTTTACCAGCGCGATAAGATGCCGTTTTGATTTGCACTGCTTGACTGTTTCGCTGACCCGCCGCCATTGGAAAGGGTATTTTTCAGGCTGATTCCTTTTTTGAACGTGGTATCATAGTTGCGGTTCAGACACGAGGTTGGTTATGAAACCCAGGAGTCCTTCCACGGGCGGTAAGGGGCAATTTCCGCACACGGACTACTTTTTCCATTCTGGTTTCGGCCGATGGCACGGCGGCCATTTCTCGCCTTACGACGGAGAGGACAGATACGGATTCAGGAATTTTTACAATTTAGGACGCGAATTCCGTATCGAAGCTGCACGGGAACGTGCCAGGGAAATGGCGGTCTTTGCACTAATTGTTCTGACCTCGGCATGGCCGGTGCTCTACATGATCGTTACAGTAGTGAAGGTGCTCAGTAGGGGTCGTCCACTGGACCACTAGCGATTCTTCTGTGATCTGGCCGCAGAGGCACGATGTCCGTGGTGACTATGCTCTTGGCCAAAGAAATTCGTCGCGGTATTCGGGCGTTTTTTCTGGCGCAAGCCCGTGACGTGTGACGTTTTCGGTCACGACGCGCGGAAGCAAAAAGTGCAGCAGATAATCTTCCCCACCGGCTTTAGTACCGCCCCCGCTCATTTTGAATCCGCCAAAGGGATGACGGCCGACAATCGCACCGGTGCATGAACGATTGATATAGACGTTTCCGGCCTCTAGCTGCGCTTTGACACGCTCGATATTGGCTGGGCTGCGTGAGAAGAAGCCGCCCGTCAACGCGTAATCAGTGCCGTTGGCTGCTTCAATCGCTTCGTCGAGATCGCGCACTTTTAGCACGCTCAACACCGGCCCGAAAATTTCCTCGCGCGCAATCCGCATGTCCGGTCTTACACCGGTAAAAATCGTAGGCGGAATGAAATAACCGTGTGGTGGCACTTCCTTTGCCTGATACGCGAGTGTCGCCTCGCTTTTGCCGAGCTCGATGTAATCCAGAATGCGCCGGTAAGCGGCCTCATCGATTACCGGCCCGACCACGATGTCCGGTTCTTCCGGATTGCCGACACGCACGCTGGCGGCGGCACCGAGCAAACGTTCCAGAACGCGGTCGTAATTTTCTTCGAGAACGATCAGCCGCGAGAGCGCGGAACATTTCTGGCCTTGAAAACCGAACGTGGAATAAATCGAATCGACAATCGCTTCATCCAGATCAGCGTCGGAATCGACGATCATGGCGTTTTTGCCGCCCATCTCGCAAATGACGCGCTTGAGCTCGCGCTGGCCTTCGCGCGTTTTGCCGGCGCTCTCCCAAATCCGCAGCCCTACCTCGCGCGATCCTGTGAAGGCGATCAAATCGACATCTTTGTGATCAACCATGTGTGCGCCGATAACAGAGCCTTTGCCGTTGAGAAAATTCAATACGCCGGATGGCACGCCGGCTTCCTCGTAAATTTCCATCAGCATGGCGCCGATGATGACCGATTGCTCGGACGGTTTCATGATCACGCTGTTGCCCGTAACCAGCGCCGCGCTGATCATCCCACACAAGATCGCCAGCGGAAAATTCCACGGCGCGATTACGAGCGCGACGCCGCGCGGCCAGTAATGCTGATAGCTTTCTTCGCCCGGTACGTTTTGCGTGAGCCGGGGCCTGCCTATCAAGCGCATCTGGCGGGCGTAGAAGGTGCAGAAATCGATGGCTTCGCGAATGTCGCCGTCCGCCTCGGTCCACGGCTTGCCGACCTCAAAGACTTCGAGCGCGGAAAGCTCGAATCGACGGCGCTCGAGAATTTCGGCGGCGCGTTCCAGCAATTGACAGCGCTCTTCAAACGAAGTGCGACGCCATTCGTCGAACGCAACGCGCGCTGCGGCGATGGCGCGTTCGGCTTCGGGAATGCCGGCTTCGGCAGCGTAGCCGACGATTTGGTCTGGCTGGCTCGGATTGACCGAGGAAAACATCTTATCGGTCCAAATCTTCTCGCCGTTGATCGTGAGTGGAACTTTCCGCCCAAATTGCTTGCGCTGTTCGCGCAGTGAAGCCCGCATTTTTCCCTGGTTCTCGGGCAAGGCGAAGTTCGTTAGGGGCGCGTTTTCATAGGGAGCGCCCGGCGGTATCTTTGGTGTGGATTTTGTCATAGTTATGGTGGCATTTGATGGCGGTAGAACGCCGTTTCGGCTCCGGTGCAAACTTTCGCATGGATCGCGCAGCAAGTCTTCTGTAGGGACGTTTTCGGAAAATTTTGCCCGCAAAAATCCTTCATTCGACGTGTTCTCGAGCAGACGTCGCACCAGATAGGACATCCCGGGAAGCAGTTCGCCGACTGGGCAATATTCGCGGACGCGATAACCCATACCCACTAACGCGCGCTTGATTGGCCCAGCCATCCCGTAGAGCAACTGAAACTCGAAGCGGCTCTGATCGATCCCGAGTTCGTCCGCAAGCGCCTGTGCGTGCGCGATGCTCCGGACATTGTGCGACCCAAACGCAGCGGTTACGACGGATTCATTTTCCAACAGCAACCGCGTGAGCGTTTCGAAATTTGCATCGCTCGCCGGTTTCTGAAGATAAACCGGACAATTCCAACCGTTCTGACGCGATTTCGTTGTTTCGTAATCCCAGTAGGCGCCTTTCACCAGCCGGACTGCGAACCGCGTGCCCCGCGCGCGACCCCACTCGATCAGGTCGTGCAAATCCGCTTCAGAATCTCGCAAATAAGCCTGAGTGACGATCCCAGCATGTGGCCAATCCCTAAACTCCTCCTCGGTGAAGATGGTTTTGAAAAGTTCGAGAGTCGTATTTTTGTGCGCATAACTTTCCATGTCGAAATTGATGAAAGCGCCGACCTCTCGCGCTCGACGCAGAAGCGGGCGCAGCTTTGGTGTGAGATGGGCAATTGCGTCAGCCGGTGCGGCCGGATTCAGTTGCGAATAGAGCGCAGAGATTTTAACCGAAAGATTTACAACCGGAAAAAGCTCCGAATTCTTGCCCAGCGGATCGGTCCAGTTTTTTGTTTCACGCGCGAGACCCTCCAGTAAATCCAGGTAACGCGCCGCATACTCATCGGCCTCGGCTTCGCTAACGACAGCTTCTCCCAAAAGATCGACAGTGAAGCCAATTTTTTGCGTGCGACGCTTCCGCAATGTCTGCATGACATCGTTCGGATTTCTTCCGGCGATGAACTGGCGCGCCATTTCGGAAACGTTCCAGCGCAGGATGGGCCCGCTGATCCACGGAACAATGCTGGCCAGGCGAATGCCAGCCCCTAGAAATTCCGAAACCTTTCGCGATTCATGGGCATCGGCGAAGTATTCCTGGAGATGCTCAACAATTTCGCCTGAGGTGCGGAGCGAGGGGAGGACATCAACAAAACGAAATAGTTGGAGTTTGAGCTGCTCATCGCGCATCGAGAGCGTCATCAGTCGCTGATAAAATCCGGCCTTGCTGAAGAGGGACTCAGGATGTTTATCGACCAGTTCGAAGATACGCCGTCCGCGCTGCTCGACTTCGCTTTGGAGCGACCTCATTTACGAAATTAGTTCGGCCCAATGCGTTAAGCAAAATGGTTGTAGTCGCGCTGCTATGTCGCCGTGCTCAAGCGGTAGAACGCGCGGGCGTCTCGCTACCGCGAGGCGTCTACAGCGAGAGTTGCAGATTTAGGCCCTCTCGAGGGTATCAAAAAAATTTTGCCGCTAGACACGGTCAGTTTGCGGCCGGTTTCCGAAATTAAGATGAAATTGCTTCAAGCAATTTTGAGGAGCAAGTGGAGGAGATTTGCCTGGCAGACTCCGGAGGCCCAGGGCTCGGATCTGTCAGGCAATCTCTTTTTGTACTGATTGATCGGGCGCGGAAACTCGCGTAGCAAACAAGTGTGATGATCGTAAAGCGCCACGGATTTGCGAGCGATAACACCGCGCCGATTTGCCCCGAGGCGTGGGCTGCGTTGCAGGAAGCCAATGCGGATTACGCTGCAGCATACGGCGAGGATCGATGGACCGAGCGCGTGTGCGATCGGATCCGCGAAATCTTTGAGACGGATTGCGACGTTTATTTTGTTTTTACTGGCACGGCGGCAAATGCGCTGGCGCTTGCGCAGATGTGTCAGTCATTTCGCGGCATTATCTGCCACCAAAATGCCCACATTCAGACTGACGAATGCGGCGCATCGGAATTTTTTACCGGCGGATCAAAACTGCTTTTGGTTAGCGGCCAGAATGGGCGGATCGATATCAGCCAGACAAAAGCGCTACTCATGCGCAAGAACGAGCTGCACGCGCACAAGCCGGGCACAATCAGCATTGCACAGGCGACCGAGTTCGGAACGGTTTATGCCCGCGAGGAAATTGCCGCGATCGTTGACTTGGCGCATTCCAATGAACTGTTTGTGCACATGGACGGCGCGCGTTTCGCCAATGCGGTCGCGTCGCTCAACTGTGCACCGAGAACGATCACATGGGAGATTGGAGTTGATGCTCTCTGCTTCGGTGGAACGAAAAATGGGATAGCTGCTGGCGAGTTGGTGATATTTTTTAACAAGGAGGTTTCCCGAGAGTTCGACTATCGAGTGAAACAAGCCGGCCAGCTCGGCTCGAAGATGCGCTTCCTGGCTGCGGCGTGGCTGGGTCTTTTGACCGGGGACACATGGCTGCGGAATGCCCAACACGCCAACCGCGCCGCACGCCAGCTTGCAAGCCGGCTGCAAAGTGTGCCAAAGGTCGAGATTGTCTTTCCTGTTGAGGCAAATGCAGTCTTTGCGCGGATGGACGACCAACTTGTGCGCGGCCTCCAAGCGCGCGGATGGCGTTTTTACAAATTTATCGAGCCCGATGTTTACCGACTGATGTGTTCGTGGGCCACCACTGAGAGTCATATCTCCGATTTCATTGGTGACGTTATCCTCAATCATTGAACGAAAAGCGATTAGTGGCATCTGTATGAACGTAAAATGAATGTGCCTGTGCAAATCTTATTGGTTGCTCCGATCTTGCTGTGCGGATGCCGGGCGACTCACGGCGTCGCCTCTACTTCCTACCACGTGACCCGGGGCGCCGCAGTAGGCTCTTACAAAGTGGCTCGGGCCGTAGCGGTGGGTTCATATCGTGTTGCCAGTGCTCCGGTTCACTATGCTACGCGAAAGAGGGGCGATGAATCCTCGACCATTGTGGGAACGGAGACTCCGCCATCGGATGTTACCATCCCCGGCCAATCAATGCCGCCGGAGACGGCGTCAGCCCCGCGAGAGCAACACCGAGTTGAAGCCGAGCGCGCTCAGAGCCGGACATCGGACGCAACCTCGCGCGTGACTCGCAAGGAGGCAGCGCAGTCATCGACGAGTGTCTCATCCTCGCGCGCTTCTGCTCCGTCTTCGGCGTTTCCGACAGCAAAGCTAGTCCCCGGCAAACCGGGATATGTCTTCAGCCCGTTCGACGCGGACGGAAGATATGTCGATGTAAGTGGCTTCGCGCCTGGCACCAAAGTGAAAGATCCTTGGACCGATAAGATTTTTGTCGTCCCATAAGTAGGTGCGCGCCTGGCGTCGCGCCCTACCATCGTCGATTGCCGCGAAGTGAGGCGAGTGCTACGTAATAACATGACACTGGCATCGCGAGTTGCGACCTACCTCGTTGCTTGGTTTGTCCTCGCTTTGGCGCCGCAGAGCCCGGCGCAGGTGTATCAAGGAAAAGAGCTCGTCAAGGGCGAGCTTCTAGCTGACACGAATGCGATTGTTCCCGGAAAGCCATTCACCGTCGGTTTGCTGCTTCGAATGGCTCCGGGCTGGCACACCTATTGGGCGTTCTCTGGCGACGCCGGTCTCCCGACAGAATTGAAATGGAAACTGCCATCAGGCTGGAAGGTCGGCGAGATTCAATGGCCAATTCCGCTGAAAACGATTGATCCGGGCGACATCGAGACTTACGGCTACGAAAATGAAGTCCTGCTGATGCAGGAAATTACGCCGCCGCAAAAGATTGATGATTCCTCAGTTAAACTGTCCGCCGAAGCAAACTGGCTGGTCTGCGAGAAAATCTGTATTCCTGGTAGCGCAACATTGCAGTTGCAGCTGCCGACCTCGACAAAGAGCCAGCCGGCGAACTCGGAACTCTTTGCGCGTTACCGGCGCCTGTTGCCTCAAAACTTGCCAGAATCGAATGTGGCCAAATGGAGTCGGGTTGGATCTGATCTCCGTTTAAAGATTACCAGCGAAACCCTGGCTAATTATCCGGCGCTGGATTTTTTCCCATTACCAGGACAAGGCGTTGTTGTCGGCCATCCAACGATCGAATCACGCAACAAGAACGAAGTTGTCTTTCGAATTCCGATTGAGTCGTCGGAGAAAAATTTGTCGTCCATTCTGGGCCTGATCGTTTATTCCCAGCAGCCAAATGGAGAGGACCGCGGGGCGTGGCAAGTTTCCTCTGCGCCGATTGCTTCGGCGGCTGCTCCAGCGCACGCTCGCGGGATCCTGACTTTTCTGCTCTTCGGTTTCCTGGGCGGCATCATTTTGAATCTGATGCCGTGCGTTCTGCCGGTGATTTCGCTGAAAATCTTTGGATTCATTCAACAGGCGGGCCAAAGCCAGCGGAAAGTTTTGCGGAGTGGTATCACGTTTACGGCAGGGATTTTCGCGTGGTTCATCGGACTTGCGCTGCTGCTGATTGTTCTGAAAGGCGCTGGACGCGAAGTCACCTGGGGCGGGTTTCAATTCACTAACGCCTATTTCGTCCTTGCGTTAAGCGTGATAGTCCTCGTTTTCGCTCTAAATCTCTTTGGCGTGTTCGAAATTTCGCTGCCGCAAAGCATGACACGCGGTTTGCTCTCAACCACTGAACGCAAAGACGACCTGGGCTCATTTTTCCAAGGTGTGTTCGCGACTGTTCTGGCAACGCCGTGCACTGCGCCGTTTCTTGGAACCGCACTTGGCTTCGCGTTTTCGCAGTCGCCGGCGGTCATCCTGGCGATGTTCGTCGCTGTCGCTGCGGGCATGAGCGCGCCATACCTGCTCTTAAGCGCTCAACCCGCCTGGCTGCGATTTCTGCCGAAGCCAGGTCCGTGGATGCTGCATGTGAAACAATTCATGGGCTTTCTCCTGCTGGCCACCCTGCTGTTCCTTCTTTACGTGCTGGGCGCTCAGCGCGGCTTGGAAGGAGCGATTTGGGCCAGCTGTTTTCTGCTGGTAATTAGTGTTGTCTGCTGGATGAAGGGCGCATTCGTTTTGCCAACTACATCAGCCCTCAAGCGAAGCGTCGTGCTCATGCTCATGCTCGTGCTTGTGCTGGGAAGCGGCATCTATTTTATCGGCGGCAAATTTCGATTTACCAATGTCGCGTTAGCCGATTCACGACTTTGGGGAGACTGGCAAGCGTTCACACCGGAGCATTTGCAAGCGGAGCTGGACCAAGGCCATTCCGTATTTGTCGATTTTACGGCAGCGTGGTGTCTTACTTGCAAATTTAACGAGGCCAATGTGCTCGAGAGCGCAGAGGTTCGAGAGGCCTTTCAACGTCACGCGATTGTGAAATTGAAAGCCGATTGGACTAATGGCGATCCAGCGATCACAAAATTGTTGCAACAGTTTGGCCGCCCGGGCGTTCCGCTCTACGTGCTCTATCCCGGGAAAAACGAGGAACCGATTGTCTTCCCGGAAGTGCTCACCAAAGGCATGGTCCTCGAAAAACTCCAGACCGCCACGCGCACGGTCGCTGCAGAATAAAATTTAGGGACGCCCCGCTTTTTTTGACCAGCGTAATTGACGCCGCCTCCGCCGGCGGTCGCGCCCTACCATTGCTGCATTTGTATTTCCGCCGTTCCTTGCCAATATGTTGATCGCAAGAAAATTGAACTACCTTAACAACTTCGCTTTCTAAATCGTTTATGAACAAAAAAATAACTTTGACCGTTTTCACGTCACTTATCGCTACTACAATCTTTGCCTTGGACCCGCCGCCAGTGGGCAGCGCTGCGCCGGATTTTTCGCTCACCGACGCGAAAGGCCAGACGCATTCGCTTTCCCAGTATAAGGGTAAATACGTCGTGCTCGAATGGTTCAACCCGGAATGCCCGTTTGTGAAGAAGCATTACGGCAGCGACAACATGCAAAAATTGCAGAAAGAATACACAGATAAAGGTGTGGTCTGGCTGACCATCGATTCCAACGCGCCGGGTACAGAAGGCAATTTGACGCCGGAACAGGCCCAGAAAATCGCGACTTCCTGGAAAACGCAGCAGACCGCATTGCTTCTCGATTCTGACGGCAAAGTGGGTCGCGCTTATGGCGCCAAGAACACGCCAAACATGGTGATCATCAATCCAGAGGGGAAAATTGCCTACGAAGGAGCGATCGACAGCAAAGCGACACCTAATCCGGCAGATATCCCCAGCTCAACCAACTATGTTAAGGCGGCGTTGGACCAATCATTGGCAGGCAAATCTGTCTCCACACCGCAAACCAAACCATACGGTTGCTCGGTCAAATACAAATCGTCTTAGAGCTGTAGGTGTGTAACCTGCAAAAGGTTTCGAAGCGGCGGTCGAAGACGACCGCCGTTTCTGTTTACATCGAGGCTGCCAGCCTGCTGGCAACGCGCCGAGTTGTATCCTGAGATTAGAAATAGAGCTTTCTTTCACGCATGACTTGTTCAGCCAGATGTAAGCGAGCTGCTGCGGCTCTACCGCTCCCGGCGTTTTGATGAACGTCTCTGGCGAATCAAAAACGTTCGCGAATAGGGGCGAAAGTGTCCTGATCCTGCTCCTCTGTATCACGGCGGCTATTCGCGTCTTTATTTTCTCGGCCGCGTTCCCGTTCTTTAGCAATGTCGATGAGGACCTGCATTTTGACCTTATTACGCAGTATTCACACGGTCGTCTCCCGCGCGCCTTTGACTCGCTCAAGGAAGAGACCCTTAGCTGGATCGTTCCGTATGCGTCGCCGGAGTTCCTGTTTACTCCGGATCAATTCCCTGACGCGAAATTTCCGCGGCCTTTGTGGAAGCAATCTGGTCCCGGGGTAGAGCCAGAGATTGCCGCCACGAGAGCTGCCTGGAGCAGCGAAATTAATTTCGAATCCTCTCAGCCGCCACTGTATTATGTCCTGGCGAGTGTCTGGTGGTGGGTCGGACAGCTCGTCGGACTGACCGGCCTTCAATCACTTTACTGGATCCGTTTCCTGAATGGGCTTCTGATCGCACTCATTGTGCTACTCGGTTATTTGATTGCACGCACAGTTGCGCCTGAGCGCGTGGAATTCCGTTTCGGCGTGCCATTGCTACTCGCGTTTATTCCTCAGAACGTTTTTTACGCTCTTAACAACGACGTTCTCTCGCCTCTGTGTTTCGGTGGATTGTTTCTTTGCGTTCTCCAATGGTCGCGTACAAGCAGGCCGACTCTCTTGCTTGGCACACTTACAGGTTTGGCAATTGCGGCCATGTACCTGACCAAACTATCCAACTTGCCTTTGATCGTCGTGGCCCTGGTCGCAATTATCGCGAAGCTGCGGCCAGCGATCCGGCAAAAACCAGAGACCGCCCTTGTCGCATTTGCGGTGCTTGTCCTTTGCGCTGCAATTCCAATTGGGAGTTGGATTGTCTGGACGAAATATCAGTTTGGCGATCTAACCGGATCAGCAGCAAAAATCACCTTGCTTGGTTGGACACACAAACCGTTTGCAGACTGGTGGCAGCATCCAATTTTTACGCCGCGAGGTCTCTGGGTTTTTTGGCGGGACCTCATTACTAGTTTCTGGCGCGGCGAAATAAAATGGCAGGGTCAACCCTTAAGTTGTCCAGTTGCCGACGGATTCTATGCAATTTCCTCGCTAGCGTTGCTCGTCGCTGCGCTCCTTGGATTGCGAAAGAAAGCCGGCCTCTCAATGTTTCAGCGACAAGCGATTGGTATAGCGGCTATAAGCTTCATCGCATCGGTTGGATTCCTGGCGTTCCTTTCGATTCAGTTCGATTTCGGCAGTTGTATCAATCCCTCGCGTGCCCATCCTTATTTTGCATCTGGCCGGTTGCTTAGCGGCGCGCTGATTCCGTTCGCGTTATTTTATGTTTATGCCATCACCTGGCTGTTCCGCCGGATCAATCCTGCTCTGCCTCTTCTGGTCGTCGGCGCGATCGTCGTGTTAATGGCAACCTCGGAGATCATGACCAGCCATGTGGTCTTCGCGAGCGAGCATAACTGGTTTCATTCTTAGTCGTGAATGATCGGCAGTTATACAGTTCAACCGCGCCTTGGTGAAAACCGCGACAGCAAGCGCAGGACCGGCATCGGTGTTATTCGGACGAGAGACATCCCGAGTTTCATCGGGAAGCCCGGAATAACAAGCGGGCGATCTGCCTCGAGTGCCGCAAGCGCGTCACGCACGACTTCTTCTACCGGAACGAAAACGAACTCCGGGCCAGTATCCGGCTGAGCGCCCGGGCGCTTGGCGACTTCCTGAAATTCCGTGTGGACGGGGCCTGGACAAAGAGCGCAGACGCTTACGCCTGTTCCCCTGAGTTCGGCTCGAAGCGCTTCGGAGAAGCTTGTAACGTAGGCTTTGGTCGCTGCGTAAACCGCAAAATCAGGGATCGGAAGAAATCCAGCCGACGAACTAACATTCAAAATGCCGCCACGTCCTCTCGCGATCATTTGCGGAAGCAAGCGGCGAGTAAGTGTGGTGAGGGCAACAATATTCACGAGGGTCATTTGCTCGTTGCGAATCGGATCGCTCGTCGCGAAGGCACCGCTATCGCCCAGTCCGGCATTATTGATCAAAAGATCGACGTCGATCCTTTCACGATCGAGCCACGCCTGCAGTTCATTCAGTTGCAAAAGATCTGCGAGATCGGTTTTGCGAAGGGAAACGGCGAGGTTCGGATACTGTTGCTCTAGTTGGTCGCGCAGTTCGTTCAGCCTCTGCTCGCGCCGCGCAATTAGAATAAGCGATTTGGCGCGGCCGGCGAGTTGGCGCGCAAATTCGCGGCCGATCCCAGCGGAAGCGCCCGTGATCAGCGCGTTACAGCCGTCGAGTTTCATAGAGGGGGCGCTGCTCCTGCGATGCCGGACGCGGTCTAGCGGGCGCCCGCCTCTCAAGTGACTTGAGCTCCCGTTGTGTCAACGCCCGCCAATGCCCGCACGGCAAATCGGCAAGCCGAAGATTTCCGATTCGAATGCGGAGAAGATGTTTGACGCGGTATCCGACGGCTTGGAACATACGCCGAATCTGCCGATTTATTCCCTGCCGCAAGATAACGCGAAGACGCGTAGGCGAAAGGGAGCGAAGTTGCGCAATCCTCGCGCGTTGGCCATCAAGAAGAATTCCACGCAGCAGCTTCGCAGCGAGTGCAGGATCCCATGGCCGGTCGAGCGTGACCTCATATTCCTTATCCACTTTGAAACGCGGGTGGGTAAACCGTTGCGCCAATTCACCGTCATTCGTCAGAAGCAGCAAACCTTGAGTTTGCGCGTCCAAACGTCCGATAGTGAAGAGGTGGGAAAATTTTCCTGGTATGAGATCAAAAACGGTGTCACGCGCGTGCAGATCCTTTCGAGTCGAAACGAGTCCGGCGGGTTTATTCAACATGATCGTAAGCGCAGGAGCCGCGTGAACAAGTTTGCCATTGACTTTGACATGGTCGCGCGCGCTTGGCTGCGCACTGAAGTTCGTGCAAACTTTGCCATTGATTGTGACGCGGCCCGCAGCGATCAACTCATCGCAATGCCGGCGTGAACCAAGACCGGCAGCAGCAAGGAAACGGTTCAAGCGCATGGCGAAGGTAAAACGTTAAAAGATTACATTGCTAAAAAGGAGGCTGAGCTCGCCTTATTTTTAACGTTGTAACTCTTTTAACGGCTTACTTTCGCGCAAAGCGCATCACACATCTGGCTTCGTTTTGGGCAGACCGATGACCTTCTGGCCTTCCTTCCATTGGCCGCGCTTTTTCAAAAGCTCGACCCGTTCGAAGCGCTTTAACACATTGCGCCTGGCGGCGATTGTGCTCGCCCCTTTTAAGCTACGATGTTGCGACATAGATTAGTTACCCTGCGAAAATGAGCCGGCACATTAAGCTCACAGACGGATTTTTCAAATGGAGATCACTAATTCCTTGCGTTGATACTTCGCGTCATAACTGATTACTAAGCACCACGTAGGTCCCGGACGTTGTGATTTGATGATAGATGTGAAAGTGGCTGGTTAAGATTCGTTTCCAATAGGCGGCCCGGCTTTCCTCGATAATTAGATAAACCGCATCGGGTTGCCCCCATTTTTCCAAGACCGCGGCTTCATTCAAAAAGATGTCAATAGAGGACTTGCCAATCGGGGTCTCTTTCTGGGGATTCTGGTTAACCAGAAAAAATTTCCGGTTCAGATAGAAAATGAGGCTACTACTATCGTCGAGTGGTCCTTCAAAGATTGTATCGCCATCTGCATCGAGCCGCGGATTTAGAAATCGTGCCACATCAGCAAGTGAAAAATAGGGGGCGGTTTGCGCGACGGCTTCCATCATGCTGAGTCCGCCCGGGATCATCGAGGTGGCGAGGGCGATGGCTGCAAGCCTCTCGCGTTGCTTGGAAATTAAGTACAGGGCTGCGAGCGACATAGAAATGAGCGAGATGCCAAAGATCACAACTAGAGGTCGAAATGCCAGCCAGGTTTCAACGGGCATGTGGTGTAACGCCCTCCAGGCCGTCCAGCGTGCGTCCATCGTTCCCCAGTTTCCATTCAGAGCGCGTGGCGCCCCCGCCAGAAAGAATACCGCCGCCGCCGTTATCAAGCCGACGAGGCCAACAGCGACTACACCGGCGGCGCGTAACCCGTGTGGCATTCGGTCCCATGCAACGGCTGCCCAAAGCGCGAATGCGCTCCACATGGTCATTGAATAATAATCCTGGCGTTGCCCCAGAAACAGCAGTGGAATAAAAACGACACCCATCCAGCAAAGCGGCAGTGCGTCGGCGAAATTGATCTCGCGCGGCCGAATCACACGGCGCCACGCGAAAATAACGCCGGGCAAGAGGGCGATCGACCATGGAAACCACCAGGCCAGGTGCATGACCAAAAACTGGTAGGCGGGCATGCCAAGGAAATCATGCGTCTCATCGGTAAGTCCGCGCAGATGACCGAGCCATTCCGAGCTGATCAGATAACGAAAATAACCGGGGAAATGCCATTCTGCCCAAATGTGCCATGGCGTGACGATCAGAACGAAGATCGTAAGATACTGCCAACGTAAGAGCCCGCGAAATCGCATTCGCGCTTCGCGGTAACAGATCGAGAGAACGAGAAAAACCGCGGCCGGATAAACGATGCCGAGCAAACCTTTGGTCAGACAGGCGAAAGCCGAGCAAATCCAAAAGCCGGCAAACCAAATGCGGCGATTCCGCCGGCGCTGATAACCGCCGATCGCGCAAAAAATCGCACCCGCAATGAATGCGCTGACGATCGGTTCGGGCATGACGATGCGCGCGAGCAGAAATGTGCCGCAGAGGCTCAGATAAATCAGACCAGCGATGAAACCGCGCCAGTAATCCGTGAGCTTTTCCCCGATCAGAAAAATCAGGGCAACCAAGGCGACGACCGCCAGCGCGACCGGGAGTCTGGCAGCGGCCGCATTGACGCCGAAGAGCTTAAACGAAATGATGATCAGCCAATAGAGCAACGGCGGTTTTTGCAGGCGGGGCGTCCCATCGTTCGTAGGTAGAAGCCACTCATGCGCCTCAACCATCTCGCGGGCGGCGCCTGCGTATTGTCCCTCTGTCTGGCTGTACAGATCGCCGGAGCCGATCGTTGCCACGTGCAACAACGCCGCTAAGGCAATTAGAATCACGAACAAGGCATGGCGCGTGGGCGGCGGCGGCAGCGCGGGAGGCTCGAGCAGAGTTTCTTCAAGGCTTAGGCTGCGCGTGCCAGCAGTCATTGAATACATTCGCTGTCAGCAATTGGAGTTCGAGATTCGCGCTGGAACCCTGGGGAATCATCGTTCCGATATTTTCCCCAATGCTCGGGCAAACGAAGCAGTTTTCCCTCCGGCATCTCGATTAGTGCGAGCATCTGGCGGCATTGGGCGATCACCAGGTTGTCTTTGGGTCGCGTGATCTGGAAACCACACCAGAACCGCACGCGCTCCAGCCGATCGAGCCAGCCTTCAATCGCGAGCCGATCTCCGAGCTTAGCCGGCCGGCGATAATCAATCTCTGTTCGCACGACTACCGGATACCTTTGGTTCTCCGCCATTTCCGTGAGGGCGAGACCGAGTTCCGCAACAAGAAGCGTACGCGCGATCTCGATGAAACGCAGGTAGGCGATATTCGAGACAACGCCTCCACAATCGGTATCGAAAAACATCACCTGTACTTGTGTGCGAATGCGCGGAGGAACGGCCATGGCAGGAGTTCGGGCTTGAGGCTTCAGATTCGCGCGTTTTTGCTCCGTAACACGCAGAACAACGATTCGGCGATTTCGTAAGTCATTCCGGCGAGTGTGAGATTTGAGAGTTCAGATTTCAAATTTGAAATTCGGCTGATTGCTTGCGCAAGATCGATAGCACAGCATCGACAACTTCCTCTACGCTGACCGCCTTCATGCAGCGGAAATCAATCGGGCATTCCCGGAGGAAGCAGGGGCTGCATTCGACATGATGCCGCAGGATGATGTGACCGTTGCCGAGCGGGCCAGTAAGGCGGGGTTCGGTCGAGCCAAAGATGGCAACGACTGGTACGCCCAACAACGCGGCGAGATGCATTGTGCCGGTATCATTCGTGAGCAGCAAACGGCATTCGCGCAGTTCGTCGATTAGTTGGTCGAGCGTGGTTTGACCGAGTCGGTTCACGGAGTGATCACCAAGGACGGTCGCAATCTGCTCGCCGACCGTGACGTCGCGCGTCGTTCCAAAGAGAAGCCATTGGACGGACGATTGCGCGCTAATTTTTTCGGCCGCCTCGGCGAAACGCTCGGGTAACCAGCGTTTGGCGGGGCCGTATTCGGCGCCCGGGCAAAGACCGATTTTGATCGGTTGGCGGTCGATGGCCATTCGGACGTTAGATGTTGAATGTTGAACGCCTGCTCGCGATCCATCGGAATTGGATGTCTCTGCGCCGCATTCGCGCGCGATACGGAGAAAACGGAGCGAGTGATGTTCCGGCGGACCTGGCTTTCGCGGCTCGCGGACGGTTTGGTTAAGCAGCCAGCGTCGCCAATGGCCGCGATAACCAACCCTCCGCGGAATTGCGGTGAGCCACGACTCCAGAGCAGCACGCAGCGAATTTGGGAAAAGGATTGCCGCATCAAAAGATGGACCGCGCCGAAGCAGCCGCACAACTGAAAGAAGCCGGCTACCTGGCAGAGGAATAATCGCATCCACTTCACAAACCAGTTTCCACATCGGCGCAATCTTCTCCGGGGCGGCGATAGTGACCTGCGCATCGGGACGACCGGCCTTGATTGCGCGGACAGCGGGTACGCTCATCACCGCGTCACCCAGCCAGTTGCTTGAACGAATGAGAATTCGGAATGGCTTTAGATCTTCAGGCGAAGCTCCCGGTGGCACATACACGCCACGTTTATACTGCGCGAGAAGGAAGTTAGGCTGGGGCGTTTTCCAGCGGTTGTGCACCCAAAACCAGTCTGCCGGCGCCTGGCGAATTTGTTGTTCGATGATCTGATTTATTTCTGAGGTCAGCTCTGCAATAGCGGCTCCTGCCCGGTCGAAGCGCTCGGTGAAAACGATGCGCCAACGCGCCGGACCGACTGTGTAAACGCCGGCAGCAATAAGCGCCGCTCGAGTTCTCTTGGTAAGCAACGCTGGCAGAGGCGAAGTGGATGCGAGCTTTCCAAAGAAAGGTGTCCAAAGTCCGTGATCGCCAGCATGCTGGTCGGACAAAACACCAACGCCGCCCCCGGATCGGAGCAGATCGATCACTGGTTGAAATCCTTGCTGGCGATCGAACAATTCCAAGCCAGTTTGGCCACGTGTCCGGCGCACATGTGCGTCAATGAAGCGATTACCAAGTTTCTGATAGACACTCGCGTTGCGCACGTAGCCGACGAATTTCGGCATTAATTGCGCGAACAATTCCCAGGTTCCAAGATGACTCAAAACAAGCACTACAGGAACGCCAGCACGAAATTCCCGATCCATTGCCTCGATATTTTCGACCTCGACCCGCTGCAGGATTTTCTCTGGCGGCATTGCGGTGAGTTTGACGCTACAGAGCAGATTAGCGCCGAGTAGCCGGAAGTGGTGGCGGACGAGCCGACGCATTTCTCGCGCGGTCTTTTCGGTGCCAAACGCGATAGCGACATTGCGTTGTGCCAGGCGCCGATATTTTCCGGAAATGAGCCAGACACAAAAGCCGAGGAACTGTCCAAGGGCAAAGAGAAGCCGCATTGGCAGTGCGGCGACAATTGCCAACCCTGCGCGATAGAGAAGATAAGCAACGAAATCGAGCATTGCAGGACAAGCAGTATCGCAGCGCGGCGCGGCAGGGTAGATTTGCCTGCGGTCTGCTTCAACCAATATAATGTGCCCGGTGTGTTTACACTCCGTTCGGAAAACTTTGTTGGCATGAAGCGCAACCCGATCAGATTGACATGAACAGCGAAGCGATTATGCGCGAGCGTTGGGCGAACGTTTTGCGGAGTGATCCCTATTACAATCCAAATCTTTCTCGCGAACGAGCCGATTTCTCGCTAGGCAAATAAAACCACTGGCTTAACTGAAATGAGCAGGTACGAAGAAAATCTTTGGCAAGGTATCGATGCCAGCGTACGAGGGAGCGTAAACACCCGAGATTACCGCGCTGCATCCTTCATACAGGAGCTTTCACAACGAGGCGTGGACGCGAGGGAACTCGCCGCTGCAGATCGGAGCCAGCGGGAAATTAAGGAAGCTTGGATTCCAGGCGTAGAAATTTTCCCGCGAAGAGTTCACCCGCAGCGGCACCGCGGACTCTTTGGCGAATTCGTTCGGCGCGACGAGGGCATTCTCGCGCAGATTGGCCTCTGGCCCAAGCAATGGTCGGCTGCGCGGATGTTTTCCGGAACTGCCAAGGGCTTTCATGTTCATCCGCCCAGCGTTCCAGAAGATACTGATGCAGTAGATTGGTTGCGTCGCCTGTATGTCGATGAGCCGGAAAATTATTCAGCGCGGAGCTATGACAAAGAGCAATGGGACGTGATGTTTTTTGTTCAGGGCCGCGTCGAAATAATTCTGTACGACATTCGCGCTGGATTACCCCGGCGGGTGATGCGTGTCTTTGTGGACGGCGATAATCATCGCAGCGACGACAATGTCGGCATCATAATTCCGCCGGGCGTGGCACACGCTATTCGCGTTGAAGGCACAGAAGATGTGGTCATGGTTTATGGGACGAGCACAGTTTTCCGTCCGGAATTTGAAGGACGCATTGCGAGTGAAGTGGAAACCGCCGCGCTCCCAGAATCGTGGCGAAAATTCCTGTCGCTGTAGCGGCGGCCCGATGACCTTTGTATTAAGCTTACGGCGCTCATAATGCGCCTCATTGTAAATGAAGCGAAGTTTCGATCCCGGCGTATTGGAGATGATGGACCGGGAGCAGGCCCTCTCTTCCGAGTTGGAGCGTGATTTGGAATGTATCCGGCAACTCAACCGCTGGTTTGGAAGCTATCGGTTGATTTTGAGTTTCATTCGACACTGGATAAAGCCGGGAGCGCTGCTGCGGGTAGTTGATCTCGCCACTGGGTCAGGAGACATACCGCGGCTTATCGTTGATTATTCGAGATCGATTGGCGCAGTGGTTGAGATTGATGCACTAGACCGTCAACCCGCCACGCTGGAAATCGCTCGAAAATTAAGCGTCGGCTATCCGGAAATTTCCTACATCGAGGCGGACATCTTGAAATGGTGTCCAGCTAGACCGCACGACATGACCCTTTGCACGCTTGCGCTCCATCATTTCAGCGATGAGGACGCCGTGAAAGTGCTCCGACGGTGCAGCGAGTTGGCGACAAAATTTGTGCTCGTATCTGATCTGCGGCGTGGATTGTTTCTCAAAGGTGGTATCCAAGTGCTGACCGCTTTCGTTTTCCGCGAACCAATGGTCCGTTATGATGCGCGTCTTTCCGCCGCGCGGGCATTTTCATTTTCGGAAATGCGCCACCTTGCGCTGCGCGCCGGCTGGGAAAATTTCGGCCAGAGGAAGTTCCGCTTTGGGCGGCAGGCGATCTGGCTCGAAGAAGCGTGACCCCATTTGTCATTCCGAACAGAGTTGCTTGCCCCGCCGTAGCTTTATGCTGAGGCTGGAGGAATTTCCGAATATTTGCTTCCATGATCGACGCTGTTTCTACGATGCGAATCATTACGACGATCGCCGAGGCGCACGCGCAGCCGCATGCAAAACGCCGGGTGCTTGTTCCCACTATGGGCGCATTGCACAAGGCGCATCGGGAACTGATCCGCGTCGCGCGCGAACATGCCGGTAACGATGGCGAGGTGGCACTGAGCATATTCGTTAATCCGCTGCAGTTTGAAGCCGGAAGCGATTACGAACGCTATCCACGCTCGGAAAAAACAGACGAAGAATTTTGTCAGAACGCCGGGGTCGATCTTTTGTTCCGGCCCAGTGTCACGGAGATGTACGGGGACAATCGCTCGGTGTTCGTTGAGGAATCCGCTGTTTCAAATACGCTTGAGGGCAAATCACGCCCCGGACATTTCCGCGGTGTTTGCACAGTCGTCGCGAAGTTGCTCAACATTCTCTCACCGGACGCCGCCTTGTTTGGTGAGAAGGATTTTCAGCAACTGGTGATCGTTCGCCGCATGGTGCGCGACCTCAATTTCAAGGCCAACATTATTGCCATGCCTACGGTGCGCGAAGAAGACGGCCTGGCATGCAGTTCGCGCAATCAGTATTTGAATCTGGAAGAACGGAAACAGGCAACAGTTTTGCACAAAGCGCTGCTGGCTGCGGCGAATGCCGGCAACAAACCCGCGAGAGACATCGTCGATCTCGCGCGGAAAGTGATCAGCGAAGCACCACTGGCGCGAATTGGTTACGTCGAGCTTGTCGATGCGGAAACTTTGCAACCCGTTGAAACGGCGGGAACGAATTCGTTGCTCGCGCTTGCTGCATTCTTCGGGAAAACTCGCTTGATCGACAATATCCGGCTGGGATGAAGGAATACGATTTCGTGGTGATTGGCAGTGGTATCGCGGGCCTGAGTTTTGCACTGAAAGCGGCAAAGCAGGGGTCGGTAGCTGTTATAACCAAACGCAAGGGCTCCGACACAAACACTGCCTGGGCGCAGGGTGGAATTGCTTGCGTGACGAGCGATGAAGATTCGTTTGAGCTGCACGTGCGCGATACGCTTGAAGCCGGTGCCGGCTTATGCGACGAGACGGTCGTTCGCACGATTGTGACCGAAGGTCCCGAGCGCATCCGCGAACTTGTGGAACTCGGTCTGCAATTCGATGAGCGTGAGATTTCGGGACATCGTGAGCTTGATCTCGGCAAAGAAGGCGGTCATTCCAAGCGCCGGGTCCTGCACGTACGAGACGTAACAGGGAAGGAGATCGAGCAGACTTTGCTGCGTGAGTTGGGCCGACAATCACATGTCCAGCTAATGGAAAATCACATGGCTGTGGATTTAATCACCGCTGCTAAGCTCGGTTTCGCGGCAGAAGATCGCTGTCTTGGTGTCTATGTTCTGAATGAAAAAACCGGAGAGGTAGAAACGATCCGATCAAGTCGGATCGTGCTCGCGACCGGAGGTTGCGGGAAAGTTTATTTGTACACGACCAATCCGGATGTTGCGACCGGAGACGGGGTGGCGACAGCGTGGCGGGCAGGCGTTGAGATCGCAAACATGGAGTTCATCCAGTTTCATCCCACGTGTCTTTTTCATCCCCAGGCGAAATCATTTCTCATTTCGGAAGCTGTGCGCGGGGAGGGGGGAATCTTGCGTAACAACCGGGGTGAAGATTTCATGAAGCGCTACGATGCGCGTGGCTCACTTGCGCCACGCGACATTGTAGCGCGCGCGATTGACGCAGAGATCAAACGTTCAGGCGCCAAATGTGTATTTTTGGACATCACGCACAAGTCGCCGGAATTTATTCGGGAGCGTTTCCCGCACATTTATCAAACATGTCTGCGGTTCGGGATCGACATGTCGAAGCAGGCGATTCCCGTGGTGCCGGCCGCGCATTATCAATGCGGCGGAATCAAAACGGACATGAATGGCGCGACGAGTTTGTACGGGCTTTATGCGATTGGGGAGGTCGCGTGCACTGGGTTGCACGGGGCAAATCGGCTTGCGAGCAACTCGCTGCTGGAAGGCTTGGTGGTGGCGCATCGCGCCGCAATGGCCGCAGTACAGGCGCGATCGACTCCGAAACAAAAAATTCCGTTGCCTGAATGGAAATCGGGAAATGTGCAGGACGTCGATGAACTGGTTGTGATTTATCACAATTGGGACGAGATCAGGCGCCTCATGTGGGATTACGTAGGGATCGTGCGCACGGATAAGCGGCTACAACGCGCTAGCGCGCGGCTCCGAAATCTCCAGCGCGAAATTCGCGAGTTCTATTGGAACTTCAAAGTATCCGTTGACCTGCTCGAGTTGCGCAATCTCGCAGCGGTAGCCGCCTTGATTGTCGATTCGGCGCTGTGCCGCAAAGAGAGCCGCGGTCTTCATTTCACACTCGATTATCCACGGAGGGATGATCGACAGTTCAAGCGCGACACAGTGCTAAGTCGCTGACGCCGATTTTTTCTGAAGGGCAGTCATTCCTGTGCGCCGGGATCATCGACCTCAGTTAGACCTAGCGGACTCCAGATATTGATGTCGACAAATCGGAGGGATTTTTCCGAGACTTCGCGTGTATGAAAACGAGCATTCAATCACTCGCTACCGTCGCACTCACGGTTATCGGTCTTCTTTCGCCAAGAGTGCAAGCAGTCAGCCCGCCACCGGATGGAGGCTATCCCGGAAACAACACCGCGGAAGGGCAAAATGCCTTCTTGAGCCTCATTACCGGGACATACAATACGGCAGTTGGCTTATTGTCGCTGAGAGTCCTCACTGAAGGAAACTTTAATATGGGCGTCGGTGCCGGGACGCTCGTTGCCAACACGGGCGACAACTTAACTAAACCCAGAATCGTGGGTCTCAAACTCTCTTTCGGGTGATTAGCTCCCGGAAAATTCGGCTTGCCTAGGACCGGTGAATCGGCTAGAAGGTGGCGGCGTTTGCTAATGAGGAGACTTCTTGCGGCTTGTATAAGTCTAGGGATTGCTGCCGCCCCGAAAGCTTTCGGGGACGAACAATCCACTTCGCCCTATGCGACGGCGGCAGACTTTGCCAAGTACGCGATGAAACTGCGGGAGCGGGCCTTGCTCAAAGTAGAGCCGCAGGTTTTTATCCCGACCAGTTCGCGTCCTGCGGTGCAGCGTTACCCCTGGAAGACCAATATTGTGACCACGGTGTTTTGGGTTGGAGAACAGGCAGGAGGCAATAACCCGGTCCCTAACTACAGAAGTTGCTGGGACGCGAATTGGACGAGCAACTACGGCGGTTTCGACAATCCTGATTCATCGGCGCGGCGCAGCTATATTCCAGTTGCGTTCGTACCGCGCCAAAATCCGTTTTACTGCGCGCTGCCGTACAATGATGTTACGCATGGTCAATTCAAGCCGGAAGCGCCGCTGGTGATTCCCTGGTTTAAGCAAGCCTATACGGGGCCAGGACAGTCGGTGTGCTGGCACCGCTGGGTTGCCATTCGTAAAGACAATCGCACGTGTTATGCGCAATGGGAGGATTGCGGCCCGTTTCGCACAGACCATTTTCAGTACGTCTTTGGAAATGAGCGTCCCAAACCGAATCTCAATCACGGCGCGGGCTTGGATGTTTCACCGGCCGTGCGCGATTACCTGGGACTGGCGCCAACCGACGTGACCGATTGGCAATTTGTCGAAGTCCGTGACGTGACACCCGGCCCGTGGCGGAGCTACGGCGAAAACAACAACTTCGTGCTTGCCCGTCGTCAGACCGAGCAGCGAATGGCAGAGCGCGGCTTTGGCGCCGCGAAGAAGTAGACGTATTAGACGACAGTCTAACCGCCGGTCGAAGGTGCTGGGGAGGGAGTCGGAGAGGGGGATCCAATCGTGCTCGGCGGCACATCTCCGCTCGGCTGAGAGCTGGAATGAGAAGGTTTAGCTACTGCCATGTGAATTAATTCCGATACAGTGACGAATTTGAACCCTTTTGCCTCGAGCTCGTCGAACGTGGAAGGCATCGCTTCGATCGTTCCCGGATGAATGTCGTGCGATAACACGATCGAGCCGGGCCGTGTCTCCTTAAGAATGCGATTGCGGACGACAGCCGGGCCGGGCCGTTTCCAGTCATACGGATCAACATCCCAAAGAATGATCTCGTAACCGAATTCATCGTGAATCCAGCGTTTCTCCCGAGCCGTAATCGATCCATAAGGCGGTCGTAGCAATGTGGGACGCTTGCGCGTAGCGCTCTTGATGGCGTCATCGGTTTGCTGGAGTTGGCGGCGAACGCTTTCGTCCGACATTTTACCAAAATTAGGATGCGACCAACTGTGGTTCGCAATCTCGTGACCTTCCCGCGCGGCCCGCGCAACGATCTCTGGATGTTCCGCGACGTTTTCGCCGATGACGAAGAACGTTGCCTTAATGTGGTGCGCGGCCAATAAATCGAGCAATTTTGGGGTCAGCGTCGCGCTTGGGCCGTCGTCAAAGGTCATCGCGATGTAAGGCCCGTCGACATGGACCGCGTTAAATGTAATGCTCGATTCCTTCGGCACCGCTCGACTCTCTCGCGCGGAACCCCGCGCCACCGGTGTAGGTTCCGCGGTGAGGCTAAGCGCGGCGATTAGTAGGGCGAAGCAGAAAACGAGCAAACGATAAACAGACATGAGCGCTAGTTGAGAAAACCGAACGCGTGTATCTAGCAGAGGCGGCCAGTTACGCAAGGTACAGCCCGCCTTCGCGACATGCCATTAACAATTTTGCGACGGACTTTTTGACGTCGCAAAAATCAATGCGCATTCAACCCTTCCGCAATTTCTGCAGTTGCGCGATGAATGCGTCCGGGCCGTCGGGAAAGTAACCATCATACCGCCAAAGCTTTTGTCCGTCGGCGCTGAGCACTACAATAGTGGGGAAACCTACAATGTCGTATTGCTGCGCAAGTTCGCGGTTCTGCTTTCTCAGCTCCGGACTTTGCGGTTTGGCACGCGGGAAATCCAGCTCCACGATGACCAGATTGTCCCGCGCAAAGTCCTTAAACTGCGGCTGCAACAGAACCTCCTTGTCGAACTTTTTGCACCAGCCGCACCAGTCTGAGCCGGTAAAATCGAGCAACAAGATTTTGTTACCAGCCTTGGCCTCTTGCTGCGCTTTCTTGTAATCAGTGAGCCAGCCAGACTCCGCGCTGGCGAACGGCCCGGAGATGAAAACAGAGCCCGCGACCGCGAAAAGGAAAAAACGGTAAGTTTTCACGCCACCCATCTTCGATGGAAATACGACCTAGCGCAAGAGCGGTACATTACCGCCAGCGCATCAATTATTTTCAGTCCGCAAATAGCCCGGCGCACGAACGCCGGGCTATCAACGGGTTTGCGATCTACCGCAGATGCTTCGAGACAAGCTTCGTCATCTCGAACATGCTCACCTGGCTCTTACCATTGAATACCGGCCTGAGTGAGTCGTCGGCGTTGATCATGGTTCGTTTCTTTTTATCCTGGCAACCGTGCCTCTTGATGTAGTTCCAGAGCTTTTTGGTAAGCTCCGAGCGTGGTAGCGGCTGCGACCCGACAATGGCGGCAAGCTTATCGTCAGGCTGGACCGGTCTCATGAAGGCGGGATTCGGTTTGCGCTTGGAAGTTTTCTTTTTGGTTTTCGGCATGGAGGCTGATTAACGTTTCGCTTGAGAGAGA